>NZ_JBSNCD010000003.1:0-657846 GCF_053764735.1 Rhodococcus sp. 5G237 | reverse complement strand
AGTTGTCACACAGTTGTCACAACTCACGCCACATCAACGGGGTTCACACGGCGCCACACGACACAAAACCCCAGGTCAAGGCATCGCACGATGCCACACGACGGGTATCGAACGGACTTAAAATCCGCCAAGTGTGGGTTCGAGTCCCACTGGGGGCACAGGTCCGGGATCGCCCCGATGCATTCGCTACATCGCTTGCCATCCGCTACAGCAATTTGCCATAGCAGATGGCGATTCGTGTAGCGGATGGATGACCACAGCTCGGAGGTGCGCTACGCCTCCACAGGCATGGCGGTCTCGCCGACCTTGAACATCGCCTCGCGTTCGAGCGCATCGGCTTCCGAGTCCCCGCCGGCCCGCTCGAAGATCCTGCTGACCACCGGGCCGGGCAGAACCGCGGCGACGGTGATGTCGTATCCGGCCGCCTCGACCTCCAGCTTCAGGCACTCGGTCAGGGTCGATGTCGGCGATGGCCACCTTCATGCCCAGCGACGCGCCGTAGCGGGGTCCTTCCCCGACGCCCGAACCATCGCCGGTGACAGTCAGGCCCCGCCTTGTCGGACACATCCGCTACCGTTCTCGCTATCCGCTACGGCAAATTGCTGTAGCGGACGACGAATTTTGTAGCGGATGCACCGCCGGTGAGCAGAGCGAGCGGCGACTATCTCGAGGTCATCCTCCGCTGATCCCCGTGACGTGACCGGTGCAGGAGGTCCACCAGGTTCTGCTCGAGCGCCACGAACTCGCTCGACGCGCACATCTCCAGGGTTCGAGGTCGAGGCAGGTGCACACGCACCTCGTGCTCCACCCGCGTCGGTCGCGGACCGAGGACGACGACCCGATCGGACAGCAACACCGCCTCGCGGACGTCATGCGTCACCATCAGCACCGTCCACCGATGCTGCTGCCACACCTGCTGCAACCACAATTGCATCTCGGTGCGGGTCAGCGAATCCAGTGCGCCGAACGGCTCGTCGAGCAGGAGCACGTCGCGTCCCTGCAGCACCGTGCGTGCGAGCGACGCGCGTTGACGCATACCGCCCGACAGTTGGTGCGGCGCAGCGTCCTCGAAGCCGGCCAGGCCGAAGGTCGGCAGCAGTTCGCGGGCGCGGGCGCGAGCGTCGGATCGCTGTACACCCTGCACCTCGAGTCCGAGTGTGCAGTTGTCGAGCACCGTCCGCCAAGGGAACAGCAGGTCCTTCTGCGGCATCAGCGCGACCCCCCCGGGTGCTGCGGGGGAGTCGCCGACGAGAACCTCTCCGGTGTCGGGTTGTTCGAGCCCCGCGACGATCGAGAACAGCGTCGACTTGCCGCACCCGCTCGGCCCGATGAGGGACACGAATTCACCGGGTTCGACGGAACAGTCGATGCCGTCGATCACCGCCCGGTCGCCGTACGCCTTGTGGACCGAGGTCACCGTCACCGCACTCATTTCGCCCCCTTCGTGAGTGCCCACGGCGCGACCACCCGTTCGACGACGTAGGTCAGCGAGTACAACGTGAGCGACAGAACGGCCGTCACCACCACGGTTGCGAGCACGAGATCGGTGCGGAACGAATTCTTCTGTGTGCTCATGTAAATGCCCAGACCGGATGTCGCGCCGACGTATTCGGCGAACACCGCCCCCACTACGGCGTAGGTGATCCCGATCCGCAGGGCGGTGAAGAAGCGGGGAAGCGCGGACGGCAGGCGCACGTAACGGAACTGCTGCCACCGCGACGCGCCCATGCTGCGCAGCAACGCGCCCGCCTCGCGGTCGGCCGCCGCGAACCCTTCGAGCAGTCCGATCGCGACGGGGAAGAACGTCACGAGCGCGATGACGAGAATCTTCGGCAGTAGTCCGAATCCGAACCAGATGATCATCAAGGGCGCGATCGCGATGATCGGCAGGGTCTGTGACACCACGAACAACGGCAAGAAGGCCCGTCGCAGCCACGGCGAGAAGTCCACGGCGATCGCGAGCACCCACGCGAGGGCCAGCGACACGGCGAACCCGACGAGCGTGACCTGCAGTGTGGACCAGGCGTGCCCGGCGATGTCGACGCGATGCGCCCACCCCTGCGTGAGAACGCGTGCGGGGGAGGGCAACACCTGCGGGCGGATACCGCTCACCACGACGTACGTCTGCCAGATCGCGACCAGCGCCCCGGCGACGAGCAGGGCGGGAAGGAGTCGACGTGCGCGGCCGGTGCTATCGGTCTTCGAGGTAGTCATCGGTGACATAGGTCGACCAGTCGGGCTCGGTCGTCAACGGGCTGCCGTCGGGTCCGGACAGCAGGCCGTTCTCGTAGAGGAACCGGGCATAGCCCGACCATTTCCTGGCGTCGAGGACCCCGACGGCGCCGGAGGCGTCGCGCATGTACTCGGCGGCGAGCATGCGCTGGCTCTCGTAGACGAGTTCCTCGTCGGGGAAGGCCCCGGGGTTCGCCTCGATCAGGGCCCGGGCCCCGCGGTCGGGATCGTCGGCGGCGATCCGGTAACCCTGGTGCAGCGCCTGCACGAAAGCGCGTGCCTGCTCCGGGTTCTCCGTCATCCAGTCCTCGTTGCCGTCGACGACGATCGCGTACGCGTCGGGGAAGCCGTAATCGGTGAAACCGAAGTACCGCATGGGCAGGCCGCGGTGCTCGGCCTCGAGACCCTCCCACGCCAGGTACGACACGGTGAAGTCGGCAGTCGACGAGTAGACGGCCTCGTACGACGACGTCCCGAGCGTCACATTCTCGAACTCACCGCGACCACCGTCGTTGCGGATCACCTCGGCGAGCATCTCGTCCTCACCGGGGTTCGCGAAGCCCGCGAAGGTCTTGCCGTCGAGATCCGCCGGCCGCGTGATCTCGGCGTTGTCGGCCCGCACGGCGATCCCTGTCGCCCAGTGCTGCAGCGGTGCGAGGACCGCGACGGTCCGGGACCCGGCGGCTCTGGCGATGGTCGATGTGGCGTGCGTGGAGATCCCGAACTCGGCGCTACCGGCGTCGACGAGGGTGTCGGGGGTCGCGTTGTTGTACGGCAGGATCTCGACGTCGAGACCCGCGTCGGCGAACAGACCCTCCTGCTGCGCCACGTACAGGCCGGTGTGATTGGTGTTGGGCGTCCAGTCCAACGCGAATCGGATGGTGTCGCTCCCGGAATCGGACGAGCACCCGACGACCGCGGAGAGTGCGGCGACGAGGGTGAGCAGTCCGGCGAGAGTCCGCTGCGCCTTCACTGCGAGGGCAGGGGACGGATCGATGTGGGTACAGGCATGGTCATGTCGGGACATCCCTTCGTCAGCATTACCTGATCAGGTTCGACGGGTGTGATCTCAGCCCCGCTCGTGCGGAGCACCCCGTGTCACGGGCGACCTTAGCACCATGCCCTCCAGGGACCACCGGGACGGGAGCAGAACGGAAGATGTGACCCGAAGTTACGCAAAAGCCCAGGTCAGGGTGTCACCCTCGCATTTCACCCGTAACGGAAGGGTCGAAGGTCCCGACTCTTCGAGTGATGGTCCCTGTCACCTCCCCCGAACGGCAGGCCATCGGTCTGCGCACGCCTCCCCCTTGCGTGGACGATGAAGGGCCCGTCGGTGAACTCCGACGGGTCCTTTCTTCTGTCGTTTCCGTAGACCCGACTCCCGCAACGGTGTTCAATACGCACGAACCGATCGGGGGATGGGATGCGCGCAAGGATGGGCGCCGCACTGGCTGCGGCGGTGATGGGAAGTGTGCTCACGGCATCGGTGGTGTCGGCAGAGCCGATCGGACGCACCGCGTCGGAGCCGACCGGACGCACCGAAATGCCGTACACCTCGTCGGCGCCACTGGCCGGCGAGGTGTTCGGGTCCGTGGTGTCGATACCCGCGCCGCTGCCGGCGGAAGCGGGACCGCGACCCGCAGCATGCGACCGGCTGTCGTATCTGCGGTGGCGGTCGGCCGACGGACCGGACAGTTCGGCCGACGCCGACCGGATCCTCGTCGCCCAGCCCGGGATCTTCGAGGGAGCGGGCGCGTTCGAGAGCGTCGCGCGCAACACCGTCGTCGCGGCCGCGGCCCGTGGTGCCCATGTCGAGTTCTGGGCACTCGACCGGCGATCGAACTGCCTCGAGGACCACACCGGTACCCGGGCGGCGCTGCGGACGGGTTCGCTCGACACCGCGACCGACTACTACTTCCGCGGTGCTGAAGTGGACGGGCGACGATTCGCCGGCCATGCGAGCGGCGCCGACGTCGCGTGGCTTTCGCAGGTCGGACTCGAGCAGACGCTGCGCGACCAGTACGACCTGCTGCGTCACGAACTTCCCGACCCGGAACTGCGGAAACGGAAAGTGTTGTGCGGCGGACATTCTCTCGGTGGTTTCATCACCGGCTACTTCGCGGAATGGGACTTCGACGGAGATCCCGCCACCACCGACGACGCCGGCTACAACCAGTGCGGTGGGTACTTCGCGCTCGATACGGTGATCAGAGCCGGAGCGCCCTTCCCCGGCCGGGGCGCGCTCCCGGATCTGCCCGACACGGTATCCGCTCCGCTCGATGCGCTGTCCGGTTCGATCTCCACGGCGTCGCCGGTGCTGGCACTTCCCGCGGTCATCAATCCCGAGACGACGAATCTGCTCGCACTCACCGGACTCGCCGCGCGACTGGACCCGGACGGCACCGACGGGATCGTCTCGCACATGCCCGACAACCCGAACATCGACTGGACGTTGCGCACTCTGCTGGCGGGGGATTACGCGATGTTCGCGACGGGCGACCCGGACGTGCGGACGTTGAACGCGACCAACGAGGCGGTGCTCGGCGCGATCCTCGACGACAATTCGCAACCGCTGGGGTTCCTGCAGGCGAGCGTCGGATTCATCACCGGGGCACCCGTGCGCGACAAGCTGTTTCCTGTTCCCGCCACGCCGGAGGTGCTCGGGTCGGGATTCTTCGGCGATGCGCTCAAGGCGTCGCCGGCGGTCTTCGCCGATCCGGGAGTCGTCTACCGGTGGCTCGACTACGACGAGGTGAGCACTGAAGCGTCGTCACCCGACGAGGCGCGGTACACCGATCGGGGGAGCGAGGTGACGTCGATCGCGGAGCTCGCGCGGAATCTGTCGGAGCCACCATTGGATTTCACCGAGTGGTACTTCCCGTCGAGGCTTCCGTTCGACCTCGCATCGGCGACCCGCTTCGAAGGTCATCTCCACCGCGACGGTGTCACGCGCAATCCTGTGGTGACGCTGGTGGCGAACGGAGGTATCTCGTTGCCCGAGACGGATCATCCGAACGAACGCCGGTGGGTTCTGTCCGGATACAACCACCTCGATGTGCTCACGGCGGCCGCCGATCAGAACGACGGGCGGCCCGAGCAGGTGTCGCAGGCGCTGGCCGACTTCGCAGCCGACCGGGGTGGAAGCTTCACAGTCGGATGAGGCGGGATCAGGCGCCGCGCGCGGAGAAGATCGAGGTGTAGTCGTGGGGTCCGCTCACTTCGGCGACAGCGGTGACGGGTTCGGTCTCGGCGTCGGCCTCCGGAGTGGTGGGCGCGAGGAAGAGAGGATTGTCGAATTCTTTGTTCTGGCTCATGGCCGTCCTTTCGGGTGCGGCCGGGTAGACCCCGGCCGTGGGGCAGTGCGAAGAAGAGGGGCCGCGGTACACGCGGCGGGGAACTCTCACGTTCGGCTCGGAACCTTCGGGCACTGTGGTGCGAGGTTGCTCATCATGTGCGAGCCGAACGATGACTCCACCCTACACCAGAAGGTTCGCGCGACGTTTGACCGGCGAGTCGCGTGGGAAGACACTCGGCATGGCTACCTACAGAGTGATCGACCCGACCGGGAACGTCGTGGATACCAAGGAAATCGAGAGCGCGGACGACGCGCACGCCTGGTTCGTCGACCAGCGCGCCGACAACAGCGAACTCGGCTGGCGCATGGAGGCGCAGAACGAGCAGGACGGCACCTGGCACTTCTTCGACGACACCGAAGGCACCTCCTCGAAGTAGTCCGGCAGCACCCCGTGAGAGCGGGGTGCTGCACGCACCGGCACAGCTCGGTGCGGTACCCGAACGAACGACGCGGTGCCGAGCACCTCCACGACGCGGTGCCGAGCACCTCCACGACGCGGTGCCGAGCACCTCAACAGCGCGGTGCCGGTAGTCGCAACTACCGGCACCGCGCAGTTCAGGGGCTACTTCTTGAAAGCGTCCTTGACGTTTTCGACGGCATCCGAGACCTTGTCGCCTGCCTGCTTCAGACCGCTGGAGGTCTGATCGCCGCGACCCTCGGCTTCGAGATCACGATCGCCGGTCGCCTGACCGGTGTTCTCCTTGATCTTGCCGCCCGCTTCTTCTGCCTTGTGCTTTGCCTTGTCGACGAAGTCGGCCATGGGGTCCTCCTGTGTCATCGAACGTTGCTCTGACGGAGTACCCGGCCCGAACAGCCTGAAACCGAACACGACCGACTCGTCCGTGTCAGACTTCGACACAGACAGCCAGGAGGAGACCGATGTCGCATCCCACCAACTCCGGTCCCGAGAACAACGACCCGATCGGGGACGCGCCCGACGCCGATCCCGAACTCGTCCGCGACGGGCCGGTGCAGCGCCGGCGTTCGGCGGGTGCGGTGATCGCTGCCGTCGCGGTGGTCGTCGTGATCGTCGTGCTGCTCGTCGTCTTCCTCTGAACAGAGCCGTTCACCGAGCAACGCGGGTTCACAACCAGTCGCGGCGCTTGAACAGCACGTACAGCACGATCGCCGACACGACCATGATCCCGACCCCACTCATCAGTCCCCACGCCTCGCCTACTCCGGGATAGGGCACATTCATGCCGTACCAGCCGGTGACGGCCGTGGGGACGGCGATGATCGCGGCCCATCCCGTCAGTTTCTTCATGACGATGTTCAGGCGCGCGTCCTGCAGCGACAGGTTCGTCTCGAAGACGGTGTTCACCATCTCGCGCAGCGAGTCGGTCCACTCCGCAGCACGCATCACGTGGTCGTAGAGGTCGTTGTAGGAGCTGTCGAGCTCGGGGTGGTGGTTGCTCTCGGCGCGGGTGCGCAGGACGGCGTTGACGACCTCGCGCATCGGCAGCACGACCCGCCGGAGCTGCACGAGTTCCTTGCGGAGCCGGTAGACGCGGCGCTGGATCTGCCGGGTGGAGGCACCGTCCTCGAAGAGGCAGTCCTCGAGGTCCTCGGCGGCGTCGTCGAGTTCCTGGATGGTCTCGAACTGCCCGTCGACGACCGTGTCGAGAAGGCCGTGGATCAGCGCACCCGGCCCGTACTGCAGCAGGTCGGTGTTCTCGTCCCACCGGCGCACCACTTCGTCGATGTCGAAGGGAGTGCCGCGGCGAACGGTGACGACGCCGCGGGGCAGGACGAAGGCGGAGATCCGCGTGGTGCGGAGCCGGGACTCGTGCGCCTGATCCTCGTCCTCGGAATCCGGAAACAGGTGCGTCGCGTAGACCGTGAGGAAGGTATGGGTGGCGTAGCGGGTGGCCTTCGTGCGCTCGCCGTGTGCTAGCGAATCCTCGACGGCATGCGGGTCGAGGTTCCATTCCTCGGCGAGTTCGAGCAGAGCGGCGTGTTCGGGATCCCACAGATCTACCCAGACCAAGGCCTCGGGATCGGCGAGATGCTCCGAGACAGCGGACAGCGGGAAACCTTCGTCGACGAGTTTCCCGTGGGCCCACCGCCGGGTCCGGATGGAGTTGTCGTATCGGTCCGTCACCTCGGCAGGATCCCCGCAATACGAGAGGTTCACACCACGTCCCCCGTAGGAGGTTCACACGACAGGACGATGCTCGGTGTCTACCAATCGCAGCACCTCGTCGACGAACCCGAGGTCGATCCGTGGCCGATCGTCAGGCCACAGGCCCCGCTCGATCCGCCCTTGCATCGAGGTGAGCGTGGCGATCACGTGTGGCCCGCCGTCGGTCAGATAGCGCACCATCCCGCGCGCCGCGCACGCGTCGACCACGACGGCCAGGGTCTCCGCGGCCTCCTCGATGCGCCCGGCTGCGTGCAGGCAGGAGGCGAGCAGACGGTGGGCCTGCAGGTGGGCGCGGGGACGCGAGGCGGTGCGCTGCACCCACATCCGCGCCCAATCGACGGCCTGTTCCGCCGCCTCGGGCTCCCCGCTCTCGCTGAGCAATCGGATCGCGGTGGAGTCCTCGATCTGGAGGGTGATCTCGACGGTTCCGTCCGGGTGGGGTGTGGTCTTCTCCGGCATCGTGCGCGTCGAAGGACCGGGGGTGGTGATCCCGAGCCGGACCCGTTCGTTCTCGATGCGTGCCCGCAGGCGTGGCAGGTCGTGCAGCGCCGCCACCCGCAGTCCTTCGGCGAGCAGGGCGACGGCTGCCTCCCGGTTGCCCTGCAGCATCTTCAGGCGCGCAGCGGTACCGAAGCGAGCGATGAGGAAATCCGTTCCACCGCCTTCTATTCCGAGCAGGTTGCTCTCGTCGAGCAACGCTTCGGCCTCGGCGATCCGTCCCTGTTCGTAGAGCAGCTCTCCGAGCATGGCAGCGGCGAGACGCCCTCCGTGGGTGTGGATCCCGCCGTTGCGTCGCGCTCGGCGCAGCGCTGTGCGGAAGTACTTCTCGGCCGCGGCGACGTCGAGTCGTTCGTTCGCCGCGATGCCGCACAGGCACTGACCGTAGATCGACGCGAACGGTCCGCGGGTCTCGCGGTGGTAGGGCTCCGCCCATTCCTGCCGCCCGATCGCGGAGGCGAAGTCGAAGCGGAAGATGTCGGCGTACGAGGCGAAGTCGGCTGCGGCCGCCACCACCCACGGGTGCACGGAGGTCGGATTCTCCAGGCACGGCGCGATGAGCTCGTAGATGCCGTCGATGCGGTCGGAGTTCATCAGGATCGACGCCTCGACGGCGTCCGCCTCGATGCGGAGTGCTTCGACGTCGTAGCTGTCCGTCACCCCCCGGTCGAGCAGTTCCCGTACCGCCGCGAGGGTTCTGCGACACCGGTCCAACCGCAGCAGCGCACTGTTCGCCCAGGCCTGCGTGAGCAGCAGGCGCGGATCGTTCGCGACGGCCCGTGGCGGCAGTTTGTCGATCAGGGCGAGCAGCGTGGCGATGTGACCGTGCTCCATCAGGTACATGCCGTCGTCGGCGAGTAGGTCGACGGCGAAGCCGGTGTCGTTGGCGGCGAGGGCGTGGTCGACGGCCTCCTGCAGCATGCGGTTGCGGGCGAACCAGTCGGCGGCGGTGCGGTGCAGGTCCGCGACTTTGTCGGGATGGTCGCGTTCGAGACGCCGCCGCAGGAAATCGAGGAACAGGTGGTGGTAGCGGAACCACACGCGTTCGTCGTCGACGTGCCGCAGGAACAGGTCGCGTTCCTCCGCCTCCTCGAGCATCGCCTGGCTGCGCGGATCGCCCGTGAGTGCCACGGCCAGGCTGCCACTGATCGATTCGGTGATGCTGGTCGCGAGGAGGAATTCGTACATCCGGGGTTCGAGACCGGCCAGCACGTTGTCGGCGAGGAACTCACCGATCGCGTGGTGCCGGCCGGTGATGTTCTCGATGAGCCACGACGGATCGTCGCTGTCACGCAACGACAACGACGCGAGCTGCAGTGCTGCGGCCCACCCCTCCGTGGTGCGGGTGAGATCCTCCACGTCCTCGGGGTCGAGGTCTATCCCGCCGATGTCGCGCAGGAAGGCGTTCGATTCGTCCACCCCGAACCGCAGTGCCGTCGAATCGATCTCGACCAGCTCGTCGCGAACGCGCATGCGGCTGAGCGGAAGTCCGGATCGGTTGCGGCTCGTCACCACGAGCTGCAGGTGATGACATCCGCGGTCGAGCAGGAATTCGAGGGCGGCAACGGTCTCCGTCGACGTGACGCGGTGCCAGTCGTCGATCACCAGCGTCGCCGCGGTGTCGGTGCGGTGCAGCTCGTCGATGAGCGTGCACAGCACGTACCGTTCGGCCTCGTCGCCGTGCGCGTCGAGGATCTGGCCGAGCTCGCGCGCAAGCACGGGCCGGATCTGTTTCATGGCCTCGACGAGGTGCGCGAGGAACCACAGGACGTTGTTGTCGTCGCTGTCCACCGTCAACCACGCGACCGGCACTCCCTCGGCGGCGAGTACGTTGCGCCACTGCGCCGCGAGGGTGGACTTGCCGAAGCCGGTGGGGGCGTGGATGGCGATGAGACGGCGCCGTCCGCCGGCCCGCAGGAACGAGATCAGACGGCTGCGTTCGATCAGGGGACGGGACGTCGAGGGCGGCCGGAATCTGGTCGACGGTGCGGTGGACGGACCGGTGCGTCCCGAGACCGTGGACGAGCGGCCGGAGACCGTCGAGGCCGGCCCGGTGAGCGGTGGCGCCGAGCGCGGCGGGAACGGGCCGGACGGCGGTAACCCGGGCAGCGCCATCTCGTCGATGGGCAGGTTGTGGGCGCGCTGGACGTCGCGGAGCAGATCGCCGAACTCGGCGGCCGTCTGCGGCCGGTCCTCGGCATCGGTCGCCATACCGCGCTCGAGGGCCTCGCACACGTCGTCGGGGATGCCCTCGCCGCGCAGGTCGGGGACGGGCTCGGAAGTGATGCGCACGAACTGCGCGACGATCTTCTCGCCCTCCTTCCGCTCGAAGGCGGCGTGACCGGTGATCGCCGCGAACAGGGTCGCGGAGAGGCCGTAGACGTCGGCGGCCGGAGTCGGGGCATGACCGCGCAGCACCTCCGGTGCCGTGAACGCGGGGGAACCGGTGATCTCACCGGCAGTGGTGCGGAAGCCGCCGCCGACGCGGGCGATACCGAAATCCGTCAGTTGCGGTTCGCCGTACTCGGTGAGCAGGATGTTGCCGGGCTTGATGTCGCGGTGCAGGACGTCGGAACGATGCGCCGTCTCGAGTGCGCCGGCGACCTTCACCCCGATCCGGACCGCCTCCGGCCAGGTGATCGGCCCGTGCCGCCGGATGCGGGTGTCGAGAGAGTCGTGCGGGTGATAGTGCATCACCAGATAGGGCAGGCTCGTGTCCGTCGCGCCGGCCTGCAGCACGGTGACGATGTTGGGGTGGCCGGAGAGCCGCCCCATCGCGCGTTGCTCGCGCAGGAAGCGTTCGAGATCGGCGGGTTCGGGGGAGCGGCGCAGCACCTTCACCGCGACGTCACGGTCGAGTTCGGCCTGCCGGCAGCGGTAGACCACACCGAAGCCGCCGCGGCCGATCTCCACGGCGTCGGTGAAACCGGCATCGTGCAGCGCGCGCACGATGTCGGTCTCTGCGACGTCGACAATCGGCGCGCGCTGAGTGGCGGCCGGATCGTTCTCGGTCATCGGCGCAATCACCTCGGGAAGCCGTTTCCCCAGGATAGTCTCGAAATGTGCACGCCCGCTGCAGATCGTGCGTCGCCCCTGGTCTAACGTGGTCCGGCCGGACCACGGTGCCTCACCGGGAACGGACGAAACGACACTGCGACCAGAAGTGGGACATAGATGAAGAAGACTCTCGCGGCGCTGTTCGGTGCAGGTGTGGTCCTGCTTGCGGCGGCGTGTGGATCCTCGGACGGATCCGACTCGGCCGAGGAGACCACCACCACGACGAGCACCTCGGCTTCGGCGGAGGCCGGCACCTCGGGCACCAGCGTCGAACTCGGCAAGAGCTACGAGGAGAACTGCGAGGCTCTGCTGCCCTACCTCGACGAGCTCGAGGGGTGGGGCCAGGACCGCGCGGCAGCGGCCCAGGCCGTCGCCGACGCCCAGCAGCAGCTCCCGGCCTGGCAGGATCTCAGCGAAGAGGAGCAGGCCGACACCCTGCGTGCCATCGAGAACGCCGGAAAGGGCGAGTGCTGACGGTCGAGTGTTGATCGACGAGTTGTACGACAGGTTGAGGCGCTTCCCGGATGTGGAAGCGCCCAACCTGTTCGCCGTCGACGGGGCCGATCGCCTGCTCCTCGACGAAGCCGCCCCCGCCCTGGAATCCGCAACGCCGGGCACGATCGTGGTCGTCGACGACCAGTACGGTGCCCTGACCCTGGGTGCGGCCGTCCGGTTCGGCGCGGAGCGGATCCGGGTGCATCAGGACTCGGTGGTGGCCGAACGCGCGCTGGCTGCGAACGCCGAACGTGAGGATCTCACCGACCGCTATCGTTCCTGCGGACTCGACGCGGACCTGCTCGCCGGTGCCCGAGTGGTACTGCTGCGTCTTCCCCGTTCGCTGTCGGCGCTCACCCAGATCGCCGAGACCGTGGCCCGCCACGCCGACCCCGAGGTCGTCGTGTTCGCCGGTGGCCGCGACAAGCACATCAGCCTTGCGATGAACGACGTCCTCGGTGCGTCCTTCGCCGAGGTCCGCGCGTCGCGGGGACGGCAGAAGTCGCGGGTGCTCACCGCGCGCGGAGCAACACCCGGACCGGCCTCCTATCCCGTCCGTCAGCGGCTCGACGAACTCGACCTCGCCGTCGTCGCGCACGGGGCCGCCTTCGCCGGCCCGCGTCTCGACATCGGCACCCGTTTCCTCCTCGACCACTTCCCGAACATCGACCTGCCTCGTAGCGACACGGACGAGCAGCTCGCGGTGGACCTCGGCTGCGGCACCGGCATCCTCGCCGCGATGCTCGCCCGGCAACTGCCCGACGTTCGCGTGATCGCGACCGATCACTCCGCCGCCGCCGTCGCCTCCGCCGCGGAGACGGCCGCCGCGAACGGGCTCGCCGACCGGGTCGACACGCTCCGCGACGATGCCGCGAGCTCGATCGCCGCCGGGTCGGTCGACCTGGTGGTGTGCAATCCGCCCTTCCACATCGGCGCCGCCGTGCACACCGGCGCGGCCCACAAGATGTTCGACGCCGCAGCCCGGATCCTCCGCCCGGGAGGACAGATGTGGACGGTCTACAACCGCCACCTCGACTACCGCCCCGCGCTGTCGGGCGTCGTCGGGCCGACCCGCGTCGAGGGCCGCAACCGCAAGTTCACGGTGACCAGGTCGGTACGGAGCCGGTAGAGTCCGATTAGTCCGAGCTTTCTCGACGAAACGGGAACTCGTGAGGTCACTGCCTCGTTGAACGGACAGAAGCGACCACGAGAAGGGAAGTGCACGGTGCGCACCACCAGTAACCCGGTGTTCCGCAACCTGCCCAAGCAAGAGGGCGGCGGATACGCCACGTTCGGCTCTGCGACGGCAGGCGCCGCGCAGGCCACCCAGCAATTCGGTCAGCCGCAGACGGATCCGTGGGCACGCCCCACCGACCAGCGGACGATGACCATCGACGACGTCGTCACCAAGACCGGCATCACGCTCGGTGTGCTCGCCGTCTCGGCACTCATCTCCTACGTGCTGGTCAACTCCAACGTCGGCCTGGCAGCTCCGTTCGTCATCGGCGGCGGTCTGATCGGCCTCGTCCTCGTGCTGGTCGCGACGTTCGGCCGCAAGATGGACAACCCGGCGATCGTCCTCGCCTACGCGGTCGCGGAAGGCTTCTTCCTCGGCGCGCTGTCGTTCATGTTCACCGACATCACGTTCGGTGGCGCCGGCGGCGCGACCCTGATCGCGCAGGCCGTCCTCGGCACCTTCGGCGTGTTCTTCGGCATGCTCGTCGTGTACCGCACCGGCGCCATCCGCGTCACGCCGCGCCTGACCCGCATGATCGTCGGCGCCCTCGTCGGTGTCCTGGTCCTGGCGCTGGGCAACCTCATCGCCGGCTTCTTCATCGACGGTGGCCTGGGCCTGCGCGACGGCGGCCCGATCGCCATCATCTTCAGCCTCGTGTGCATCGGCATCGCGGCGTTCAGCTTCCTGCTGGACTTCGACTCCGCCGACCAGCTGATCCGCGCACAGGCCCCCGAGAAGGCCGCTTGGGGCGTCGCCCTCGGCCTGACCGTCACCCTGGTGTGGCTGTACGTCGAGATCCTGCGACTGCTCAGCTACTTCCAGAACGACTAGCAGTACGCCACGAAGACCCCGGACCACGGTCCGGGGTCTTCGTCGTTTCGCAGGGGTTGTTTCGCAGGGGTGTTTTCCCAGGGGGTGTACACCGTCCCCCTGCCGGAAAGCCACGACGTGGGAACATGGAGTCATGCGCATTGCGGATTCCGTCATCGACCTCATCGGAAACACCCCCCTCGTCAAGCTCAACACGGTGGTGAAACCCGGATCGGGGCTCGTAGCAGCGAAGATCGAATACCTCAATCCCGGCGGCAGCTCCAAGGACCGCATCGCGGTGAAGATGATCGATGCGGCCGAAGCGTCGGGCGAACTGAAGCCGGGCGGGACGATCGTCGAGCCCACCTCCGGCAACACCGGCATCGGCCTGGCCCTGGTCGCGCAGCAGCGCGGCTACAAGTGCGTGTTCGTGTGTCCCGACAAGGTCGGCGAGGACAAGCGCAACGTGCTGCGGGCCTACGGTGCCGAGGTGGTCGTGTGCCCGACCGCGGTCCCGCCGGAGCACCCCGACAGCTACTACAGCGTCTCCGACCGTCTCGCCCGTGAGCTCCCCGGTGGCTGGAAGCCGAACCAGTACTCCAACCCGGGTGGCCCGGCGAGCCACTACGAGACCACCGGCCCGGAGATCTGGAACGACACCGACGGCAAGATCACGCACTTCGTCGCGGGCGTCGGCACCGGCGGCACCATCTCGGGCACCGGCCGGTACCTCAAGGAAGTCTCCAACGGTGCAGTGAAGGTCGTCGGCGTCGACCCCGAGGGCTCGGTGTACTCGGGCGGCACCGGCCGGCCGTACCTCGTCGAGGGTGTCGGTGAGGACTTCTGGCCCTCCGCCTACGACCCGTCGATCCCCGACGAGATCATCGCCGTCTCCGACGCCGACTCGTTCGAGATGACCCGTCGCCTCGCCCGCGAGGAAGGCCTGCTCGTCGGTGGCTCGTGCGGCATGGCCGTCGTCGCCGCACTGCAGGTCGCCGAGCGTGAGGGCCCCGACGCGGTCGTCGTCGTGCTGCTGCCCGACGGTGGTCGCGGCTACATGTCGAAGATCTTCAACGACAAGTGGATGGCCAGCTACGGCTTCCTGCGCGCGCCGCTCGACGGCAAGCCCGACGACTCCACCGTCGGCGACGTGCTGCGCGGCAAGAGCGGCGACCTGCCCGACCTCGTGCACACCCACCCGTCCGAGACGGTGCGCGACGCCATCGAGATCCTCCGTGAGTACGGCGTCTCGCAGATGCCGGTCGTGGGTGCCGAACCGCCCGTCACCGCAGGTGAGGTGGCCGGTTCGGTCAGCGAGCGCGAACTGCTCAGCGCCGTCTTCGAGGGTCGCGCGAATCTCGCCGATCCGGTCGAGAAGCACATGAGCCCGCCGCTGCCGAACATCGGCGTGGGCGAGTCGATCGACTCCGCCACGAAGGCGTTCGGCGACACCGACGCGCTCATGGTGATCGACGACGGCAAGCCCGTCGGCGTCATCACCCGCCACGACCTGCTCGGATTCATCTCTCAAGGCCGATAGGACACAGATCTTCATGACAGACCAGAACCAGCACGGTTTCGCGACCCGCGCCATCCACGCCGGGTACGAGCCCGATCCCCAGACCGGTGCCGTCAACGTGCCGATCTACGCGTCGTCGACCTTCGCCCAGGACGGCGTGGGCGAGATGCGCAACGGCTTCGAGTACGCCCGTACCGGCAACCCCACCCGTCGTCCCCTCGAGGCGAACCTCGCCGCGCTCGAGAACGGCACCTACGGCCGGGCGTTCGGCTCGGGCATGGCCGCCACCGACTGCCTGCTCCGTTCGGTGCTGCGTCCGGGCGACCACCTCGTCATCCCCAACGACGCCTACGGCGGCACCTTCCGTCTCATCGACAAGGTGTTCACGCAGTGGGGGATCGAGTACACCCCGGCCGCGATCAACGACGCGGACGAGGTGCGCGCGGCCGTGCGCCCGAACACCAAGCTCGTGTGGGTGGAGACGCCCACCAACCCGCTGCTCAACATCGGCGACATCTCGGCGCTCGCCGACATCGCGCACGAGGGTGGTGCCAAGATCGTCGTCGACAACACCTTCGCGTCGCCGTACCTGCAGCAGCCGCTCACCTTCGGCGCCGACGTCGTGCTGCATTCGACCACCAAGTACATCGGTGGTCACTCCGACGTCGTCGGTGGCGCGCTGGTGACGAACGACGAGGAGCTCGACGCCGCCTTCGCGTTCCTGCAGAACGGTGCGGGCGCCGTGCCGGGCCCGTTCGACGCCTTCCTCACGCTGCGCGGCATCAAGACGCTCGCGGTGCGGATGGAGAAGCACTCCGACAACGCCGAGAAGCTCGTCGACTTCCTGTCGGGACACTCCGCCGTGACCAAGGTGCTGTACCCGGGTCTCGAATCGCATCCGGGCCACGAGTACGCGGCCAAGCAGATGCGTCGCTTCGGTGGCATGATCTCCGTGCGCCTCGCCGGTGGCCGCCAGGCCGCGCTGGACTTCTGCAAGCGCACCGAGATCTTCACCCTCGCCGAGTCGCTCGGTGGCGTGGAGTCGCTCATCGAGCATCCGGGTGCGATGACCCACGCCTCCACCGCCGGGTCGCTGCTCGAGGTCCCCGAGGATCTCGTCCGGTTGTCGGTGGGCATCGAGGATGCCGCCGACCTGCTCGCCGACGTCGAACAGGCGCTCGGCTGACACACCGGTCGTAGAAGACACGAGAAGAAGGCGTCCCGAAGGGCGCCTTCTTCTCGTCAGGGACGGATTCGTGCCGCCAGAGAACCTCCGCGATGGCACACCACCACACCGATCACACCGGCCGTCCGGGCCCGCGCCCGACTGAAGGCCGCCTGCGACGTGTGACGCGTGACGGCGACGTGCGGAAGGAACCGCATAGCCCCCGGAAGCACGGCCGGGCGCCGTACGATCGCGTGGTGACGGACAGCGAACATCCCGAATCCGCCCTGTGGGACACCGTGCTCGACACGGTACGGCGCCACGGACCCATGACGATCGACGAGGTGGCCGATGATCTCGAGGAGCACGGATTCGGCTCCGCCGAGCAGGTGATGATCGATCTCGAACAGTCGGAACCGCATCCGCTGCTGATGTGGTTGTCCGCCGACCGTGTTGCAGCGACGGATGTGCTGTTCGAGGGCAGGACGCTCACACACCGCCTCACCGCGGACGAACTCGACCGGCACGCGATCCCCGTCGACGACATCGAACCGCTCCTGCTGCTCGTCTCCGAGGACGACGAGTTCGATCTCGTGCAACCCGGTGGCTCCGAAGATCCTGCCGCGCAGAACGATCCGGATTCGGGTGGATTCCTCCGCAAGGAGACGATCGTCTTTCCCGAAGAGGACCTGTCGGGTTACGAGCCGGGAGATCTGCTCGCGCTCACCGCGCGGGACGGTCGTCTGTCGTTCGCTCCGGTCGACGTCGAAGTCCGGAGCAGTGAGAGTGAATTCGTGCACGCGCTCGAACAGGCCATCGCCCGCGAGCAGGTGGCGAGCCTCGAGGGCACCTTCCTCGACGTGCTCGCCGAAACGCCGGACGCGTTCTCCGCGCCGTCCCTGCCCCTCGGGGAACTGCTCGCCGAGGCCGGACTGGTCCGCAGCGGAGACCTGGTGGCACCGAACGGTTTCGACTTCGACGGATACTCCGACCGGGCGATGTTCGAGATCTATGCCGAACAGCTCGGGATCCCCGTCGACGCCGTGCCCGGCGTGGCCCTGTTCGCGTCGCTGGTCGAAGCCCTCGAACGCGGCGACGACGCCGAACTCGACGAGCGTTTCGCCGTGGGGAAATCCGGTCTGTACTCGGTGCTGTCCGATCCCGAGATCGCCGAGACCGTCTACGACGAACTGGTGGGGGAGAAGCTCGCGCCCGAGGCGATCGAACAGGCCGCGCTGTGGCTGCTCGACCATGCGCCGCGACGTGCGGCGGGGGCAGCGCACTGGATCGCCGGTCGCGCGGCCGAATCGACCGGACGCATCACCGAAGCCGAACGGCACTACGAGCGTTCGGCCGACCTCGACTCCGCCTTCGACCTGCCGTTGTTCGACCTCGCGCGCTTCGCCTCCGATCGCGGGGACGCGATCCGGGGGCTGTCTCTGCTCGCCCGGGTGCCGGGTGGCGACGAACACCCCCTCCACGAACTGCTCGAACGGTACCGGCCGAAGGAGGTCCCGGGGCTCGGCCGCAACGACCGCTGCTGGTGCGGGTCGGGCCGCAAGTACAAGGCGTGCCATCTCGGGCGCGCCGAACACTCGCTCGAGGAGCGGTCCGACTGGCTGTACATGAAGGCGGCCATGCACGCCCTGGAACCCGGATGGGCGGAACAGCGGGTCGCGCTGGCGGAGGCCCGCTCGGGCTACGGGGACGACGATGCTGTGGCCGAGGCCGTCGCCGATCCGCTCGTCGAGGACGTCCTGCTCTTCGATGCCGGCGCGTTCGCGGATTTCGTCGAGCGTCGCGGGGAGTTGCTGCCCGAGGACGAGGTGGAGCTCGCCCGCTCGTGGCTGGCGGTCGAGCGTTCGGTCTTCGAGGTCGAGGCGAGTGCGCCGGAGGAGTCGCTCACGCTGCGCGACGTGCGCAGCGATCGGGTGGTGGAGGTGTTCGCGCCCTGGCTGGCAGGTGAGGTGCCCGCCGGCACGTTGCTGTGCGCTCGCGTGATGCCGGTGGGTGAGGACCGATGGGTGATGCCCGGCGGCTGCGAACCGGTGACGGAGGACCAGCGGGACACGCTCGTGGCGCTGCTCGCCGAGGGCACGGTCGATCCGGTGGACATCATGGACGTCCTGACCCATCCCGATGCTGCGGACTTCTATCCGGAACCGTAACTCTGGTCACTCGGGAAACACCGATCCCACTGGTCCCAATACTAGAACGTGTTCCTGAATATATGTGATAAGAACATCCGGAAGCCGTACTGGTGATCGACCTCACAGCTACGGTGAGAGCGGTTGATGGATGGATGTGGGGGTAGCGGATGTCGGTGGACCCGTCTGCGGTCATCGTGGCAGTGGCTACGGCAGCAAGTGCGCTCGTTCAGGGCGTGGACTTACCAGCAGAGATCAAGGATCAGATCAACGGGGCGATCGAGTCGTTCGAGGCAACTGCGGAGAACGCCGACACGGACGTGGCGAATTTCGTCGCGTCGTTGCCGGAGCCGATGCAGCAGGGAGCCCAACAGGCGGTCGCGGATGCGACGACGGCGGTCGCGGGGGCGATCGAGCCGCATCTGCCCGAGGAGGCGGCTGCAGCGCTGCACCCCGCCGATCCGGAAGCGGCTCCGCCTGCGCTGGCGCCCGAACCGCCGGCCGCCCGGCCCGGGCCCTTCGGGATACCGGCCCGACCGCCGGCGACCGGCGCGGTCGGGAACCCGCAACCGGGTCCCACGATCCCCGGCACCGGGATCGCACTGCCGTCGATCCCGGCGATCCTTCCCGGAACGCGACTCGCACCCATCGGTGCGATCGCCGTGTTCGCGCCGTGGCTGAAGAAGGCAGGGGAACTGTGCGACGGGATCTCCGCGCCGGTCCTCGCGGCCCTCTACTCCGCCGAGAACGGTTTCCGGTACGGCCCGACCGCGCCGGTCTCGCCGGTCGGCGCCCGCGGCCCGGGACAGTTCATGCCCGGCACCTGGGACCAGTACGGCAAGGACGCCGACGGTGACGGTAAGGCCGACGTCCTCGGTATCGCCGACCCGGTCATGGCGTCGGGCAACCTCCTGTGCGACAACTACAAGCTCATCGACGACTGGAAGAAGCGCGGACTGGTCGAGGGCGACACCCTCGATCTGACCCTCGCGGCCTACAACGCCGGCGTCGGCGCGGTGAAACGTTCGGGTGGCATGCCGTCCGGTCATCCCGACTACGAGAACCAGACGAAGCCCTACGTCGCGAAGATCCGAGCGACCGAGCACGTCTTCGCTCGCATGCTCTCGCCGTTCCTGGGTCTGGGCATCGGAGGCGGGGCCGGTGACATCGGCAACCGCATCGTCGACCTGGCCTTCAAGTACCTCGGCCTGCCGTACGTCTGGGGTGGCGGCAATATCAACGGGCCGTCCGGCGGCGGTTTCGACTGCTCCGGCCTGACGTCGTACGCGGTGTTCGCCGCGACAGGCATCACGCTGCCGCGCACGTCCGAGACGCAGTGGCACATCGGCACCGAGGTGCCGCTGTACGCGGCGCGCCCCGGCGACCTGCTGTTCGGCAACTGGCAGGCCGGGGGACCGGGTCACGTCGCCATCTACATCGGCGGCGG
Organism: Rhodococcus sp. 5G237; assembly: GCF_053764735.1. Taxonomy (NCBI): domain Bacteria; kingdom Bacillati; phylum Actinomycetota; class Actinomycetes; order Mycobacteriales; family Nocardiaceae; genus Rhodococcus; species Rhodococcus sp. 5G237. The sequence continues at coordinate 637,738 of NZ_JBSNCD010000003.1, read as the reverse complement.
GCAGATGGTGCACGCACCCACCACCGGCGACGTCGTGCGGGTGGGGCCGGTCTTCCCCGACATGAAGGCGCGGCGCATCTTCTGATACCTGCCGTGAACACGCGAAAGGCCCGACCGGATTCTCCGGTCGGGCCTTTCGGCTGCAGAGGCGATCAGCCGCGGTAGGGTTCCGCGCTCACCAGGGTCACCTTCATGGTGTTGCCGTTGGGCAGCGTGTACTCGCGGGTCTCGCCGACCTTCGCGTCGATCAGGGCGCCACCGAGGGGCGAGCTGGGGGAGTAGGTCTCGAGCTCGCTGTTGCGGGCGCCTTCCTCGCGGGTCGCGATCAAGAACGTCTCCGTGTCGGTCTCGTCGCCGGCGTAGTAGACGGTGACGACGGAACCGGGGAGGGCGACACCCGACTCGGTCGGAGCGACGCCGACCTTGGCGGTGCCCAGCAGCTCCTGGAGCTGACGGATACGGGCTTCCTGCTGGCCCTGTTCCTCACGGGCTGCGTGGTAGCCACCGTTCTCCTTGAGGTCGCCTTCCTCGCGACGCTCGTTGATCTCGGCGGCGATGACAGGACGATTCGCGATGAGCTGGTCCAGCTCGGCCTTGAGCCGGTCGTACGACTCCTGCGTCAGCCAGGTCACCTGGGTCTCGGTCATCCTCGATCACTTCCTTCGGGTTGGAGCCCCCGGCTCCGTGGACAAGTCGTGCACATGCAACGACCGCGACAGCACGACCCCCGTCGTCCCCCCTTGTTGTCAGGCTGAACGGAAGTCGTACTGTCTGTTGATGCTCTTATGCAGCAATACACGGCCCCAAAGGGTGGAACCGTGTATCCGGCTATTTTAGCATCACTCCCGTCGCTGCTCCGGGAAAGCGCAGGAAGACGCTGGTCGCGGCAGGTTCCTAGGGTGCGCGGAGGTACTCGGGGGCCTCGGTGGCGCAGCCGTAGGTGTCGCCCATTCCGGGGCGTTGTGACGTCTTGACCGTGGAGGTCAGCACGACCGTCTGCGAATCGGATGCCGGGATGAGCACCTCGCGCCGTCCGGTCTCGCTGCCGTCCTTCGACCGGGCCCGGATGATGCAGACGGCGTCCTCGGACGGATCGTCGCGCGTGACCTTGAGCTGGATGTCGATGGTGCTGTCGTCGATGATCTCGAAGGCGACGACCTCCGACTCGATCGGAGCGGAGTTGTTCTGGAACAGAACGAACGCCACGACGAGCCCCGCGAGCAGACCGGCGATGGTGAAACCCCAGCGCTTGCCGCGTGTCGACACGCGGGGTCCGGGGTACCGGGAGGAGGGGTACCGGTCGGTGGGCACGGTGTTGCTCATCACTTTGCTTTCACAGCGGAACGATGGATCGGGCGTCGCCGCAGGGTCACGGCTGACGTCGGAATTATCAGGTGGAACTATAGAGGACGGATCCGAAGCGACCGCGACGCGGGCGCAGGGTCGGTTCCGGCGAAGCAGACGACGTGAGGTGGAGGAATACACGTGAGCGGACTACGGCTCATGGCCGTGCACGCCCATCCCGACGACGAGTCGAGCAAGGGCGCGGCCACGATGGCCCGGTACTCGGCCGAGGGGCACGAGGTCCTGGTGGTCACGCTCACGGGCGGAGAGCGCGGCGACATCCTGAATCCCGCCATGGACGTGCCCGGCATCCGTGAGCGCATGAGCGAGGTGCGCCAGGAGGAGATGGCCGAGGCGGCCCGCATCCTCGGGGTGCGGCAGCAATGGCTCGGCTTCGTCGACTCCGGACTGCCCGAGGGCGACCCCAAGCCCCCGCTGCCGGAGGGCTGCTTCGCAGCGATCCCGCTCGACGAACCGGTCCGCCGGCTCGTGCAGTCGGTGCGCGAGTTCCGCCCCCATGTCATGACCACCTACGACGAGAACGGCGGCTACCCGCACCCCGACCACATCCGGTGCCACGAGGTGTCGGTCGCGGCCTACGACGCGGCCGCGGATCCGGATTTCCATCCCGAGCTGGGCGAGCCCTGGGCGGTGAGAAAGCTCTACTACTCGCACGGTTTCATCCGTAAGCGGCTCGAACTGTTCCGCGAGGAGTACGAGCGTCGCGGGGAGCCCTTCCCGATGGAGCAGTGGCTCAGCAAGTGGCGCACCGAGCAGGGCGACATCATGGGGCGCGTGACCACCCAGATCACCTGTGGCGACTACTTCCCGAAGCGCGACGACGCGCTGCGGGCCCACGCCACCCAGATCGACCCCAACGGATCGTTCTTCGCGGTGCCGTTGGACATCCAGCAGAAGGTGTGGCCGACCGAGGAGTTCGAGTTGGCCAAGACCCGCGTGAGTACGGAGCTTCCCGAGACGGATCTGTTCGCGGGCATCGAGGACGGACAGGGCAAATGACGATAGGCACGCTCGCGGTCGATGTTCTGGCCGTCGAGATTCTGGCTCAGGAGCCGACCGGCCCCGAGTTCGGCAAGGCATCCCCGCTCGGACTGGCCATCGTGGTGGTCCTGCTGGTCGCGACCGCTCTGCTGATCTGGAACATGAACAAGCGGCTGAAGAAGCTGCCCGAGAACTTCCAGCCGGAGCACCCCGAGCCCGACCAGGCCGTGGACGACGGCACGCTGCCGGGTGCGATCCCCGGCGGCGGCGAGGAGGAGAAGGCCGGCGGCACGAAGGCCACCGGTCCGGAACGTCCGGAACCCACCAAGGGAAGCTGACGACCGGCCGTCACCGACGATGCTCCTTCCGTAGCGTGGGGGCATGGCGAACCGACTGGCCGACGCCCTGAGCCCTTATCTGAGGCAGCACGCCGACAATCCGGTCCACTGGCAGGAATGGGGCGACGTCGCGCTCGCGGAGGCGCGCGAGCGCGACGTGCCGATCCTGCTGTCGATCGGGTACGCGGCCTGCCACTGGTGTCATGTCATGGCACACGAGTCGTTCGAGGACGAGGCCACCGCCGCCGTCATGAACGAGAACTTCGTGTGCATCAAGGTCGACCGCGAGGAACGGCCGGACATCGACGCGGTCTACATGAACGCGACCGTCGCCATGGCCGGTCAGGGCGGGTGGCCGATGACCTGCTTCCTCACCCCGGACGGTTCCCCTTTCTACTGCGGCACGTACTACCCGAACACGCCGCGCGGCGGCATGCCGTCCTTCGTTCAGCTGCTCGAGGCCATCACCGAGACCTGGCGCAACCGTCGCGACGAGGTCACGCAGGCCGCAGACGCCGTGGCCACCGAGCTCCGTCGCAGCAGCGGGGGACTGCCCGTCGGGGAGGCCGCCGTCGAGGCGCCTCTGCTCGACGCGGCAGCCGCTGCGATCGCCACCGACGAGGACCGCGAACACGGCGGCTTCGGGGGTGCACCCAAGTTCCCGCCGTCCAACCTGCTCGAGGGTCTGCTGCGCGGATACGAGCGCACGCGCTCCGCCGACACGCTCGGTCTCGTCGAGCGCACGACCGACGCGATGGCGCGAGGTGGGATCTACGACCAGCTCGGTGGCGGTTTCGCGCGCTACAGCGTCGACGTCGCCTGGACGGTGCCGCACTTCGAGAAGATGCTCTACGACAACGCGCTGCTATTGCGGCTGTACGCGCACCTCGCACGGGTGACCGGCGCGGAACTGCCGACGCGGGTCACCCGAGAGACCGCCGAGTTCCTGCTACGCGACCTGCTCACCACGGACGGCGGATTCGCCTCGGCGCTCGACGCCGACACCGACGGGGTCGAGGGCCTGACCTACGTGTGGACTCCCGACCAGCTCGTCGAGGTGCTCGGCGCGGAGGACGGCCGGTGGGCCGCGGAGGCCTTCACCGTCACTCCCGGCGGCACCTTCGAACACGGCACCTCGGTGTTGCAGCTGCTCGACGAGCCCGACGATCCGGCCCGTCTCGCCGACGTGCGGGCCCGCCTGTTCGTGGCCCGGCAGGATCGCGCGCAACCCGGGCGCGACGACAAGGTCGTCACCGCCTGGAACGGCTTCGCCATCACCGCACTGGCCGAGGCCGGCGTCGCACTGGGCGAACCCGCCTGGATCGACGCCGCGGCGAGGTGCGCGCGGTTTCTGCTCGACCGGCACCTCGTCGACGGACGACTGCGCCGCGCGTCGCTCGGAGGTGTCGTCGGATCTCCCGCGGGCGTGCTCGAGGACTACGGAGCGCTCGTCACCGCACTGCTCGCCGTCCATCAGGGGACCGGGGACAGGAGCTGGGTCGAGCGCGCGCGAGAACTCGCCGACGTCGCGCTCACGCAGTTCGCGGATCCGGATCGTCCAGGGAGCTGGTTCGACACCGCGCACGACGCCGAATCGCTGGTCGCCCGGCCGCGCGATGCGGTCGACGGGGCGACGCCCTCGGGGGCCTCGCTGATCGCCGAGGCGCTGCTCGGTCTGTCCGCGCTCGTGCACGACGACCCCCGCTACGCCGACGCAGCCGCGCTGTCGCTGTCGGCGGCGTCGATCCTGCTCGAGAAGGCGCCGCGTGCCGGAGGGCACTGGCTGACGGTGGCCGAGGCGTCGGTGCGCGGTCCGCTGCAGGTCGCCGTCGCGGGTGGCGGTGAACTCCTCGACCTCGCGCGCCGGATCGCGCCCGGGGGAGCCATCGTGGTGGGCGGCGAACCCGACTCGTCGCCGCTGCTCGACGGTCGGCCGCTCGTCGACGGAGCGTCCGCGGCCTATGTGTGCCGGGGCTTCGTGTGCGATCGGCCGGTGACGACGGCGACGGAACTGCGCGAGGTCCTCACCGCGGTCTGACCTGTCACGGCCACGCGGAGACGGTGCGCGAGCCGAGGAAATCGCCCGTGCTCGTCACCGGTGCTTCGAGCATTCCGGCGATCGCGTCGACGAGGAACAGGGCGAAACCCGTCCAGTCGGGTTCCACCCGTTCCCGTTCCAGGCGTGCTTCGTAGTCGGCGCATGCGTCCACGACGAGTTTCCCCAGTAGCCACGACCGGCCGGTGATCACCACGTCGGGGATGTCGGCGACGCACGCCCTGGCCCGTTCGATCAGAGCGTCGAGATAGGGATCCTCGACGACGTTCCGGGCCGCGATGTCGACCATCGAGGGGACCGTCCGCAGCTGTCGGAGGAACCGGGCGCGCCAACCGGGGACGGGCATCGATGCGAGCTGATCGGTGAACGGGACGACGAGGCAGCTCAGGTAGTCGCGCAGTCCCGGTTCGGGGCCGAGCAACCCGACGAGTTCGGCTCGTCGTCGGCGGGTGTCCTCGGCGTAGCGGGTGACCATGGCACGGACGAGTTCTTCCCTGCTCCCGAAGTGATAGTTGACGGCCGAGTGGTTCGCGTTGCCCGCGTGCTCGGCGATGCGGCGGTTCGAGACACCGTCGACGCCGTGGGTCGCGAACAGCTCCTCCGCGGAGTCGAGTAGTGCTCGCCGTGCCTGGTCGCCGTAGGTGCTCACGCTGGAACCCGCTGCTCTCTCGTTCTGCCGTACGGCTCATCGGTAGGTGGGACGAACGTCACCAGTGTCTCAGGTTGTTCACTTTAAGACACGCGGCGTAGATTTTTAAGTCAGTCAGCGTATTTCCGAGTTGCCGGTACCGGCCGGGAAGCGTTCAGTCCGTGACCGGATATCGAGGAGTTCGTCAGTGACCGACACCGTTACGACCGAGAAGAACGATCCACCGGGAGGTGACGGCGCGACCGAGGCCGAGCTCGCCCGCGCCCGTAAGGAACAGATCGGGCGCTACGTCGCGATCTTCGTGATGCCGCTGTTGATGGTCGGCATGATGATCACCGGCTACCTGTACGCGATGCATGCGCCTGCTCCGCACGACATGCCGATCGCCGTCGCCGGATCGTCGCAGCAGGCCTACGACTTCGCCCGCGCGCTCGAGGGCGCCGATCCGGAGGCGGTCGACGTCCGCGTCGTCGGAACCGACGAGCAGGCACGCGACCTCGTGCTCTCGCGAGAGGTGGCGGGCGCGGTCTCGTTGTCCGACGCGGGCACCGCCGCCGTGTACACCGCCGGCGCCGCCGGGGCCTCGCAGTCGAACATGGTCACCGGTCTGGTGGCCCCGCCGATCATCGGATCGGGCCTCGACCTCACCGTCGAGGACCTGGCTCCGCTGCCGGACCACGACATGGCCGGTCTGGGCGTGATGTTCATGGCGCAGGCATTGATGCTCGCGGGCTACATGCCGCTGAGCATCATGCTGTCCAACTCGCCCGAGCTGCTGCGCTTCCGTCGCATCGTGCCCCTGCTCGCAGCCTGGTCGGTGCTGATCGGCACCCTCGTGTGTGTCGTCGCAGGCCCGATCCTCGGCGCGGTCGAGGGCCCCACCGCGACGCTGCTGGGAATCAGCTGGCTGTCCATCTTCGCCGTGGGCTCGGTGCAGTTGTTCCTCACCCGGATCCTCGGACCGATGGCGGTCCTGGTGGGCATGCTCTTCGTGATGGTCCTCGGCGTCCCCGCGTCGAACCTCGGCATGTCGATCTACGCGTTGCCGTCGATCTACGTCCCGCTCCACGGTTTCCTGCCCACTGCGGCCGCAGGAGAAGCCCTGAGGTCGGTCGTCTACTTCGGTGGTGACGGACTCGGCGGCCACATCACGGTCCTGGTGATCGGCGCGCTGCTCGCCCTCGCCGCGACGCTCGGTGTCGATGCCCTCAAGCGTCGCCGCAACCCCGACGCGGGCGATCCCGAGATCACGATGCCCTCGCTCACCTCCGGACCCCGTCCGAAGAGCAACCGCGTCCGGTACCTGACGCTGGCGTTCTTCCCGTTCGCCATGGTCGTACTGATGCTCTCGATCATGCTCGGCGCGATGTACCAGCCGACGCCGCGCGAGATGCCGGTCACCGTGGTCGCCGCGACAACCGAACAGGCGGAACAGACGGTCGCCGGGCTCGAACAGAACATGGCCGGTCTGTTCGACCTGCGTACGTCCGACTCCATCGACGACGCCCGCGCTGCCGTGCAGGACCGTGAGATCGTCGCCGCCTTCGTCCTGCCGTCCGCCACCTCGCCCACCGCGACCATCATCACCAACGAGGCCGCAGGGATGAGCCAGCAGCAGGTCGTGCAGCAGACCTTCGAGCAGGTCGCCGCGGGTATGCAGCTGCCGCTCGTCGTCGAGAACATCGCGCCGCTGCCGGGTTCCGACACGATGGGCACGGTGACGCTCTACGTCGCCATGGGCTGGATCATGTCCGGTTTCATGGTGGTCGTCGTAGCCGGCGGTGCGCAGCCCGCCGCGATGGTCCTGCGACAGATCGTGCCCATCTCCGCCGGGTGGGCGCTGTTCATGCCGGCCCTGCTCTGGGTGATCGCCGACCCGATCACCGGAGCTGTCGACGGGCATTTCCTCCCGCTGTGGGGTGTCGGCATCGTCGCGACGTTCACGACATCGATGTTCACTTTGGCGCTGCACCGCCTGTTCGGTCTGCTCTCCGTCATCCCCGCCGTCGGCATCTTGATGTTCATCGGCGTACCCGCCTCGAACGGTGCGATGTCGGTCTACATGACGCCGGAGATCTTCAAGTTCCTGCACGGCGTGCTGCCGATGCCGGCGGCCGTGGAATCGGTGCGGTCGATCCTCTACTTCGGGGGCGATGCCGTCGGAACGCACCTGATCACGTTCGTGATCTGGGGTGCGGTCTCGTTGCTGTTCGTGGTTGCCTTCGACCGGTTCCGCGGCGGCCCGCAGACCGCCGAGGAACCGGCGCAGGAGCGCGTGACCGAGAAGGTCTAACCGGTCGCAGGGGCTGCGACCGCGAGATTCGGCGACTCGATGCCGTGCTGATCGAACGCCTCGAGCACCGCGCGGGTGAGGCTGCGGCGGATCGCCCACTGCTTGCCGGCCCGCACGCGCACGGTCAGCCGCAGCGTCACCGCACCCGCCGTCACGGAGTTGACCCCGAGCAATTCGGGCTTCTCCAGGACGTCGGGTGCGATGTCGTCGCGTTCGACGCCCTCGAGCACGGCCCGCAGCGCGATCTGGCAGGCGCGGTCGACATTGGAGGTCGGCGCGATCGGCACGTCGATCACGGAGACGGCGTGGCCCTGGCTCATGTTGCCGACGCGCAGGATCTCGCCGTTACGGCAGAACCACAGGGTGCCGTCGATGTCGCGGACGGTCGTCACGCGCAGGCCGACCGACTCGACGGTGCCCACCGCGTCGCCGAGGTCCACCACGTCGCCCACGCCGTACTGGTCCTCGAGCAGCATGAACATGCCCGAGATGAAATCCCGCACGAGGTTCTGCGCACCGAAACCGAGCGCGACACCGGCGATACCGGCCGAGGCGATGAACGGCGCGACGTTGAAGCCGAGGGTGTCGAGCGTCTGCAGCACCACCCAGACGAGCACGACGACCGACACGCCGGACTTGAACACCGAGCCGATCGTCTGGGCACGCTGGATCCGACGTTCGCGCGCGTAGGGATCACCGATGGCGCGTTCGGCGCGTTCCTGAAGCGGCGCGAGGAACGATCGGCGCGGCTTGCCGGATCTCTCGCGCGGCTTCGTCATGCGGTCGATCAACCGGTGGAGGACGAAGCGAAGCGCGATCGCGACGGCGATGTAACTCACGATCGCCAGCGGCCGGTGGATCAGCCAGTCCCGGTTGGTCTCGGTCAGTTCGAAGGCGAGCAACGGAATAGACATCCCTCGCGAGTCTACAAACGGGTGCCGGTTGCTTCAGGTGGTGTGAGAAGTTGCACGAAGCAGCTCGTGAGGTTTCAACCGAGAATCACGAGCCACACCGCTACCGCATGACACAGGGCTGCGATCACCGTGGCGGCGTGGAAGAACTCGTGGTGTCCGAAGGTCGCGGGCCACGGATCGGGCCAGCGGGTCGCGTAGAGGATCGCTCCGCCGCTGTAGAACAACCCGCCGACCAGCAGTAGCAGCATGGGGGGCAGACCGACCTCGGCGACCAGCTGTCCGGCGACGGGCACGATCGCCCATCCGAGCAACAGATACAGCGGCACACCGACCCAGCGCGGCGCCGTCGGCCACAGCATCTTCAGGGCCACGCCCGCCAGCGCGCCCGCCCATACGACGCTCAACAGCGGCCGCCCGGACTCCGGGGGCAGGGCGAGCGTCGCGAACGGCGTGTAGCTGCCGGCGATGAACACGAAGATCATCGAGTGGTCGGCGCGCTTCATCCACACGCGGGCTCGGGGACCCCAGTTGAGGCGGTGGTAGAGGGCACTGACGCCGAACACACCGCACACGGTGAGGCCGTAGACCGTCGCGGGGAGTACGGCGTCCGGACGGTCGGCGAGGAAAGCCGCGGCCGCGACGAGCGCGGCACCGGCGACGACGGCCACACCGAACGCCCACGCGTGGATCCATCCCCGCATCCGCGGTTTGACGGGCAGTTCCTCGAGGCCGAAGGCCGTCATGCGTGCGCTCCTTCCGGTACCGAGCGGTAACCTACGCACCCGTAGGTTTGTTCCGTTGCAACGTTACAGCCTGCGAGGGCGCTCCGGGAGACTCTGTGACCACCGCCGCGACCGTCCGTACGCCTGGGCGTAATGTGACTCGCGTGGTGATGACGGGGTGAGCGTCCGCGGACTGCTGTACCGGCTCTACGAGCGCCGGCTGCTGAAGGAACTCGACGGAGCACGGCATCCGCGACACGTCGCGGTCATGTGCGACGGCAATCGGCGTTGGGCGCGCGAGAACGGCTTCACCGACGTCAGTCACGGCCACCGCGAAGGTGCCAAGAAGATCGCCGAGCTGCTGAGCTGGTGCGATGCGGCCGGCATCGAGACGGCGACGATCTACCTGCTGTCCACCGAGAACCTCCGGCGCGATCCGGAGGAGCTCGATGCGCTGCTCGAGATCATCTCCGACGTGGTGGAGGAGATCTCCGCGCCCGGCCAGAACTGGGGCGTGAAGATCGTCGGCACCACCGACCTGCTCCCGGCCGACCACGCCAAGCGACTGCACGAGGCCGCCGCCGGCACTGCGGGCCGGACGGGCACGCACGTCAACGTGGCCGTCGGGTACGGCGGTCGCCAGGAGATCGTCGATGCGGTGCAGTCGCTTCTGCGGGTGCGCTACGCGCAGGGGCTGCGTGGCGAGGAGCTCGTCGAGTCGGTGACGGTCGACGGCGTCGACAGTCACCTCTACACCTCCGGTCAGCCCGATCCGGACCTCGTGATCCGTACCTCCGGTGAGCAGCGACTGTCCGGATTCCTGCTCTGGCAGTCCGCCTACTCGGAGATCTGGTTCACCGAGGCGTACTGGCCCGAGTTCCGCCGGGTCGACTTCCTGCGCGCGCTGCGCGACTACGCCGCACGGCACCGCCGGTTCGGCGCCTGACGGCACCGCCGGTTCGGCGCCTGACGGCACCGCCGGTTCGGCGCCTGAGGCAGGGCCGAGCGGCGGGCCGCGTCAGAGCTTGCGCAACCGGAGCCGGTTGATGGCGTGATCCGAGTCCTTGCGCAGGACCAGGGTCGCGCGCGGTCGCGTCGGCAGGATGTTCTCCACCAGGTTCGGCAGATTGATCGAGTGCCAGATCTCCTTCGCGGCACTCATCGCGTCCCGGTCCGACAGGTTCGCGTAGTGGTGGAAGTGCGCCTCGGGATCGGCGAAGGACGTCTTGCGCAGCGCGAGAAAGCGCTCCACGTACCACTTCTCGATGTCCTCGATACGCGCGTCGACGTAGATCGAGAAGTCGAACAGGTCGGAGACCATCAGACGCGGACCGGTCTGCAGCACATTGAGGCCCTCGATGATGAGGATGTCCGGTTGCCGCACGATGTGGTACTGACCCGGGATGATGTCGTACGAGATGTGGGAGTAGATCGGCGCCGCAACCTCTTTCGCTCCCGACTTGACCTCGGTGACGAACCGCAGCAGCTTGCGCCGGTCGTAGCTCTCGGGAAAACCCTTGCGGTGCATGATGTTGCGCCGCACCAGCTCCTTGGTGGGGTGGAGGAACCCGTCGGTGGTCACGAGATCCACCCGCGGGTGGTGGTCCCAGCGTGCCAGCAACGCCTGCAGCACACGGGCCGTGGTGGACTTGCCGACCGCCACCGAACCGGCCACACCGATCACGAACGGCACCTGCTGGTCGGGATGCTTCTCCCCGAGGAAGGTCGCGGTCGCGGCGAACAACCGCTGCTTCGCTGCGACCTGCAGGTGGATCAACCGGGCGAGGGGGAGGTACACCTCCGCGACCTCCGCGAGGTCGATCTGCTCGCCCAGGCCCCGAAGCCCGATCAGTTCGTCCTCGGTGAGGACGAGGGGAGTCGACTTCCGCAGCGTCCGCCACTGCTTGCGGTCGAACTCGACATACGGGCTCGGTTCGTTCAGACGAGCCATCGGCACGGCTTCCCGGTGGCGCGGCGGATGCGGCGTTGCATGTCCATGTAACGGATTGTGCTCGCTGACACAGGCGGATGCCTCCTCGGGGTCCCCACTCCGGCGGGTTCTCCCGTGTCGGGTCGCCGACGAGCGACTAGGCTCGGCCGGTATGGGAGCCGACGACTTCGTGAACGAATATCTGCTGCTGGGCCTGGCTTTCGACCGGCTCGAGGAAGGGTTCGTCGACGCCTACACCGGCGATCCCGCCCTGCGGCGGAAGGTCGAGAACGCCACGACTCCCGATCCCCGTGATCTATCACACACCGCGCGACGGCTGCGGGACGAACTGCCCGGTGTGGCACTGTCCGACGAGCGCGCCCGTTTCCTCGAGGTGCATCTGCGTGCCCTCGACTGCTCGGCCCGCAAGTTCGCGGGGGAGGAAATCGGGTTCGTCGACGAGGTCGAGGCGTACTTCGACGTCCGCATCGCGCCCGGCGACGAGGACGCCTATCGCGACGCGCACCGTCGCCTCGACGCGTTGCTGTCCGGTACCGGATCGCTCACCGAACGGATGCAGGCCCATCGCAAGTCCGAGGTGATCCCCGCCGATCGTCTCGCCGAATGCGTCGAAGCGTTCTCGAGTGCGCTGCGGGAGAAGGTGCGGGCGGTCTATCCGCTGCCAGATACCGAGCGCGTCGAGTACGAGGTCGTCGGCGACAAGCCGTGGTCGGGCTTCAACTACTACCTCGGCGACTACCGTTCGCGGGTCGCGATCAACTCCGATCTCGAACAGACGATGGCTCACCTGCCGCGGCTGATCGCGCACGAGGCGTATCCCGGTCACCACACCGAGCACTGCCGCAAGGAGGCCGGTCTCGTCGCCGGCGGACAGGCCGAGCAGACGCTGTTCCTCGTCAACACCCCGCAGTGCCTCATGGCCGAAGGACTCGCCGATCTCGCGCTCGAAGCGATCGTCGGCCCGGGCTGGGGCATGTGGGCACAGGAGATCTACGCCGATCTCGGGCTGCGGTTCGACGGCGAACTCGCCGAACAACTGTCCGAGGCGTCCGAGCAGTTGCTGTCGGTGCGGCAGGACGCCGCGCTGCTGCTCCACGACCGCGGGCGCGGCCACGACGAGGTCGTCGAATTCCTGCAGCGCTGGTCGCTGTCGAGCCCCGAACGTGCCCGGCAGTCGCTGCGGTTCCTGTCGTCGCCGTTGTGGCGCGCCTACATCAGCACCTATGTCGAGGGCTACCGGCTCCTCGGCGGCTGGCTCGAGCAGGTTCCGGCCGGAGCCGAGCGCGCCGACCGTTTCCGGCGCCTGCTCGACGAACCCCTGGTGCCCAGCAGCCTGCGGTGAACCGCAGGTAGCTCGGGGACCGGCTTCCGCAGCGGTGGACGGCCTTCGTAGACTGGAGGCCGTATCCCTGACGCCCTCTGCTTGGAGAAACCTCGATGACCGCTGCGCCCGGCGCCGACGTGAACACTGCCGCACTGAACGACCTCGACCCCGAGGTCGCCGAGGCCATGGCCGGCGAGCTGTCGCGTCAGCGCGACACGCTCGAGATGATCGCGTCGGAGAACTTCGTGCCGCGCGCCGTCCTCCAGGCCCAGGGCAGCGTCCTGACCAACAAGTACGCCGAGGGTTACCCCGGCCGTCGCTACTACGGTGGCTGCGAGAACGTCGACGTCGTCGAGGACCTCGCCCGTAACCGCGCCAAGGAGCTCTTCGGCGCCGATTTCGCGAATGTTCAGCCGCACTCGGGTGCGCAGGCGAACGCGGCGGTGCTCATGGCGCTGATGACTCCCGGCGAGAAGCTGCTCGGTCTCGACCTCGCGCACGGCGGCCACCTCACGCACGGCATGAAGCTCAACTTCTCCGGCAAGCTGTACGACGTCGCGTCCTACGGGGTCAGCAAGGACGACCACCGCATCGACATGGACGAGGTCCGCGACATCGCGCTGCGCGAGAAGCCGAAGGTCATCGTCGCCGGCTGGTCCGCTTACCCGCGCCACGAGGACTTCGCCGCCTTCCGCTCCATCGCCGACGAGGTCGGTGCCTACCTGTGGGTCGACATGGCGCACTTCGCCGGTCTGGTCGCCGCGGGCCTGCACCCGTCGCCCGTGCCCTACGCCGACGTCGTCTCCACCACCGTGCACAAGACCCTCGGTGGACCGCGTTCCGGTCTGATCCTCGCCAAGCAGGAATGGGCGAAGAAGATCAACTCGGCCGTCTTCCCCGGCCAGCAGGGTGGCCCGCTCATGCACGCGATCGCCGCGAAGGCCGTCGCGCTGAAGATCGCCGCGAGCGACGAGTTCAAGGACCGTCAGCAGCGCACCCTCTCCGGTGCCCGGATCATCGCCGACCGCCTGTCGCAGTCCGACGTCACCGACAAGGGCATCTCGGTGCTCACCGGCGGCACCGACGTGCACCTGGTGCTCGTCGACCTGCGCAATTCGCAGCTCGACGGCCAGCAGGGTGAGGACGCCCTCCACGAGGTCGGCATCACCGTCAACCGCAACGCCGTGCCGTTCGACCCGCGTCCCCCGATGGTCACCTCGGGTCTGCGCATCGGCACCCCGGCGCTCGCGACGCGCGGTTTCGGCGACGAGCAGTTCACCGAGGTCGCCGAGATCATCGCGCAGACGCTCATCGGGGGCGCCGACGCCGAGTCGCTGCGCACCCGCGTGAGCGCTCTGGCGCAGTCCGTGCCGCTGTACGAGGGCCTCGAGGACTGGCGTCTGATCTGACGGTTTTCCGCTGACGGTTTCCGCTGTCGCCGACCGGCCCGCACCGATCTCCGGTGCGGGCCGGTCGCGTATCGGGGGGACGAGACCTCCCACCGCAGGGTTGGTTAGGGTAGCCTACGCATGCCGACACGGTCGGTGACCGCACGCGTACCCCGAACAGTAGAAGGAAGTCGCATGGCCATCCCGAGCATCGATCCGTACGAGTTGCCCACCGGCGACGAGATTCCCGCTGCTCGGGTGGACTGGACGCTCGATGCGTCCCGCTGCGCACTGCTGATCCACGACATGCAGAAGTACTTCATCGACGCGTACCAGCGCGACGCCGAACCCCTCGCGACCGTGGTCCCCAACATCGTCCGCCTCCGCGAGGCGTGCCTGGCCGCCGGTATCCCCGTCGTCTACACGATGCAGCCCGGCGACCAGCATCCGTCGCGTCGCGGCATCCTCGCCGACTTCTGGGGCGTCGGACTGAGCACCGGCCGCGACACCGAGGTCATCGACGAGCTGACCCCCGGCCCGGACGACATCCAGGTCACCAAGTGGCGGTACTCGGCGTTCCAGCGCACCGACTTCCGTCAGCTGCTCGCGCACAACGGCCGCGACCAGCTCATCGTCACCGGCGTCTACGCACACATGGGCTGCATGCTCAGCGCCGCCGACGCCTTCATGAGCGACGTCGCGCCGTTCATGGCCCTCGATGCCACCGCCGACTTCTCCCGCGACGAGCACCTCATGGCACTGCAGTACGTCGCCAAGCGGGTCGGCCGGGTCGAGACCACGGACGCACTGATCGAGTCGATCACCGCGTCAGCGCGTCGCCGCGACCGCGAGACCGAAGAACTCACCGCGTCGCTGCGCTGACCGACACGGTCCGAGAATCGGGACCTTCAGCACATGCAGCGATTTCGGTGTTCTCGACGTCGCCGGGCGCTGTCGAGAACACCGAAATCGTCCGGATCGTCTAGGTGGTGCCGCGACGACGCGCCTCGAGCGTCTCGACGGCCTGCTCGCGCAGCAGCCGCAGGCGGGCCAGCGGACGATCGGACTCGGGGCTGCGCCAGTAGCCCGAGGCGTCGAGCATCGGCTTGGCGATGCCGAGTCGCTTCGACACGGCGCGCAGTTCCTTCACGATCGACGCCTCACCGGCGATCCACATCCACCCCTCGCCGCCGCGCGGCGCACCCGACTCGACGGCCTCGGCGAGCACGGTGGCGTCGGAGACGCCGGGGCGGCGGTGCACCCACGTCACGCCCGCGAGATCGGACTGTTCCTCCTGCGGACCGTCGACCAGCGCGAAGACGTGCATCGGCACTGTGCCGCCGTAGGTCTCGACGAAGCGACCCAGCGCGGGAAGCGCGGTCTCGTCGCCGGCGAGCAGCCACCAGTCGGCGCCCTGCGGCGGGATGATCGCGACCTTGGGTCCCGCGAGGTGGAGCACGCTGCCGGGTTCGGCGGTGCGGGCCCAATCGCCGGCCGGGCCGTGGCCGTGCAGGACGAAGTCCAGATCGAGTTCCCCGGCCACGGGATCGAAGCGACGCACCGTGTAGGCGCGGGCCACGGGTGCGGGTTTGCGGGGCCAGTGCAGGTGCCCGTCGTGCTGTTCGGGCAGGGCCGGGGTGTCGCTGCCGGGTTCGGGCAGGAAGATCTTGACGTAGTCGTCGGCACCCTCGGTGGTGAACGCCGGGGCGTCGTAGTCGCCGCTGCGGAAGGCGCCGAGCTGCTCGCCGCCCAGGGTGATCCGACGCATCCGCGGTGTCACGTCCACCGCGCGGAGCACGGTCAGGCGCCGCAGGACGATGGGCAGAGAGACGCGGGTCGGGGGCGTCGTCACCGGCATGGTGAGCTCCTTCCGGACGGGACCGGCCGGACAATTCGGGCGGGCGCGTCGCTGCTGGTATGGTTAGGCGGCCCTAACTATATCCGGACGGAGGGGCGGATCCGAGGGGGCGGGTCCAGGAATGGCGAGGAGTACCCGTGGAATCGATCGTGCCTCTGCCCTTGACTGCTGCCCAGTCGGGAATGTGGTTCGCGCAGACGATCGACCCATCCAACGCGACACTCGTCACCGGGCATTTCCTCGAGATCGACGGCGACATCGATCCGGCGGTTCTCGCCCGCGCCGTCCACGCGGTCTTCGCCGAGTCCGCCGAACTGCGCGCTCGGATCGCCGTCGTCGACGAGGCGCCCGTCCAGTTCCCCGGTGCCCATCCGGCACCGGACGTCGAGGTCACCGACCTCACGGCGGATGCCGATCCGCGGCGGACGGCCGTCGACACGATGCGTGCGATCCTGCGCGTGCCGATGGATCCCACTACCGAAGCCGGCATCGGCGCCCGGGTCTTCGTCCTCGGATCGGACCGCGTGCTGCTGTTCCTGCGCGCCCATCACTCGTTGCTCGATGTCTACGGCTACAGCCTGATCGAACGTCGCATCGTCGCCGTGTACACCGCACTGGTGCGCGGCGAGGAGATCTCGCCCGCGACCTTCGGTTCCGTCGAGCAGGTCGTCGCCGAGGACAGCGAGTATCGCAGCGGCGATCGCATCACCGCCGACCGCGACTTCTGGACCGAGACGCTGCGCGGCGCCCCCGATGCACTCGGACTCGCAGAGACCGCGGTACCCGCCGCGTCCTCGCTCGCCCGCGCGGTGGTCACCGAATCGGTGCAGGTCCCCGGGGACGTCGCCGAGGCGCTCGACGCAGCGGCACGCCGCGCCGGGGTGGGTTGGCCCGACTTCGTCACCGCCGCGGCCGCCGCCTATCTCACCCGGGTCACCGGGGTCCGCGACGTGGTACTGGGCTTCCCGGCCATGAACCGGATGGGCAGCGTCGCCGCGAAGGTGCTCACCACCGCCGTCAATGTCGTGCCCCTCCGCCTCGAGGTCGCCCCGGCGGCAAGTCTCGCGGGGCTCGCCGCCGACGTGCGCGCCACCGTCGCTGCGCAGGGACGCCACACCCGCTACCGGGGCGAGGACATCCACCGCGACCTGCGTCTGCCCGCGACCAGCCCCGGTCCGGTGGGCCCCACCGTCAACATCAAGCCGTTCGGCGACACCGTGCGGTTCGGCGACGCGACCGCCACCGTCCACTCGCTCGCGCGCGGTCCCGTCCACGACCTCGCGGTGGTCGCCCGTCGCGTCGACAGCACCCGCGCACTCGAACTGACCCTCGACGCCGACGCCGACCGGTACACCGCTGAGGAGGTCGCCGGTCACGCCGCGGCCATCGCGCGACTGCTCACCTTCGCCGCTCGGGAGGACGCGGACGAACGTCCGCTCGCCCACGCGGACCTGCTGGATTCGAATTTCCGAGACCAACTCGAAACACGTTGGCACGGAACCATATCCGAGTCCATCGCGCCCGACCCGATGGATCTGTTCGACGAGCAGGTGGCCGCCGCCGGTGCCGCGCCCGCGCTCGTCGCCGGCGCCGAACGTCTCACCTACGCCGAACTCGACGCGCGCATCGATGCCGTCGCAGACGAACTCGCGCGGGCCGGTGCGCGGCGCGAGGTGACGGTCGCGCTCGCCCTTCCGCGCACCGCCGATATGGTGGTCGCGCTCCTCGCCGTGCTGCGGACGGGCGCGGCGTACCTGCCGCTCGATCCCGCCTTCCCCGCCGAGCGACTCGAGTACATGCTCGACGACGCGCGACCGGCGATCCTGCTCACCACCGACGACTTCGCCGACCGTCTCCGCGCGTCGACCCCGGCCGCCACTGCGAGCTTCCGCGACGGCCGCCTGCGCTGGCGCGGCGACGCCCCCGTCGGCGACGCTCCCTCAGGGCGGGTAGTGCCCGACCAGTCCGCTTACGTCATCTACACCTCGGGATCGACCGGCCGTCCGAAGGGTGTCGTCCTCTCGCGCGGCGCACTTGCCCGGTTCGTCGACGCCGCGACCGGTCTCGCCGGAATCGCTACGCACACCAGGCTTCTCGCCCTGACCACCCTGTCGTTCGACATCTCGGTGCTCGAACTGATCGTGCCGCTGTGCCGCGGCGGAACCGTCGTGCTCGCGGGTGACGACGAGGCGCGCGATCCGGCGGCTCTCGCCATACTCGCCGCGACCGAGTCGGTGAACTGCATCCAGGCCACTCCGTCGCTGTGGGGTGCGATCGTCGAGCACGACGGTCTGGATCTCGCCGGTGCGGACGTGCTCGTCGGCGGCGAGTCCCTGCCCGCTGCCCTGGCCGGAACCCTCGCTGCGCGAGCACGTTCGGTCGTCAACATGTACGGACCCACCGAGGCGACGGTGTGGTGCACCTCCGCGCCGGTCGCGCCGGGTCTGCCGTGGACCGGATCGGTGGGGCGCCCCTATCCGGGAACCGGTGTGCGCGTGCTCGACCGGCAGTTGCAGCCCGTGCCGGTCGGCGCGGCCGGCGAACTGTACGTCGTGGGGCAGCAGCTCGCGCGCGGCTACCGCGGCCGCCCCGCCCTCACCGCCACCCGCTTCGTCGCCGATCCCTTCGGCGCCGGCCGGATGTACCGCACGGGCGATCTCGTGCGCTGGACTGCCGACGGCACCCTGCAGTATCTCGGACGCGGAGACGACCAGGTCAAGGTCCGCGGACATCGCATCGAACTCGGTGAGATCGAAACCGCCGCAGCGTACTTCCCCGGCGTGACGCAGGCCGTCGTGGTCGCCCGGCCCGACGCCACCGGTGCGGCCCGTCTCGTGGGCTACGTGACCGGCACCGACGTCGACACCGCGGCGCTGCACGACTTCCTCCGCACGCGTCTGCCCGAGTACATGGTGCCGTCCGTGACGGTCGCACTCGACGAGTTCCCGCTCACCGCGAACCTCAAGGTCGACCGCAAGGCACTGCCCACCCCGGAGATCGGCGCCCCCGACACCGGTCGCGATCCCGAGACCGCCACCGAACACACCCTCGCGGGTGTCTTCGCCGACCTGCTCGGACTCCCGGCCGTCGGTGTCGACGCCGACTTCTTCACTCTCGGCGGAACGTCGCTGTCCGCCACCCGTCTCGTCGCGCGGGTCCGCTCGGCGCTGGACGTCGAGGTGTCGTTGCGCGACGTCTTCGACGCTCCCACCGTGGCCGAGTTGGCGGTGGTGGTCGACGGCGCGAGTCCGGCACGTCCCCGCTTCGTCGCAGGACCGCGACCGGCGCGGATCCCGCTGTCGTCGGCCCAGCAACGCCTGTGGTTCCTCGACCGCGCCCAAGGGCCGTCGCCGACCTACAACATCCCCTTCGCCCTCGAACTGCGCGGCCGGCTCGACGCCGACCTGCTCGACCGTGCCCTGGTGCACGTCGCCGCCCGGCACGAGGTGCTGCGCACCGTCGTCGACGTCGTCGAGGGTGAGCCCGTGCAGGTCGTCACCGACACGCCGTCGACGGTCCTGCAGGTCACCGAGGCGCGCGACGGGAACGCCGGGACGCTTCTCGACGCGGCCGCGCGGGCACCCTTCGATCTCGGACAGGATCGTCCGTTCCGTGCACATCTCGTGCGGCGCGCACCGGACGATGCCGTGCTGTTGCTCGTCGTGCACCACATCGCGGGCGACGAGTGGTCGGCCGAGACGGTCTTCGCCGACCTCGCCGCCGCCTGTGCGGATCTCTCGGCGGGTCGTGTGCCCGACGACGCTCCGCGTCCCCAGTACGCGGACTTCGCGGTGTGGCAGCGCGGACTCGGCGACGACCCGGCCGGCGCCGCACTCCGCGACCGCGACCTCGCGTTCTGGCGCTCCATCCTCGCCGGGGCACCCGAGGAACTCGTCCTGCCGCACGACCGTCCGCGACCCGCGGTGCCGAGTCACCGCGGTGGCGAGGTGCACGTGCAGGTGGGTTCGGAACTGACTGCGGCCCTGCGAGATACGTGCACTCGTTCCGGGACGAGCATGTTCATGCTCACCCACGCCGCGGTGGCCGCTCTGTTCACCGCCCTCGGGGCGGGCGACGACATCGTGCTCGGCGCGCCCGTCGCGGGTCGCGCAGACAGTGGGCTCGAGGACATCGTCGGCTTCTTCGTCGACACCGTCGCCCTGCGCACCGATCTGTCCGGCGATCCCGACACCGCCGAGATCCTGACGCGCGTACGGCGCGCCGACCTCGCCGCCCTCGCCCACCAGGAGGTGCCCTTCGACGAGGTGGTCGACGCCGTCGGTGTCACCCCGTCGCTCGCGCGGCACCCGCTCTTCCAGACGATGGTGCAGTACCGCACCGAACCGGTCGTCCCGCAGATCGGCGACACCACCGCGACCGTGTCGTATCTGTCCACCGGCACGTCGAAGTTCGATCTCACCGTCGACTTCGTCGACTTCGTCGACGCGACCGACGGTCTGTCGATCCGCTTCGAGTACGCCGAGGACCTCTACGACCGTACGAGCGTACGGACCCTCGGGCAGCGTCTGCTGTCGGTGCTCGCGGCCTTCGCCGAACCCGAACCGCGACACCTCTCGACGATCGACGTGCGCACCGACGAGGAGCGCGCCGCCGACACCGCCGAGGCGGTGCCCGCCACCACGCAGCTGCTGCCGGATCTGCTCGCGGCGGCCTTCGCCGCCCACCCGGATCACCCGGCGCTCGTGTTCGGTCCAGAGACCCTGAGCTATCGGGAATTCGGGGCGCGCGTGCATCGTTCGGTTCGCGCGCTCGCCGAGCGGGGCATCGGACCCGGCAGTGTCGTCGCGGTCGCGGCGGCACGTTCCGACGCCGCCGTGGTGGCCCTGGCCGCCGTCGTGCTCTCCGGTGCCGCCTACCTGCCCGTCGACCTGTCGTACCCGCCGGCGCGCATCGAGTTCATGCTCACCGACGCCGAACCCGATCTCGTGCTCGTCGATACGGAAGGCGCCGTGCCCGGAGACGCGCCGCAGCTGACTCTTGCCGCACTGTCCGAGGCGGCACAGGGCCGTTCCGAGGCCCCGGTCACCGACCTCGACCGCACCCGGCCGCTGCATCCGGCGGACGGGTCGTACGTCGTCTACACCTCCGGCTCGACGGGTGTCCCCAAGGGCGTCGTGGGAACCGCTGCGGCGCTGGCGAACCGGCTGGCCTGGCAGGCGGCACGCGTCCGCCCGGCCGGCGACGACGTGCGCCTGGCCAAGAGCTCGCTGAGCTTCATCGACGGATCCACCGAACTGTTCGCCGGCCTGCTCTCCGGCGCGACCATGGTCCTCGCGGACGATACGGCCTCCCGCGACGCCGAGGCCCTCGCCGATCTCGTCGTCCGGCATCGCGTCCGGATGCTCACCGCCGTGCCGAGCCTCGCCGAGACCCTCGCGGCCCTGCGTCCCGAGGCCGCGGAACTCGTCGACACGTGGTTCCTCAGCGGAGAACCGCTCGGCACGAGCGTGATCGCGGCGTTGCCGGGTGCGCGGGTGATCAACTCGTACGGTTCGTCGGAGGTCGCCGGCGACGTCACGATCTGGACGGCGCCGGATCTCGGCGTCGACCGCGTCCGCATCGGTGCCCCCGTCGACGGCGTGACCGCACGCATCCTCGACCGGCACCTGCGTCCCGTCCCGGACGGGGTGACCGGCGAACTCTATGTCGGGGGAGTGCAGTCCGCCCGCGGCTATCTCGGCCGCCCGGACCTGACCGCGGCGCGGTTCGTCGCCGACCCCACCGGAAGCGGCGCCCGGTTGTTCCGCACCGGAGACCTGGTGCGGCGCAGTTCCTCCGGAGAGCTCGACTTCGTCTCGCGCGCCGACCACCAGTTGAGCCTGCGCGGTTTCCGCATCGAACCGGGCGAGGTCGAGGCCGCGCTGCTGCGCCACCGGGCGGTGACCGCGGCCCTCGTCACCGTGCGCCCGTCGGCGTCCGGAACCGATCTGCTCGTCGGTTACGTCGTCGCCGATCCGGCCGCGCCGCGCCCGGCGGCCACCGACCTGCAGGACCATCTGCGGACCATGGTGCCGGACTACATGATTCCCGCGGTCTTCCTCGTGCTCGACGCCATGCCGACCCTGCCCAACGGCAAGGTCGACCGCGCGTCCCTGCCCGATCCCGCCCAGAGTCACAGCACACGCGAGGCCACCGACGACGAACGCGCCGTGTGCGAGGTGCTCGCCGAACTCCTCGGTGTCCCGCAGGTCGGCCCCGACGACGACTTCTTCGCCCTCGGCGGCAATTCGCTCCTCGCGACACGTCTGTCGGCGGCGCTGCGCGTGCGCACCGGCCGGAACCCGTCGATCCGCGACATCTTCGACCTGCGCACCCCCGCGCGACTCGCGGCAACGGTCCCGGCCACCGTCGCCGGCCCGGAACTCGTGCGCCGCGACCACGCCGAACTCGTCCCCATGTCGGCCGCGCAGCGCCGGCTGTGGTTCCTCTTCCGCCTGGAGGGCGCGTCGGCGACCTACAACATCCCGTACACGATGCGGTTGCGCGGCGCTCTCGACGTCGATGCCCTGCGCGGAGCCCTGCAGCACCTGATCGCTGAGCACGACACGCTGCGCACGGTGTTCACCGAGCCGGACGAGGACGACGTCGAGCAGATCGGCTACCAGCGGGTGCTGCCCGCCGAGGACTGCACCGTCGACCTGCGGATCGTCGACGCGGCCCGGGCGGATCTCGACGCGCTGCTCGCCGAGGAAGCGGGACGCCCGTTCGATCTCACCCACGACCTGCCGATCCGCGCGACCCTCGTGCGCACCGCGCCCGACGACGCGCACCTGATGGTGCTCGTGCACCACATCGCCGCCGACGAGTGGTCCGCCACACCGCTCGTCGCCGATCTGTCGGCCTGGTACGCGCACCTGACCACCGGGGCGCCCGCTCCGGCGCCGCTGCCGGTGCAGTACCGGGACTTCACCCTCTGGCAGGACGAACGTCTCGGTACCGGAGACGAGTCTCTGCGTGAGATCCAGACCGAGTACTGGGCACGCGTCCTCGACGGAGCACCCGAGGAGCTCGCCGTCCCGCACGACCGGCCGCGCGGCGCTGTCAGCAGCTACCGCGGCGGCGCGGTCCCGTTCACCGTCGACCCGCGGACCCGCGAAGCACTCGCCGACATCGCCGCCGAATCCGGCGCGACGATGTTCATGCTCACCCACGCCGTCGTCGCGGCATTGCTGCGCGCGCACGGCGCCGGGGACGACATCGTCCTCGGCACTCCCGTCGCGGGGCGTCCCGACGCTGCCCTCGACCGGATCGTCGGCTTCTTCGTCAATACGCTCGTGCTGCGCACCGACCTGTCCGGCGACCCCACCGTCCGCGACCTGCTCACACGGGTCCGGGAGGTGGACCTCGACGCCTACGCGCACCAGGACCTGCCGTTCGAGGTGCTCGTCGAACGACTCACCCCGGCACGGTCGCTCGCGCGCCAACCGCTGTTCCAGATCATGGTGCAGTACCGCGACCGTCTCGACGAGATCCGCATGCCCGGGCTCGACGCCGAACCGGTCTTCGTCGAGACCGGCACGTCGAAGTTCGACCTGACCTTCGACCTCGCCGAGACCGACGACGGCGGGATCCGCGGCCGCATCGAGTACGCGACCGATCTGTTCGACCACGACACCGTCGACGGATTCGCGCAGCGACTCACGGTCCTGCTCGCGGAGATCGCGGCGGATCCCGACACCTCGCTGTCGCAGCTGAGCGTGCTCACCGCCGACGACCGGAAGGCATTGGCTGCAGCGGAGATCGACACGGTCCGCGACAACGGTCCCGATCACACGGTCCCCGAGCTGTTCTCGCAGCAGGTCGCTGCGACACCGAACGCCCTCGCGCTCGTCGACGACGCCACCGGACGGCGGTGGAGCTACGCCGAACTCGACCGTGCCGTCGCCGCTCTGGCCGGACACCTGCGTTCCGTTCCCGGAGTAGGAATGGATGCCGTCGTGGCCGTGGCGATCCCACGCAGCACCGCACTCGTGGTCGCCCTCCTCGCGATCCACCGCGTCGGTGCGGCCTATCTGCCGCTCGATGAGAACTATCCCGCCGAGCGGCTCGCGTACATGCTCTCCGACGCGCAGCCCGTCGCGGTCGTGGCGGCCGCCGGTGTGGCGATGTCCTTCGACTCCGTCGTGCCGGTGCTCGAGGTCGACGAATCCGGCTGCGTCGGTACCGATCCCGCAGAGCCGGTCGCAGCACCGACCGCGATGCCCCTCGACCGCGCGGCGTACGTGCTCTACACCTCCGGATCCACCGGAACCCCGAAGGGCGTCGTCGTCGGCCATCGCGCCGTGGCCAACCGGTTGCGGTGGATGCAGGACGAATACGGTCTCACGGCCGACGATCGGGTGTTGCAGAAGACCCCGTCCGGATTCGACGTGTCGGTGTGGGAGTTCTTCTGGCCGCTGATCGCCGGTGCCACGCTCGTCGTCGCGACCGTCGACGGCCACCGCGACCCGCACTATCTGCGCGACGTGATCGCCCGGCAGTCGATCACCACGGCGCACTTCGTCCCGTCGATGCTCGCGGCGCTGCTCGACGTGCTCGCCGCCGAGCAGGACCGGGCACTGCGCCTGACCCGGGTGATCTGCAGTGGTGAGGCGCTGACCGCCGACCACCGCGATCGCTTCCACACCCTCGTCGACGCCGAACTGCACAATCTC
This sequence comes from Rhodococcus sp. 5G237, assembly GCF_053764735.1. Lineage (NCBI taxonomy): Bacteria > Bacillati > Actinomycetota > Actinomycetes > Mycobacteriales > Nocardiaceae > Rhodococcus > Rhodococcus sp. 5G237. The sequence continues at coordinate 613,224 of NZ_JBSNCD010000003.1, read as the reverse complement.
TACGGCCCGACCGAGGCGGCCGTCGACGTCACCGCGGCATCGATTCCGGCGCAGGACATCCCGTGGGTCCCGATCGGACGACCGATCGACAACACCCGCACCCTCGTCCTCGACGAACGGCTCCGGACCGTGGCACCGGGCGTCGTCGGCGAGTTGTATCTCGGTGGTGTCCAGCTCGCCCGCGGCTACCACCGGCGCGCAGGCCTGACGGCGGGCCGGTTCGTCGCCGACCCCTACAGCGACGCGGGGGAGCGGCTCTACCGCACCGGCGACCTCGTGCGGTGGCGCGACCGGGGCGCGGGCCTCGAACTCGACTACATCGGCCGCGCCGACGGCCAGGTCAAGCTCCGCGGCCTGCGCATCGAACTCGGGGAGATCGAGGCGACGCTGGTCGCGCATCCGGACGTCGCGCAGAGTGCCGTCGTCGTGCGCGACGGCATGCTCGCCGGTTATGTGGTGCCCCTGGCCGCGCGCACCGTCGAAACTGCGGATCTGCTCGCGCACGCCGCGACGACCCTGCCCGACCACATGGTCCCGGTGACCGTGACCGTGCTCGAGGCGCTGCCGCTCGGACCGAACGGCAAACTCGATCGCAGGGCACTTCCCGACCCGCAACCGGCCGCGACGACGCGCCGCGACCCGGAGACCGCCGCCGAGGCCGCACTGTGCGAATTGTTCGCGGAGGCACTGCGTCTCGACGTCGTCGGGCCGGACGACGACTTCTTCGTGCTCGGTGGTGACAGCATCGTCTCGATGCAGGTCGTCACGGCCGCGCGTCGCAAGGGCATCGAATTCGGCCCGCGCGAGATCTTCCGGTGGCGCACACCGGCCGGTCTCGTTGCCGTCGCACAGTTCGCCGAGACGGCCGAACAGCCGGCCGGTCCCGTGGACGATCGGGATCCGGGCCCGGTGCCCGTCCCGCCGGCCGTGCACGCGCTGCGGGAGACCGGCACCGAACCGGCCGGTGCGGCGATCGTGTTCGCCGTCGACACCCCGGCGGACGAGGAACAGGTCACAGCAGCCGTGCGCGCGGTGGTCGCCGCGCACGACGCGCTGCGCATGCGGCTGACCCGCGTGGCGTCGGTGCTGTGGTCGCTCGACACCCATCCCGCCGACGAGGTGCCGGTGCGGGTCGTCGAGACCACCGATCTCGCAGCCGCCGAGCAGCAGGCCCACATCGAGGCCGCCGCGACTGTCGACCCCGAAGCCGGACCGGTGCTCTCGACCGTCCTGCTGACCACCGGACAGGCGGGTCGCCTCGTGGTGGCTCTCCACCCGATCGTCGCCGACGGTGTCTCCGTCGGCGTGCTCGCGGCCGACCTGACGGCGGCGGTGACCGGGGGAGCGGTCGCCGTTCCCGCCGCTACCGCGCGGGGACTCGCGACCCGGATCAACGAGCGGGCGCAGGACCCGGCGCTGTTCGGTGAACTGGCGCACTGGGCGCAGGTCCTCGCCCCGGGCGCCGCGCTGAGCACCGCGGTGCTCCCCGTCGGCGATCCGGTCGAGATCGCCGCAGTCGAGGTCACCGCCGGTCCGTCCGGTGAACAGGACCCCGCTGTCGCGGCGGTGACCGCGCTGGCAGTCGCCGTCGCACGCGTCCGCGAGGCCACGCCGGCACAGTTGCTGGTCGAGATCGAACGCGACGCACGTGGATTCTCCGACGGCGAGCCGGACTGCACCCGAACTCTCGGGCCGTTCGCCGTCGGTGTGCCCGTGCGGGTTCCCGTCGCCGACGATCCGGACGCGGTGTCGGCCGGTGTGTCCGCCGCGTTGGGCGCCGTGCCCGGTGACGGTTCGGGATATGCGCTGCTGCGGCACCTCAACGCCCAGGCCGCACCGGCCTTCATGGCGCTGGCCCGGCCCGACGTCCTCGTCCGGGTCGACACGGTGCCGACGGAGCGGCGGACCCCGTCCGGGCACGCCCTCGAGCTGTCGGTGCGATTCGAGGACAAGGCGGACGGTCGTATATTCGCGGCCACGATGCGGTCGGACGGACGAATTCCTTCGGAAGAAATCCGAGCGCTTTCCGAGGCCTGGACGACGGCGATGAACGCGCCGGTGGGAGCAGGTTTCAGCACCCCCTCGGGCGCCTAGTATGGTTAGCCTAACCATTAGCTAGTCGGTATGCGCCCGCGGCTCGTCGCGGCATCCGTGGGAGAGAGAAATTCGATGCAGTCGGTGTATCCCGTCACGCGCGCGCAGCGGACCATCTATTTCGGTCATCAGCTCGACGCCACCGGGCACCTCTACAACACCGGCATGTACACCGAGACCATCGGCGACGACATCGACATCGACCGGATGATCACGGCGATCCACTCGGTGCTCGACGTCGCGGAGACCCTACACGTCAACTTCCACATCGACGCCGACGGCAACGTCGTCCAGATCCCGCGCGCGACCCGCGAATGGGACCTGCCCGTCATCGACTTCCGCGGCGAGGACGACCCGGCGGCGGCGTCCGCCCGCTGGATGCGCGAGACGATGAGCGAACCGCAGGATCTCGCCCACGACCTGCTGTTCCGATTCGCCATCCACCGCCTGTCCGACGACACGGTGCGGCTGTACCAGCAGTACCACCACATCGTGAACGACGGCTACGGCATCGGCCTGGCGACCACCGCGATGACCAGGGCGTACGTCGAGGGAAAGGGACCCGACCGCGCCACGGAGTGGACCCTCGAACGGTACGTCCGCGTCGACGAGGAGTACGTCGCGAGCGAACAGCGCGAACTCGACCGCCGCTACTGGCTCGACGAACTCGCCGACCTTCCGCAGGTGACGCGTCTGCTCGGCTCGGGTCGTCTGTCGAGTCCCGGCGAACTCGTCGCCTGGTCGCACATCGACGCCCACGGACGCGGCCGGCTCGAGCGGTACGCCAAGGCCCACGGCACCCGGCCCGCCACCGTGCTCATCGCCCTCCTCGGTGCCTATCTGGCCCGGGCCACCCGCCGTCGCGACGTGGTGATCAGCCTGCCCACGACCGCGCGTGGCACCCGCGAACTGCGCACCGTACCCGCGATGGTCGCCAGCGTCCTGCCCCTGCGTTTCGACGTCCCCGACGACGCGCGTCTGGCCGACGTCGCCGAGGTGATCGACGGCAAACTGCTCGGCCTGCTCAAGCACGGCCGGTACCGCGGTGAGGATCTCGGTCGCGAACTCGCCGAGATCGACCCGGACTGGCGGCCCCCGACCGTCGGCGTGAACATCATGCCCGCAGCTGCCTCGCGGTACTCGGTCGGCCGGGAATCGCAGGCGCACATGCTGTCCTCCGGGCCGGTCGGCGAACTCGAATTCATCCTCGTGCTCGAGAAGGCCGGGCACCCGATCGAGATCGGACTGCGCGGTCACGCCGACGACGCACCGCTCGCGCAGCGCTGCGCCGCCGATCTCGACGACTTCCTCGCCGCGATCCTCGACGACCTCGACGCGCCGCTCGGCACCTTCGACGTCGCCCCGGCACCGTCGCTCGCCGAGAGCTCCGAGGCCGATCGGATCGGCGTTGCCGCCGGGCACGAAGACACCATTGCCGGGCCGCTCGCGCTCATGCCGGCCACCGCGCGACGCCGCGACGCCGGAGTCTCAGTGGATGCCGACCTGCGCGAATACCGCATCCCGGCAGCGGAGGATCTCACCGAGGACGCCGTGGTCGCCGCCGTCGCCGCCGTGGTCGCGCACCACCCGGCGCTGCGGACGACCCTCACCGCACCGGCCCCGGTGCTGTGGTTGCTGTCGGTGAACGACACCGCCGCCGTCGACGCCCGGACCCTCGTCGCGGACGCCGCGCTGCCCGCGGGGACCGCGACCGCCGACCTGCCCCTGCGCCCCGACACCACCGCCGGCCGGATCCTGACCGCGGTGCGGCTCACCGGTGCGGACGAGACCGCCGGGGAACTGGTGTTCCTCGCCCCTGCCGGACTCGTCGACGAGACGTCCTGGGCGATCGTCACCGCCGACCTGCACCGTGCCCTGCGCGCTGCCCGGCGCGGCACGCAGATCGCACTGCCGCCCGTGCCCACCTCACCGGCCACCCACGCCCGCGTCTTCACCGAGCAGGCGGCCTCGCCGCAGCGACTCGCAGAACTATCCGACTGGATGACCACCGTCGCACCCGGCGCCGAGTTCGCCGCAGCGGCGGCTACCGGCCGCACACGGACCCCCGTGACCGTCGCGCTGACCGACGACGAATACGCTACGGCGACAACCGCGATGGCCGGACTCGTCTCGGGTGATGCAACGGATGTGTGGACCGCGGTGACCGCAGCCGCGGTCGCGAACACCCGCGAGAGTGCCGAGGGTGAACTGCTCGTCGACATCGTCCGCGACGGCCGCGTCGCCCTGACCCCCGACGCCGATCCCACCCGCACCGTCGGCGCGCTGGACTGGACGACGCCGGTACGACTGGCGCTCGCCCCCGATCCGCTCGACGCCCTGCGCGTCGCGAAGGAACGCCTGCGCGCCGCCCCCGACCGGGGCATCGGCTGGCCGATGCTGCGCTACGCCAACGTCCAGGCCGGGCCGGCCCTCGCGCCGCTCGGGCAGTCGCAGGTGCTCGTGCGGAGCGGCGGAGACCGCATCGGCGACTACCTGCTCGACATCCACGTCGAACGGGGAACCGACGGCGCCGCGGTGCATCTCACCGCCGACGAGGCGCTCGACCCCGATCTCGTGGTCCGGCTTGCCGCGGCATGGCGCGCGGCGTTCGACGACCTGCTCGGCCGCGCCGACGCAGCCTCGGGAAGAACCTCCCTCACCCCGTCCGATCTCGGGCACGTCACGCTCACGCAGGCCGAGATCGACCGGGTCGCACGGATCGCGCCGGCACGGATCGAGGACATCTGGCCGCTGTCGCCGCTGCAGCGCGGCCTGTATTTCCAGTCGGTCTTCGACTCGTCGAAGGACATCTACACCGCCCAGTTCTCGCTCGACTTCGGCCACCGCCTCGACGTCGCGCGCCTGCGCCGCGCCGCCGCACGCCTGCTCTCCGAGAATCCCACCGTGCGTGCCGGTTTCACCGACGACGGCCTGACCGATCCGGTGCAGTTCATTGCCGCCGCGGATCTCGAGGTGCCGTTCACCGAGGTCGACCTCACCGACCTCGCCCCCGCTGAACAGCAGGCCCGCGCCGAGAAACTGATCGAGGAGGATCGGCTGCAGCCGTTCGACCTCGCGTCCCCGCCGCTGTGGCGCATGCTGCTGCTGCACCTCGACGGCATCGACCGTCTCGTCGTCAACCGCGAATTCATCCTCTGGGACGGCTGGTCCGGCGCGCTGTTCGTCGACGAACTCCTCGCCCGCTACGCCGGTGACGAGATCGCCGCGCCCGAAGCAGGTTTCACCGACTACCTGCAGTGGCTCGCCGCCCGCGACCGTGCCGCCGCCGAGCAGGCCTGGCGCGACGAGTTCGCCGATTTCGACAAGCCCACCCTGCTCGCCGGATCCACCCGCGACCGCGCCGCCATCGTGCCGCTGCGCATCGAGTCGTACATCGACGAGACGCTCACCGCGGCACTGCGCGACCGGGCCCGCAGCACGGGCGTCACCCTCAACGCGTTGATGAACGCCGTCGTCGGCCTGCTCCTCGCCGCCGAATCCGGCAGCACCGACGTCGTGTTCGGTTCCACCGTCGCCGGGCGGCCCACCGAGATCGTCGGACTCGACCGCGTGATCGGCATGTTCCTCAACACCGTCCCGGTACGGGTGCGTCTGTCGGGGGCCGAGACCGTCGCGGACCTGCTGCGCCGCATGCAGGACGAGTACGCCGACCGCATGGAGTTCGAATATCTCGGGCTCGGCGACATCCTCCGTGCCGTCGGCCATTCCGAACTGTTCGACACGCTGTTCGTGTTGCAGAATTTCAAGGACGCCGACGAGATGGCCCGGCAGTCCGCGCGGCACGACATCGTCGCCGAGGACAGCCTCGACCACACGCACTACCCCCTCGCGATCGTCGTGTCGCCGGGGCAGACCATGCACGTCAAGATCGACTACCGGCCCGACGTCGTCGACGGAGCGCGTGCCCGGGCTCTGCACGACCGCTTCGTGGCGCTGCTCGACTTCGTCGCCCGCGGAGTCGATCTGCCGGTCGCGTCCGTGCCGGCACTGACGGCCGCCGAGCATGCTGTCACCGAAGCCCGGCTGCGCGCCGAGATCCCCGAGGTCGAGGACGCCACCGTCGCCGAGATGCTCATCGCGCGCGCCGCGACCGACGCCGACCGCATCGCCCTCGTCTCCGGTGAGCAGAGCTGCACCTACGGCGAACTCGCCGGACGCGTCGAAGCGCTCGCCCGTACCCTCATCGACGGGGGAGCGGGACCCGAGACCATCGTGTGCCTCGGCCTGCCCCGCAGCATCGACACCGTCGCCGCGCTCTTCGCGATCCTGCGCACCGGTGCCGCCTATCTGCCGCTCGAACTCGACCAGCCCGACGAACGGTTGCGTACCGTCATCGACGACGCGCAACCGGCGTTGTTCCTCACCACCACCGCAGTGCGGGATCGTCTCGGCCTGCCCGCCGACCGCAGCATCCGCCTCGACGAGCCCCTCATGGCGGATACCACGCCGCTGACCGACGCCGAACTCGGCGCGTTCGCCCCGGGCCGCCCGGGCCGGCTCGAGCACCCCGCCTACGTCATCTACACCTCCGGGTCCACCGGCAAGCCGAAGGGTGTGGTCACCCCCTATCGGGGCCTGACCAACATGCAGCGCAACCACCAGGACGAGATCTTCGATCCGGTGGTCTCGTCGGTGGACGGACGCCGGATGCGGGTCGCGCACACCGTGTCGTTCGCCTTCGACATGTCGTGGGAGGAACTGCTCTGGCTCGTCGAGGGCCACGAGGTGCACGTCTGCGACGAGGACCTGCGACGCGACGCCACCGCGCTCGTCGAGTACTGCAACACCCACGCCATCGACGTCGTCAACGTCACCCCCACCTACGCGACGCAGCTGATCTCGGACGGCATGCTCGACGAGGGGCCGGGACAGCACCGCCCGCCGCTCGTCCTGCTCGGCGGTGAGGCCGTGTCGGATTCGGTGTGGACGCGCCTGCGCGAGACCGACGGCACCCTCGGGTACAACCTCTACGGCCCCACCGAGTACACGATCAACACCCTCGGCGGTGGCACCGACGACAGCGCGACCCCCACGGTCGGAGTCCCGATCCGCGCGACCCGCGCCTACATCCTCGACCCGTGGCTGCGGCCCGTCGTCGACGGTGTCGTCGGCGAGTTGTACATCGCCGGTGTCGGTCTCGCCCGCGGCTATCTGAACCGCTTCGGCCTCACCGCCGACCGGTTCGTCGCCGACCCGTGGTCGGCCGGTGGTCGCATGTACCGCACGGGCGACCTCATGCGCCGACGGTCCGACGGCAACCTCGACTATCTCGGCCGCGTCGACGACCAGGTCAAGATCCGCGGCTACCGCGTCGAACTGCACGAGATCGCGGCCGTGCTCGAGGAGCATCCCGAGGTCGGCACCGCCGCGGTGATCGCCGTCGACGACCCGCTCGTGCCGGGCACGAAACGACTTGCCGCGTACGCGGTTCCGGTGGGAGATGGTGATCCGTCCGATCTGTCCTCGCGGCTCGTCGCCCACCTGCGTGCCCAGCTGCCCGACTACATGGTCCCGGCCGGAGTGCAGCTCATCGACTCCGTGCCGATGACCGTCAACGGCAAGCTCGACACCCGCGCCCTGCCCGAACCGCAGGCCGCGACCGGCCTCGGTGGACGCGCCCCGCGCACCGAGACCGAGAAGGTCCTGTGCGAGATCTTCGCCGACGTCCTCGGCATCGACGAGGTCGGCGCCGACGACGACTTCTTCGAACTCGGCGGGCACTCGATGATCGCCATGCGGATCATCGGCCGCATCCGCTCCGAACTCGGTGTGGACGTCACCATCCGCGACCTGTTCGAGGCCCGCAGCGTCGAGGAACTCGCCCGCCGCATCCCCGGCGCCGCAGCGGCGCTCCCGCCGGTCACCACGCGGACGCGCCCCGACCGGGTGCCGCTGTCGGCCGCCCAGGAACGCCTGTGGCTGCTCCAGCAGTTGCAGGACGACAGCCTCGCCTACCACTACGCGCACGTCGCCCGCCTCGACGATACGGTGGACGCCGATGCCCTCGCTGTTGCGGTCGCCGACGTCGTCGAGCGTCACGAGAGCCTGCGCACCGTCGTCGAGTCCGAGGACGGCACGCCCTACCAGCGAATCCTGTCCACAGCCGAGGCCGTGCGCTTCGAACTGCACGAGACGGAGTCCGAGGACGCCGTCCGGGCGCTGCTCACCGAGCGGCTCACCGCGTCGTTCGATCTGCGCACCGACCCGCCGCTGCGTGTCGTGCTGGTGCGCGTCGCGCCCGACCGGCACGTCCTCGCGGTGGTGCTGCACCACATCGCGACCGACGAATGGTCGGACGCGCCGCTGCTCGGCGACCTCACCCGCGCCTACCTCGCGCGGTCGGCCGGTGCGGCACCAGAGTGGTCGCCGCTGCCCGTCCAGTACGCCGACTACACGCTGTGGCAGCGCGAACTGATCGAGGCCGGCCGGATCGACACCCAGATCGACTACTGGACCGACACTCTCGCGCAGTTGCCCGACGAGATCGTCCTGCCCACCGACCGGCTCCGCCCCGCGCGGCCGACGGGCGCGGCGGGCAACACCACCGCGACGGTCCCCGCCGACATCGCCGCCCGCCTGCGTGCAGTCGCGGATGCCCGCGGCGGCACGATGTTCATGGCGCTGCACGCGGCTGTCGCGGCACTGCTCTCGCGGCTCGGCGGGGGCGACGACATCGTCGTCGGTACCCCGGTCTCGGGCCGGTCCGACACCGTCCTCGACGAACTCGTCGGCTTCTTCGTCAACACCCTCGTGCTGCGCACCGACCTGTCCGGCGAACCCACCTTCGCCGAACTCCTCGACCGGGTGCGCGAGACCGACCTCGCGGCGATGGCGCACCAGGAGGTGCCCTTCCAACAGCTCGTCGAGCGACTCGCACCGCCGCGCGTCGAGGGACGGAACCCGCTGTTCCAGGTGATGATGAGCTACCTGCAGCGCCCCGCGCAGCTGCCCGACCTGCTCGGTGTGCCCACCCGCTGGGAGCCGCTGAGCAACGTCCGCGCCAAGTTCGACCTCAACCTCACCTTCGTCGACGCCCCAGACACCGGTGAGGTCGCCGTATCGGTGGAGTACGCGACCGACCTGTTCGACGCCACCACGGCCGACACGTTGCTCGCCGCGCTGCTCACGCTGCTCGAGCGGGTCGCGAGCGCACCCGAGACCCGGATCGGCGACGTCACGATCCTCGACGCCGACGAGACCGCGGGACAGCTCGCCGTGGGCACCGGCGAGCGCGTCGACTTCGCTCTCGTCCCGCTGAGCGAGGTGCTCGCGCGCAGCGCCGCCGAGTACGCCGAACGGCCGGCTCTCGTCGCAGCCGACCACACCCTCACCCATGCTGCGCTCGACGCCGCCTCGAACCGCCTCGCGCGCGAACTCGTCGCGCTCGGTGCCGGCCCGGACGCGATCGTCGCGGTCGCGGTGCCCCGCTCCGTGGAGCAGGTCGTCGCGATCCACGCCGTCGTGAAGTCCGGTGCGGCCTACCAGCCGATCGACACGACGCTGCCCGACGCGCGCATCGAGTACCTGCTCGGTGACGCACGTCCGCGAGTCGTGCTGACGCGCAGCGATATCGCCTTGCCCGGTGACCATTCGCGACTCGACCTCGACGACGCCGAGGTCCGTGCCCGCATCGACGCCCGTAGCCCGGAGCCGGTCACCGACACCGACCGGATCGCGCCGCTGATCCTCGACCACCCGCTCTACGTCATCTACACCTCGGGGTCGACGGGTCTGCCCAAGGGCGTCACCGTGTCGCACCGCGCCGTGGCGAACCGGTTGGAATGGGTGCGCCGCGAACTGCCCGTCTCGCCCGACGACCGGGTCCTGCTGCGCACGCCCGCGACCTTCGACGTGTCGGTGTGGGAGTTGTTCGCGCCGTTCGTCGACGGTGCGAGCGTCGTCGTCGGCGGACCCGACGCGCACCGCGATCCCGTCGAATCGGCGACCCTGCTGCGCGACGGGAACATCACCGTCGCCCATTTCGTGCCGTCGATGCTCGAGGAGACCCTCGCCGTGCCCGCCACCGCGGACGCCGCGAACCTGCGGCGCATCGTGTGCAGCGGTGAAGCACTGTCGCCGCGCACCGTCGAACGCGCGGCGAAGGTGCTGCCGCAGGTGAAGGTCCACAACCTGTACGGCCCGACCGAAGCCGCGGTCGAGGTGACCCTCGACGCCGACCCGGAGGTCCGGATCGGTTCGCCCACCCGCGGTTCCGTCATCGGACGGCCGGGCGCGAACGTGTGCCTGTACGTGCTCGACCGGTATCTGCGTCCCGTGCCGGCCGGCACCCCGGGCGAGCTGTACATCGGGGGAGTGCAGGTCGCGCAGGGCTACCTGCGACGCCCGGCGCTCACCGCCCAGCGGTTCGTCGCCGACCCCTACGGTGATCCCGGCGACCGGCTCTACCGCACCGGCGACCTCGCGCGGTGGGACGCCCGCGGTGACCTCGAATATCTCGGCCGCGGCGACGACCAGATCAAGCTGCGCGGTCTGCGCATCGAACTCGGCGAACTCGAAGCGGCTCTCGACGCCGTCGACGGTGTCGCCCGTGCCGTAGCGGCGGTCAAGCCCGGTCCCGCCGGCTCTGCCGGTTCGACCGGCACAGGCGATTCGGTGCTCGTCGGATATGTCGTTCCTGCAGCGGGTGTCGCGGTGGATCCGGTGGCGGTCCGTGAGGCACTCGTCGGACGTGTGCCCGATTACCTGCTGCCCGCACGGGTTCTCGTGATCGACGCGGTTCCGACGAGTTTCAACGGCAAACTCGATCGCAGTGCCCTGCCGGCACCGGAGTTCGACACCGGATCCGGACGGCAGCCGCGCACCGAACTCGAAGCGACGATCGCGACACTGTTCGCCGATGCGCTGGGACTCGACGAGGTCGGCATCGACGACGACTTCTTCGCGCTCGGTGGGCATTCGCTGGCCGCGATCCGGCTCGTCAACGCGATCCGCTCGGAGCTCGGCGTGGATCTGGCCCTGCGCACGGTCTTCGACGCCCCGACCGTGGAGTCGCTCGCGCAGCGGTGCGCGGCCGCCGGGCAGGGGTCGCCCCGACCCGCGCTGGTCGCGGCCGACCCGCGACCGGCGATGGTGCCGCTGTCGTACGCGCAGCAACGCCTGTGGATCCTCGACCAGCTCGGAGCCCGCGGCGGCGTGTACAACGTGCCCGTCACGTGGCGGGTGCACGGGCGCGTCGACGTCCCGGCACTCGAAGCCGCCGTGCGCGACGTCGTCCTGCGCCACGAGGCGCTGCGCACGGTCTTCCCGAGCTCGGACGGGCAGGCCTACCAGCAGGTGCTCACGCCCGACGAGGTCCGCGTGCTCGCCGACCACCGTCCGGTCGACGCGGCCGATGTCCGCGATGCGCTGGCCGAGGCGATCGATCACCGCTTCGATCTGTCGGCAGAGCTGCCGGTGCGGTTGTCGGTCCTCGACGCCGGGGACGACACCGTGGTGGCACTGGTGATCCACCACATCGCCGTCGACGAGTGGTCGACCAAGGCGCTGCTCACCGACCTCGCCACGGCCTACGCGTTGCGGCAGGCGGGGCAGGCACCCGAGTGGACGCAACCCACCGTGCAGTACGCCGATTTCACGCTGTGGCAGCGCGAACTGCTCGGCGACCCGGCGGATGCGGAGTCGCTCGCCGCGCGTCAGCGCGCCTACTGGCGCGACGTCCTCGCCGGCCTGCCCGAGGAACTGCCGCTGCCGACCGACCGGACCCGTCCGGCCCGCACCTCCTATCGCGGTGGCGCCGTGCCGTTCGCGATCGACCCGGAGGTCGTGCGCGCACTGCGGGAACTCGCACGCGCACAGGACGTCTCGATGTTCATGGTCGTCCAGGCCGCGGTGGCGGTGCTGCTCGCGGCCTACGGTGGCGGCGAGGACATCCCGCTCGGCACCCCGGTCTCCGGCCGCGGCGACGCACAGCTCGAGGATCTCGTCGGCTTCTTCCTCAACACCCTCGTGCTGCGCACCGACCTGTCCGGCGACCCCACCGTCGCCGAACTGCTCGACCGGATCCGCCGCACCGACCTCGAGGCGTTCGACCACCAGGACCTGCCGTTCGAGCAGGTCGTCGACGCGGTGCTCGGCTCCGATCGATCCGTCTCGCGCGCCCTGCACCCGCTGTTCCAGGTGATGATCGTCTATCTCGTCGAACCCGATCCGCGCAGCGCGGGTGGGCTCACCGCGGGTGTCACCCCCGAACCGCACCCGATGGAGACCTCGAAGTTCGATCTGTCCTTCGACCTCGTCGAATATGCGGGCACCGACACCGTCGTCGGCGTCGTCGAGTACAGCTCCGACCTGTACGACCGCGGCACCGTCGAACGTCTCGCCGCCGGACTCGACCGGGTGCTACGCACGCTGGCCGGCGGAGAGGCACACCGGCGCCTGTTCGCCATCGACGTGCTGCCGGCCGACGAACGCGCCCGGCTCGAGCAGTGGCGGACCACACCGGCACAGGCCACCGAAGCCGCTACCGTCGCGGACCTGTTCGACGACGCGGCCACCCGCCACCCGCACGAGACGGCGCTCGTGGCAGGCGATCTCGAATGGACCTTCGCCGACCTCGCGTCCCGGGTCCGCCGGTGGGCGCGCCTCCTCGTCGACCACGGTGTCGCTCCCGAGACCCGCGTGGCGCTCGTGCTGCCCCGCACGGCCGACACGATCGCGGCGATGCTCGCGGTGCTCGTCTCCGGCGGCGCCTACGTCGCGCTCGAACCGCGCACTCCCACCGAGCGTCTCGCGACGATCCTCGGCACTGCGGAGCCCGTCGTCGTGCTCACCACCGGAGAACTCGTGTCGTCGCTGCCCGCAGGGGACGCGCCGGTGCTCGCGCTCGACGACGAGACGCTCGCCGAGCGGGTCGCCGGTTACGACGACGCCCCGATGACCGACGCGGACCGGCTCGCACCGTTGCGCGCAGACCACCCGGCCTACGTCGTGTACACCTCCGGTTCCACCGGCACACCCAAGGCGGTCCTCGCCCTGCACCGCGGCCTGACCGCGCTGTTCCACAGCCACCGCGCCGATCTGCACGAACCGACGCAGGCACGGACCGGACGCGACCGGCTCCGGGTCGGCCACGCATGGTCGTTCGCCTTCGACGCGTCGTGGCAGCCTCAGCTGTGGCTCTTCGACGGGCACGCGGTGCACGTCGTCGACGAGAAGGTCCAGCGCGACCCGGCCGAGATGGTCCGCGTCGCCCACGAATCCCGCTGGGACTTCGTCGAGGTCACCCCGTCACACCTCGCGCAGCTGCTCGATCACGGACTCGCGGACGACGGACGGTGCCCGGCCTCGCTCGGTTTCGGCGGCGAGGCAGTCTCCCAACCGATGTGGGACCGGCTGCGCGGGCTGGACGGCGTGAGCGCCTACAACCTCTACGGGCCGAGCGAGAGCACCGTCGACGCGCTCGTCGCACGGGCCTCGGACGCGGACGCGCCCGTTGCCGGCCGACCGGTGGCCGGCACCCGGGCCTACATCCTCGACCGGTGGATGCGCCCCGCGCCGATCGGCGTGGAGGGCGAGCTCTACCTCGCCGGTCGTGGACTGGCCCGCGGTTATCTCGCCGACCCGGCTCGCACCGCCGACCGTTTCGTCGCGGACACGATCGATCCGGAGTTCCCCGGTGATCGCATGTACCGCACGGGTGACCGGGCCCTGTGGACGTCCGACGGACACATCCGGTACCGCGGACGCGGCGACGACCAGGTCAAGATCCGCGGTTACCGGATCGAGCCGGCCGAGATCGAGACCGTGCTCTCGTCGCGACCGGACGTCGCGACCGCCGTGGTGCTCGCCCGCACCGATCTCGGCGCGACGGCGCGTCTCGTCGCCTACGTCGTCCCGGCCGCCGGGTACACCCTCGACGCCGAGACGTTGCGGCGGGCGGTGGCGCGGGTGCTGCCCGACTACATGGTGCCGTCGGCGACGGTCGTCCTGGACGCCCTGCCCACGCTCGCCAACGGCAAGATCGACCGCGCCGCACTGCCGCGACCGGAACTCGCCCCTCGAGCGCACCGGGCACCGTCCACACCGGCCGAAGAACTGCTGTGCGCCCTCGCCTCCGAGGTCACCGGCATCGAGCAGGTCGGCGTCGACGACGATCTGCTCGACCTCGGATGCGACAGCATCTCGGTGATGCGGATCCTCGGCGGACTGCGCGCGGCCGGATACGTGATCGACGCCGAGTCGATCCTCACCGCCGGGTCGATCGGCGAACTCGCCGCAACCCTCCACGAACCGACTGATCGTTCCACAACAGAGCCGATTGGTTGTTCCACAACAGAGTCGATTGGTTGTTCCCCAACAGAGGAGAATCGATGAGGATCCACACGCGACTGCGCCGGATCGGCGTCGCCCTCGCCGCCACCGCCATGCTGGTCGGTGTCACGGCGTGCGGCTCGGACACCGACAGCGGTAGCTCGTCCGGCAGCGCGACGGCTGCGAACGGCGAGTTCCCGGTCACCGTCTCCGGCAAGTTCGGCGACACGACCGTCGAGTCCGCCCCGACCCGGGCCCTGCCGCTGTCGCCGCAGGACGCCGACATCCTGCTGTCGCTGGGCGTCACCCCGCTCGCGCTCCCCGTCGATGCCCAGAACCTCGCCGCGACCGGCGGCACCGGCGTCTGGCCGTGGGAGGCCGAAGCGCTCGGCGCCGACGTCCCGCCGCTGCTGAACATGGACGGCGGTGCCACGGTGATCGCCGAGCAGATCGCCGCGCTGCAGCCCGACATCATCGTCTCCACCGGCTTCTGGGGACTCGAGCAGAACACCTACGATCAGCTCGCCGAGCAGTTCCCCGTCGTCCACTTCGACTACCGCGCCAACGGTGAGCCGTGGCAGGACTCCACCCGCAAGATCGCATCGGCCCTCGGCATCCCCGAGAAGGCCGAGGAGGTCATCGAGCAGGCCGAGGCCGATCTCGACGCCGCCAAGGAGCAGTACCCCGCACTCGAGGGCACGACCTACAACGCGATCATCGGCGACACCGGTGGCCAGCTGTCGGTGCTCGCCGCCGACGACCGCGGCATCGGACAGTTCCTGAACTCCCTCGGCCTCGAGCTCAGCGAATACGCGAACACACTCCAGGTCGATGCCGACGGACGCGGTGTGCTGTCCTACGAGGAGATCTCGCAGCTCGATGCCGACCTGCTCGTCGTCGTCTCGCCCACCGGCGATCTCGGATACCTGACCAAGTTCGAGGCCTGGAACCGTCTTCCGGCCGTCGAGCGTGGCGCGGTCGTCTCGCTCGCCCGCAACACCGGCATGCCGAACGCCGTGGGCTTCCCGTCGGCGCTGTCGCTGAAGTGGGCCACCGCCGAGATCGCCCCGATGCTCGCCGACGCCGCCGCGAAGTCCGAGTGACGGACCGGCAATGAGCAACGGCGCCCTCTTCGATCTGCGGCCGCTGCGCGAGAGCGCGGCCTTCCGCCGGATCTTCATCGCTCGCACCATCTCGATCTTCGGTATCGGGATGCTCATGGTCGGCGTGCCGATCCAGGTCTACGACCTGACCGGATCGTCGCCGATGGTGGGTCTGGTCTCCGCGCTCGAAGGGGGCGCTGCGATCGGTGGCATGCTGCTCGGCGGCATGCTCGCCGACCGCTACAACCGCAAGTTCCTGATCCTGTTCGCCCGCACCGTCTCAGGCCTCACCTTCGTAGGACTGGCCGTCAACGCCGGTCTGTCGTCGCCCTCGGTGCCGGCGATCATCGCCCTGACGGTCGTCAACGGCCTGATCGGGTCGATCAGCATCGCGGCTCTGCTGGCGGTCGTGCCCACGCTCGTCCCCAAGGACCAGCTCGTCGCCGTCGGCGCGCTCAACGTCCTCAGCGCCCGCGCCGGAGCCGTCCTGTCCCCGGCGCTCGGCGGTCTCGTGATCGCGACGTTCTCGGTCGCGTGGAACTACTGGGTGGCCGCGATCGGCACCGCCGTGACCGTCACCCTGCTCTCGGGCCTGCCTGCGCTGAACCCGCCGAACTCGGATGCCGGGCACGACGCCGACACACCCTCGGAGACGGTGACCGGCTTCCTGCGCCGCGAACGCGTCGTCGGTGGCGTGATGATCGCCGGTGTCGTCGCGATGCTCGGTGGCGGTGTGCTCGTGCTCGTCCCGGCCTTCGCCGACGCGCGTTTCGAGGGCAACGCCGTCGCCATCGGCGTCATGTATGCGGCGATCGCGCTCGGTGCCGCCGCAGCCACGGTCACCAGCGGGTGGCTCGGCCGGTCGGTGCGGCCCGGTCGCGTGCTGCTCACCGCACTGATCCTCGGATTCGTCGTCCAGGCACTGGTCGGCTTCACGTCCGTCCTGGCGCTCACCGCCGTGCTGCTCGTGATCGTCGGTGTGTTCGGGGCCGTCCAGGAGGTGCTGCGCTACTCGCTGATCCAGACGCACACGCCCCACACGCTGCTCGGCCGGGTGAACGGCCTGTGGTCCGCCCAGGAGGTCGCGGGCATGTCGGTCGGTGCGCTCGTCGCGGGCCTGTTCGGCGGCATCTTCGACGCCCCGGACGCGGTCGTCTGGTACAGCGCCGCGATGGCGGTCCTCGCGCTGCTCGTGACCCTGGTGCTGCGGCGCCTGCGCGGCGCGGCGGTGGAACCGAGCACGCATCCGGTCGCGGTCGAGTGACCGTACGCCGCGTGCTCCACGGGCTCGCGCTCGGCGCGGTGGTGGTCGGAGCCCTCGGAGTCGGGGTCCACTATCTGGGTCCGGAGAGCAACAAGCTCATCCTGCTGTCGTCCTTCGTCCCGCTGCTCGTCGCCGCCGGTGCCGTCGGTCTGCTGATGCTGCTCGCCCTCCGCGCGTGGCGCAGCGCCGTGGTCGCTCTGCTGGTGGTGCTCGCGGGCGTGTGGACGCACCTGCCGCTGTTCGTCCCGAGCCGTCCGTCCTTCCCCGAACGGACGGTGGAGGAGCCGATCACCGTGCTGCAGGCGAACATCCGGCTCGGGGAGGCGGACGCCGCGGGCGTCGTCGACCTCGTCCGGCAGTACGACGCGGATGTCCTGACCGTCGAGGAACTCACCGACGACGCCGTGACACGTCTGCGCGCAGCCGGAATCGACGATCTGCTGCCCGAACAGTTCGTCTCCCCGCGGCCGGAAGGGGGCGGAGGCACCGGCATCTACAGTCGGTTCCCGCTCCGGGACGCCGAGCCGCTCGGCCGGTTCGCGATGCAGAATCTCGTTGCCGACCTCGATCTCGGCGACGGACGGACCGTCGTGCTCGCCGCGGTGCATCCGATGCCGCCCTATCCGGAACCTGCCTGGCAGTGGGCGGCGGAGATGGAGAAACTCGGGGTGCTGCTGCGCGAGCGTGCCGGCGACGACGGTCCCGTGATCGTCAGCGGCGACTTCAACTCCACCTGGTCGCACACCCGCTACCGGGCGCTGCTCACCGACGGCTTCGTCGACGCGGCCGACCAGACCGGGGCGGGGCTGTTGCCGAGCTTCCCGGCCGACGCAGCCTACCCGGCGGTCATCGGGATCGACCGCATGATCACCCGGGACGCGGTCGTGAATCGCTTGACACGCATCGACATTCCGGGATCGGATCATCACGGTCTCGTTGCGTCCGTCACACCCTGGTCCGGTTGATGTCCGGTTATCCTGACTCGGTTGTCGTTCGTCGGTGAGGAGGCCGTGGTGGAGTCCGACCGGCTGCGCGTGAGTGTGGTGGTGCCCGTCCACCGCTGTATCCCGTATGTCGAGAAATGTCTGGGATCGGTCCTGTACCAGACTCGTCCGGTCGACGAGATCGTTCTCGTCGACGACCGTGGCGGCGACGATTCGATGGCGGTCGTGACGAGCTTCCTCGACGAGGCCGGCGCCTCCTATCTCGTCGTCACGCACCCGCGCAATCTCGGTCTCGGTCGTGCCCGCAACTCGGGACTGGCTCGTGCCACAGGCGATCTCGTCTGGTTCCTCGACAGCGACGACGAGGCCGAACCGCACTTCGTCGAGGTCCTCGAACGCGCACTGGTCGAGGCCGACGCCGACTTCGTGTGCTGCCGCACGACCCGCGTGGACGAACACGACCGCCCGTTGCAGATCGACGAACCGCCCACGGGTGAATCCGTGTTGTCCGGAGAGGATTTCGCGCGCGCCCTGATCCGCGGTCGCGTCAAGGCGTACGCGTGCACCAAGCTGTTCCGCCGCGAGATCCTCGGCGACCGGCCGTGGGATGAGGATCAGGCCTACGAGGACATCGTCTCCGTCCTGCGACTCGCCCTGTCCGCGAAGCGGGTCGCGATGGTCGACGAACCGCTCTACCGTTATCTGTACCGGGCGGGGTCGATCTCCACGGCATTGAGCGAACGGACCTTCGACCTGTTCAAGGTCGGCCGCGATGCCCGCGCCGTCGTCCGCGCACACGGACTCACCCAGGCCTGGCTCGGCGACATGCGAGGCTTCCACTATCGGGAGGTCCTCACCTCGGTTGCACATCTCGCGATGCGCGCCCGGCACGCGAGGGCAGACCGCCCCGGTCTCTACGACACCGCGATGCGCCGGGTCCGCAGCGAGATCTCCATCGCCGATGCGGTGCCGCTCGCGCGCACGGGTTTCCGTCGCGAGGCGATCTTCGCCGTCCTCGTGAAATCGGCGCCGTGGCTGTATTCCGCGATCCTGCGTCATCGCTGAGCGCGACCGCCCGTTCTACAGGAGAACTTCGTCGATGACCCAGCGTCCGCTCGTCACCGTGCTCGTCCCGGCGTACAACGCCGCGCCCTACCTGCGCGAGGCGCTCGACTCGATCCTCACGCAGGATCACCGCGACCTCGAACTGTTGGTCGTCGACGACGGTTCGACCGACGACACCGCGCAGGTCCTCGCCGCGATCGACGACACGCGGTTGCGCGTCGTTCGCCAGGACAACACCGGTCTCGTCGGCGCCCTCAACCGGGGACTCGACGAATCGCGCGGAGCCTTCCTCGCGCGCATGGACGCCGACGACATCATGCCGCCCGGTCGGCTGAGTGCCCAGCTCCGGGCCATGTCCGACGACCCGGAGCTGACGGTGTGCGGCACCGACTACGAACTGTTCGGCGCCTTCGACGGGCGGGTCCGGATGCCGCGTACCGATTCCGCGTGCCGTCAGCGGCTGCTCCTGGCGAGCTGCCACTGCGGGGCGTCGGTGATGATCCGGTCGTCGGTCCTGCAGCGCAGCGGAATCCGGTTCCGCCCGGAGTTCGCGCACGCTGAGGACTACCGCTTCTTCACGGAACTCGCCGCGCACGGCCGGATGGGCAACCTGCCGATCGTCGGCTACCGCTACCGAATCCACCCGCACCAGGTCAGCGCCGTGTACTCGGACGAACAACGCGCCGCCCACCTGCGCATCGCGCGCGAGTACGCCACCGCGACGGGGGTGGCAGCCTTGGGCGACGCCGACCTCGGGCGACTGCTGTGGGCCGAACGTCCGGACGGCTCGCTGCCCGTGGCCTTGGCACGGCAGCTGTCGTCGGTGGCCGTGCCGGCAGCGCGGGCCGTCGTCCGCCGGCCGGGCGTCGAGACGGTGCGCTTCGTGAGTCGCAAGGTCTTCGAAGCTGCTGCACGGGTGCGCGGCTGAGCGCGCGGCGCGCGGGCACGCGGCTGAGCGGTCCCCGTCAGCCGCGCGCGTCGGTCGGCGCCGCCGTGAACTCGGCGACGAACCGGCGGAGCGGGAGCGCGATCACCAGCAACGCCACCATGTTCGCAGTGAGGGTCGCGACGCCGACCCCGAGCAGTTCGAGCCGCGGAACCAGCAACGCCGCCCCGCCGATCGTGATCGCGACGACGAGGCATTGCACGGCGAGCATGAGATGTAACCGGCGCAGGATCTGGGCGAGTAGGAAGTACACCACCACGACCGCCCCGACGACGGCGTCGAGCGCCATGACGAGCACCAGCCCGGCGGCGGCGTGGAAGTAGTCGGGGGAGACGAGCCACAGGATCAGGGGCCCCCCGAGCGCCAGACCGGTGGCCGAGACGGCGGTGACCGCGCCGAGCATCCGGACGAACCGCCGCAACAGGTGCGCACGATCGGCCCCCGGCGAGGATGCCTCGACGACGAACGACGATCCCACCGCGCCGCGTAGCAGGCCGAGGGCGGTGCACATCGTCCACGCCAGGTTGAAGTAGGCGTTCTGCTCGGGGCCCAGAGTGGACATGACGATCAGCGGCAGAGCCAGCGGGGTGAGCGTCAGGACGAGCGACATCGTGAAGAACACGCCCTGGAACGCCCACAGTTCCCGGACCGGCGGCAGGTCGGGTTCGACCTCGCGGCGTCCCGGCAAGGTCGCGCGCAGGACGCGCATCAGGACCACGGCGGTGATGCCGAGGGCGAGCACGCCCCACGAACCGGTGAGCGCCAGGGCCGAGCCGGTGCCCGCCAACGCGATCACGGGCACGATCTTGAGCACCGACAACGCGATGTTCTTCGCCGCGACCGTGCGCGCGAGCCGCAGACCGATGAGGATCGGATCGGTGATCGCGTAGAGCGCGAAGGCACACACCATCAGCGGGAAGACGGTGGCCTCGGTGGTAGTGGGGAACAGGGTGGTCCGCGTCGGCCCGATGAGCACGAACAGTGCGCCGAGCAGCAACGCCACCGCACCGACGAGCGCGCAACCGCCGACGATCAACCGCCCCGATGCGCGACCTGCACCCGGCAGGAAGCGTTGGTAGGCACCACCGAGCGACAGGCACGAGATCGACGCGAGCATCGTCGCCGTACTGATCACCGCGGACGCGTGTCCCACGACGGCCGTCGGAAAGAACCGCTCGGCCACAGCCCAGTAGACGAGTCCGAGCAGCCCCGTGGCGAGCGAGGACAGCATGAGCGCGGCCGCGTTCGATTCGAGGCCGGGTGCCGCACCGCCTCGCAACCGGCGGGTGAGTGTCGCGATCACGTCGCCGTCTCCTGCCGCAGGGCCGCGACGAGTTCGGCCGCGGTGGCCGGATCGGCCTTCCGCGCGAAGAAGGCCCCGGAGGCGAGCAGCACCGGGGCGTCCGCGGGGGTGAGCAGGCGGGGGTTCGCAGCGAGCGGATCGGACCAGTCGATGTAGTGCATCCCGTGCAACGGATCGGCGAGTCGGTCGGTATCCGTCCCTGCCGTGTGGTCCTGCGCGATCCGGTCCCGCAACGGCGAGGCGGCAAGGATCGAGTGGACGACGATCTCGTCGGGGCAGAAGGTGTGCCGATGGAACCGCAACCACGACGGATGCCGGTCGAGGAAGGTCGTCACGTGGTCGACCGCCGCTGCGGTCAGTGCCCACCACTGCGAACCCTGATGGAGATCGACGGTCGTGTCGACGCGGCGGGGGATGCGCCCGGAGACGTGCTGCAGCACGCCGCCGGGCCGGTCGGGGAAATGCCGGCGCGACACCCGCGCCGGAAAACACATCCCGGGAGCGGTCAGACACCGGTCCAGACGCAGGAACTCGGTGGACGACGCCCAAGCCGTCAGGATGTCGTCGAGCGGCGCGACGCGGATGTCGGAACCGGACAGCAGGGCGAAGCGGTCGTAGTCGCGTCCCGTTGCCCGTGCAGCGCGGACCAGGGCGAGCATCGCCTCGATCTGGCTGAGCCCACCCCAGTGCACATCGACGCGTTGCGCACCGCGCAGATAGGTCACCGCATCGTCCTCGGGCACCGCGTCCTCGAACGGTTCGAGATCCGAGGTGGCGTCGATGTGCAGGTAGATGTCGATCGCGGGATGTCGCAGCGAATCGACGAGGGTTCGGAACAGTTCCGGATGCCGATGGGCCTGGATCAGGACCGCCGCACGCACACTCACGGACGCATCCGTCCGAGTGCGGCCCGGACGAACGCTGCGGTGCGCGCGACGTGCGGGGGACGCAACATCCCCACGTGATCGCCCGGAACGCGTTCGACGGACACCACATTCGCTGCGATCGCCGGCCACCACTGCGGGTCGTCCGGATTGTCCTCGGCCATCACCACTTCGACGTGTCCGTCCCATGGGCGGAAACGGTGGAGCAACGCGACGCGACGGCCGAGCTCGTGGAACAGCTCCCACTGTGTCTGCGCCGGGTACTGCACGATTCCCGCGGTGAGCAGGCGCGCGCGGGTGCGCCACAGATCCGACCGCGATGGCGCCGCGGCCGGTGTGGCCTCGCCCGGTGTCGTCGTGGTGGACGTCCTGGGCAGCTCGGGACCACCCTCGGTGAGCGGTCCGTCGAGGATGGTGTCGAGACACACCACGGCCGAGACGGTTTCCCCGCGATCCTCGAGCAGCCGTGCGACGTCCATGGCGATCACCCCGCCGAGGGAGTGGCCGACGAAGACGTACGGGCCGTGCGGCTGGATGCGGCGGATGTGCTTCAGGTAGCGGCGCGCGGCGGAACGGACGGTCCAGTCCGGCAGGCCGCGACGCTCGAGTCCGCGGGCCTGCAACCCGTAGACCGGCTGATCGGGGCCGAGTTCCCGCGCGAGCGGCAGCAGAGCCAGAGCCGTCGATCCCGCGCCCGCGAACGCGAACACCGGGGGACGGGTACCTGTGGTCTGCAGGGCGACGAGCACGGAGCCGGGTCGTGCGGTCGGTGCCGGAGCAGCAGAGTCGACACGCCCGGAATCGACAGGCCCGGAATCGACACGCACGGTGTCGATGTGGCGGGCGAACCGTCGCAGCGTCGGGTTGTGGGCGAGCGTCGCGGACGACGTGTCGATCCCGAACCGGTCGCTCACGCGGGTGAGCATCTGCTGGGTCTGAAGGGAGTCGCCGCCGAGAGAGACGAAGTCGTCGTCGCGTCCGATCGCATCGAGGCCGAGGACCTCCGCCCAGATCTCGGCGAGCGTGCTCTCGGTGCCGGCGTTCGGTTCCACATGTGTGGGGCGCCCCGGCGGGGCGGGCAGCGCGCCACGGTCGATCTTGCCGCGTTCGTTGCGGGGAAGTACCGGCAGCAACACGATCCGGCCGGGCACCATCCACGCCGGCAGCGTGTCGCGCAGTTCGCGGCGCAGGTCCGCCTCGGACGGCGCGCGTTCGTGCGGGGCGGTGGCGACGTAACCGACGAGCGAGACGATCATGCCGTCGCGGTGCGCGGTGACCACCGCATCGTCCACACCGGGCAGTGAGCGCAGCGCGGCGGCCACCTCGTTGGGTTCGACGAGGTAACCGCGGACCTTCACGGCGTCGTCCTGCCGTCCGACGAGGCGCAGCAGTCCGTCGGGTCCGATGCGGCCGAGATCGCTCGTCCGGAAGACGGGGGTGCCGTCCTCGGTGTGGCCGAACGCGTCGGGGGTGCCGGCGAGGACGCCGTCGACGTCGGTGAAGTAGCCCTCGGAGACGAACGGCGACTCGATGACCAGGGTGCCTGTCGTACCGGGCGACACGTCGTGGCCGTCCGCGTCGACGAGACGGATCATCTTGCGCGCGGCCGGTTCCCCGGCGGGCAGGATTCCGTCGGGTACGTCGGATCCGGTGTCGAAGGGGGCGAAGGCGATGTTGCCGGTCTCGGACGAGCCGGAGAGATTGCAGTATGTGCTGCCGGCGTCGAGGCGCGCGTGGAGAGCGCGGACGTCGTCGCCGTGGACGGGCTCGCCGCACGTCGTCACCAGTCGCAACCCCTGCAGGTCGCCGGGTCCGCAGACCTTCAGGATCGACCGCAGCAGCGACGGGGTGGTGTGCAGGGTGGTCGGACGGGACGCCTGCAACCAGGCGGGAACAGCCTCGATCCCGGTCTGCCGCGGATCGATCACGTGGAGTTCGGCGCCGTGCAGCAGCGCCGACATCACGATGTCGAGACCGCCGCCGAAACTGATGGGCAACGGCAGGCCGACGCGGTCGTCGGCGCCGATGCCGAGTCGCTCGTGGAACTCCGCAGCCTGATTGAGCCACAGCCGGTTTCCCTGCCGCACGGCCTTCGGTGTGCCGGTGGAGCCGGAGGTGAACAACAACACCGCGGTGTCGCAGGCCGTCACGGTGGGCAGGACGGCCTCGTCCGCCGACGGCAGGTCTCCGAGTTCGGCGGGAGACAGCCGCAGGCCACCGCTGCGCCGGTGGATCTCGGTTCGACGCTCCTCGGGCAGTTGGGCATCGAGGAGCACCAGCGGACGACCCGACATCAGAACCGAGGCCAGTGCGACGAGAGTGTCGAGGTCGCCGGTGGTGTCGAGCGCGATCGGTCGTCGTGGATCCGGTTCGTGGGCCGCGAGTGCACGGGCGCGGTCGGTGGACCGCGCGAGAAGTTCACCGTAGGTGACGGATTCGCCGGCGCACACCAACGCCGGCACCTCGGGGGTGGATTCGGCGACGAGGGTGAAACGATCGCGGACGGTGTGCGTGTCCGCGATGGGAAGGATCGACCTCATCGCGGTGACGTCGCGTGCGTGCCTGCGACCGGGGACGGCAGACCGAGGCGGGGGAACAGCAGTTCCGCGGTGATCTCCGCTTCCCGAGCCGACGGCCAGCCCGACAGGATCCAGATGTCGATGCCGAGATCGGCGCTCATCTCCCGGATGCGGGCCGCGACGTTGTCGGCGCTGCCGACGAGATAGTTGCCGGTGCCCTTACCCGCGATGTCGAAGGGCGGTTCGGCGGCGGTCCAGATGGTCAGGCCCGCGGCCATGTTCGGGGCGAACTCGAGTTCGCTCCGGGTGGGCAGACGGCCCGCGCGCAGCGCCTCGATCCGCTCCGTCACCTGCGGGTCGTCGGAGGTCAACTCCGCCAGCGGCGGGAAGTGGAAGCTCGTGAGGTTGCGGTCGACGGTCGCAAGGACCGACTCCGGATCGGTCTGCGCGAGCTGCCATTCGAAACGGTCCCACGCCTCGTCCTCGGTCTCGCGCACGATGACGCTCGCGAGGACACCGAAGCGCATCGTGCGTCCACGCCCGGCGGTGGCGGCGCGGACCCGGTCGAACAACCGGCCCATGTCGGCGGCGGGTCCCATGAAGGTCAGGTAGGCGTCGAGCACCGCGGCGGCATGGTCGATGCCCTCCGGCGAAGCACCCGTGCCCCACACCGGCACGCCACCCGGCTGACGCGGTCCGCCGATGGCCGGCTTGTAGCGCGGGCCGAAATCGAAGTAGCGGCCGTGGTATTCCTCGGTGTCGTCGAGGTAGAGCTTGCGGAACAGCGTCCAGTACTCCTCGGAGACGGCATAGCGTTCCTGCTTCGAATGGAAGCGCCCGTAGCGGGCCAGCACCGGATCGGCGCCGTTGACCTGGTTGTAGATCAGCCGGCCACCCGAATAGTGGTCGAAGACCTGGGCCTGTTCGGCCAGCAGTGCGGGCGGCTTGATCCCGGGATATTCGGGGACCAGGAACCGCAGGTGCTCGGTATCGCCGATCAGCGAGATCGGTTCCCGGGCGGTCGTGAGGGCTCCGTAGTAGCCCAGTCGGTCGAGGACACGTGCCTGCTCGCGCAGTGCCTCGAAGGTCGACGGATAGCGATGGCGCGGATCCCACGGCACCTCGCCGTCGACCGCTCCGATGTACCAGAGGATATCGGGGGTGCTCGTGTCCTCGACCGACATGTTCGTTCGTTCCCTCTACTGCGCTCTAGCGTTCGTCACAGAACTCGGTGATGGGCAGACCGACGTGGCGTGCCTCGGTGGGGACGTACCCGAGCAGCTTGTCGCCGGGCTTCAATTCGGTGACGTTGTTGACCGAGCCACCCGGGCCGAGCAACCGGACGTGCCAGTCGTCCTGGGTGATGACGTTGACGGACTTGCCGTTCGGCGCGGTAGCGGTGATCGACAGCAGCGGACGCTTCTCGATCTTCACGCGGCCGATGCGGACCTCGCGCACGCTGCCGTCCGACCGCACCGCGAGGATCGGGAAACCGGCCTGAAGCTCGCTGATGTAGCGGGTGCGGTTCTCGGGGCCGAGCACGTAGGAGTGGACGGCGCCGGCGTTCCAGCGGAACGGGCGGGTGGGCA
This sequence comes from Rhodococcus sp. 5G237, assembly GCF_053764735.1. NCBI lineage: Bacteria > Bacillati > Actinomycetota > Actinomycetes > Mycobacteriales > Nocardiaceae > Rhodococcus > Rhodococcus sp. 5G237. The sequence goes on along the minus strand of NZ_JBSNCD010000003.1, from coordinate 587,222 downwards.
TGTAGGGCAACGGGTGGGTTTCGCTGCACGACAGGAACATCCCTGTCGAGAACGAACCGAGCAGGCAACCTTCGTCCTTCTCGAGCAGCGAGCACGTGTCGATGCACGCGCGGTCGCCCATGCCGATGTGCTCGACCTTGGACACGACCAGCTCCGACAGCTCCATCTTCTCGAGCTGGTGGTCGACGATGCGGGCGATCGTCACCACGTCGTCGGCGTTGCGCGGCGCCAGCAGCAGGCCGTCGGAACCGTGCTCGAGCACGAGCTTGACGATCTCGGCGTCCTCGACGTCGGTCACTGTCGTGACGGTCCGTCCACCGGAGTTCTCGGCCGCGGCGATCACGATCTCGAGCGGGATCTTCGTCGGGTCGGTGAAGGTCAGCACCGTCCACGGAACCTCACGGACCACCTCGCACGCCTCCTGCAGGGTGGGGGCGTCGGACACGACGACGTGCACACCCCGATCGGGGGTGTGGCCGATGTGCTCGGAGTGCACGTGGGCGCGATCGGAGACGACGACCAGGTCGACCTTGTCGTACGGAAAGTCCTCACCCGCAGGCTCGTCGAGGAACAGGATGCGGCGCACGGTCGGCGGCAGATCGGACAGCACCTCCGCCGAGTCGGCGACGATGCCGTCGACCCGCTGGTTCAGGGCTGCCTGGACGACGGCGTCGCGCTGCGACCCGTCGAGAGTGCGGATGTCGATCCACGCGAAGTGGCCCTCGCGGCTCGCGGGTGCGCGGCGGCTGTCCGCGCCGGCTCCGTCGACCGGGACGATCCGGTCGGTGACGATTGTGCTGTCCATGGGTGGACGGATTCCCTTCGTGGCGTGCGCAGGGTGCGCGGGTGGAGCGGATTCCTGATTCCGGGTGCCGGTCAGGCAGTTTCGAGCCGAGGTTCGAGCCGGGCGTCGAGACCGAGATGTTCGTTCGTGCGAGTGGGCCGCATGCCGTGGACCATCGCGGACAGTGCCGTCGCGACGACGAGCGGGTTGGACGCGCCGAACACGTTCCTGCCGAAACTCAGACCCGCGACCCCCGCGTCGAGGATCTCACCGGCGAGATCGAGGACGGCGTCGTCGGTGGCCGCGCGGTCGCCGCCGGCGACACAGATCGGGATCGGGCAGCTGTCGACGACCGTCCGCATCGTCTCCGTCGCACCGGTGTAGTCGAGCTTGACCATGTCGGCGCCGAGATCGGTGGCGATCGCGGCGAGGTGCGCGACCTCCTGCGACGTGGGCCGACCGGAACGCTGCGGTCCCCGGGCGTACATCATGGCCAGCAGCGGCATGCCGAGGGTGTCGCATTCCCGTGAGACGGCGGCGAAGTCGGCGAGCTGCCGACGCTCGGTGTCGGAACCGATGTTGACGTGGATGCTGACCGCGTCGGCGCCGAGCCGCAGGGCGTCGTCGACACCGGAGACGAGGACCTTCGCGTCGATGTCGAGGCTGAGGTTCGTGCCGGCCGAGAGGTGGACGATGAGCGCCATGCGCGCGAAGTGCACGGGATCGACGTGGCGGGCGCGTCCGCGATGCAGGACGACAGCATTCGCTCCGGCCTCGGCTAGGGTGCGCACGGTCGTGTCGGCATGATCGGCATGTCCGAGGGGTCCGACGGTCACCGAGTGGTCCATCGGGACGATGAGGGTCCGGCCGGTGACGGGGTCGCAGATGCGGGACATGCGAAGGGATTTGCCGCTTGCGACGCGCTTGCACGCGAGTGTTGAAACGGTCCGCATCGATTACTCCTGTCCAGCAGGGAAACCTGCTCCGGCCACAGTGGATCCCCTGTCGTATTAGGGTAGGCTACACAAAACTCTGAACGGGAGAATAGGGGACCCTGTGCGATCTGCGCCACTCGTTCGAAATGTCCGATTGGATGCGTGCGTCGCCGACCGCCGGGAGACGAGGGCGATCACGGGTCGCGATCTGCACTCCTACCTGCGACGTATCGGTCTCGAGGCGGCGATCGCGGACGGGCCGGCCGACGTCGGACTCCTCCGTACCGTCGTCGCCGCGCAGATCGCCTCGGTCCCGTTCGAGAATCTCGATATCCATCGCGGAATTCCCGTCGATATCGAACCCGCCGCTCTCGTCGGCAAGCTCGTCGGCCGCCGTCGCGGAGGCATCTGCTACGAGGTCAACGGCCTGCTCACCCTCGCCCTGCGGGGACTCGGCTTCGACGCGCACCTCGTCGGTGCCGAGGTCCTGACGGACGCCGGGTACGGGCCGCCCCTCGGGCACGTCGTCCTCGTGGTCCGGATCGACGGACATCCCTGGCTCGTCGATGCGGGTTTCGGGGGAGAAGCGCTCGTCGAGGAGGCGACCGACGGCGATCCCGGTGCCGGCACCGCCTACGACGTGCGCTTCGAATCCGGAAGTGCCTATCGCACCGACGGAGTGCTGCGTCCGCTGGCCGATTTCGTGGCGATGGCGCACTGGCACAGCACGTCGCCGGGATCGCGCTTCACCCGCGGCATCGTCTGCTCGGTGACGCGTTCCGACGGACGGTACACCCTCTCGTGTGCTCCTGGCGGCGACTACCGCCTCACGATCACCGGCGAGAACGGCCGGGAGACACGCGAACTCGACGACGCGAACGTCGTGGAGGTCCTGCGCCGCGAATTCGGTGTGGCGCTCGCCGATCCGCCCCGGCCTCGTGATGTCGGTGCCGCTGCTCGGTTGTGAATCCGGGTGCGGCCGGAGGCCGGTATCAGTTGTAGGCCCACGGGGTGGGGAAGGGGAGCCCGAGATAGACCTCCCCGAGTGCGCGCTGCTCGTCCTCGGATTCGACCCAGCGCTGCATGCGGGTCAGTCGCAACCGCAGGTCCATCGGATCGTTCGACAGTGCATGGATCGTGGTGGTGAGCAGCCAGGAGAAGTACTGGGCCTGCCAGATCCGGGGCAGGCAGGTGGTGCTGTAGGAGTCGAGGTGCTCGCGGATGCCGGCCTTGTAGTGCGCTCCGAGTGCGTAGGACAGCACGCACGCGTCGGAGACGGCGAGGTTCAGTCCCTTTGCTCCCGCCGGTGGCACGATGTGGGCGGCGTCGCCGAGCAGGAACAGCCTGCCCTTCTGCATCGTCTCGCACACGACACTGCGCAGCGGTGCGAGCGAACGATCGAAGATCTCACCCCGTTCGAGTTCGGGGTGGTCGATGCTCTCGCTGCGCCGCGTCAGCTCGTCCCAGATCCGCTCGTCGGGCCAGTCGTCGAGATCGGTGTCGACGGGAACCTGCAGGTACTGCCGGGTGATGCGGGGTCCGCGCATGCTGTGCAGCGACAGTCCGTCCTCGTGCGCGCAGTACATGCCCTCGGGGGTCGCGGGGGCGGTGCGCGCGAGGATGCCCAGCCAGGCCACCGGATAGGTGCGGGTGATCTCGATGCGTTCGGAGTCGGGGATGTGGGCACGTCCGACGCCGTGGAAACCGTCGCACGCGGCGACGAAATCCGCTTCGATCGTGACGATCTCGCCCGCCCGCTCGGCGCGGAGGGTCGCCCCGTCGGCTCGGGTGTCGATTCCGACGACCTTCGTCTCGAACAGGATCGGGCCGTCCTCCTCGAGTCGCAGGGCCACGAGATCCTTCACGAGTTCCTGCTGCGCGTAGACGGTCGCGTGGCCGCCGATGAGGCGGTGGAAGTTCAGATGGTGGGTGGTGCGATCGAAGCGGAGGAAGAAGCCGTCGTGGTCCATTCCCTCCACCGCCAGTCGGGTGCCCGCACCGAGTTCGTGCATGAGAGTGACGGTGGGTTGCTCGAGGATGCCTGCCCGCGTGCGGTTCTCGATATATGCGCGGTCGCGGTGCTCGACGACGATCGACTCGATACCCTGCAGCGCGAGCTGCCGGGCCAGCGTCAGTCCTGCCGGGCCTGCACCGATGATTGCTACCTGTGTGCGCACGTGGAGTCCTCTTGTCCGAATCACCCGCACAGTTCCCGAAATGTCTGTGATGTCCGACACATGAGGATGCTAGGGCTTTGCTTAGGCTTACCTATTACATAATCTACTGCACGAATATCGTTGAATCTCGGGCGCTCGACCACAACGGGGGGTGGCGGCGCCGTCGGGCTCGACGGTTCGACCTGAATTCTTCTGTGGCCGAGTGGAGACGATTGCCTTGAGTATTGCAGTACCCCGAGACGATTTCGGAGCCGGGGACGTCGAAACGACGACGCCGCCTCCCCTCGCCGACGCCGATGCCGAGCAGGATCGACCGACCGTGTCGGTGATCATTCCGGCGATGAACGAGGCCAAGAACCTTCCGTATGTGGCCTACCGCATGCCCGAGGACATCGACCAGATCGTCTTCGTCGACGGCAAATCGTCCGACGACACCGTCGAGGTCGCCCGGAAGCTCTGGCCCGACGCCACTTTCGTCCAGCAGACGCGCAGCGGTAAGGGCAACGCGCTCGCGTGCGGTTTCGAAGCCGCCACCGGCGACATCATCGTGATGATCGATGCCGACGGTTCGACCGACCCCGCCGAGATCCCGCGGTTCGTCGAGGCGCTCGTCGGCGGCGCCGACCTCGCCAAGGGCAGTCGCTTCGTCGAACCCGGTGGGAGCACCGACATCACGGCCTTCCGCAGTCTCGGCAACAAGGGGCTCAACGGCCTGGTCAACCTGGTCTTCCGCACCGGTTTCACCGATCTCTGTTACGGCTACAACGCTTTCTGGCGCAAGCACCTGCCGCTGCTCGAGCTTCCGCCCACCAGCTACACCCGGCCGCAGTGGGGCGACGGCTTCGAGATCGAGACGGTCATCAACGTCCGCCTCGCGACGAGCGGTCTCGAGATCGCCGAGGTCGGCAGCTTCGAAGGCCCTCGCCTGCACGGGCGCAGCAACCTCAACGCCTACAGCGACGGCATGCGTGTGCTGCGCACCATCGGCCAGGAATGGCAGCACTGGCGCGAGGTCCGGAAGATTCGCAAGGCCACCCGTGCCGCCGACGTGCGTGAACTGACGGCGTGACCGCGACCGCGCCCGGTAGCCCTGCCGGCGCGGCCACCGGCGGAGATGTACCCGCGACGACGGGACGGAGTCTCGAACGAAACAGTATGGCGCTGGCGGTTTCCGCCCTGGTCACCGGCGTGGTCGGACTCGCCTACTGGGCGATCGTGGGTCGGCTGTATCCGGCCGTCGAGGTCGGAGCGGCCTCCGCCGTCATCACGACCGCGACGATGCTCTCGGCCTTCGGGAATCTCAGCATCGGCGCCCTCTTCGAGCGGTTCCTGCCTCTCGCCGGACTCCGTGCGAGATCGATGGCGCGCATCGGCTTCCTCGTCGGAGCGTGTTCCGGAACAGCGCTCGGTACGGGTTTCCTGTTCTGGGGCCCGACCGACGAGATGTTCCGCGGCACACTCGATGCCGCGCTCTTCCCCGTCGTCGTTGCGGTGCTGTCGGCGTTCGCGCTGCTCGACCACACCTCCGTCGGACTGCGTGAGGCCGGCTGGGCGGCGACGAAGAACGTCGCCCATTCCCTGGTGAAGTTGGCGCTCGTGATCGTGTTCGCCTACACCGCCTCACGACTGGCCGTGGTGTGGACGTGGATCGGGTCTGCCGCGCTCGCGGTCGTGATCCTCGGACTCCGCGTCCGGCGGCGACTTCTCGACGAGGAGTACCACGCCACCGGGTCGGATCTCCCACCGCGACGGGAACTCGGCAGCTTCCTCGCCGGTGCCTACGGCATCTACGTCGTCGGTGCACTCGCGCCACTCGTGCTCCCGCTCATCGTGATCGACCGTCTCGGTGCCGAGGCCAACGCCTACTTCGCGATCACGTGGTCGCTCGTCACCTCCGTCATGGTCCTCATGACGATGCTCATGGGCCCGTACGTCGCGGCCGCCGCCGCGGACGGACCTCACACCTGGCAACTCACCCGCAGGTTCCTTCTCATCCTCGCCGCCGTGGCCACCGGCGGCATCGTGCTGTTCGCCGTGATCGGCCCGTGGTTGTTGCGGATCGTCGGTCCCGACTACGCCGAGGCGGGCACACCGCTGTTGCGGTGGGCCGCACTCGCACTGGTTCCCGCCGTCGTCGCCTTCGCGTACAACGCGGTGGCGCGTGTGCTGCGCAGGCTGCGACTGGCGGTCGCGGTGCAGGTCGTCAACGCCGGCCTCATCTTCGGGGTGAGCGCCTGGCTCATCGACGATCGCGGTCTCGTCGCACTCGGACAGGCCTACGTCGTCGCGGAGACGGTCTCCGCCGTGCTGCTCGCGATCCCGCTGGCGAGGGCGCTCATCGAACTGCGTCGCGACGCTCAGCGATCGGTGAACTGAATCGCGGAATCGGTGGGTGCGAACTGGCCGTCGCGGTACATCTGTTCGAGCACGGCGAAGTCCGGTTCGTACACCGTCACCCAGTCGATCTCGACCGACACCTCGTCCGCACGCAGATCCGAGTCCTCGCTGCACGGTTCGAGACCCCAGTCGACGCGCCGCTCGCACGACCCGCCCTCGGCCTGCATGCCGAGCCACATCGGCACATCGGGCACCATCTCGTCGGAATGCGCCTCAGCCCAGACTTTTCCGTCGAGCAGGTACCGCACGATTCCCGGTCCCCATTCGACGCCGACGGTGTGCCAGTCGGAGAAGTCCCCGGCGATCGAGACGCCGTGCTTGTCGCGCTCGCCGTTCGACTTCTTCCAGTGCAGGAAGGCCGACATCTCCTCGCGGTGACCGTCGACGCTCTCGGCGAAATCGATCTCCGGCGGCCACTGTTCGTCCTGCGGCCACAACAGCATGTGGTACGAGATGTCGTCGCTGACGTCGGCGCGCATCCGGATCTCCCACCGTCCGTAGGTCTGTGCGACGGGGAAGTTCGACACCCCGCCGCTGACCCATCCGGAGTCGGTGCGTTCGGAATGCAGTTCGAGGACGTCGCCGTCCACGGACACCATCGAGTGGTTCCATTCCCCGAGCGGGTTGCCACCGGGTTGGCCGCTGTAGGTGCCCCACGAGTCGCCGAGTTCGCAGCGGTCGAAGTCGTCGGTGAAGATCTGCGTCCAGCCGGGTAGGTTCCCGCTGGGCATCGGGACACCGCCGGCCGGTTCCGTCGCCACCGTGCACGCCGGTGACGACGATGCGGTGGGCAGCACCGAACAGGCCGTTGTGGCCGCGGTGGCTGAAAGCGTCAGAGCCGCAGCCAGAACAGAGACGGTCCTGCGCCCGGTCATGCGGCCAGCTCCCCGAAACGCAACAGGGTCTGCACCGCCGCGACCACCACCCACACCGCGAGCGCACCCGAGATCAGCCACGCGACGCGGGTGCGGCCGATCGAACCGGTGGCCGGGACCTCGTGTTCGCGCAACACGACACCGAGGACGAGAAGGATTCCGGCGAGGACGAAGGAGATGTTGGCCAGATTCATGAGACTCCGAGATCGAGGTCGGGGGCGTCCGTGCGGCGCAGCACGATCGTTCCGTCGTGGTCGAAGATCGACACGTAGAAGCCGCTGTTTCGGATACGCGCGATCTGGGAGTCGATGTACTCCTCCGACAGGCCGTACTGCAGGCGCATCATGCCCGTGCCCTGCCTGGTGACGAGCATGTACTCCGGGCCTCGCGCGAGTGCACACCCCGCGAGATCGTCGATGCACGAATAGCTGTCGACGAAGAGCAGGATCGGGCCCTCGGGATCGAGGATCCGTCGCGGGCCCACGGCGTGCGGCGCATGGCTGAACGGCATGATCTTCGAGTCCGGAGGAACCTCGGCGATCAAACGGTCGGTCACCTCCACCATCTCGGTGGTCGACATCTCGAACGAGGTGTTGAGACCGCGGTTGGTCGTCAGCACGAGGGACACCACGATCAGGGCCAGAGCCCCGGCGATCACGGCGGGGCGCCGTGACGTCGATCCGGCGGGGACGCGGGGCGGGGAGGTGAGGAGCCGTCGTACCAATGCCACCGTCTTCACCACGGCGATCGCGGCGAAGGGCGCCAGCATCGGGGACGCCAGCACGAAGCAGCGGATGATCATCTCGCCGCCGTAGCTCTGCAACGCGACGAGCGAGAACGGTGCTCCGGCCACGAGTCCGGCGGCCGGCCACGGCCGCCGGCGGCGCGACAGAAGCCACCCCGCGAAGGCGACGAGCGCGAATCCGGCGGAGGCGGCGATACGCAGGTACTGCATCGACTGGTAGGTCGGGTCGCCGGAGAGCCGGTTGCCGACACCGCGTTCGACGGCGTTGCCCACCTGGCCGATCTCGGCGATGAGGAACTTCAGGTGACCCATCCAGAAGTCCGTGGCGCCGTAGCTGAACCAGGCGGCGAAGATCAGTCCGGCGGCGAGCCACAGTGTCCGGTAGCGGGTCGCGCCGACGATCGCGAAGCAGGCCAGCGCGATGATCGTCAGGATCGGGGTGATCTGGTGCGTGACGGTGTTCGCGCCGATGAGCAGCAGCAGGACCGCGCCGAGGGCCGTCGTCCGAGCGGTGCCGAAGCCCGGGACCAGTCCGGGGGTGCGGCGCGGTGCGGTCCTGACGAAGCCCCACAGGCCCGGAGCCGTCGCGGGCAGCGGGGCGCGGCGCAACTGCCACAGCAGCGTTGCGATCACGGTCGCGTAGAGGATCAACGCGACGGCCTGCGGCGCGAAGTAGTCCTGCTGATACCAGTTGAAGAGCTGGTAGAGGACGACGGCGAGCCAGGCCGAGCGCGCGCGGCCGGTGACCACGATCGCGATCGCGTAGAGGGGGAAGAGCAGGAGCCCACCGAACACGAGCGATGCGCCGGCCAGGAACACCCCGGCGTCGGGCAGCCCGGAGGCGACGAGCATCTGCGCGCCCGCGGAGAAGAATGCGGCCCAGCTGAACCGGGCGTCCACGGCGTCGGGCAGGACACCGGATTCGGCGAGGGTGGCGATGAAGCCGCGGTGGACGAAGGCCGTCGGCACCGATGTCTGCCCGGTCGCGGCGGGCACCAGCATCGTCGTGTAGGTGACGAGTACGAGCGACGCGACCGCCAAGACGACGTGGTCGACGCGGGTCCGGGTGAGTGCGACGGCGATCGTCGAGCACACCAGCGCGAGACCGACGATGTAGAACGGGCCGACCTCGGTGATGATCCCGAAATGGCCGGCCGCGCGGTAGTCGAGGGTGCGCGCGGCCGCGACGAACAACGCGACCGAGACGGCGAGGGCAGTGAGGGAACCCGCGCGCTCACGCGTCATCACCGTCAGGCGCTGCGTCGCCCGCGCCGGGAAGGCGTACTCGCGGGGAAGGGTGCCTGCCGCACCCGCACACAGCGCCAGCGACCCGAGGACGATGAGCATCTGGACGAGCACCGGATGCCACCAGGCGAGCACCATCGCGAAGTGCGCGCTCAGCAGGGTGGTCGCCATCGACACCGACACGGCCAGCGACGCGGCCAGCGCACGACCCGGGATGCGGAGCATCACCACGATCGGGATGCCGGGGATCACCACCGCACCCGCGACCGCGACGAGAACCCGGACGGGGAGGGGGATCACGTCCCCGGAGCCGACGGCGACCAACAGGGTCTGGATGCCGAGCAGAGCGGTGACGACGGCGGCGACGATCAGCGCGAGGCGCGGATTCCACCCGAAGCGGATCGGTGTCGACTGCGGCGCGATGCCGGTCGGGTCGGGGGACGGGCGCACCGGAATGTCTGCGACCTTCATGTGAGATCGAGGCTTCCCACGCGATGTCGTCGGCTCCGCAGGTACAGAACGGGACCTGTCAGATAGCCCCATGCCTCGCGCACCCGCAGTTCGAGCGGCCACTCACGGGGCAGGTCGACGTTCTTGCTCGAGGTGGGTGACAGCAACATGTGCAATCCGCGCGGGAAGCGACGGATGATCGCCCAGGCCCCGGACGGACCCGACAACAGCAGCTTCGCGAGCGACGCCGCCATCCCGGTTCCGTAGCCGTACGACTGCACGCGCAGGTCGTCCATGTTGTCGCGGTGGTAGTGACGCACGACCGCGAGCGGGTTGTAGGCGACGGCCCAGCCGTCGAGCAGCGCTGCGCGGAACGAGTCGAGATCCTCGCCGCCCCGGGTGGGGGTGCCGGTGCCGAGACGTTCGTCGAATCCGCCGATCGACGCGAGCGCGGTCTTCCGGAAGACCATGTTGTTGCCGGATCCGCACTCACCCGCCGTGTAGGGGAAGAACGGGCCGTGCGGGCCGTACCCACCGAGTTCGGCGGTGGCACCCGCGTGGCACATCGCCCACACGGTTGCCTCGGTGCCCTTGTCGAAGATCTTCGCCTCCTCGAACCATTCCTGTTCGACGGTGGCGGCGTCGGTACCGAGGACCCGACCGGTGACGATGCCGACGATGCCGTTCTCGTCGGCGACGAAGGTCTTCAGGACCCGGGCGATCCAGTCGGGATCGGGAAGTGCGTCGTCGTCGGTGAAGGCCACCAGACGTCCGTGCGCATGCCAGGCGCCGCGATTGCGCGCGGCGGACACGCCGGGGACGGGTTCCTCCACGACGCGCAGGCGCGGGTCGTCGAGTTCGGCCACGAGTGCCGTGGCCGCACCGCGCTGCGGCCGGTTGTCGACGACGATCAGTTCGAGATTTCGGTGTGTCTGGGCCAGCACGGCTTTCGCGGTGTCCAGCAGCGAGGGGCGGCCGACCGTCGCGATGACCACCGAGACGAGCTCGTCCGCAGTGATTGCGGCTTCGGTGGCTGCCCGGCCCGTCGAGGAGCCCGGACGCGCGGTGCCGGCTGCCGCCCCACGGGTCGTGAGCGAACGGGAGACGGTGCCGAAGGCGGTGACCAACAGACCGAGGACGAGCACGAACGCGCGGGCGAACGCCGAGGGCGTACCCGTGACGCCGCGGCCGAGACAGCGGGCAGTGCCGGTCGTGAGAGTGCGCAGCACGAAACTGCGTTCGGCGGACAGGCCGGCGCCCGCACCGACCATCGCCGACAGGATCGCTTTCGAGCGACCTTCGTGCAGACAGCGATTCGTGAAGTACGCCAGCTTCGCGCGGGAACGCGGAACCGTGTGGTCGACGGCGAAGTCCTCGATCCGGACGATGCGCGAATCCGGGAACAGTCGCCGCAGTTCGATACCCATCAGGGTCTCCTCGCACCCGGCGGGGACCGAACCGACCCGACCGAGCCGATGCGAGAAACCGCCGGCCTTCATCAGCGCGTCGCGGCGCACCGCCATCGCGGCACCGATCGGATTGCGGATCTCACTGCCGTGCGGGGGAAGTCCCCGGTAGTCGCAGCCGACGACCCAGCCGAACTCCTCCGGGAACCAGGCCGGAGGCGCGCCGGCCTCCCACCGTGCGTGCACGGCACCACCGATCGCGACGATGCTCTCGTCGGCGAAGGCCGTACGCACAGCGTCGAGTCCGTCGGGGCGCAGGGTCGCGTCGTCGTCGAGGAAGACGACGACGTCGGCCTGCGTCGCCGCGGTGCCCGTGTTGCGGGCTCCGGACAGTCCACGGTCCTCGCGGTTCGGGACGACGGTCACCCCGTCGGGGAAGTGGTCGGAGAGCCAGGCCTGCAATCCCTCGTTGTGGTCGACGACGACGATCAACTCGTCGATTTCCGGGTTCAGCTGGTCGCGGACGGCACGGACGCCGAGGTCGAGGTCGTCGCGGCGCTCGTCGCTGAAACAGCAGACGACGACGGCGAGCCGGAGGCCCGGAGTGGTCTTCGATGTCAACGTGGAGCTCCGGGTCGGTCGGCGGACACATGATAGATAGGCAAGGCTGTCCTTATCGTAACGGGAGTCGGGCGGATCCGGGAAATCCGACATCCGCCCGCACCTGCGGATTCGGTGTCGCAAGCAGGTCGAGTGGATCCGCCACTGCGCGCTGCAGCGCCGCGCGTATCCGGTCGGCGGGGAAGACGGTGTCGTGGAAGGACGCCACCACGATGACCCGCGAACCGAAGGCGCTCGTGGTGAACGTGATGCCTTCCGGCCCGGTCGGATCGTTGTGAGCCGCGTAGAAGGGCAGGTCGGTGACGAGCCACGGCAGCCTGTCCACCAGGGGGCCCTTGCTCAGGCTGGAGAAGAGGATCCGCGCCCGCGGCGACCGGGGCCGGGTGCTCGGTGCGGCGAAGGTCAGACCGCGGCGCAGTGCCACGTGGGTGCGCGCCGAACTCACCGCCAGATTGGCGACGGGACGGCCCGTCGAGGCGGCACGACCGAGCGCGTCGTGGATCGCGCGCGGGGAGGGGTATGCGCCCACGGAAAAGTCGAGGCCGGCGACGAAGTTGCCGAGCGGTGTCCGTCCGGCCGGGAGATAGCGGCGCACGTCGAACGGGACGGAGATCGTCGGCGCCGGGTCGATGCCCTCGGCGGTGAGCGCCCGGTGCAGCACCGTCGAGGTCACCGAGAACATCGACACGCTCGGCTCGTGCTCGTCGCGCCAGGCCCGCAGACGGTCGAAGACGTCCTGCTCGAAGGTCGCCACCGCACCCGCGCGCGACGGCGTCCACGGCACCTCGTCGCGGTTCTCGGCCACCGGTTCCTCCGGTACCCCTGCGCTGCCGAGCAATCGGCGCAGCGCCCAGAGCCGCCGCGGGTCGGATCCGAAGACCCGGGCCGCCGCCGTGCCGACACCCGAGCACCTGCGACGGGTGTCGCGCCACACCGCGGGGTCGGTCGGGTCGAGTACCCCGAGCAGCACCGCGTGGAAGCGGAGCGTCAGCTCGACCTCCCCGAGCCCGTGGTTGTGGTCGGTGAGGATGTGGTCGCCGGCCAGCACGATGCGGGTGCGCCGATCACCGGCCGGAAAGGACGTGCCCACCAGGAGATCCGCGGCCGACTCCGGATCGTCCGCGACGACGATCTCGGGCGTGGTCCGAGGATCGTAGATCCAGCGGGTGGTCGTCGACGACGGCTGCAACCCGAAACGGGTGTGCGGACCGGACCCGATCAGTGCACGCACACGGGCGGCGACCACATCGGGTTCGGGAACGGCGACGGGACCGATCGCGGCCGTGACCCGGGATCTGCTGTGCAGCACATCCAACGGGCCGACCGTGACCGCGCGTGTCGCGGTGGGCGTGGCCCTGCTCATCCGCCGACGAGGGCGTCGGCGCCGCGCTCGGCGCGGAACCAGTCCACCGTCCGGGCGATGCCCTCGGCGAGGTCGACGCGCGGCGACCAGCCCAGCACCTTCCGCGCGAGGCCGGCGTCGAGGGCCGAGTGTCGCACGTCGCCCGAGCGGGCCGGCTGCCACTGCGGCTCGGTCGTGTACCCGGTGGCGCGCGCGACCATCGCGTGCAGGTCGCGGTCGGAGGTCTCGACACCGGTGCCTATGTTGAAGCGCATGCCCGAACCGGCGGTGCCGGAGGCCGCGACGAAAGCTTCCACGACGTCGTCGACGTACACGTAGTCACGGGTGTTGCCGCCGTCGCCGAACAGGGTGGTGGGGGCGGCGTCGAGCATCGCGCGGGCGAAGACGGCGACCACGCCGGCCTCACCGTGCGGGTCCTGGCGCGGACCGTACACGTTCGCGGGAGCGATGTGGGAGCAGTCGAGTCCCTGGAGGACCCGGAAACTGTCGAGGTACATCTCTCCGCCGACCTTGCTGCAGGCATAGGGGGAGACCGGGGCCACGGGGGTCGTCTCGGCGACGGGCGGGACGGCGGTGGAACCGTAGATGGCGCCGCCGGAGGACGCGAAGACGACCTTGCGGGTGCCGGCGGTCACGGCCGCGCGGGCCACGGCGATGGTGCCGAGGATGTTCGTGGACGCGTCGCCGGCCGGGTCGTCGACACTGACCCGCACGTCGATCTGGGCGGCGAGATGGAAGACCACCTCGGGGGCGAAACGGGTGAAGATCGGGGTCGGGTCGTCGTACCGGAGGTCGAGGACCTCGAGGTCGGTACCGCCCTCGTCGAGTGCCGCGGTCAGATTGCTCTCGCGGCCACGGCTGAGATCGTCGACGACGAGCACACGGTGGCCGTCCGCCCGAAGCCGGTCGACGAGCGTCGATCCGATGAATCCGGCACCGCCGGTGACCAGCGCATGCACGGGCGCCTCCGTTTCTCGTGTCCGTATGCTCGAATGGAGCAGCGAAGGAAGTTTAGGCAAACCTATCCTGAGTCGGGGCGGGTGACCCACTCGCATTTCGTCCGGAATGCCGTATTAGTGAGGAACATCACAGTTTGGTGTCGCGACCAAATTGGGGCAATCGCGCATGTGTACCGTCACGATTGCTGCTAGCGTCCCGATGCGTTGATCTTGGTGTCCGCATGGTTCCGGCAGGTCCGGATCCCGCCAACGTCGGGGAGTTGTCGATGACTTCAGCTATGGGTGTGGACTCACGAAGAACGGCCTCCCGCAGGCGGATCCGCGGACTGCTCGCTGTTCTCGCGACAGCGGTCGTGTCCGTCGGCGCGACGATCGTGGCGGCGCCGGTCGCGCAGGCCTACGAGATCGGGCCGGTGCGCGACTCGAACGGACGCTGCCTCGACAACAAGTGGGGCGTGACGCTCGACGGCAACCCCGTCCAGGTGTACACCTGCAACGGCTCGGCAGCGCAGTCGTGGAGCGCCGAGGCCGACAACACCGTCCGGGTGCAGGGCAAGTGCCTGATGCCCGCGCAGGGACGGATGAACAACAACACCGCCGTGGTGATCTCGAACTGCACCGGCGCCGCCAACCAGAAGTGGGTGGAGGGACCCGGGGGAACCGTGCGGCTGCAGAGCAATTCGACGCTGTGCCTCGAGAACTCGAACGGCGCGAACGTCGACGGCAACCCGGTGGTCGTGCGCACCTGCAACGGCTCCGCCGCTCAGCGCTGGCAGTACGGGAGCCCCACGGTGCCGCCGGAACCCGCCCCGCAACCGATCGTCACCTCCCCGTCCGGAGTGTCCGCGCCGCGCGGCAACCTCGACGGATGGCGACAGATCTTCGTCGACGAATTCACCCGCGACGCCCCGGTCGGCAGCTGGGCCAATGTGTGCGATCCGGACCGCATCGTCTACACCGGCGCCGAAGGCCAGAAATGGCGCACCTACCCGAGCTGCTATCTCGACACCTACCAGCGTCGGCCCTACCGGCCGGATCAGGTGCTGTCGGTCGGTAACGGCGTCATGAACTTCCACCTGCACCCGGTGGACGGCATGCCGGCCGGGGCCAACCCGTCGCCGCTGATCGACGGCGTGTCCCAGTACCAGACCTACGGCCGCTACAGCATCCGGTTGAAGGTCGACAACCCGAACCTGCAGGAGTACTACATCGCCTCGCTGCTGTGGCCGCAGTCCGAACGGTGGCCGGTGGACGGTGAGTTCGACTTCCCCGAGGGTGGACTCGCAGGAACCGTGAGCGGCTTCCACCACTACGCCGGCGGGGGCTCGTGCCCCAGCTGCCAGATCGAGGCCGCCTACACCGGCGCGCGGTTCACCGACTGGCACACCTACACGATGGAGTGGTCACCCGGCCGCATCCGCTACCTCCTCGACGATCAAGTGGTGCTCGACAGCACCGACTGGGTGCCGTCGACGCCGATGCGCTGGCAGATCCAGGTCGAGACGAACGGTTACGGCGCCAACACCGGCAACCTGCTCGTCGACTGGGTGTCGGTGTATTCCTACGATCCCGCTGCGCGTCCCTGAGGCGGAGCCGACCGTGGGTTCGGAGGCGGAGTGGATCGGAAGTTCTGAGGCTCAGGAGTGCTTACGGGGCGTCGTTAACGCAATCTTCACCGACACGCTTCCTCCGCCACCGAGCGAATCGTCCGTATCGGGGTTAGCGTCGGGGGTGTAGGCGGCGCAGGTGCCGTCTACACGGGAGGTCCCTGATCGTGTGGCTGACACAGTCCGAGCGAGGGGGCCGGCACCGGGCCTCCGTGGTCGTGACGACACCGGGGACCCACCGGCCCACCGAATACGTCCGGGCGGTGCCGTCCGGGCCGAGGAGCCCCACGTGAACGCAACACGCTCCGTCCCCACCCGCTCCGGCCACGCCTCCGGTACCGCCGCTGCGAAAGAATCCGCTGTACGCACCTACGTGCTGGACACTTCAGTGTTGCTCTCCGACCCTTGGGCGGTCACCAGGTTCGCCGAGCACGAAGTCGTCCTCCCGCTGGTCGTGATCGGCGAACTCGAAGGGAAACGGCACCACCACGAACTCGGCTGGTTCGCCCGCGAATCGTTGCGCCTGCTCGACGACCTGCGGCAGCGGCACGGACGCCTCGACCAGCCCATCCCCATCGGGGACGAGGGTGGCACCCTCCACGTGGAGCTCAATCACACCGACCCCATGGTCCTGCCCGCGGGATTCCGCACCGACACCAACGACTCCCGCATCCTCGCGTGCGCCCTGAATCTGGCCACCGAGGGTCGCGACGTGGTGCTCGTCAGCAAGGACATCCCCTTGCGCGTCAAGGCCGGTGCCGTCGGCCTCGACGCCGACGAGTACCACGCCCAGGATGTGGTGATCTCGGGATGGACGGGCATGACCGAACTCGAAGTCGACCGGGCCCTCATCGACGAGATGTTCACCGAGGGCATCGTCGACATCGACGACGCGCGGGATCTGCCGTGCCACACGGGGATCAGACTTCTCGGTGGTTCGTCCAGCGCACTCGGCCGGGTCACCGCCGACAAGCGGGTGCAGCTCGTCCGCGGCGACCGGGAGGCGTTCGGACTGCACGGACGCTCCGCCGAACAGCGCGTCGCCCTCGACCTGCTGCTCGACGAATCCGTCGGCATCGTCTCCCTCGGCGGCAAAGCCGGAACCGGAAAGTCCGCCCTGGCACTGACGGCCGGACTCGAGGCCGTCCTGGAAAGACGAACCCACCGCAAGGTGGTCGTCTTCCGGCCGCTCTACGCGGTGGGTGGGCAGGAACTCGGCTACCTGCCGGGTACCGAGGCCGAGAAGATGAATCCGTGGGGCCAGGCGGTCTTCGACACCCTCGAAGGACTTGCCAGCCCGGCGGTGCTCGAGGAGGTGCTCAGCCGCGGAATGCTGGAAGTGCTGCCGCTCACGCACATTCGCGGCCGGTCGTTGCACGATTCGTTCGTCATCGTCGACGAGGCGCAGTCGCTCGAACGCAACGTGCTGCTCACCGTCCTGTCGCGGCTCGGTGCGGGATCGCGCGTCGTGCTCACCCACGACGTCGCCCAGCGTGACAACCTGCGTGTCGGCCGGCACGACGGTGTCGCGGCGGTCATCGAGAAGCTCAAGGGGCATCCGTTGTTCGCGCACGTGACGCTCACCCGCAGTGAGCGGTCGCCGATCGCGGCCCTCGTGACGGAGATGCTCGAGGAGTTCGCTCCGGGCGCCTGACGCCCGAGCACGGTCGACGCGGCGCGTCCGGCATCCGCCGGGCGCGCCGTCGTCGTCAGGCCTCGTCGGAGGCGTCGGTGTCCTCGGAGAGGGGGCCGAGTTCGGCCTCGAGTACTTCCTGGACCACGCGCATCGCAGCGAGTCCGGCGGGGGCGCCGCAGTACGCCGAGCAGTGGATGACGGATTCGACGATCTCTGTGCGGCCGAGCCCGTTGCGCAGGGCTCCGCGGACGTGTCCGCGCAGCTCGTTCTCGGCGCGCAGCGCGATGAGCATGCCGAGGTTGAGCAGGCTGCGGCTGCGCCGGTCCAGGCCGGGACGCGACCATACGGCACCCCAGGCGTGCTCGGTCACGAACTCCTGCATCGCCTCGGAGTCGGTGCCGCGGGAACGCTCGAATGCCCGCTCGACGAAGTCGTCACCCATCACTTCGCGCCGGATCTCCAGACCCGTCGTGAATCCAGGAGTGTGCTCGGCGTCGGACATGTCATCGCTCCCTGCTGATCCGTCGCCGAACGGTTCGGCGACGAACGGATTCTATGCGGGCGCCCTCAGGGGAGCGGTGGGGTGAGGAGCGTCAGGAGCGACGCAGCACGGCGCGCAGGACGCCCACGACGGTTCCCCGGAGGAAGGTGAGGACGTCGAAGTGGTCGTCCCACACGGCGATCCGTCCGTCACGCACTTCGAAGGTGCCGCACACCCAGAACTCGATGCGCACCGGGCCGAAGCGCAGGATGTCGGTGCGTTCGGTGAGCACGATGTCGTCGTCGGCCGCGATGTGGTGGACGACGACGCCGAAGCCCATCGAAGGTCGCGCGAGACCTGCGAGGATCTTCCGGACCCGGGCGCCGCCGCGGATGGTGGGGAGCCAGGTGTTGTGCCACGCGATGTCGTCGGTGATCAGCGAGGCGGCGCGGTCGATGTCCTCGGCGGCCGTTGCCTCCAGGAAATCGGTCACCGTGGCGACGGCGTCCTGCGCGGTGGCGGTCTGTGTGCTCATCGTTCTCCTCGGCGTCGGCTGCGTCGCATGGTAATGGCAGGATGCCGGGGATGGGGTGGATTCGTGCACGTCACGGAATCACCGGAAACCGGGTTGTGTCGCGGAGGAGTCGGGCACCCTGAGATCAGGTACCCGTCCTCTCGAGTGACAGGAGCGAACCGATGAATCGAATTCCCCGACGCAGAGCAGCGTTGGTGGCGGCCGCAGCGGCGGTCGGGCTGGTGGTCGCGGGCTGCAGCGACGACCAGTCGGCGGAGGAAACGGTGGGCAGCGCGACCAGCGCGGTCCAGTCCGCCGCGGAGAGTATGGCGTCCGAGGCGGAGAGCGCCGTCGAATCGATCACGCAGGGCGACGATTCGCCCGAAGCCGAGGAGCCAGCGGCGGATCAGTCCAGTGCGGTGCCGGGACCGGACGGCGAGCAGGTCGAACTCAGCGGGCCGATCCTGCAGAAGTACGACGAGGTCGGCGGTGCGTCCAGCCCGCTCGGTGCCGCGACCGGCCAGCAGGAGGAGGTCGGCGACGGCTACGTCGCGGAGTTCGAGGGCGGCATCATCGCGTGGAGCCCCGACACCGACTCCCACATCGTGTGGGGTGAGATCCGCACGGCCTGGGAGGCCGCGGGCGGTGCCGGCGGCGATCTGGGCTTCCCGATCACCGACGAGGAACAGACCCCCGACGGTGCGCGGAGCAACTTCCAGTTCGGTTACATCACCTGGGCGCCCGGCGCCGGGACCGAGGTGGTCCAGGAGTGAGGTGACGTCCGGACATGCGTCGACGGTTCGAGCAGCAATGCCGCTCGAACCGTCGACCGTCTCGGGTGTGGTTCAGGAGAACAGGCCGCCGAACACGATGCCGAGAACATTGAGGGTGTTGGTGATCGCGTCGACCGCGCCGGCACCGATCAGGTCGATGCTGCCGAGCGGGATCAGGGCGAGAGTTTCGATGGAACCCATTGTGTACCTCCAGTTTTTGCGCACGCCGAAAGGCGAGGGCGGAATCGGGATGTGCCTCGGACACGGCGAGGCGGGAGCCGGGCGGGGGATCCGGCCTACGGATGTCGGCCCTGATCAGGGCCGGATGCGGATCAGAGTCCGAGCGAGCCGGAGATGACGCCGAACAGGTGCGTCAGCGAGGCCAGCAGCTGGCTGGTCGAGAGCAGAGACTCGATCGATCCCATGATTTTCTCCTCGAGAAAGGGCAGGCCTGAAACAGGCACGAAAATCCCGACGCGAATGCGTTGGGTGACAGAGATATTCGAAGATCCGCGAACCGAGGTCCGCGGACTTAGGTAATGCTAACAGTATTGACGATCGATTGGTCAACTACAAGAACGGACCGTCCCGAAATGCGAGATTCGGGACGGTCCGTGCTGTGTGTGCGGTGCAGGTTCGCTGAGTCCTCGCTATCCGCTCGCGTTTTCGCCATCCTCTACAGCAAATTGCCGTAGAGGATGGCCGAACATGTAGCGGATGCAGGCGGGGTCGGGGCCCTGCGTGTCAGGACTCCTCGTCCACCCGCGTCATCGCCAGGACGTCGAGGCGGCGGTCCAGTTCCTCCTCGCTCAGGCGATCGCCGACGAGGCCGCGGTCCACGACGGCCTGACGGATCGTCTTCTTCTCCTTCAACGCCTCCTTGGCGACAGCGGCCGCCTCCTCGTATCCGATCGCGGAGTTGAGGGGAGTGACGATCGACGGCGACGACTCCGCCAGCGTGCGCAGATGTTCGACGTTCGCCACCAGTCCGGTGATGCAGCGATCGGCGAACAGTCGGGAGACGTTGGCGAGCAGACGAATCGACTCGAGGACGTTGCGGGCCATCACCGGGATGTAGACGTTGAGTTCGAACGCCCCGGCCGCACCGCTCCACGCCACGGTGGCGTCGTTGCCCACCACCTGTGCGGCGACCTGCGTAACCGCTTCGGGAAGAACGGGATTGACCTTGCCCGGCATGATCGAGCTACCGGGCTGCAGATCGGGGAGCTGGATCTCGGCCAGACCCGTGAGCGGGCCGGATCCCATCCAGCGGATGTCGTTGGCGATCTTCGTCAGTGACACGGCGACGGTTCGCAGCGCGCCGGACACCTCGACCAGCGCGTCACGTGCGGCCTGCGCCTCGAAGCTGTCGCGGGCCCGCTGCAGGTCGTCGAGCCCCGTGGTTTCGACGAGCACGGCCACGACGCGCGGACCGAAATCCGCCGGTGCGTTGAGGCCTGTGCCTACCGCGGTACCGCCGATCGGCAGTTCGCCGAGGCGGGGGAGGGTTGCGCGGAGGCGTTCGATCCCGGCCTCGATCTGTCGGGCGTAACCACCGAACTCCTGGCCCAGGGTCACCGGGACCGCATCCATCAAGTGGGTGCGGCCCGACTTGACGACCGTACGCCACTCCTTCGCCTTCTCGTCGAGGGCACCGTGCAGATGCTCGAGGGCGGGGATCAGATCCTTGACTGTCGCCTCGGTCGCGGCGACATGCGTCGCGGTGGGGAAGGTGTCGTTCGACGACTGCGACATGTTGACGTCGTCGTTGGGGTGGACCGTGACGCCGGTCTTGGCGGCGATCGACGCGATGACCTCGTTGGTGTTCATGTTCGAGCTCGTGCCCGAACCGGTCTGGAAGACGTCGATCGGGAACTGGTCGTCGTACTCACCCGCGGCGATGGCATCGGCGGCCGCGACGATCGCGTCGGCCTTGTCGGGGTCGAGCAGACCCAGGTCCTTGTTCACCCGGGCACACGCGCTCTTGAGCAGACCCAGCGCGCGGATCTGTGCGCGTTCGAGTCCACGGCCCGAGATCGGGAAGTTCTCCACGGCGCGCTGCGTCTGGGCGCGCCACAAGGCGTCGACCGGAACCTGGACCTCGCCCATCGTGTCGCGTTCGATACGGAACTGCTGAGAAGACTGTTCGGTGTCGGTCATGTCCTCCACGTTATGCCGCCGGAACGAACGAGGAGGGGCACTGCACCAGAACTCGGTGCAGTGCCCCTCCTCGGAACGATCGCTTGGATCAGTGCGGTGAGGATCAGGGCATGGGCGGCGGCGAGCCGGCGACACCGTGGAAGTCGATGGACGAGAACTCGCTCAGCTTCTGCAGGCGGTGGTACGCCTCGATCATGCGGACCGTGCCGGACTTGCTGCGCATCACGATCGACTGCGTCTCCGCGCCACCGGCGGAGTAGCGGACGCCGCGGAGCAGCTCACCGTCGGTGACGCCGGTCGCGCAGAAGAAGATGTTCTCGCCGGTGACGAGATCGGTGGTGGTGAGGACGCGGTCGAGATCGTGTCCGGCGTCGATGGCCTTCTGGCGCTCGGCGTCGTCCTTCGGTGCCAGGCGGCCCTGCAGCGCGCCGCCCATGCAGCGCATCGCGGCCGCGGCGATGATGCCCTCGGGGGTACCGCCGATGCCGAGCAGCATGTCGACACCCGAACCCGGACGTGCAGCGGCGATCGCGCCGGCGACGTCGCCGTCGGAGATCAGACGGATGCGGGCACCCGCCTCGCGCACCTCCTTGATGATCTGCGCGTGGCGCGGACGGTCGAGGATCGTCACGGTCAGGTCGGCGTGCGCGATGTTCTTCGCCTTCGCGACGCGTCGGATGTTCTCCGCGATCGGGGCGGTGATGTCGATGACGTCGGCGGCCTCGGGGCCGACGGCGATCTTCTCCATGTAGAACACGGCGGACGGGTCGAACATCGCGCCCCGCTCGGCCACGGCGAGCACCGCGATCGCGCCGGGAGCGCCCTTCGACATGAGGGTCGTGCCGTCGATCGGGTCGACCGCGACGTCGCACAGCGGACCGTCGCCGTTGCCGACCTCCTCGCCGTTGTACAGCATGGGCGCTTCGTCCTTCTCGCCCTCACCGATCACGACGACACCCTGCATCGACACGGAGCTGACCATGTGCCGCATCGCGTCGACCGCGGCGCCGTCGCCACCTTCCTTGTCGCCGCGTCCGACCCACCGGCCGGCCGCCATCGCCGCGGCCTCGGTGACGCGGACCAGTTCGAGCGCGAGGTTGCGGTCCGGAGCTTCGCGGCGTGGGGTGCTGGCCGTCATGGGCTACTGCCTCCTGGAGACTTTTCGGTCGACGCGGGTTGCGCCGGCAGAGGAAGCGGGCGCCGAGGGCGCCCGCACGATCCGTGTGTGTCGCGTGGCTATTGTCTCATCACGGCCGATGGTGTGGGCTGTCGGACCCGCCCGGCCTGAACATGGCTGTTTCGTAGCTGTCAGACTGGACGGGTGGCATCCAAGAAACCTCGCATCCTGCAAGACGGTCGCGATATGGCGTGGTCGCTGATCCCGCTGCTCGTGCTGATTCTCTTCATCGCGGCGATCGCCAGCCAGTGCGAGTTCAAGCCCGGTGGACCCACGGCGGGTCCGGTGCCGAGCTTCGACATCGATGCCGGCCTGAAGTACGACGCGGCGGAGCTCGGATTCCCGATCCGCCAACCCGAGGTGCCCGAGGACTGGCAGCCCAACTCCGGTAGCCGCAGCATCGTCTCCGGTAACCAGGGCGGTGATTCGAGCACCGTCGGTTTCATCACCCCCGCAGGTCGCTACGTGCGCTTCACCCAATCGGATGCCGGTGAGGACGAACTGGTGCGATTCGTCGCCGGAGGTGCCCGCACCGCCACCGACACCCGCTCCGTCGAGGGCCACGACTGGGTGGTCTACGGAGGCGAGGGCGTCGAAGCACTCTGGGTGTCCGACTTCGGCGACGTGCGGATCCTGATCGGTGGCTCCGGCGACGAGGCCGAGTTCACCACCCTGGCGACCGCCGCGGGCAGGGCCGAACCGCTCGAACGCTGATCCGGGTCGGATCGGTCGAACGCTGATCCGGGTCGGATCGGTCGAACGCTGATCCGGGTCGGATCGGTCGAACG
The DNA here is from genome assembly GCF_053764735.1 of Rhodococcus sp. 5G237. Taxonomy (NCBI): domain Bacteria; kingdom Bacillati; phylum Actinomycetota; class Actinomycetes; order Mycobacteriales; family Nocardiaceae; genus Rhodococcus; species Rhodococcus sp. 5G237. The sequence continues at coordinate 564,129 of NZ_JBSNCD010000003.1, read as the reverse complement.
CTGATCTCGGGCTCGAGCGAGGTCAGTCCTCGTCGTCCTCGTACTCGTCGTCGTCCTCGTCGTCCGCGAGGGAGAGCGCCTGCTCGACGCGTTCGCGGGCACCGGCGAGGTGTTCCTCGCAGCGCTTCGCGAGCGCCTCGCCGCGCTCCCACAGCTGCAACGAGTCGTCGAGGTCGAGTCCGCCCTGCTCGAGCATCTTCACGACGTTGACGAGTTCGTCCCGAGCTCGCTCGTAGCCGAACTCCCGCACATCGGCGTTGGCGTCGTCGGTTCCCACGTTCGTCACTGTCCTGATCTTCCTTGTCGTTCGTGTCCCATGACGGCGGCGCGGGCCGCGCCGTCCGCCACGCGCACCCGCAGCTGGGTGCCGATGGGCATCTCGTCGAGTGTGCGTACCACTTCGGGGGCGCTGCCCGGCACGATCCGCTGGACCACGGCGTAGCCACGCGCCAGGGTCGCCGCGGGTCCGAGGGTCGCCAACCGTGCCCGCAGGTGTTCGAGCGTCGACGACTGCGACGAGATCAGTCGCGTGACGTCGCGCCGTGCCGCGTGCTGCAGTCGCTCGATCTCCTCGTTCCGCCGGTCGAGATCGCGGAACGGATCGGCCAGGACGGGACGGTCGCGCAACTGTGCGATCACGTGTTCCTCGCGCCGGACCCAGTTGCGCAGTGCCGCCGCCGACCGTGTCCTCAGCTCGTCGACGAGATCGAGTTCGGCGACCGCATCGGGTACGACGTGCTTCGCGGCGTCGGTCGGGGTCGCAGCCCGCAGGTCGGCGACGTGATCGCAGAGCGGACTGTCGGGCTCGTGGCCGATCGCGCTGACCACGGGGGTCGTGCACGCGGCGATCGCGCGGCACAGCGCCTCGTCGGAGAAGGGCAGCAGATCCTCGACGCTGCCGCCGCCGCGGGCGAGGACGATCACGTCGACATCCGGGTCCTTGTCGAGCGCTTCGAGGGCGTCGATGAGCTGCGTGACCGCGGTCGGGCCCTGCACGGTTGCGTGGCGGACGTCGAACTGCACGGCCGGCCAGCGACGCTGCGCGACCGACAACACGTCGCGTTCGGCCGCGCTGCCGCGGCTGGTGACCAGGCCGACGCGGCGCGGCAGGAAGGGGAGAGGGCGCTTCAACCGCGGGTCGAACAAACCTTCGGCCGCGAGCAACGCGCGCAGTCGTTCGAGCCGCGCGAGCAGTTCACCGATACCGACGGCCCGGATCTCGGTGACCCGCAGCGCGAGACTGCCGCGTCCGGGCCAGAAGGTCATCTTCCCGAACATGATCACGCGGCTGCCCTCGGTGAGCGGAATCCCCGACTGCTGCAACAACTGTGGTGAGCAGGTCACCTGCAGGGACATGTCCACCGACGGGTCGCGCAGGGTCAAGAACGCCGTCCGCGTCCCGGGGCGGGCGTTGATCTGGGTGATCTGCCCTTCGACCCAGATGGTGCCGAGCTTGTCGATCCACCCGGCGACCTTCTGCGCCACGGTGCGGACGGGCCAGGGCTGCTCCGCGGAGTTCGGGCGTGCCGCGTTCTGTCCGGCCGTCACTTGTTACGCGCGCTCGTGATCCGGTTCGACAGCATCGTCACGAACGGAGTACGCGCGGCGTGAGCATTCTCGTATTCGAGCAAGGCTGTGAGCTCGTCCACCGACAGTGCGCGCAGGCGGGCACGCAGCTGAGCGAGGGTCAACGAGTCGTAGTCGAGGTATTCGACGATCCCGGAACGGTTGCCGGTGGCGACCTTCGTGTCCGTGGTCTCACCGATCTTCGTGCCCTCGGCGTCGGCGGCCTTCTTCGGAGCGGTCTTCTTCGCTGCCGCCTTCTTCGCGGGGCCCTTCGTCGTCGCGGTACCGGCCTTCACCGGTGCGGCCTGCTCGGCCACGGGTGCATCGGCCTCGGTCGCCGGCGGGATCGAGTACAGGGCGAACCGGCCGGGAGCGCCGTTCGAGGCGCTGTTCGTCGAGGTCGCTGCCTCGTCCGAGGGGGTCGAGCCGTCGTCGTCGAAGGTCGCCCATTGTGCGGTCTCGGCGGGCTCTGCTCCGAAGATCTCGAAGAACTGGTCGCCCTTGATGGCGAGCGAGGTCATGACCTGCTGCACTCGCATCGTCGTCTGCAGGATCTGGCTCACCGTCGTCATCGGCAACGAAACGGCTGTGCTCGGCAGCTTGAGGGTCTCTTCGTACGCGGTGACAGCAACGCCGGCAGCCACCCGTGCCAGGAACGGTGGACGGATCATGCCCCAAGACTGCCCGATGATCGGCGTGATTGGTAGCCGGGGGAGCACGTCGGCTGCGAGCTGGAAAGCCCTACTCCCACGCGCCCCGTACTCTGGAGGTATGTCTGCGCCTGTTCCTCTCGAAGTCGGGATCACACGGTCCGCCGGTCCCTCCACCTCCGGAAAGCGCGTCCTGCTCGCCGAGCCGCGCGGCTACTGCGCCGGCGTCGACCGCGCCGTCGAAACTGTCGAGAAGGCGCTCGACAAGTACGGTGCGCCGATCTACGTCCGCAAGGAGATCGTGCACAACCGCCACGTCGTCGACACCCTCGCCGACCGCGGTGTGGTGTTCGTCGAAGAGACCGACGAGGTGCCCGAGGGGGCCGTGCTCGTGTTCTCGGCGCACGGTGTGTCGCCCGCGGTCCACGAATCGGCCGCTGCCCGGCAGCTGCGCACCATCGACGCGACCTGTCCGCTGGTGACGAAGGTCCACCAGGAGGCCAAGCGCTTCGCCCGCGACGACTTCGACATCCTGCTCATCGGTCACGAGGGCCACGAGGAGGTCGAGGGCACCGCAGGTGAGGCCCCCGATCACGTGCAGCTCGTCGACGGCCCCGACGCCGTCGATTCGGTGACCGTGCGCGATCCGTCGAAGGTCATCTGGCTGTCCCAGACCACCCTCAGCGTCGACGAGACGATGCAGACCGTGCAGCGCCTGCGCCAGAAGTTCCCGCAGCTGCAGGATCCGCCGAGCGACGACATCTGCTACGCCACCCAGAACCGCCAGGTCGCGGTGAAGGCGATGGCGCCCGAGTGCGATCTGGTGATCGTCGTGGGGTCGCGGAACTCGTCGAACTCCGTGCGGCTCGTCGAGGTGGCCCTCGGTGCGGGTGCCCGGGCAGCGCACCTGGTCGACTACGCCAAGGAGATCGATCCGGCCTGGCTCGAGGGTGTCGAGACCGTCGGCATCACCTCCGGTGCGTCGGTTCCCGAGATCCTCGTGCAGGGCGTCGTCCAGTTCCTCGACGAGCGCGGCTTCCACGACGTGCAGTCGGTGACGACCGCCAACGAGACCCTGGTGTTCGCCCTGCCGCGCGAACTGCGCGCGTCGCGTCGCTGACACGGTAGTTCCGTAGAGCTGTAGGTCCGTAGAGCGAAGACGACCGGTCACCGCCGTGAATCGGCAGGTGACCGGTCGTCTTCGTCGTATGGGTCAGTCCTCGTAGCGGTCGCGGTACCTCACGCGCGGAGGCTCGTAGCCCTGCGTGGGTGCGGGGGAGGGCGCCGGTCGACCGGTCTCCGGGTCGGGTGCCGGACGGCGCCGCGGCTCGCGGACCTCCGGCTGCACCGGCTCCGCAGGCCGGGGAGCGCGGGCACGCCGGGGAGCGGGCTGCTCGGCGGCCGGGGATTCGGGACGGACGCGGCGACGGGGGCGGGTGTCGGCGACCTCCCGGACCGACGCCTTCGCAGCCGGCGTCCCGCGGCCCGCGGCGGTGCGAGGTGCGTCCGCAGGGGTGGCCGCCGCCGGTCGTCCCCGGGCCGCACGCCTGGTCGGACGGTCGTTCGCAGCGCGGTTCGGCCGGTCGCCGGCGGCGCGGGCCGGGCGCTCCTTCGCGGTTCCGGCCTTCGCTGCCCGCGGCTTCGCCCGCTCGCGCGGCGCCCGGGCCCGTACCCCCGTGTTCTGTCGGGTCACGAAGATCCGGAAACCGCCGATGGCCAGTGCCAGGAGTGTCGCCACCAGCATCGCCGGGAAACGGTTCACCAGCGGATAGGCGACGTTGAGTGCGAGATCCTTCAATCCGCCGGTGCTGTCGGAGGAGACGATCTCCTGACCGATCGGCACCGCGAGGAGCAGCAGCAGAGGCGGCTGGGCCATGGCCGTGAACAGTCCGCGATAGCGCACCGCCACCGCGGCCGCGACGCAGCCGAGCACGTAGAAGACAGTGAACGCAGAGGTCAGTTCGTTCCCGCGTGCGCTGTCGAGCAGCACCCCGAGAAGCGTCGTTCCGGCTGCGATCGCCACGGCACCCCACCAGGGCACACCGGGCACCGTAGGCACCAACGACCGCATGTCGAGCGGCACCGCCGAACGTGCACGTTGGGTTGCAGACACAACGTAGACATTAGCGTGGCGATGTCAGCTCGCTTCGTCGACAGGACCGTCCGCCACTGCTCTTTCTGCCAGAGTGCTGCGCCGCGGCCACGCGTCGACACGCTGCACCTCGGGCACCGCACCGTCGAATATTTCCAGGTCGTGGAGCTTGCGGGCCGTCACGCCCACCCGGGTGTCCATCGACGAGACCGTCATGTTGAACGAATCGACGGCCTTGCCGAGCTGGTTGCCGAGCCGATCGAGGTGGGAACCGACCACGCCGAGCCGTTGGTACAGCTCACGGCCCAATCGGTGGATGGTCGCGGCGTCGCGGGAGAGCGCCTCCTGCCGCCAGGTGTGCGCGATCGTGCGCAGCAACGCGACGAGCGTGGTCGGTGTGGCAAGGATGACGTTCCGGGCGAAGGCGTGCTCGAGCAGATCGGGATCGGCACCCAGCGCGGCGTCGAGGAACGGATCGCCCGGCACGAACAGCACGACGAACTCGGGCGTCGGGTCGAACGACTCCCAGTAGGCCTTGGCCGCCAGTTGATCGATATGGGTACGCAACTGACGTGCGTGGCGCGTGAGGTGCCGATCGCGCTCGTCGGGCTCCTCGGCCTCGGCGGCATCCAGATAGGCGGCGAAAGGCACCTTGGCGTCGACGACGATCTGTTTGCCGCCGGCGAGGTAGACGAGCAGGTCGGGCCGTACTCCGTCCTTGCTCACCTGGGTGTCGAAGTCGCAGTGCCGGACCATCCCGGCGAGTTCGACGACGCGTTCGAGCTGGATCTCACCCCATCGTCCGCGGATCTGCGGCGCACGCAGCGCGGTGACCAGCTGCTGGGTGCGCGTGGACAGCAGCTGCGACGCGCGGTGCATGCCCTCGACCTGCTCGCTCAGCCCGGCGTAGGCGTGCACGCGGTTGCGTTCGACGTGCTCGACCTGCTGGGCCAGCGCTCCCACGGCCTCGTTCAACGGGCCGACGAGCCGCGACACCTGGTCGCCGATGGCACCGGACTGCCGACGCGCGGCGTCCTCGCTCACCGCGGCCAGCGACTGACGCAGCTGCTCCTCGTTGTCGCGCAGGGCTGCCAGCTGCGCCTCGGCACGGGCTGCGCGTTCGCCGTCGCGGGAAGCCCGCAACAGCCAGCCGAGCACCACCCCCAGACCGAGCGCGACGAGCAGGCCGAGTGCCGTGAGTGCTGTCATGTGGCGGATGATGCCTGATCGATACGACATCCACCCGACACCCGGGGATGTCGGTCCCCTCCTCTACCGTCTGTCCCATGCGGATCCTGCACACCTCCGACTGGCACATCGGCCGCACCTTCCACGGGGTCGACCTGCTCGCCGACCAGGCGCGTGCGCTGCGGGCCATCGCCGATCTGGTGGCCGAACGCGGGATCGACGTGGTGGTCGTGCCGGGCGACGTGTACGACCGGTCGATCCCGAGTTCCGACGCGGTGGCCGTGTGCAACGCCGGTCTCGAGGCCATCCGTGAGGCAGGGGCGATCATCGTCGCCACCTCCGGCAACCACGACTCGCCGGTCCGTCTCGGCGCCGGTGCCGCCTTCGCCGCGCACGGTGGTCTGCACCTGATCACCCGCGTGTCGCAGATCGACAGCCCCGTCGTCCTGCACGACGAGCACGGCCCGGTCTGCTTCTACGGCATCCCGTATCTCGAGCCCGAGATCACCCGCGCCGAGCTCGGCGTCCCCGAGGCCCGCTCGCACCAGCAGATCCTCGACGCGGCGATGGAACGCGTGCGCGCCGATGCCGCGGGTCGCGACGGCCGCACCGTCGTCCTGGCCCACGCCTTCGTCGTCGGTGGCGAGCCCAGCGACTCCGAGCGGTCCATCTCCGTCGGCGGAGTCGAAACGGTGGCCGCGTCGTCGTTCGACGGTGCCGACTACGTCGCGCTGGGTCACCTGCACTCCCCGCAGACGGTGAGCGAGACGGTCCGGTACTCGGGATCGCCGTTGCCGTACTCCTTCGGCGAGCGCTCGCACCGCAAGGCGGTCTTCGTCGTCGACCTCGACGCCTCGGGTGCGGCGTCCGTCGAGCGCGTCGATCTCCCGGTGATCCGCGAATTGACCCGTCTCGAAGGCGGACTCGACGACCTGCTCGCCGATCCGGCCCATGCCGCCGTCGAGGAGCACTACGTCTCCGCGGTGCTGACCGACGCGACCCGCCCGCTCGACGCCATGCGTCGCCTGCAGGAGCGGTTCCCGTACGCCGTGCACGTCGAATGGCAGCGACCGGCCGGGTCCACGGAGGGCAGTTATCGCGACAAGGTGCGCGGTCGCAGCGATCGCGACGTCGCCGCGTCGTTCCTCACCGACGTGCGTTCCGAACCGTCCGAGCGCGAGCGCGGCTGGATCGACGAAGCGTTGAGGGAGGTCGACCGTCGTCGCGGTATCGGCGACGAGACCGACACGCAGTGGCGGACGGACGTGCCCGCATGAGACTGCACCACCTCGAGATCACGGCCTTCGGTCCGTTCGCCGACACCGTCGAGATCGACTTCGACGAGCTCGGCGCCGACGGGCTGTTCCTGCTGCACGGCCAGACGGGCGCGGGCAAGACGTCGATCCTCGACGCGGTCGCGTTCGCGCTCTACGGCACCGTCCCCGGGGCTCGCTCCGAAGGGCGCCGGTTGCTGTCCGACCACGCGCGGGTGGGTGCCGTGCCGACGGTCCGGCTCGAGGCGACCATCGCGGGGCGCCGCCTGTCCATCGAACGCAGCCCCGAGTTCGAACGCCCGAAGAAGCGCGGCACCGGCACGATCAAACAGAATGCCAAGGCGAATCTCACGTGGCTCGACGGGTCGGGGGAGAACCTGTCGCGCGCCCAGGAGATCGGCGACGTCGTCAAGTCGCTGCTCGGGATGAGCGCCGAACAGTTCTTCCAGGTGGTACTCCTTCCACAGGGCGACTTCGCCCGGTTCCTGCGCGCGAACAGCGAAGAGCGCGGCAGGCTGCTCGAGCGTCTGTTCGACACCACCCGTTTCGGCGACCTCGAGCAGTGGCTCCGCGACCGCCGCGGTGCCGGAACGAAACTGCTTGCCGAGCAACAGAAGAAGGTCGAAGTCCTCGCGGCGAAGGTGGCTGCGTCCGCCGGGATCGAAGCGGGCGCCGATGCCGACCCGGTGGAGTGGGCGGGCCGCCTGCTCGCCGAGGCCGCGGAGAACCGCGACGACGCCGCCGCGGCCCTGTCGCGCGTCCGCGCCGTCGACGAGTCCAACCGGCGCAGGCTCGACGAGACCGTCGCTCTCGCCGACCGACTCCGCCGTCGCCGCGACGCCCTGAACGTCCTCGCCGAACTCGAGCAGACGCAGTCGCAGCGCGTCGCCCTGACGGCCGAACGCGACGCCGCGCATCGCGCGGTGAGCGTCGCGGTCGTCGATCGGGAGGCCGACCGTCTCGCACGCGAGGCCGATGCCGCCGCAGCGCGCGCCGAGACGGCCGCTGCGCCGCTTCGGAGCGACGACGAAGGACGCGATCTCCTCGACGCTGTCGGGCCGACGCCGTCCACCACCGACCGCGACGTCATCCGTCCTCGATGCGAGGAATGGTCCTCGGAGGCAGCGCGTCTCGACGTGCTGCTCGATCGCCGACGTCGTCTCGCCGAGCTCGAGGCAGACCGCGAGAAGTTCGTCGGGCGCCACCGCGCTCTCACCGACGAGCGTCAGCAGGTGATCGACGAACGTGCCGCGCTGCCCGAGCGGTCGACCGCCGCCGCCGATGCGGTCGCCGAGGCCGAGCGCGCAGCCGCGATGCTCCCGGGCCTGTCCACCGCGCGCGACCGTGCCGCCGACGCACTTGACGCCGCCACCGAACTCGCTTCGCGCCGAACCGAACTCGAACGACTCGAAACCCGGGTGCTGCAACTGCACTCCGAATTCAACGACGCGCGCGACGCGCACCTCGACATCCGGCAGCGCCGGATCGACGGGATGGCCGCCGAACTCGCGGCACGTCTCACCGACGGCGAACCGTGCGCGGTCTGCGGGTCCACCGAGCATCCCGAGCCTGCCCGCCCGACGCCCGACACCGCGACGAAGGCCGACGAGGAACGCGCCCACGCCGCCGAGCAACGCGCCGCCGCCGCGCTGAGCGAAGCACGCGAGGCCGTCACCGAACTCTCCGGGATCGTGGCCGTCCTCCGGCAGCGTTGCGGCGATGCCGAACTCGCGGAGCTCACCACCGCCCACGCCGAGGCGGTCCGCGCCCACGACGAGGCCGCCACCGTCGCCGGTCGGCTCGACCACCTGCGCGCGGCGGTCGAGGATCTGCGCAAGCTCGACACGGTGCTGGCCGAACAGGAGAAGCGGCTCGACGCCGAACTGTCCGAGCTCGCCCGCGAGGACGCGGTCCGCGCAGCCGAGATCACGGAGATCCGCGAGCGCATCGTCGAGGCCGTCGGCGACCTCGACCTGCTCGCCCCGCGACGGAAGACGGTCGCGGCACTGTCCGCCGCGGCCACTGCACTGCTCGATGCTCGCACCGCAGCCCTCCAGGCGCGCACGGCCGCCGATGAACGCGCCGCCGACGCCCGCACCGCAGCCGCCGAGGCAGGCTTCACCGAGCTCGACAGTGCCCGCGCGGCCGTCCGGACGCCCGAGCGACTCGCCGAGATCGACCGCGTCCTGCGCGCCGCCGACGACGAACGCGCGGTGGCCACCTCCACGCTGAACGACCCGGCGATCGCGGCGCTCACCGGCGACGAGGTCGCCGACGTGACGGTCGCGCGCGCGGTGGTGGACGACGGTGCCGCCGCGGTCGAAGCGGCCCTGAGTGCGGCCACCGAGGCCGAGCGCCGGCACCTCGACATCGAGAACTACACCCGCCGACTCGAGCGTGCCTGCGCCGAACTGGCCCCGCTGCTCGACGAACACGCCGAACTCGCCGCGCTCGCCGACGTCGTCGCGGGGATGGGGTCGAACGCCAAGAAGATGTCGCTGCGCTCGTACGTGCTCGCGGCGCGACTCGAGGAGGTTGCCGACGCCGCCTCCGAACGCCTGCGCAGAATGTCCGGCGGTCGCTACGAGTTCGTGCACTCCGACGCGGCCGAGAGCCGGGGTCGTCGTGGCGGTCTCGGTCTCGACATCCACGACGAGTACACCGGGGCTGTGCGATCGACGAAGACGCTGTCGGGCGGCGAGTCCTTCCAGGCGTCCCTCGCGCTCGCCCTCGGCCTCGCCGACGTCGTCGCCGCAGAGGCCGGTGGGCTCGTACTCGACACGATGTTCATCGACGAAGGGTTCGGTTCACTCGACGCCGACTCCCTCGAAGCCGTCATGGGTGTGCTCGACGAACTGCGCGCGGGAGGCCGTGTGGTGGGCGTGGTCAGTCACGTCGACGAGATGCGGCAGCGGATCCCGAGCAGGCTGCACGTCATCCGTGGCCGCTCGGGATCCACCGTCCGCGTCGCGAGCTGACCGCCTCTCAGTCCTCGGAGGCGGCGGGTGCCGGAGAGGCCGGCTTCGGATCGGGCACGGAGGTGTCGCCCGGAGCCGGGAGTGCCTTCGTCTCGTCGTCGTCGCCATCACTGGCGCGTTCGTCGATCTGTTCGCCGATGTAGCGGATGACCACCGCGGCCACCGCCGCGACCGGCACCGCCAGGAACGCACCGATGATCCCGAACAGTGACGATCCGGCCGTCACCGCGAGCAGCACCACGGCTGCGTGCAGGTTCATCGACCGCGACTGCAGCACCGGCTGCAGCACGTTCCCCTCGATCTGCTGCACCGCGATGATGAGGACCAGCACGATGATCGCGGTCGTGAAACCGTTGGCGACGAGTGCGACCAGCACTGCCAGCGCACCGGCGACGAACGCACCGACGATGGGAATGAATCCGCCGATGAAGGTCAGGATCGCCAGCACGGGTGCGAGCGGGACTCCGAGGATCAGCAGGCCGATACCGATGAACAGGGCGTCGATGAAGCTCACCAAGGCCTGCGTGCGGATGAACCCGCCCAGCGTGTCCCACATGCGGCCGAGTACCGCTTCGAGGTGACGTCCGGCGCGGCCGCCGCTCACACGGTGTAGCCACGGCACGAAGCGCGGGCCGTCCTTGATGAAGAAGAAGGTCAGCACGAGGACGAGAGCGAGCGTGACGAGCAGTGAGCCCGCCGTGCTCACACCGGAGAAGACACCGCCCGCGATGGTGGCGGCACTGCCCTGCACCCGCTCGACCACCGCGTGGACGGCGTTGTCGAGTTGTTCGTCGCGCAGGTTGATCGGGGGTCCCTTCACCCATTCCTGCACGGTGTTGATGCCTTCGGTGGCCTTGTTGGCCAGGTCTGGCATCTGGGAGACCACCGACGGGACGATGCCGGCGATGATGCCGCCGACGATCGCGAAGAACATCACGAGGGTCAGGCCGGCCGCAGCAGCCGGAGGAACGCCGCGTTTGGTCATGAAGCGGGTGGGCGGCCACAGGATCGTGGAGACGACGATCGCGAGGGCGACCGGCAGCACGATCACCCACATCTTCTCGATGATCCAGCCGATCACCACCGCACCGGCGGCGATGACGACCAGGCAGGCCGACCACTTGGCGAGCCAGATTCCGCCCGTGCCCAGCAGGCTTCCGCGGTCGGGCTTCGCCGACGGCTTCCCACTGCTGTTTCCGCTGGGCGCGGTCTTCGATTCGGTCAACGACGGTCCTTCCGACATGTATCGAGCTCGATACCGATCGACAGTCGCCAATCTACGGTCACCGAGCGCCGCGCGTGGTCCGGACGACACGCCGGAAACGGCGCTGAAGGGTCCCCGGCCGTGGCATCCTCGAAACGTGACGAACCGAACGAGCCCGACCCGACGCCTGCGTGTACCTGCGGCGGCCGTGGCGGTCGCAGCCACTTTCGCGCTCACCGCGTGCAGCTCCGACGACACTTCCAGCAACGAGGACGTGCGGTCGTCGGCGGATGTCGCCGTTACGAGCGTTCAAGAGCAGGCCGAGGGTGCCATCTCGTCGGTGCAGAGCATCGCGTCCAGCGCGGCCGAGCGGGCCGGCGACATCTTCGACGAGGCGAAGCTCGACGTCTTCGTCGCGGCCTTCCGTACCGGTTATCCGCAGCTGTCGGCCGACCGGGAGACGCAGGACATCGAGTCCATCGTCACCGAGACCTGTCCGCTCATCGACGAGGGTGCGTCCGACCAGGAAGTGAACGCGAAGGTCCAGGAGGTCGCGACCAACGGATCGACCGTGCCCGACGAGGACCAGGCTGCGCGCATCGCGCAACTGGTGCGGGTGGCGTGCGGGTGAAATGAGCGGCGGGCGGCCGCGTAGAATACCGATTCCGTGAGCCTTACCCTCGGAATCGTCGGTCTTCCCAACGTCGGCAAGTCGACGCTGTTCAATGCGCTGACCAAGAACGATGTGCTGGCAGCGAACTATCCGTTCGCCACCATCGAGCCCAATGTCGGCGTCGTCGAACTGCCCGATCCGCGGTTGAACCGGCTCGCCGAGATCTTCGGTTCCGAGCGCATCCTTCCGGCCACGGTGTCGTTCGTCGACATCGCCGGCATCGTCAAGGGTGCCTCCGCCGGCGAGGGCATGGGCAACAAGTTCCTCGCCAACATCCGCGAGGCCGACGCCATCTGCCAGGTCGTGCGCGTCTTCGACGATCCCGACGTGGTCCACGTCGAGGGCAAGGTCGACCCGATGGCCGACATCGAGGTCATCGCGACCGAGCTGATCCTCGCCGACCTGGAGACGATCGAGCGGGCACTGCCGCGGCTCGAGAAGGAGTCCCGGAAGAACAAGGAACTCGTCGCTCAGCTGGAGGAGACGAAGAAGGCGCAGGCGATCCTCGAGGACGGCCGCACCATCTTCTCCGCCCAGGCCGAGGTGAAGGGCGAGCTGCTGCGCGACCTGCACCTGCTCACCGCCAAGCCGTTCCTGTACGTCTTCAACGCCGACGAGGCCGTCCTCACCAACGAGGAGCGCAAGGAGGAGCTGCGTAAGGCCGTCGCACCCGCCGACGCCGTCTTCCTCGACGCCAAGGTCGAGTCCGAGCTCCTCGAGCTCGACGAGGACGAGGCGATGGAGCTGCTCGAGTCCATCGGCCAGACCGAGGCAGGTCTGAAGCAGCTCGCGCGCGCCGGTTTCCACACCCTCGGTCTGCAGACCTACCTGACGGCGGGGCCGAAGGAATCGCGTGCCTGGACCATCCGCAAGGGCGACACCGCTCCCAAGGCGGCCGGCGTGATCCATACCGACTTCGAGCGCGGCTTCATCAAGGCCGAGATCGTCTCGTTCGCCGACCTCGACGCGGCCGGTTCGATGGCCGAGGCGAAGGCCAAGGGCAAGGTCCGCATGGAGGGCAAGGACTACGTCATGGCCGACGGCGACGTGGTGGAGTTCCGCTTCAACGTCTGACGAACGACATCGGGGCGTTCCTCCGTAGTCATCCGCATTTCGGTGTTCCCGACCTCGATATACGGGGTCGGGAACACCGAAATCGTTTCGGCACTCCCCATTCCGTAGCCGCAGCAGGAACTGCCCGGCATGCCGACGGAATCAACCGTGCCGGGCGACGTCCTCGCAGAGGATGCTCGGCCACTGTGCGAGATCGGCCGGGGTGTGCGCGATCTCCAGCTTCGCGTGGGGGAGGAGACCCACCAGCGCCTCCGCCGTGGACACCGGGTGGGCGGGATCATCGATCCACGCCAGCACCGTCACCGGGACGTCGATGCCGGACACGGCCTCCGGATCGGGTAGGTCGCTCAGCGCGGCGCCCCGGAACAGCGACGGCAGCAGTTCTTCGGTGACGTCGGGGACGGTCTCCGGCGCGTCGACGGTGGCCGGTGGACGTGGTGCATTCAGATCGCGCATGAGGAACGCCGCCAGTCCCTGCTGCTCGATGAGATCGGCGGCGGCCCGGTACTCGGCGGCCTTCGCGGCGCGGGTGGTCCAGGCGGTCGCCGGCACCAACAGCGTGAGGCTGCTGAACCGCTCCGGATCCTTCACCGCCGCGTGCAGCAGGGTCCCGGTGCCCATCGACGGCCCGACCCCGTGCACCCGCTCTCCGGGAAAGTAGTGATCGAGCAGCCGCAGCAGGTCGTCGGCGAGCACCGGCCAGCGGTAGTCCTCCGGCACCGCACGCCCCGTCGAGTGACCATGTCCCCGCGCGTCGTAGCGCAGCAGTCGGGTGCCGCTGAGACCGCGGCCCAGGTCGAGGTCCATGAGACGGTCGCGGTGGCGGCTCGAGGTCAGGCCGTGGAGCTGGACGATCGGGTGCCCACCCTCGTCGCTCAGCTCCACGTCGAGTTCGGCCCCCGGCACACTGAAGGTCGGCACGTCGTCTCCCGATGTCGGAAAGCAGTTGCTGGAGAAGGCGCCTAGGATACCCGGCATGCGGCTGACAAATGTGGCGCACCTGCGCCTGCCGTTCGGCCGACTGCTCGGTTACGACGTCACCGTCGCGGGGCTCGGCCGGGCGCTTCCCGTGTCGTTCGACCAGCGGCGGCACGTCGGCGCAGGCGATCGTCCCGGCTCCTGGATGGCTCTGTCCTTCCGTCTGTTCGAGCCGGTCTCGCCCGACGACCTCGCGGCCGCGTGGCTGGCGGTGATCGCGCGGCACGGCACCCTGCGCTCGGTGTTCACCCACGGCGACGACGGTGAGCCGCGTCTGCACGAGGCCGAGATCCGTCCGGGCGGCTGGGTCGAACATCCGATCGGCCCCGGTCAGGCCGTCAACGACGCCCTCCGGGACGTCCTCGACAGCGCATGTTCGCCCTACAATCGGCCGTCGCACCGACTATGCGTGCTCGAGACCGCTACGGAACCGACCGTCGTGGTGGCCGCCGATCACTCGCACGTCGACATGTGGTCGATGCTGGTGATGGCCCGCGACCTGCTCGCTGCCCTCGCCGCCGTGCGCGCGGGACGGGAACCGTCCCTGTCGCCGACACCGGCCTTCGCGGAACACACCCGGGCACTGCAGGACCGTCCGGCCGCACCCGCCGAAGTCCACGAGCGCTGGGCCGAGGTGCTCGCCGCCAGCGGTGACGTGATGCCGCGCTTCCCGCTCTCCCTCGGAGTGGCGAGTTTCCAACGCGAACGCGTGGAGGTGCGCGACGTGCTCGACGTCGACGACAGCGCCGCGTTCTCCTCCCAGGCCAAGGACGACGGGGTGTCCACCCTCGCACTGGTGGTCGCGGCCATGACCGAGGTGACCCTCGAACTGGCCGGAGCCCCGTTGCGGTCGGTGTTCCCGGTGCACAGCCGGTACGACGCCACCTGGCACGACTCCGTCGGCTGGTTCATCACCAATTCGGTGCTCGAATCGTCCGTCCCCGAACCTCGCGCGGCCGCGGACGCCGTCAAGGAGGCGGTCCGGCTCGGATCCTGGCCCCTCGAGGACATCCTGCGCCCGTGGGGCGGTATGCCGGAGGTCCCGGGCATGTTCGCGATCTCCTGGCTGGATCTGCGCAGGCTTCCCGTCCGGGTCGACGCCACCGGCCTCGAGGCGCAGTACGTCGGCGCGACCATCCGCACCGACGGGGTGATGCTGTGGTTCATCCTCGACGACTCGGGTCTGCACCTGCGGTGCCGCTATCCCGATACCGTCGAGGCTCGACGGCACGTCGGTGGCTGGCTGGACCTGCTCATCGCCCGGTTGCAGGCCCGCGCCCGCGAATCGGTCGGCGGGCAGATCCGGTTGGGCGACAGTAGCTATCGGGTTCAACGTGCCGATCGATCCGACGTAGCGGCGATCGCCGCATTGCTCTCCGACGACGAGCAGACCCCCTGCGACGGTGCGGAACTCGCCCGATACGAAGAGGCCTACGACGCCGTCGCCCGCGACCCCTCGCACTACCTCGCGGTGGTGCGCGACGAGGTCGGCCGGATCGTCGGCACGATGCAGTTGACGATCGTGCCGGGTCTGTTCCGTGGCGGTGCCACCCACCTGCTCGTCGAAGGAATCCGGGTCGCCTCGTCCGAACGTTCCCGCGGCATCGGCACAGCCATGCTCGAGTGGGCCCACGATCACGGCCGGAACCGGGGTGCCACGCTCGCGCAGATCGCGGTGGACGCGTCCGATGAGCGGGCTCGGATGTTCGGGGCGCGGCTCGGCTACGGCTGCACCCAGGTTGGACTCGAACGGGCGCTCTGACGTCGGCCGACTCGATGGCCGAGGACTACGTCGTGGCCGACGGCGACGCGCTGGAGCTCCGCATCGTCGTGTAGCGCGTCCTGTGCCGATCCGGATCCGTTCCGGTGGACGTGGGTGCGCCGCGTGCGACGAGATGACGGACGACGTACTCCGCGTCCGCGCCGGCCCCGCCGACGAGCATCGACCGGAACGACGACTGGAAGCACAGACCGGTGAAGTACAAGCCGGGCACCGAGGGAACCACGCCGCGTTCCTCGCGCGGCCAGCCATCCGTGTCGAGCACCTGTAGGTCGATCCAGTTGTAGTTCTGGCGGAATCCGGTGCACCACACAATATTCGTCACGTCGAGAATCCGGCCGTCGGACAGTGCGGGGCGGAGTTCGGCCACGCCGGTCACCCGCTCGGTGATCCGGGTGACGCCGCGTGCGGCCAGCTCCCGCCGGCGGATTCGCAGCAGCGGCGCGCCGTGACGCCGTTCGTCCTCGCGAGCCCGTCGTCCCATCGGGGTACGCACGGACAGCACATGGCCCCACGCGAACCACAGGATCGGGAACAACACGCGCATCGCGGGACTGTCTACGCGCACCGGCAACTGCCCGGTGTCGCGTCCGCACAGGATCGTCGGATGGGACGCCGCCAGCTCGTAGGCGATCTCACTGCCGGAATGAGAGGCTCCCACCACGAGCACCGGACCGTCACGCAACTGCGACGGATCGTGATATTCGCTCGAATGCAACTGCACGATGCCGGGATCCAGTTCGAAAGCGAAGTCGGGGACGCGTGGGGTTCGACCGAACGTGCCCGTGGCCACGATGACGTTGTTCGCCTCGATCCGCGTGTCGCCGCAGTCGAGGGCGAACCGGTCACCGTCGTGGGAGAGTCGGCGCACCCGGGTGTTACCGAGTACGGGCAGATCGAATCGGGAGGCGTAGGACTCGAGGTAGTCGGCGAGCTCGTCCTTGGTGGGGGAGCGGTGCGGGTCGCCCGGGAACGACATGCCGGGCAGTCCGTCGTAGCCGGCGGGACTGTACAGGCGTAGCGAGTCCCAATGGCAGCGCCAGTTGTCGCCGATGCGTCTGTACGTGTCGACGATGAGGAACGGACGGCCACGACGGGCCAGATGGTAACCGGCGGACAGGCCTGCCTGACCTGCGCCGACGACGACGGTGTCGATCTGTTGGGGTGCGCTGTGGACGGTCATGACGACTCCCCGAGGTGAGGGAACTACACCGACGACGTTAGGCACTGCCGCCCCTCGGCCGCGTCGGGAGGAGTGTGCAATCGAAGGTGGCAGCGTATGGGCAGTTCTACCCAGTCAGAGCAGGCGATGCTCGTACGCGTAGGCCGTCGCTGCCGCTCGTGAGGACACCTCGAGCTTGGTGAATATGTTGCTCAGGTGCCGGGCCACCGTCTTCTCGCTGATGACGAACTCGTGGGCGATGGCTCGATTCGTCTTGCCCGTGGCAACGGCGCGCAACACCTGGACCTCCCGGGGCGTCAGCCCGTTCGGTGCGTCGGCGAGTTCGGGACCGCGGAGCTCACGCAGATCCGGCAACGCGTGCAGATCGTGGAAGACCGATGCTGCCGAGTCGAATTCGAGCCGGGCGTCATCGTCGTCGCCGAGTGCGGCGCAGCATCGACCCTGCAGCACTCGTACCCGGGCACGTTCGTAGGGTGCACCGAGGTCACGCCATCGCCTGCCGGATCGCCGCAGCCGTTCGAGGGCGCCGCAGGGGTCACCTTCGGCGAGCAGGACCGAGCCCTGCGCGTGGTCGGCCATCGCTGCCAGTGCAGGGGCGTCCTGCGTCCGGGTCAGCGCCTCGAGTTCGTCGGTGCTGCGCCGGGCTGCGGCGACATCTCCGGTGGCGAGCGCGATCTCCGTGTGGGCGGCGAGCATCCGCGGCCGGTCGAGATTCGAGGCTTCGCCGAGACCCCGGAGGATTCCGGCGACCGCTGCGGTGGTGTCGCCCTGTCTCAGACGCAGCAGAGCAAGACCCGGCTGTACCTCCTGCCCGTACATGCCCGCTGACCTGTAGGCGGCTTCCGCCTCGGCGAACTCACCGCGTAGACGATGCAGTTCGCCCTGCTCGTACAGGGCCATTCCCATCGCGGGTTGACCGGGCGGATCCGACAGTCGCTGCAGTGCGAGGCGGGCGAGGTCCATCGCCTGCGACCAGTCGCCCTCGAGTTGCAGCATCTGGGCGCGATGGACCAGGCACTGTCCCCGGAAGGGCACGAGTCCGGACTGATCGTCGCACCAGCGGCCGAGGGCCTGAGTCCACTCCTTCGCCCGTTGCAGATGATATGTGCCGTAACAAGTCTCGATGACAGCGCAGTACACCAGTCCGGAGACGACGGGCGAGACCTCGCCCAGTCCGACAGCGACGAGTACCTCGTCGAGTGTCCGCAGCCCGCCGTCGACGTCGCCGAGCAGGACTCGGCACTGTCCGATGCCCAGCGAACCGAGAGCGAGGAGATCGGCATCGTGGCAGGCCCGTCCGATGCGCTGAGCTGCGGTGAAGATCGGCAGTGCCTCGGTCGGCCGGTTCGCGTACATCTGCTGTACTGCTCCGGGGATCATCAGGAAGCCGCTGGTCGCGCAGTCCGGTCGGTCCGGGACACCCGACTGTCGGGCTCGCTCCAGCCAACCTCCGGCCCGTGCTACTTCACCGCGTCCCATCAACAGGAAGCACAACCAGAAGGCGCTGATACCCGCGCTCTCGGTTTCGCCGGCTTCGAGATGTGCGGCGAAGGCGCGCTCGTACAGTGCGACGCTGGCGTTGTCGTGACCTGCGAGGTACGCGGCTCGGGCGAACAGATCGAGGTCGTCCGCGGACAGGGCGGCGAGTGTGTCGGCGCTGCGGAATCCGTCCAGGGCACGCGGCCACTCGCGCGCGCGGTACGCTGCCCGCGCGTGGTCCAGGACCGCCGACCTGCCCATGTTCGCTCCCGCGATCGAGCGCCGCCGACACCGGCTGATTGCGATCCTACGCCCGCGGATACGCAGGGTCGTCGGTGTGCGCGCGGCTCACGACGGTCGCATGCCCGCCAGAACGATCGACACCAATCGTGGAACGAGTTCCGGGGTCACCGCACGGATCGCGTCGGGTAAGGGACGGGTGATCAGGCCGATCGCCAGGACCAGTTCCAATGCGTCGAGGTCGGGGCGCACGATGCCGGCGGATCGCACCGCGTCGAGCAGCTCCTCGACCCCGGCGAGCGTCTGCGCCTGGGCGTCGCGCACCGATTCGGAGATCTCGTCGGTCACGAATTCGGCGAGGGTGGCCGAGAGTGCACCCAGGTCGAGTTCGACCAGCCGTTGCACGTAGCCCACCCAGGCGTCCTCGGGTGAGGAGCCGACGCGCTCCAGGGCCTCGGTGCCCGCTGCGCGCATGTCGGCGAGGATCGTCAGCGCGACCTCGTCGGCCAGCGCGGCCCGGGACTCGAAGTTCCGGTAGAGGGTAGCGATGCCGACTCCGGCGGCCTCCGCGACCGCCTCGAGCGCGACGTCGCTGCCGTGGACGGCGAACAGCCGGCGCGCCTCCTGGACGATCAGCTGACGACGCTTCGCGGCATCGGCACGCATCGGTTGCCTTCCTTCCGGAGTGGGCTGTGAGGAACTTCGCTTGACATGTCCATCCTAACCGGAGGATTATTCTCCGATAGAAGTGGAGGAAAATCATCCACTTAGCGATGGTTCGGACAAGGAAGACGCGATGGCAGACGCCGCTACGACGACAGTTCCCGACGCGGGTGACTCCACCGCGCGCAAGCCGCATCCCGCGCTGACGGTGCTGGGAATGACGTGCGGGCTCGGGGTGATCCTCGTGCTCATGCTCTTGGTCTTCATCATGCCGTCACTGAAGAGCGGACCGCACGACCTGCAGGTCGGCATCGTCGGAACCTCTGCAGCGGCAGAAGAATTCGAGACGTCGCTCGCGACGGCCGCCCCCGACGCCTACACCTCGCAGCGATTCGCCTCCGAGCAGGAACTGCGCGACGCCATCCACGACCGCGACGTCATCGGAGGGTTCGTCGTCGACGAGTCGGGCGTCCGCACGCTGGTCGCCGGCGCGGGCTCGACCGCCATCTCCGGTTCGCTCGCCGGAACCTCGCAGGCGGTCGGCGGAGCACTCGGGGCCGACGTGACCGTCGAGGACGTCGTTCCGTTGCCGGAATCCGACCCCACCGGTATCGGCATCGGTGGTCTCGCCTTCCCGCTCGTCTTCGGTGGCATCGTCCCGGTCGTCGCATTCCGGAAGATCCTGCCGCGCAGCGACGGCTGGTACCTGACCGGCCTGCTCGTCTTCGCTGCCGTCGGTGGCATCGTCGTCGCGTCCATCCTCACCTTCGCGTTCGGAAGCATCGGATCGACCTTCTGGCCGGTCGCGGGATCCATGGCCCTCGGTATCGCCGCCCTTGCACTCCCGTTGGCCGGACTCCAGAAGGCCTTCGGCGCCAAAGGGTTCACCATCGGTGCGATGGCCATGATGTTCCTCGGCAATCCGCTGGCCGGTATCGCGACGACGTCGGCATGGCTGCCGTCCGGACTCGGTACCTTCGGTCAGATCCTTCCCCCGGGTGCTGCCGGAACCCTCGTGCGCTCCGCGGCATACTTCGACGGTGCCGGCGGATTCGTCGCGCTGTCGACCCTCGCCACGTGGATCGTCGTGGGACTCGTGCTCTACGCGGTGGGCATGCGACATGCGGTGGGTGAGGAAGCGACAGAGCGTCCTTCGGCGCAGGTCACGGCCTAGCGGACTACTTCGAGCGGTCCTTCCTCGGGCGTCGGCGGCTCGAACCGCTCGAAGTACTCCGTCGCCGTCCGCTCGGTCAGCGGCCAATCGTCCGCCCACCTCCCGTGCCGGTCGCCGACCCGGCTCAGGATGGTCTCGAGCTCCGTCGCGATGTACACGGTCTCCGGCACGATGCCCTGCGGTGCGAGCAGTGCGCGAAACTCGTCACGTTGTCGCCGGAACCAGAATCCGAAGTCGAGCACGACATCGTTCCCGGCTGCCACATGGCGCAGCAAGCGCGCCTTCAGGTCTGCTGATACCTCGGCCACCACGTCGGCGGAGGGCATGGTCGTGATCCCGCGATCCCAGAACTCCACCTCGTACGACAGACGCGTCCAACCCTCGCGCTCCAGGCGCTTGGCATAGGTGGTCTTACCGGCACCGGCCGGGCCGCACATCATCACGACGCGAGACACTCGGGTCCTGTTCGCTGCCATCGGGCCGACGGTACGCACCGCCACCGACATCGAGACCGATAACGCTCATCGCTGATCCGAATCGATCGGGCCTGATCCGCACCCCTGGGCGCCAGGGCACCGCGTCACGTGGAGGCCTTCTCGATCTTCGGTGAGAGTCTGCCGATCACGGCGCTGCCGATGATGCCGACGACGATCATGCCGATCCCGACCGCGTCCGGTATCGAGTCGGTGACCCACCCGAAGATCCCCGCGACCAGCACGAACGTCGGCAACCAGTCGATCAGCTTCAGGAGCGACGGGGCGGGTTCGGACTCGCCCTGCGACGCCGCGAACTTCGCACCGGCGTAGTCCGGATAGAACTCGGTGAAGGAGACCGCGAAGAAGATCGCCGCGAGCTGAAGCACCCAACCGGTCCAGAAGTTGCCCGGGTCGCGCATCACGGCGTCGCCGATGAATCCGACGATGGCGGAGAAGGTGAACGCACCGGCCCAGACCGCGGAGATCACGTAGTTGATCTTCATGAACAGGGGAGACGTCCAGTATTCCTGGGGCGTGTCCTCTTTCGCGTAGGGGAGTGTGAACGGTCTGCGCGCGATCAGGGTGGCGACGACGAACACCGCGAGCGCGATGTTGGTGAGTTCACCCGCCCAGATCTCCATCCAATCGATGACACCGTCCGACGCGATGAGGCCCACCGCGGCCAGCACGACGAAGAACGCCGCGCCGAACACGTCGAGGGCGTGTATCTTGATGCCGCGTCGCGCGCCCACCCACATCGTCAGCAGGACGAGGCCGAGAGCGAAACACACCGCTTCCTCGAACCGTCCCGGGGCCGACAGGACGGACATGAGGATCCACGGTGCGATGCCCGACAGTGGCGACCGGAGGTAACCGTCGACGACCTTGGTCATGCCTACCAGCGTATTTCGTGAAGCCGGGCATGTCGGAGTTTTCGGAGGATCGAGCAGGATCCGTTCGGGCGCCCTCAGTCCTGCGTGGTCGGTGCTTCGGCCAGGCTGCGCCGGGTGGAAAAGTGACGCTCGACCCCCGACAAGGGGTCGACGAATTCGAGTTCGCGCGCGAGCAATTGGAGGGGGAGCGAATGGTCGTCCGGTGTCTCGGGCAGCAACACGGGATACCAGTGGTCGCCGAGGATCCCGATACCGAGCGCCGCGAGGTGTACTCGCAGCTGATGCATCCGACCCGTGTGCGGGCGCAGCAGGGTGTGCAGGACGGCCCGTCCGGACCTGCTCATCCCGGATCCGAGCACCTCGATCAGCGTCTCCGAGTTGGGTTCGCGGGTGTCGTCGACGACGACGCGCAACTCACCGCGCCGCGCCTCTATGTGGTTGCGGTACAGCACGGGGACCGGACGTCCGGCGATCTCCGGCGCTCCCGGATCCCATTCCGCCGGCAGTGCGGACACCGCCTCGTACACCTTGGTGACCCGACGCTTCTCGAACAGGGACTGGTAGGCGCCGCGCGTCCCGGGCCGGGCCGAGAACATCACGAGCCCGGCGGTCGCCCGGTCGAGCCGGTGGATCGGTGTCAGATCCGGGTTGTCGAGGCGGGTCCGCAGTCGGACCAGTGCCGATTCGCGCAGGTAGCGCCCACCCGGGGTGGTGGGCAGGAAATGCGGTTTGTCGACCACGACGAGGTCGTCGTCGATATGCAGGATCTCCTCGTGGAACGGCACCGGTTCCTCGACGGGCAGATCGCGGTAGTACCAGACGAACCTGTGCGCTCCGAGTTCGGTGCCGCGACCGATGGGTTCTCCGTCGATCCCCACGATCTCGCCGGCGTCGAAGCGACGGTAGAGATCGTCGGCGTCGAGATGGTCGAAACGCGCGACGACGTACTCGGCGACCGTCGACCACGGACCGGAGGTCGGAACACGCAGTCGCGTGGGCCCGACCCCGTTCCTGACGGGCAACGGTGAGGGCATCGGCACGGGCACCATCCTCCCATCGGCCGCGACGTGAGCTGCGCCTCGGGTGATCGGCGACGGCGCGATCAGGACTTGTCGAGATCCACGGGCACACCGTTCTGACACCATGTCCGCATGACTGCACCGGCCCGGCTCGGCATCCCGACCGGCACGCTCGCGCTGCTGGCCGCCCTGTACTTCGCGCAGGGTCTGCCGTACGGGTTCTTCACGCAGGCGCTTCCGGTGGTGCTCCGCGAGTCCGGCTTCTCGTTGATCGCGATCAGCGCGACGGGTGTGCTCTTCGCGCCGTGGGCGCTGAAGTTCCTGTGGGCGCCGTACGTCGACCACTACGGGACCCGGCGGCAGTGGCTGCTCTCGCTCCAGCTCGCCGCGTCGGCGGTGTCGTTGATCCTGGCGTGCCTCGACCTGTCGTCGACGCTGCGGTGGCTGCTCGTCGGCATCGCGGTGGTCAACGCCCTCTCGGCCACGCAGGACGTCGCGACCGACGGTCTGGCCGTGCAACTGCTCGGACCGAAACAACGCGGGCTGGGGAACGGCATCCAGGTCGGCGCGTACCGCATCGGGATGATCGTCGGCGGGGGAGCACTGCTGTGGGTGTTCTCCCTCGCGGGCTGGCGCAGCCTGTTTCTCGCGATGGCGTTCCTGCTGGTGCTGACGACGATCCCGGTGTGGCGACTGCCGCGCACAAAGCGACCGGCCACGCCGGATCGGGAACCGAGAGGCGCGACCCGCATGACGGTCGCGTGGTGGGCGCGGCTGCGCCGCCCCGGCATGCTCGCGTTCATCCTGCTCATCGGGGGTTTCAAGTTCGGCGACTCGATGGGTTCGGCGATGGTGGGACCGTTCATGTCCGACTCCGGACTCACCCTCGGGCAGATCGCGCTGGTCAAGGGAGTGCTGTCCTCGGCAGGCGCCCTCGGCGGCGCCGCACTCGGTGGGTGGCTGTGCTTCCGTCGCGGTCGCCGGCAGGCCCTGCTGATCGGCGGCGTCACCCAGACGGCGAGCCTCGCGCTGTACGTCGTCGCGTCGCTCGGCTACGGCGGGTTCGGGCTCATCGTCTCCGCGAGCCTGGCTGAACATGTCCTCGGTGGTGCCGCGACGGTCGCGGTGTTCACGCTCATGATGGACGCCGCGGACAGGGACCACGCCGGCAGCGACTACACCCTGCTCGCGTGCGCGATCGTCGTCGTGCAGGGCATCGCGGGATTCACCGCCGGTGTGGTCGGAGACGTCTTCGGCTATCCCGCGCTGTTCGGCACCAGCCTGGTGTTGTCGGGAATCGGATGCGCCGTCCTGCTGCTCGCCCTCGATCGGGGCATCGGACCGAGCGGGGTGCACGGGGTGTGGCGGAGCGGCGCGGGGCAGGCGGTCTCGCGACCCCGGTAATCACCGGTACTGCTGATCACCGCGACCAGTACTGCAGCATCGGCTCCTCGGCGAGCACCGTCGACCCCTCGGAGATGACGAGAGCACTCGACGAGATGCTGTACTGCACACCGGCGTTCGTGGCGGTGAAACCGTCGCCCGAGGGCACGGGATCGTCGATCTCGATCGCTGCCCCGTCGTTCGTACGGACGCCCTTGTAGTAGTACCGCCCGGCGCCGGTCTCGCACACCACGACGAGCGAGTCGGCCGTCTGCCCGATGGCGACGGCGGGATTCGTGTGGTTGCACCGTGCCTCGGGGATGCCGACGAAACCCTGGGGGTCGGTGTCCTCGGAGGCGGACACGGGCGGTAGCGGACGTGCGGGTCCGGTCGCGGGTGCGGGATTGCCGGTCGCCGTGAGTTCGAGGTCCTCGATCCGCAGTGCCACGTCGCCCGGAAGCACGGTGACGTAGCTGTTGCCCTGCACGATGCTGTTTGCCGTGATGCACTCGAAGTCGCCGGTCAGGCACGACAGCCGCTCCCAGTAACCACCGAGCGAATCCGTCGGGCGTAGCGCGTATTCACCGGGAGCGATGTCCACCCCGACCTTCAGGGTGCCGTTGGTCGGGAAGCCGCTCGGGGCGGACCGGCTCGCCTGTGTTCGCGGGGCGGGCGGATCCGTCTCCGTCGGCGGGGCCGCGGACGGCGACACGGTGACCGTCACGGTCGACGGGGACGGACTCGCGGCGACAGCGCCCTCCGATCCCGGATCGGACGAGCGGGTCAGGACGACGACCAGAGTGGCGACCGCGGCGACGACGGCGACGAGCAGGGCACCGCCCACCAGCCACGGCCACTTCGGTCGTCGCGGCGGGGTCGGGGTAGGCCAGGGTGGCGGGGGAGCGCCGTAGCCGTAGCCGTATCCGTCCGGCGGAGGCTGCATGGACATACGGGTCCCTTCGCTGTCGCGGTGGTGTGCCTCCTGATATCGCTGCCGATGTCTCCCGCTGTTACGTCGACTGGGGTGGCGCTATCCGGTGCGCTGCAGGTCGGTGCAGGAAAGGGTCAGTTCGGCGAGATCGTCCAGGGAGACGGGCAGCACCCGTGCGAGGGCGGCGATCGTCGCGAAGGCCGGCGTCGCCAGTCGTCCGGTCTCGATCTTCCGAAGGGTCTCCGGTGAGATGTCGGCGGCCCGGGCCACCTCGGTGAGCGTCCTGCTGCCTCGGGCTTCGCGCAGCCGCCCGCCCAGGCGTTTACCGGCGGCCAGTTGTTCCGGGGTCAGGGGGAGTCGCACCATGACCCGCAGTCTAACCGCGTCGGTATGAAAATACCGACCGTCGCGTTAGGGTGGTATTTAAATACCGTCTTGTGATCCTGAGGAGTACACCCGTGTTGGAACTGAAGACCCCCGGTGAGCTCGCGGCAATGGACGTGACCGGCACGTTCATCGCCGAGTTGCTCGACGACCTGACGGGCCGCGCCCGACCCGGCGTGAACCTGCTCGACCTCGAACAACGCGCACGGGACATGATCGAGGAACGCGGCGCGGTCTCGTGCTACTGGGATTACGCGCCGTCGTTCGGGAGCGGGCCGTTCCGCAACGTGATCTGTCTCTCCGTCAACGACGCAGTGCTGCACGGGCTCCCGCACGACTACGTGCTCCGGGACGGCGACCTGCTCAGCATGGACATCGCCGTCTCGATCGACGGCTGGGTCGCCGATTCGGCGCGCAGCATCATCGTCGGCGCGGAGCGTCCCGAGGACCGGCGTCTCGTCGAGGCGACCGAGGTGGCACTGGCCGCGGGTATCGCCGCCGCGCTCCCCGGCAACCGCCTGGGCGACATCTCCGCGGCGATCGGTGCCGTCGCGACCGAATACGGCTATCCCGTCAACACCGAATTCGGTGGTCATGGCCTCGGTCGCACCATGCACGAGGATCCGCACGTGGCGAACGCCGGACGCAAGGGTCGCGGGCTCGTGCTGCGTCCCGGCCTGACGCTCGCCCTCGAACCGTGGTTCGCGGCGGGGACGGACAAGATCGTCTACGACCCCGACGGCTGGACCATCCGCTCCGCCGACGGTTCGCGCACCGCGCACAGCGAACACACGATCGCGATCACCGAGGGTGAACCGCTGGTGCTGACGAAGCGAGAGCGTGTCACCGAATAGGGGTGTCACCGAACAGTTCCGGACAACAGGAACATTCGGAGTAGACGCGCGGGTTTCCGTTCGGTCCGTTATGGTCGGTGCACCGACGGGCGAAAGGCGATGCCGATGCCGCTGTACGAGTTCCGATGCGCCGACTGCGGGCCGTTCGACGTCTCCGTTCCGATGAGCGAGATCTCCTCGTCGACACCGTGCCCGCAGTGCGCTCGGCAGGCTCGTCGTTCGCTCACCGCGCCCCGTCTCGGCCGAGGCGGTTCGGCGGCGATGCGCCTGCACGACGCCACGACACGGACCGCGTCCGAACCCGACGTCGTCTCGGGCGCCCTGCCGGGTGCGCCGAGACGTCCGGCGCGGCCGGTCACCACCGATCCCCGGCACCGATCGTTACCCCGACCCTGATCCGTCACCGCTGCAGGAGGTCCCGTGCCCGACGTCGTGTTCCCCCTCGATTCGACCCGCCGGTTCACCGATCAGGAGAAGATCGGCCACAACCGCTGGCATCCGGACATCCCGCCCGTCGCGACGCTGAAACCGGGGGACTCCTTCCGCGTGCACTGCCGCGAATGGTTCGACGGCGAGATCCACAACGACGACTCCGCCGACGACATCCGCAATGCCCCGCTGCACATCGTGCACGCGTTGTCGGGACCGTTCGCGGTGGAGGGTGCCAAGCCCGGCGACCTGCTGATCGTCGACATCCTCGACATCGGCCCGATCCCGCAGGAGGACTCGGGTCCGCTCGCCGGGCAGGGTTGGGGGTACAC
Source organism: Rhodococcus sp. 5G237 (assembly GCF_053764735.1). Classification (NCBI taxonomy): domain Bacteria; kingdom Bacillati; phylum Actinomycetota; class Actinomycetes; order Mycobacteriales; family Nocardiaceae; genus Rhodococcus; species Rhodococcus sp. 5G237. The sequence goes on along the minus strand of NZ_JBSNCD010000003.1, from coordinate 537,232 downwards.
CGGCATCTTTGCGAAGACGAACGGCGGAGGATTCCTCACGGATCAGTTCCCCGACGCCTACAAGGCGGTCTGGGACTTCTCCGGGCAGAAGGCGACGAGCCGCCACGTGCCCCACGTGTCGTTCACCGGCATCGTGCACCCCGGCCTGATGGGGACGGCGCCGTCGCACGAACTGCTGTCGACGTGGAACACCCGGGAAGCGGCGCTGATCGCGACGGATCCCGACCGTGAGCCGGCACTGGCGCTGCCACCCGAGCCGAACGGAGCGATTCTCGGCAGCCTGTCGGGCGCCGATTTCGACCGGGTCGCGGCCGAAGCGGCACGCACCGCTCCACCGCGGGAGAACGGCGGCAACCAGGACATCAAGAACCTCACGAAGGGAAGCCGGATCTTCTATCCGGTCTTCGTCGACGGTGCGAATCTGTCGGTCGGCGACCTGCACTTCTCGCAGGGTGACGGCGAGATCACCTTCTGCGGCGCCATCGAGATGGGCGGGTTCATCGACCTGCGCGTCGACCTGATCCCCGGTGGCATGGAGACCTACGGGGTGAGCGAGAACGCCATCTTCATGCCGGGCAACACCGACCCGCAGTACTCCGAGTGGCTCGCGTTCTCCGGCACGTCCGTGACGCTCGACGGCGAACAGCGGTATCTTGATTCTCAATTGGCGTACCAGCGAGCGTGTCTGCACGCCATCGACTACCTGACGAAATTCGGCTACAGCCCCGAGCAGGCGTATCTCCTACTCGGGGCTGCACCCATCGAGGGACGCTTGTCGGGTGTCGTGGACATCCCGAATTCGTGTGCCACGGTGTATCTTCCGACGGCGATCTTCGACTTCCCGGTCGCGCCCACCGCTTCCGGTCCGGTGACGATCGATCCGGGTATCGGCGCGCCGCGTTCGTCGGCGTGAGGGCCGCGAAAATCGTTTGTCCGGTGTGAGCGGTGCGCGTACCGTCCTCGGGTCGGTACATACGCGAACGAAAGGTGGTCCCGGCCATGGACCCGCTCACCGAACGGGACATTCGAACATCCTTCGTCAACTGCTCCAAGGGTGACGCGAAGCGGCTTCCGGTGCCGCGCGATCTCGACGACCGGCCGTGGGACGAACTCGACTTCCTCGGCTGGACCGATCCGTCGTTCCCCGGACGCGGCTACATCGTCGTCCCCCGCGACGGCGAACTCGTGGGTGTCGCCATGCGGTTCGAACAGCAGGGCTCGGGCAAGACGCAGATGTGCACGATCTGCCTCACCACCCACACCCGGGGTGGCATCGCGCTGATGACGGCGAACAAGGTCGGCGATGCGGGTCGAGCGGGCAACGCGATCGGAACGTACATGTGCATCGACCTGCAGTGCTCGCTGTATGCGCGCGGCAAGAGGAAGCCCGCACTGGGCAGCCGGTACCGCGAGGATCTCGAGCCGGAGGAGAAGGCCGAACGCGTCCGCGAGAATCTCGGGGCGTTCGTCGATCGCCTGTACGCCTGACGGGCGAACCCGGTCCTTTCAGGGCGATGCGGGGTTGCGCAGGTGCGCACGCTCCCCGTTCTGATCGAGGATCGTGAGGATCTCCACCGGTCCGTCGTGCGCGCTGATGGCGTGTGGCGTCATCGTCGAGAACTCGGCGGCGTTGCCCTCCTGGATGAGGATCGTCCGCTCGCCGAGTTGGAGCCGGGCAGTGCCGGTCAGGACGGTGAACCATTCGTGCCCCGGGTGCACCGGGAGTGTGCCGGCCGGCACCGGCTCCTGCTTCGTGATCCGCATCTTGGCGATGGTGACGCCGCCCAGTGATCGTTCCCGCGACAACAGCCAGGTCGTGTACCCCGGGGTGTCGCAGGGCTGAGGTCTGATCACCACGTCCTGGTCCTCGCCGGATTCGACGAGCTGGTCGATCGTGGTGTCGAGTGCCCGCGCGATGGGGACGAGCTGGTCGAGTGCGATCCTGCGACGGCCCGTCTCGATGCGGCTCAGGTTCGACGGGCTGATGTGGCACCGGGCTGCGAGAGCGTCGAGGGTCCACCCCCGCGCGAGCCGCAGGCTGCGGATGCGCTGGCGGATGAGTTGGTCCAGATCGGACGTTTCTTGCTCCATAGGCAAGAGTGTATGCCGAAACTGGATGACGCGTCCTAACGTGGAGTCATGCACCACCACGCCCACCACGCACCGCACGACCACGCTCACGACGAGTCGATGGCCGAGGTGCTCGACCTCGACGCCGCGATGAACCGGCCCTACTTCGAGTCGTTGCTCGACCGGGTCGCCGGACAGCTCGAGCGCGAACCGCGCACCGTCGTCGACATCGGCGCCGGCACAGGAACGGGCACCCTCGCCCTGGCGCGCCGCTTCCCCCACGCGCAGCTCGTCGCTCTCGACCGGTCCGCCGGGATGCTCGAGCGAATCCGGAAGACCGCCGAGCACAACGGGTTCGGTGATCGGATCCGGACCGTCGAGGTCGACCTCGATGCAGGACTTCCGGCCGTCGGCGCGATCGACCTCGCCTGGGCGGCACTGTCCCTACACCACATCGAGGATCCGGATGCGACGCTCCGGCAACTCGCCGAGGCGATGGCACCCGGGGGGACGGTGGTCGTCACCGAGATGGAGTCGCAACCACGATTCCTGCCCGACGACATCGGTATCGGTACGCCGGGACTCGAAGCGAGATGCCACGAGGCCGCGGCGTCCCGAGGGTGGAACAGGTGGCCCGACTGGAGCGACACTCTGCGTCGCGCCGGATTCGAGATGGTCGAGATGCGCCGCGACGAACTCGGTGCCGACGTCGACGACACCGCACGCCGATACGCCCACGCGGTGCTGAGCCGGATGCGGACCGGCCTCGGCAACGCCGTGTCCGACGAGGATCTCGACACGCTCGATCGGCTCGTCGGCGACGGTCCCGATTCGGTGCTGCACCGGGCAGATCTGGTGGTGCGTGGGCCCCGAACCGTGTGGATCGCACAGGCAATCAAGGAGGAGAGCCGATGAACACCCAGGAGAACCCCACGCAGGACGGTTACGACGTCGTCGTGATCGGCGGCGGCCCGGCCGGACTGAGTGCCGCCACCGCGCTGACACGCTCGCGCCGCTCGGTGCTCGTCGTCGATGCCGGTGAACCGCGCAACGCCCCAGCGGTGGCCGCGCACAACGTGATCGGGCACGAAGGCATCGCGCCGACCGAACTCCTGGCTCTCGGGCGGAAGGAGACCGCCGGATACGGCGCCGAGATCCTTTCTGCACGAGCAGAATCCGCTCGTCGTAACGACACGGGATTCGAGATCGGTCTCTCCGGCGGCACCACTGTGCAGGCACGTCGGCTGATCCTCGCGACGGGACTGGTCGACGAGCTGCCCGACCTGCCCGGAGTCCGCGAACTGTGGGGCAAGAGTGTCCTGCACTGCCCGTACTGCCACGGCTGGGAGGTTCGGGACCGGCGCATCGGCGTGATCTCCTCGGGGCCGATGAGCGTGCACCAGACCCTGTTGTTCCGTCAGCTCAGCGACGACGTCACCTTCTTCACCCACTCCGCGCCCGCCCTGGAAGCCGAGGCCCGCGACCAGCTCGAGGCACGCGACGTGCGGATCGTCGACGGCGCCGTCGCGGAACTGCGAGCGGACGGCGAGGAGGTCCGTGCCGTGGTGCTCGAGGACGGCACCGAGATCGAGGCCGACGCCGTGGTGGTCGCACCGCGTTTCGTCGCCCGCGCCGATCTGTACGAGCAGCTCGGCGGAACGGTCACCGACCATCCCGTGGGCACCCTCATCGAGACCGATCCGACGGGGAAGACCGCTCTGCCCGGCGTGTGGGCGGCGGGCAACTCCGCCGACCTCTCCGCGGTGGTCGTGGTCGCTGCAGGCGCCGGCGTGATGACCGGGGCGGCGGTGAACGCCGATCTGATCGCAGAGGAGACGGCTGCGGCGGTGGAGGAACGAGCCGCACGCGGACTCACCTTCGCCGAATAGCCTTGTCAGACATACGAGAACGGCCGGGCGAGCACACGCTCACCCGGCCGATTCGCGATCTGCGTCAGAACGGATAGGGCGCGATGTCGGGACGTACCGTGACCCACTGGGTCTCGGTGAACGCCTCGATGTTCGCGGCCGGACCGCCGAAGCGGGAACCGGTACCGGATGCCCCGACCCCGCCGAAGGGAGCGTTGGCCTCGTCGGCGACGGTCATCTCGTTGATGTGGATCTTGCCCGAGTGGATCCGGTCGGCGATCTTCATCGCCTGTCCCACATCGCCGACGATGCTCACCGACAGGCCGTACTCGGACGCATTGGCCAGCTCGACGGCCTCGTCCGCGTCGGAGAACTTCAGCACCGGTGCGACGGGACCGAAGATCTCCTGGCCCCAGGCGGGCATCTCGGTGGTCAGATCGGTCAGGACGGTGGGCCGGTAGAACAACCCCTCGTGCGTGCCGCCGGCAGCGAGAGTGCCGCCTGCGGCCACGGTGTCCTGCACGATCGTGTCGATGTTCGCCAGCTGACGCTCGTCGATGATCGGGCCCAGGTGCACGGGGCCGCCCGCGGGATCGCCGACGACGAGCGCATCCGCCTTCGCGGCGAGGGCGCGCACGTAGTCGTCGTAGACGGACTCGTGCACCAGGTGCCGGCCGGTGGTCATGCAGATCTGGCCCTGGTGGAAGAACGATCCCATCGCGCCGACACCGGCAGCGAGATCGACGTCGGCGCCGGGGAGCACGATCATCGCGTTGTTGCCGCCGAGTTCGAGGTGGGTGCGCTTGAGATGCTCCGCGCCGGCCTTGCCGACGTGGCGTCCGGCGGCGGTGGATCCGGTGAACGACACCACCCGCACCTCGGGAGCATCGACGGTCGCGGCGCCGACGTCACCACCACCGGGCAGCACCTGCAGCACACCGGCGGGCAGTCCGGCCTCCTCGAAGATCCGGGCCACGGCGACACCACCGATGACGGTGGTACGCGGATCCGGCTTGAGCAGCACCGCATTGCCGAGAGCGAGGGCCGGGGCGACCGAGCGCATCGCGAGCAGCAACGGGAAGTTGAACGGCGCGATCACCGAGACGACGCCGGCGGGCAGTCGGCGCGCGATGGACCAGTGACCGTTGTCCGACGGCAGGTACTCACCGTGCGGATGGGTGGGCAGCGCCGACGCCTCGAAGCACTCGGTGGCGGAACCGAACACCTCCATGGCGGCCTTGTCCGGGATCGATCCGGCCTCGCGGAGACCCCAGCCGATGAGTTCGTCGGCGTGTTCGCGGAACTTCTCACCGGCGCGACGGAGGATCTCCGCACGCTCGGACGGCGCGGTGGCGGCCCAGGACTTCTGCGCGGCGGCGGCAGCGCGGGCGGCGGCGTAGACGTCCTCGGGGTCGGCCAGGCCGATCTCGGCGATCTGTTCCCCGGTCGAGGGGTTGGTGACCTTCGTGGTGCCACCGTTGCCGGGGCGCCAGCCGTCGAGATGGATCTTTCCCGTCCACAGGGCTTCGTCGAGCAAGGCCATAGGGTTCTCCTCAGCGTGGTCGTCGCCGTCCCGCGCGCGTGGGACACGATGTGTTCCACGAGTGTGGGAGCGATGACGGCTCGCAGGATCGACTCTTCTCATTCAACGAGAAAGCCTGCGACAGTTCTGACGGACGAGCGCGCCACGCGGACGGGGTCCGCGTGGCGCGTCGTGTGTCGAGGGGAGAGCCGTCAGCCGGCAGCGACGAGCCGACGCTCTTCGGGGGTGGGTTCGGACGACAGGATCGCCGACTCGAGCAGCTCTTCCGCCTGCTCGTCCGACAGCGACATGCCGAGGGAGAGTTCGGCGAGGACGGAACTGTGTGCAGTCTTCAGCATGCCCTTCTCGCCCGCCGACAGGCCCTTCAGATGTTCGCGACGAGTCAGGTCGCGAACCACGGCGGCGGTGACGTGGAGGTCACCGACGTTCAGCTTCTCCCGGTTGCTCTTGAATCGTCGCGACCATGTCTGTTCTTCGTGTTCGGTGGGGGCGTGCAGGATCGCGAACAGTTCTGCGAGTTCGCTCGGGTCGTAGACGTTGCGCAGTCCGATCTCCTCGGCCTTCCCCACCGGCACGGCGACCATGAGGTCGGAGCGATGAATCTTCAGTTGCAGATACGGCACGGGCGACTGCTTGATCGTCCGGGTGATGATCGCGGACACCGTGGCGGGTCCGTGATGGGGATGGACGACGATCTGTCCGGTCGAGAACTGCATACGACTTCTCTCTGTCGGTGGGTGTCACACCCGGTCGTCCGATTCGTAAGGGCACGAACGGAACCGCACGACCGTCGCATCACTGCAACGCTCCGGGAGCGAGGACTGATGCGGACGCGGGAAGGCTCATCCATTCGGATGATCGAGCCGGAACCCGCGAGGCGACATGTCCCATCATCGCAGGTCGCCCGCGCGCACGTCCGCTGTGGGGTAGGTCACACGGGCTCGACGGTGGCCGACGCCCCGCGGTCGAGCCACACGTGGGGGAAACATTTGACATGATCGGCGGGCCGGACGCGCCGGTGCGAACGCAGAGCAGGAGTGACAATTGGCCGAGGACGTCACCGAGAACAGGCCTCGTCGCCCGATCGGACCCCGGGTCGTGCTCGTTCTGGCATTCGTCGTGGTGGTCACGGCCGCCGCATTCGTCCTCACCCCCGTGCCGGGGTCACTGGTGGTGCGCAAGGTGTTCGAACGCGACGCGCGGGAGCAGACCGAGAAGCTCGCGGTGGACGCTCCGGAGACGGACTTCGTCGCCGACCTCCACTACCGGGAGGACGACCCGGACGCCTACCTCGACGTGTACACACCGCCAGGGACCACCGAGGCGCTGCCGACGATCGTGTGGACGCACGGCGGCGCATGGTTGTCGGGTAATCGCACCAACTACGCGGGCTACTACAGGCGTCTCGCGGCCGCCGGGTTCACCGTGGTGTCGGTCGGCTACTCGCTCGCACCGGGCCACCGCTATCCGACCCCGGTGCGGCAACTCGTCGATGCACAGCGCTACCTGCTCGAGCACGCCGACGAACTGCACATCGACACCGAGCGGATCGTGCTCGCCGGAGACTCGGCCGGGGCGCAACTGTCCGCGCAGATCGCCGCGGCGGTCACCGACCCCGACTACGCCGCGACCCTCGGTGTCGACCCGGCGTTCACACCGGAGAACGTGCGCGGTGTCGTGCTCAACTGCGGCATCTACGACGTGTCCGCGATCGGTGGGAGCGGCGGGCTGATCGGATGGGGCGTCGAGCAGGCGATGTGGGCCTACACCGGCGCCCGGGAATTCGCTACTTCGGATGCGGCGGGCCAGATGTCGGTGTTGAACTCGGTCACCGAGAACTTCCCGGCCACCTACATTTCCGGTGGCAACGCCGATCCGCTCACCGCCACCCAGTCCGAGAGGCTCGCGCAGCGACTCACCGGACTGGGTGTGCAGGTGGATGCGTTGTTCTATCCGGACGATCACACACCGGAACTGGCACACGAGTACCAGTTCGATCTGTCCACTCCGGATGCGCGTGCCGCGCTCGAGCGGACGATCGATTTCGTCCGCAAGGTCACGACGTAGCGCGCGCGGGGATCTCGGCGACGACGCGTTCGGCGAGCGGCCGCGAGGAGGCCGGGTTCTGGCCCGTGTACAGGACGCGGTCGACCACCACGTGCGGCTCCCAGGCGTCCGCGGACGAGAAGACCGCGCCCGCCTCCTGGAGACGGTCCTGCAGCAACCAGGGTGCCTTGTCGGCCAGTCCCGCCTGGACCTCCTCGACGTTCGTGAACGCCGTCAGGCTGTAACCCTCGAACAGCCAGCGGCCGCCGGACTCGTGGGCGGGAAGCAGGGCCGCCGGGGCGTGGCACACCATCGCGACCACCTTGTCGGCCTCGACGAAGTGCCGCACGAGTTCACCGAACCGCTCGTCGACGGCGAGATCCTCCATCGGGCCGTGGCCACCGGGCACGAACAGCAGGTCGAAGTCCTCGGCCCGCTGGTCCTCGAGCACCGCTGCACCGGAGAGTACCGGCTGCAACTTCTCGAGCGACGACTTCAACTCGGCCACGCGGTCCTCACCGCCTGCGGCGTCGGGTTCGAGGCTGGCCTGGTCCACGACGGGCGTGCGGCCGCCCGGAGTGGCAACGGTGATGTCGTAACCGGCCTCGTCGAAGACGGTGTACGGCTCGACGAGTTCCTCCGCCCAGAAGCCCGTGGGATGGCGGGTGCCGTCCTGCAACGTCCAATGATCGGCGGAGCTGACGACGAACAGGATGCGGGTCATGGTGTGTCCTTTCGAATGAACGTAGACGTCGCGTACCCGCTGCGAGCGGGACCGACACGGGGGTGACGACGATCGCCGGGCCCACGAGGGACCCGGCGATCGTGTGATGTGACTGTGGGTACGGCGGATCAGACGCCGACCACCTCCTGCGCGATGGCGGCCAGACGGGTCTGGGCCGCGGAGATCACGCCGTGTCGTGCCTTGTGCGCTTCCTCGTAGGCGACGATCACCCGGATGTCCGCAGGTTCGGTCAGTTCCTTGACCGCCGCCACGGCCTTCGGGACGGTGAGATCGTCGTAGTTCCGGATCGGCAGCTCCTCCTCGGTGAGGACACCCGAGGCGCTGCGTGCCTTGTGCAGAGCGTCGGCGGTGCCGTCGGCACCTTCACGACGGCTCACGCGTTCGGCCGTCTCGAGAGCCGCATCGCGCGAGGCACCGATGGTCTTGGCTGCGACGTCACCGGCGTGCGCGCCGCGCGAGAGCAGCGACTCGATGCGGGGACGCGTCGAGCGGGCGACGTCGATCGCTCGATCGATGCTGCGCGCCGACCAGGTGACCGGCGTGTTGACCAGACGCACCGCTGCGCCGGCCGCGGCCTGCAGGGGAGTGCGACGCAGAGCGGCAGGACCGCCGAGCGCCTCCTCCGCGATGACGGTGGTGAGCCACTCGACCGTCGCCGTGTGAGCTGTGATCAGACGGTCCGCCAGCGAAACAATCGACTTGTGTCCGCCCGCGGTGGCCAGTGCCTTCACATAGCGGGCACGGTCGAGGAGCTGATGTTCGAGGGCGAGGTCGGACAGCAGTGCTTCGTCGAACGGCTGCGCCTGCTCGGTGAGGGTCTTCACCATGATGGCGGCGCGGCCGATGAACGGCCCGACCACATCGGGAAGTCCGCCCAGATCGCGGATCGCCTCTTCGATCGCCACCGCACGGATGCGGCAGTTCTCGGCGTTCTCGGTCAGCTCCTTGCGTACCGCTTCGGTTCGGGCCTGCGCGACACGCGTTTCGGCGACCTGGGTCTCTGCATGGGTCAGTTCGTGGAGAGTGCGCAACTGGGTGAGCAACGCGGGAGTTCGATTCTCGGTCATCGTGCGTTCGCCTCCTTCGCACTGGAAGAGTCGGTGATCTACCGACGAATTCACATCCATCGAGAAAATGACGTGACAACTGTCGGCTACCCGACCCCCGGAACTGCTAACGTCTATGTGATCCATAACACACTCCCTGGTCGGGTTCGTTGCTGCAGTGACCACTCGGCGCACGCGAGTCACACGGGTCTCGGTTTGAGCCCGTTACTCGCGGGGAAACTTCGGAGCACACCTTGACGTGAGAGATCGAGGCCGGGACGAGACGCGGTCCGCCTGACTCTTCAGGTGATCGGCGACCGTGAGACGGCCGCAAGCAGCACAAAGGAAAGCGGGGACGACACGATGACCACGGCAGCACCCGTCATGCCCACGGACGTGATCACCGCTCCGGCGACGGTTGCTCCGTCGCAGTCGGCCGAGACTCCGGTGCGGACGATCGACGCGCGGTCCGTCGAGGCTCCGCCGTCGGCCGACGTGGCGTCGAGGGAAGTGGACCCTCCGGTGGCGGAGGAGATGCCGGCTCTGCTCGAGCACCCGATCGCGGGCATGCTGATGTTCGTCGTCCTCGCCGTCTGTGGATTCGCAGCCGCCGCGGTGGTCGCAGGATCCGTGGCGGCCGGGCTCGCTCTGGCGGGTGTCGTCGGAGGAGCGGCGGCGACTCTCGTCGCTGTTCTCTGACGTGGCAGAACGACACCGGTAGGCCCGTTTCGTCCAGATCGGAACGGGAGGATATCGTCTCCGGTCATGTCCAAGGAATTCGTTTTCACGTCCACGCTCGACCACAGCGTCGAACGCGTCCACGGCGCTTTGACCAGCGAGGACTTCTGGAACAGCCGACTGGCTGCGAGCCAGACCGGCGTGGGGCAGCTCGAGGTCGGCTCCGGTCCCGGAACCTTCCGCGCGAAGGTCTCCGACCAGATCGACACCTCTGCTCTGCCCGCGGTCGTCCGGGGCGTGGTGCGAGGACCTCTGATCATCGAGCGCACCGACGAGTGGGGCGGACTCGAGGGCGGTACGGCGCAGGGAACGCTCGCCGGCAGCACGTCGGGACTGCCGATCACGATCGCGGCCCGTTCGGAACTGCGGGGCAACGCGGCCGGCGGTACCGAGATCGAGGTGCGTGGCGAGGCCACCGTCAAGGTCCCCGTCGTCGGCGGGCAGATCGAGGGTCTGATCGTCCAGCTCGTCGAGAACATCGTCCAGAACGATCGGACCGACATCGACAAGTGGCTCACCGAGAACTGACTCGCGGGGTCGCCCGATCGATCGGCTCCCGGTCGACGGGTCATCTGTTCCGATGCCGCCGTTCCTCTTCCGAGGTGCGGCGGCATCGTCGTTCCGGACGGATCGGTCGGCGACACACCGGGGCGGGTCGTTGAAGAGGGGTGTGACCCGGGCCACCATCGGATCATGTCGATGCCGTGGGACGAGGACGGCGGCTACGCGTGGGAACGCCGCGAGGCCGGATACACCTGGGAGCAGATCGGCAGCGAACTCGGTTGCCCTGCCCATGTCGCACAGAATCTGGGGGAGCGTTACCACGCGGATATCACCGCCGAGATGACGAGGAACCAGTTGTCGCTGTTCGACATCTCGACGGAGACCTGAATCCCGGCTGCCGGTGTTCGCCGTGTGTTCATCGGATGTGCACCCGTACGGACCTCGTGCGAAGAGGCATCGTCGCCTCCGGAGGGGACCGTAGGTGTCATGGAGGCACTCGTGCGCGACTCCCTGTTCGGTTTCCTGCAGGAGAGCGGACTCGCCGGCTCGGGCGGTGAAGCGGCGGCGCTGCTCATGGAAGGTCTCGTCCGCGTCGATCATCGCCGGGTCCGCAGTCCCCGCACCCCACTTCGTGCCGGGGACGTCGTCTCGATCGCGGGTACGCGATCGATGGCGGTCTTCGGCGTCTCTCCCGGCGGGGTTCGTCCCGTCCTGTAGCTCGTCCGTCGCACGGAGCACTCGCGACCTGCGGCACGGAGCACCCGCGACCTGCGACGCAGTCGCCTGTCCGGGCGGTGTGATAAGCCGTACCGGACGGGAACGAGCGACGACGAGGGAGAGCGACGCGTGCTGATACTGCACCGTGCCGAGCGCACCGGCATCCTGGCGGATGCGCTGGCCGAGGTGCTCGCGAAACCCCTCGACGATCCGTTCGCGCGGGAGGTCGTCGCGGTGCCCGCGCGCGGTGTCGAAAGATGGCTTACCCAGCGGTTGTCGGGCCGGCTCGGTTCGTCCGCCGGCGACGGGGTGGCCGCCAACATCGACTTCCCGTCCCCGTCGCGCCTCGTCGACGAAGCGCTCGCCGCAGCCTCCGGCATCACCGCCGACGACGATCCGTGGCATCCCTCCCGCATGTTGTGGTCGCTGCTCGGGGTGATCGACGAGTGCGTCGGCGAACCGTGGTGCGCCACCCTCGCGCGGCACCTCGGTCACGGCGCCGACGACCACCGGGCAGGGCGCCGGTACGCCACCGCAGCGCATCTCGCCGGCCTGCTCCGCAGTTACGGACTCCAGCGCCCCGGGATGATCGCCCAGTGGGCGGAAGGGCACGACACCGACGGCACGGGTGCGCCCCTCGACGACCATCTGCGATGGCAGGCCGAGCTGTGGCGACGCCTGCGCGCCCGCATCGGGGTCGACAGCCCGTCGCAGCGACTCGACGAACTGTGCGGCCGGCTGCGGGACGACCCCGACGTCGTCGACCTGCCCGAACGACTCTCGATCTTCGGTCCCACCCGCCTCGACACCGTCCTCGTCGAGGTGCTGTCCGCGCTCGGGCACCACCGCGACGTGCACATCTGGCTTCCGCATCCGAGCCCGGTGATGTGGGACGGACTGACCCGGCGCCCGGCGTCGATGCGTCGCGCCGACGACCACAGCGCTCTCGGGGTGCAGCACCCGTTGCTCGCCGCGCTCGGCCGCGACGTGCGCGAACTCCAGAGCCGGCTCTCCGGCCTCGACTGCACCGACGTTCCGCACCCCTCACCCCGGCCGCCGGCGACGCTCCTCGGCCGGTTGCAGGCCGATCTCCGCGACGATCGCGCCCCCGAACCCGGATCGGCCGAGCCCGACGGCACCGTGATGATCCACGCCTGCCACGGACCCACCCGGCAGGTCGAGGTGCTCCGCGAGTGCCTGCTGCATCTGTTCCGCGACGACCCCACTCTCGAGCCACGCGACGTCATCGTCATGTGCCCCGACGTCGAGACGTACGCGCCGCTCGTCCACGCCGCCTTCGGTGCCGGGGTCGGCGAGCATCCCGGCCACACGCTGCGGGTCCGTCTCGCCGATCGCGGCCTGCGCCGCACCGATCCGATCCTCGCGGTGGTGTCCGAACTGCTCGCGCTCGCCGACGGCCGGGTCACCGCCAGCGAGGTCCTCGATCTCGCCGCCTCCGCCCCGGTGCGCCGCAAGTTCGGATTCGACGACGACGAACTCGAACGCCTGCAGGAGTGGACCACCGAGACCGGTGCCCGCTGGGGTCTCGGCCCGTGGCAGCGCAAGAGCTTCGGTCTCGGCGACTTCATGCAGAACACCTTCGGTGCGGCACTCGACCGCATCCTGCTCGGTGTCGCCGCCGACGGCGCGGACGGGGAGTGGCTGTCGCTGTCGCTGCCCCTCGACGACGTCGACAGCAACGACATCGACCTCGCCGGGCGGTTCGCCGAGTTCATCGACCGGCTGACGGTGGTGCTGCTCCGGCTGCGCGGCCCGCACCCGGCGGCGCGGTGGTCGGACGAACTCGGTTACGGCATCGACCTGCTCACCGACGTTCCCACCGCCGACGCATGGCAGCTCACCCGCGCGCGGCGCGAGATCGGCGACGCCGTCGAGCACGCCGGCGACACGCAATTGTCCCTGAGCGACGTCCGGTCCATGCTCTCCTCCCGGCTCGCCGGGCGTCCGTCGCGCTCGAACTTCCGAACCGGCGAACTGACCGTGTGCACGATGGTGCCGATGCGCTCGGTGCCCCATCGCGTGGTGGTGCTCCTCGGTCTCGACGACGACGTCTTCCCCCGCACGGCCCACATCGACGGCGACGACGTCCTGACCCAGAATCCCTGTGTGGGAGAGCGCGATCCGCGCAGCGAGGACCGTCAGCTGCTCCTCGACGCACTGATGGCCGCGGAGGAGCGTGTGCTGTTGTTCCATACCGGCGCCGACGCCGTCACCGGAGCACTGCGCCCACCGGCGATTCCGCTCACCGAGGTGCGCGACGTGGTGGCGACGATGACGGGCGTCGACGTCGACGACGAGCGCATCGTGCGGCGACATCCCCTGCAGCCCTTCGACCCGCGCAACTTCCGGGCCGACGACCCGTTCGGGTTCGGTGTCACCGCACTCGCAGGAGCCCGTGCCGGACAAGGAGGTTCGGTGGCGCGCGACCAGTCGGGTGCGCTCCTCGTCGACGACTTTCCGACCCCCGCACGCACCGATGTCGATCTCGACGAGCTCGTTTCCTTCCTGACACATCCGACGCAGGGATTCCTCCGGCAGCGACTCGGTCTGCGCATCCCCGACACCGACGAGGGCATCGCCGACGCACTCGACGTCGAACTCGACGGTCTCGCCCAGTGGCAACTGGGCGACCGCATGCTCGAAGCGCGATTGGCGGGCATGTCCGCGGGTGCCTTCCAGGACGCGGAGTGGCGTCGCGGCACGCTCCCGCCGTTCGCGCTCGGCCGAAGGACCCTCGACGCGGTGAGCGACAACGTCGAACGCCTCGTGCACGCCTGCGCCGGTGTGCACACCGGGCAGGCCCGCACCGTCGACATCCGCGTCGATCTCGGCGACGGTCGTCGGCTCACCGGCACCGTCGGAGGTGTACACGGCGAGGTGCTGGCCCGCAGCACGTATTCCAAGCTGTCCCCGAAACACCGGCTGGAGGCATGGATCCGGTTGCTCGCCGTCGTGGCCTCGGGTCATCCCGGGCAGTGGCGTGCGGTGACCACGGGACGCAGCCGTTCGCGCTCGTATCCGGCGTGGCGCTCGACCCTGCTGGCTCCCGCCGATCCCGTCGCGCTGCTCGCCGCACTCGTCGATCTGCGCGATCGTGGACTGTGCCGGCCGCTGCCGCTCGTGACGGGTGCGTCGGCCGAGTACGCCGATCGCCGCCACCGCGGTGATTCCGTGGAGATGGCACTGTCGGCCGCCGGGAAGGCGTTCGGTAGCGCGTTCGGCGACGGCAAGGACCGTCACGTGCAGTACCTGTACGGGCCCGACGTGACGCTCGGGCAGCTCACCGCCGACGCACCGGACGGCGTCGAGGCCGGCTGGTTCGACGACCCCACCCGTTTCGGTGTGCTCGCCCGACGGCTGTGGGAACCCCTGCTCGCCTCCGAGAACCAGGGACGCCCGTGAGAGAAGGACGCAGCGTGCCCGATACCGCCATCACCGATCCGCGCGCCGTAGGCGGTCCGCCCGCAGGCTTCGATCTGCTCGGTCCGCTCCCGAGCGGCACCACCGTTCTCGAGGCCAGCGCGGGGACAGGGAAGACGTACGCGATCGTCGGGCTCGCCACCCGGTTCGTCGCCGAAGGGCACGCCCGCCTGTCCGACCTGCTGCTCGTCACCTTCAGCCGGGCCGCGACGCAGGAACTACGCGAGCGCACCCGCAACCGGTTCGCGCAGGTCGCCACCGCCCTCGCCGATCCGGACAGTGCGCGGACGAGCACCGACATGCTCGTCCGTCATCTCGCGAGCGAGGACGTCGACGCGCGGCGGTCCCGCCTGCGACAGGCGTTGTCCGACTTCGACTCCGGCACCATCTCGACCACGCACGGCTTCTGCCGCCGCATGCTCGACGAACTCGGGATCGCCGGTGAACGCGAACCCGACGTCACGGTCGTCGAGGACGTCGACGACCTGCGGGTGGAGGTCGTCGACGATCTCTACCTGCGGCGCTACGGCAGGGGACAGACCCCCATCACCTACGCCGAGGCGGCCGTCGCCGCGAAGGAGGCGATCTTCGACCCGCAGGCCGAACTCGCACCGAATGACGCCGACGGCACCGCGGCCGGCGAGCGTGTGGAGTTCGCACGTGCGGTCCGCGAAGAGGTCGAACGACGCAAGCGCCGCCTCGGCCTGCGCGACTTCGACGACCAGTTGTCCCTGCTGCACGCCGTGCTCGGCGATCCGGAGCACGGCGACGCCGCCTGCCGGCGGATGCGTGCGCGCTTCTCCGTCGTCCTCGTCGACGAGTTCCAGGACACCGACCCCAAGCAGTGGGAGATCCTGCGCCGGGCGTTCCACGGGCACAGCACGCTCGTGCTCGTCGGCGACCCGAAACAGGCCATCTACGCCTTCCGCGGCGCGGAGGTGCTCAGCTATCTCGACGCCGTCTCCGAATCCGACACGTACTGCGAGCTGACCACCAACTGGCGCAGCGACGGCGATCTCGTCCGGGCGCTCGAACACGTCCATCTCGGTGCGGCCCTCGGTGATCCCCGCATCGTGGTGAACCCGGTGAAGGCGGCAGCCGCCGATTCCCGGCTCTCGGGCATCGCGCCCCTGCGGGTGCGTCACCTGCCCCGTGCCGGTGCCGGTCCGCTCAACGACTGGGGTTTCCCGCAGAACCTCGACGGCCTGCGCGGGCGGGTCGCCCGCGACGTGGCGGCCGACATCGTGCGCCTGCTCGACGACGAGAACGTCACCCTCGACCTCGGTTCCGGTCCCGAGCGCGTGCAGCCCGGGCACATCGCGGTCCTCGTGCGCAAACACAAGCAGGTGACACTCGTCCACGACGCGCTGACGAAGGCGAACGTGCCGTGCGTGGTCGCCGGGGGCACGAGTGTGTTCGCCACCCCGTCCGCGCAGCACTGGCTGTGGGTGCTCTACGCGCTCGAGCAGCCCCATCGCGCCGATCGCGTCCGGCTCGCCGCGCTCACCCCGCTGCTCGGCCGCACGATGACCGACATCGATTCGGAGGGCGAAGCGCTGGTCGTGGAGGTCGGCGGACTGCTCCGCGAACTGAACGACGTCTACGCCCGCACCGGCTTCGCCGCCGTCTTCGAACGACTCGCGTCCTTCGGTTCGGTCGAGGCCCGCCTCCTCGACGAGCCGTCCGGGGAACGCACACTCACCGACATCCGGCACGTCGCCCAGCTGCTCGAGGACGTCGCCTCGGCACAGTCGCTGGGGCCGGCCGCACTCACCCGCTGGCTCGAGGACCGCATCAACGACCCCGACCGCGGTGGGGCCGACCGGATTCGGCGCCTCGACAGCGACGCCGCGGCGGTCCAGATCCTCACCGTGCACGGCAGCAAGGGGCTCGAGTTCCCCGTCGTCCACGTCCCGTACGGGTGGGATGCCGCGAAAAACCCCGAGCCCGACAAGCTGCTGCTGCACGAGAACGGCCGGCGCATCCTCGATGTGGGTGGCAAGAGCGGTCCCGGTTACGTCGCGCGGCGGCGTCAGCACGAACTCGAGGAGGCGGGGGAGGAACTGCGCCTGCTGTACGTGGCGGTGACGCGCGCGCAGTGTGCGCTCACCCTCTGGTGGGCGCCGTCCACCCCCACCTCGCGGTCGCCGCTGCACCGGTTGCTGTTCGCCCGCGATGCCGGTTCGGCCGAGATCGCGGCGGAAGGCCGGATCGGTCACGACGAGGCCATGGCCGAGGAATTCGACCGGTGGGCCGCGCGCGCCGACGGGGTCATCGCCGCCGAAGCGGTGGGGTCGCATCCGATTCCGGTGCGACGCTGGACCCGCCCCCGCGTGGAGACCGGACCTCTCGCCGCAGCCCGCTTCGATCGGGTCGTCGACGAGAACTGGCGCAGGACCTCCTATTCGGCGCTCACCGCCTCGGTGCACGATGCGCCCGTGGTGAGCGGTGAGGTGGAGGCACCGGTGACGACCGACGAGCCGGCCGAGCCTCCGCTGAGCGCAACGGAACCGGCGCGCGAAGGCATTCCGTCACCGATGAACGGACTGCCCGGCGGCACGATCTTCGGCACGCTGGTGCACGCCGTCCTCGAGGTCGTCGACACCTCCGCCCCCGATCTCGAGGCCGAACTGCTCGACTGCTGCCGCGAGACGGTGCGCCGCCAGATGTCGCCGATCGACCCCGCCCAGCTCGCGGCGGCGTTGCTCCCGGTGATGCGCACCCCGCTCGGGCCGCTCGGCCGGGCCCTCGCCGACTTCGCTCCCTCCGACCGGCTCTCCGAACTCGACTTCGAGTTGCCGCTCACCGGAGGCGACAGTCCGGTGCCCGTCACCGTCACCCTCGACGCGGTCGGCGGGTTGCTGCGCCGGCACCTGCCCGCCGACGATCCGATGGCGGCCTACGCCGATCTGGTGCGCACCCTCGAACCCGTGCCGCTGCGGGGTTATCTGAACGGCAGTATCGACGCCGTGCTGCGCACCGAGGGTCCGCGATTCGTCGTCGTCGACTACAAGACCAACCGGCTCGCGCCCGTCGACGAACTGACCACCGCCCACTACACCCGCGAGTCGATGGCGGCGGAGATGCTCCGCGCCCACTATCCGATGCAGGCGCTGCTCTATTCTGTTGCCCTGCACCGTTATCTGCGGTGGCGGATGCGCGACTACGACCCGCACGTCCACCTCGGTGGCGTGCAGTACCTGTTCGTCCGCGGCATGGCCGGACCGGACAGCCCACCCGGCAGCGGTGTGTTCGACTGGCATCCGCCGGCCGCTCTCGTCACCGACCTGTCCGACCTCCTCGCCGGAAAGGCCGTGATCTCGTGATCGAGTCCATGACCGACGTTCGGATCGCCCAGCGCGGCAAGGGCGCTCTGCGGCAGTTCAACGAGGTGGGCGCACTCTCTGCCGCCGACGTGCACGTCGCCCTGCGACTCGCGGCACTCGGCGGCGAGGACGACCCGCACGTTCATCTCGCCACCGCGCTGGCCGTACGTGCCGTGCGATCCGGGTCGGTGTGCCTCGACCTCACGCGTTTCCGCGAGGTCACCGTCGAGGAGGACGCGGACGGCCAGCCCGTCGTCGACCCCGCGAGCCTGCCGTGGCCGCGCGACGAGGACGTGCTCGCGGCGCTGCGTCGCAGTCCCCTCGTGGTCGGCGGCGACCGCGGACCTCTGCGTCCGTTGCGCCTCGTCGACACCGCGGAAGGTCCGCTGCTGTATCTCGACCGGTACTTCCGGCAGGAGCAGACGATCCGCCGGGTACTCGCCGAACGCACGGCGACCTTCCCCGACCTCGACGAGGAGCGCATCGCGGCGACGCTCGACGAACTGTTCCACCATCCCGACGATCCGTCCCGGCCCGCGCCGGCACCCGACCGTCAGCGCGTCGCGGCGGCGCTCGCCGCCACCCGACCGACCACGGTGATCGCGGGCGGGCCGGGCACCGGCAAGACCCACACCGTCGCGCGGATCCTCGCGCTGCTCACCCGCCTGCACGGGCACGAGCTGCGCATCGGCCTGGCCGCTCCCACCGGCAAGGCCGCCGCGCGCCTGCAGGAGTCGGTGCGCGAGCAGGAGACCGAGCTGGGTCTGCCGCCGAATCTCACCGCCATGACCGTGCACCGGATGCTCGGCTGGCAGCGCGGCCGCACCCGCTTCCGCTACCACGCGGGCAACCACCTGCCGTACGACGTGATCGTCGTCGACGAGACGTCGATGGTGTCGCTGACGATGATGTGCCGCCTGCTCGAGGCGGTGCGGCCCGACACCCGGCTCGTCCTCGTGGGCGACCCCGACCAGCTCGCCTCCGTCGACGCCGGTGCGGTGCTCGCCGATCTGGTGGGGCGTCCCGTCAGCGGCACCCTCGATCCGGTCTTCGAACGGGTCGTCACCCGCGATCTGGTGGCCGCCGACGACCCGGCCGAGGCGGCCTTCACTCCGGCCCAACGGGCCCGGCTCGGTGGCGGTGTCGTGCGCCTGAGCCGCGGCCGCCGCTTCGGTGGCGCGATCGCCGATCTGGCGGTGGCCGTCCGCAAGGGGAACGGCGACGAGGTGCTCGACATCCTGCGCAGGGGCGACCCGGAAGTCTCGTTCGTGGCCCCGTCCGACCTCGACGCCCTGCGCGACGACATCGTCCGCTCCGCCGCCGAGGTCACCAAGGCCGCCGAGACGGGAGACGTCGAGACGGCGCTCAAGCGCTTCGAGGAACATCGGTTGCTGTGCGCGCACCGCGACGGCCCGGCCGGTGTGCAGTGGTGGGCGAGGCAGGCCGCCGAATGGATCGGGGAGGCCGCGGGGCAGCGCCTCGACCCCGAAAGTTGGTATCCCGGCCGGCCGCTGCTCGTCACCGCGAACGACCACGACATGCAGATCTACAACGGCGACACCGGCGTGGTCGTGCGGCGCGGCGACGAACTCGTCGCGGCGTTCGCGCGCGGCGAGACGCCCTTCGAACTGCGCCCGAGCCAGCTGCCCGCGGTGAGCACCGTCTACGCGATGACGATCCACCGCAGCCAGGGCAGTCAGTACGGAACCGTCTCGGTGGTGCTGCCCGACTCAGGATCGGCGCTGCTCACCCGCGAACTGCTGTACACCGCGATCACGCGTGCGCGGTCGCACGTGCGGATCATCGGGACCGAGGACGCGGTACGCGCCGGCGTGGCACGGCAGGTGCTCCGAGCGAGCGGGCTCCGGCGGGAGATCCGCGTGTAGCCGGTCGTCGACCTCCGGGCTCGACCGGATGAGGACGAGTCCGGTTGTTCTATCGTCGCGAGACCGTCTCCGCCGGCGAACGGGACGTGGCATGCTCGAATCGGCGCGCACGACAGACGACGAACGAGCCGAGCGATGGACTGGTTGGACGCGGACGGGTACACGATCGGGCGGTTGCTGGTCACCCGTGGACTCGCGGTGCTGTATGCCGTGGCCTTCCTCGCGGCCCTGTTGCAGTTCCGGGCGCTGATCGGCGAACGCGGCATCCTTCCCGCCCCGCGGTTCCTGGCCCTCACGTCGTTCCGGCAGTCGCCGAGCCTGTTCCACTGGAGATACTCCGACGGTCTGTTCACCGCGGTCGCCGCGGTGGGTCTCGTGCTGTCGGTGGTGACGGTGCTCGGTGTCACCGAGCAGTTGCCGCTCGTGGTCTGCATGCTCGTGTGGTTCGTGATGTGGTTGCTGTACCTGTCGATCGTCAACGTCGGGCAGGTCTGGTACTCGTTCGGCTGGGAGTCGCTGCTGCTCGAGGCCGGCGTGCTCGCGATCTTCCTGGGCAACGCCGATACCGCGCCGCCGCTGCTCGTGCTGATCCTGCTGCGCTGGTTGCTGTTCCGGCTCGAGTTCGGTGCCGGACTGATCAAGATGCGCGGCGACCGGTGCTGGCGCGACCTGACGTGCCTCTACTACCACCATGAGACCCAGCCGATGCCCGGCCCGCTCAGCCGGTACTTCCACCTGATCCCGCGGCCACTGCACAAGGTGGAGGTGGCGGGTAACCATTTCACCCAGCTCGTGGTGCCGTTCGGATTGTTCCTGCCGCAGCCGGTCGCCGGGATCGCCGCACTGATCATGATCGTCACACAGTTGTGGCTGGTGACGAGCGGCAACTTCGCGTGGCTGAACTGGATCACCATCGTCATCGCGCTCTCGGTGGTGCCCGACAGTTTCTACGGGCTGCTGATCGACTCCACCACGACCTACGGTCCGACACCCATCGCGTTCACCGTCGCCGTGCTGGCGCTGGCCGTGCTGGTCGCGGTGCTCAGCTACTGGCCGGTGGCGAACATGATGTCGCATCGGCAGGCGATGAACGCCTCGTTCAACAAGTGGCACTTCGTGAACACCTACGGCGCGTTCGGCACCGTCACACGTACCCGACGAGAAGTGATCGTCGAGGGCACGTCCGATGCGGTCGTGACACCGGCGACGGAGTGGCGCGAGTACGAGTTCAAGGGCAAACCGGGCGACGTGTATCGCAGGCCGCGTCAGTACGCGCCGTACCACCTGCGTCTGGACTGGTTGATGTGGTTCGCGGGGATCTCCCGCGACTACGCCGCGGGGTGGTTCCCGCGGTTCGCGGGAAAACTGCTGGAGAACGATCCGGCCACCGTGAAACTGCTCCGGCACAACCCGTTCCCGGACGAACCGCCCCGTCTGGTGCGTGCCCGCCTGTTCCGCTACCGCTTCGCCACGCACGCCGAACGACGCGCGACGGGCCAGTGGTGGATGCGGGACGAGATCGGCGATTTCATGATGCCGATGGCGCGCGACGACCTGCCCTGACCACCCTCCTTGATCACCGCTGTCACCACACCTCGCCACCGGTCTCCGACACGGTGAATCCGTGGGTGTCCGTCTCGCACGTGATTCCCGTCTTCTCGTCGACGGTGCACGTGAACGGATCGACGGTGAGAGTGCTGCCGTGGGGCAGCGTCTTCGGGGCACCTCCGAAATCCGTGAATGCGATGTCGCCGATACTCACCCACTCTCCGGGGCCGTCGCCTTCGAGCATCAGGGCGTTCGCGGGCACCAGCACGTCGGGCGCGCCGCTGCCGGGGACCCGGGGTGCACTCGCCGGCATCGTGCCCTGGCAGCCCGTCAGGGGAGCGGTGTGGACGAGGATGGCGCATCCGAACTGCCCGCCCGGCGACGCGAAGTAGTACACGCCCTCGCTGGTCGCGGCGTAATCGTCGGGGTCGACCGGCGTCGGTGCGGCCGAGGTGGTCGTGGTCGTGGTCGGCGCCGACGAGGTGGCGGTGGTACTCGCCGCCTCGGTGGGTGCTTCGGATGCGGTGGCCTCACCCTCCACGCTCCGCGAACACCCTGCCGCGACGAGTGCCGCACACGCGACGACGACGAAGCTGACGAGGCGTGCGCGGCGACTGATCATGCGGGGCAGCATAGCGAGCGCCGGGATCGACGCAAGTTCCACTCCGGTCGACTCAGAGCCGGCGCGTCACCCGCGCGGGTACGCCCGTCGCCACGACGTTCGGCGGCAGGTCGCGTGTGACCACCGCACCGGCTCCCACGACGGTGTTCTCGCCGATCGTGACGCCCGGTCCGACGATGGCGCCACCGCCGAGCCACACGTTGTCGCCGATCGTGATCGGTTGCGCCGATTCCCACTTCGCGCGGCGGAGATCGGGATCGAGCGGATGAGTGGGGGTGAGGAGTTGTACGTTCGGGCCGATCTGCACGTCCGAGCCGATCGTGATCGGCGCGACGTCGAGCATGATGGCGCCGAAGTTGACGAATGTTCCGTTCCCCACGGTGATCCGGTACCCGTAGTCCACCTGCAGTGGCGGCCGGATCTCCACGTCGTCACCGATCGAGTCGAACAACTCCTCGAGTAGCGCGCGACGCACATCCGGATCCGCTGCGCTCGACGCGTTGTACTTCTCGGTCAGCAGCGCTGCCCGGAGCGCGTCGGCGGCGAGTTCGGGATCGTCGGCGATGTAGAGTTCGCCGGCCAGCATCCGCTCCTTCTGCTCGCCCACCGAGGATCCTTCCGTCTCGCCCACTGCGGATCCTCCCGTCGCCGGGTCAGTCGCCCACTCGCTCTCCGGTGTCGACGTGGAACAGGTGCACCGTACCTTCGCGCTTGCGCAGGTGCACGGTGTCGGCGAGGCGTGCGGGGGTGCGGACCAAGGCCCGCGCGACCACCTGATCGCCGGTGCCGGGCACCCGCGTGTACAGGTACGACTCGCTGCCGAGTTCCTCGACGAGTTCGACGACGGCTTCGACGCCCTCGTCGGCGATCTCGAAGTCCTCCGGCCGGATCCCGGCGGTGACCTCCTCGATGCCTGCGGAGTGCAGTCGCGCGATGCGGTCGCGTTCGACGGGGATGACGGTGCTGCCCACGACCACTCCGTCGTCGACGACCTTCGCGCGGAGCAGGTTCATCGACGGTGAGCCGATGAAACCGGCGACGAACGCGTTGGCGGGGCGGTCGTAGAGTTCGGTGGGGCTGGAGAACTGCTGCAGTACACCGTTCTTCAGGACGGCGACGCGATCGCCCATCGTCATCGCCTCGACCTGGTCGTGGGTGACGTAGACGGTGGTGGTGCCGAGACGGCGTTGCAGCGCCGCGATCTCGGTGCGGGTCTGCACGCGCAGCTTCGCATCGAGGTTCGACAACGGCTCGTCCATGCAGAACACCTGCGGCTCACGCACGATCGCGCGTCCCATCGCCACGCGCTGGCGCTGACCACCCGACAGCTTGGCCGGCTTGCGGTCGAGGAACTGGGTCAGGTCCAGGATCTTCGCCGCCTCCTCGACCTTGCGGCGACGCTCCTCGGCGCTCACGCCGCGCATCTTGAGGGCGAAGCCCATGTTCTCGGCGACCGTCTTGTTCGGGTACAGCGCGTAGTTCTGGAAGACCATCGCGATGTCGCGGTCCTTCGACGGAACACCGGTCATGTCCTTGCCGCCGATGGAGATCGATCCCTCGTCGATGTCCTCGAGCCCGGCGAGCATGCGCAGCGCGGTGCTCTTGCCGGATCCGGACGGTCCGACGAGGACCACGAACTCGCCGTCCTCGATGTCGAGGTTCAGCGAATCGACCGCGAAGGTGTCGGAGTTCTCGTAGATGCACGAGGCGTTGCGGTAGGTGATGTCGGCCATGATGGAAGTCCTTGCTGGTAAGGGGAATCGGGTCTACTTGATGGCGCCGAACGACAGGCCGCGCACGAGCTTGTTCTGGGCGAGCCAGCCCGCGAGCACGACGGGCAGCGCCGCCATCGTCGCGGCGGCGGAGAGCCGGGCCCAGTACAGGCCCTCACCGGTGATGAAACCGACGAGGAAGACGGGAATCGTCTGCGCCTGGACGGCGGTCAGGTTGACGGCGAAGAAGAACTCGTTCCACGAGAAGATCACACAGATCAGGGCGGTCGCGGCGATGCCGGGGGAGACGAGCGGCAGGATCAACTCGCGTACCGCCGTCCACAGGCTCGCGCCGTCCATGCTCGCCGCCTCGAGCAGTTCGCCCGGGACCTCGAGGAAGAACGATCGCATCATCCACACCGCGATGGGCAGGTTCATCGCCGTGTAGAGGATGATCAGGGCCCAGATGTTGTCGAGCAGGCCGACGTTCGCGACGATCACGTACAGCGGGATGATCGCGGCGACGATGGGCAGCATCTTCGTGCTGATGAAGAAGAACAGGACGTCCTTGGTCTTCTTCACCGGCCGCAGCGACAGCGCGAAGGCCGCCGGCACGCCGAGCAGCAGGACCAGCACCGTCGAGACGATCGTGGCGAAGGCCGAGTTGAGCAGGGCCGTGCCCACTCCGGTCTCGAACACTGCCCGGAACTGGTCGAGGGTGGGGGTGAAGAAGAACTTCGGTGGGTCGGAGTAGGCGTCGGCCTCCTGCTTGAAGGCGGTGAGCACCATCCAGAAGACCGGGAAGAAGAATCCGATGGCGGCGATCCACGCGACCACGCCCCAGGGATTGAACTTGCGGTTCTTGCGTTTCCGGGCCGTGCGCATGACACGGCCGGTGGGTGCCGTGGTGTCCGAAGCCTGCGGCTGCGTGGCCGTGGTGCTCATGCCGCTTCCTCCTTGCCGGTGAACGATGTGAAGATCAGGCGCAGTGCGAAGGTGGCGATGACGATCGTGCCGATGACGACCACGACACCCATTGCCGCGGCCTGGCCGATGTCGAAGCCGAGGAACGCGCGCTGGTAGATGTAGAACGGCAGGTTGGAGCTGGCCGTGCCGGGTCCGCCCTGGGTCATCATGTAGATCGCGTCGAACGTGTTCACCAGGTAGATCGCGCCGAGAACGGTGCCGAGTTCGATGAACCGGCGCAGGTGCGGCAGCGTCAGTTCGCGGAACAGTGCGAAGGCTCCGGCGCCGTCGACGCGGCCGGCCTCGAGGATGTCGCGGGGCATCGACTGCAGGCCGGCGAGGATGAGCAGCATCATGAACGGCGTCCACTGCCACACCAGCGCGACCATCACGGCCGGGAGCGGGAACCGGCTCACCCAGTCGACCTGCTCGACCCCGAACGGGGAGAGGACGAAGTTGACGATGCCGAAGACGGGATCGAACATCGACGTCTTCCAGATCAGTGCACTGGCGACCGGGGTGACGAGGAACGGCGTGATGAGCAGGGTCCGTGCGATACCGCGTCCGAGGAATGCCCGGTCGAGCAGGAGCGCGAGGAGCAGTCCGAGTATCACGGAGATCAGGACCGTGCCGACGATGAGGATCACCGTGTTCAGGGCGACCTGCCAGAACTGGCTGTCCTGGAAGACGTCGACGTAGTTCTGGAGCCCGACGAACCGGCGGGAGCCGGGGCTGACGAGGTTCCAGGACTGGGTCGAGTAGTAGAGCGTGAACACGAACGGGACCTGCGTGACCACGATCGTGAAGATCAGGGCCGGGAGCAGAGGTCCGCGGCGGCGCCATCCCTCGGCCCGCGAGATCTGCTCCTCCTTCGCTTCCCGTACGGCGCGGATGCGCTCGTCGGCGTCCGGTGCGGGACGCTGCGCTGCAGGTGCGGTCATTGGTCCTTCTCCCGGTAGGTCGCGCCGACGGCCTCGGCGTACTTCTGTGCCTGGTCGAGGGCTTCCTCGACGCTCTGCCGTCCGGCGATGGCGGCGCTGATCTGCTGGCTGACCCGGGTGCCGAGATCCTGGAACTCGGGGATGGCCACGAACTGGATGCCCGTGTACGGGACGGGGTCGACCGTGGGGTTCTGCTGGTCGGCTCCTTCGATGGATTCGAGGGTGATCGGACCGTAGGCCGCGGCGGCCTCGGCGTATTCGGGGATCTCGTAGGTCGACAGTCGGCTGCCCGGCGGCACCCGTTCCCAGCCGAGCTGCTCACCGACGGTGCGCAGGTACTGCTGGTCGGTCATCCACGAGATGAACTTCCAGGCGTCCTCGGTGTGCTCACTGCTCGCGGGGATACCGAGCGACCACGTGTAGAGCCAGCCCGAGGGATCCTTCTCCTGGACGGGGGCGGCCGCGTAGCCGATCTTGCCGACGACGTTGCTCGACGCGGGATCCTCGAGGGTCGAGACGGCGGAGGTGGAGTCGTACCACATGGCGACCCGACCCTGCGCGAGTTGCGTTGCGCACTCGCTGAATCCGCTCGTCGCGGCGCCGGGCTGACCGTACTCGCGGACGAGGTCGACGTAGAACTGCACCGCCTCGCGCACCTCGGGGCTGTTCAGCTGCGCATTCCAGTTCTCGTCGAACCACCGTCCACCGAAGGTGTTGATGACGGTGTCGAGCGGTGCGAGCAGCTCACCCCAGCCGGGCTTGCCGCGCAGGCAGATGCCGTTGATGTCGGGGCCGTCGAGTTGCGCTGCGGCCTCGGCGACCTCGGTCCAGGTCGGCGGATCGGACAGCGTGATACCGGCCTGTTCGAACAGGTCCTTGCGGTACATCAGGAACGACGATTCGCCGTAGAAGGGCACCGAGTACATGTCGCCCTCGTACGAGAGTGCTTCGCGCAGCGAGGGAATGATGTCGTCGGCGTCGTAGCCGTCGGTCTGCTCGATGTACGGTGACAGGTTCGTGAGCCAGCCGTACTCCGCCCACTGGGGAGTCTCGTAGTTGCTGATCATCACGACGTCGAATTCGCCACCGCCCATCGCCGTGGACGCGGTGATCTTGGCGCGGGCCTGGTTCTCGGAGAGGGTGACGAACTTCAGGTCGATCTCCGGGTTCTCGGCCTCGAACTGCGACGCGAGTTGCTGGGCGTCCTGCATCTGGGAGTTCGACACCATCGCGATGGTGACGGTGCGGCCGGACGTACCGATCGATCCTGCACCGGCACAACCGGTCAGTGCGACGCTCAGGGCCACGGCTCCTGCCGCGGCCGCGCGGATGGATCTTCTTGCTGTAGGCACGATGGTCTACCTCATTTCGGTGGTGCCTCGTCCTTCGGGGTGCCGTTCTCGAGGGCGTGGTCGGGATGGTCGAGCAGGTACTGGGCGCACGCGATGTCGCAGACGAGCATGTTCGCGAGACCGCCGCGGAGAGCACCGAGTACAGCGCGGTGCTTGGACTGTCCGCCGGTGACGAGAATCGTGGCGGGGCAGTTGCGGACGTCGTCGAGGGGGACCGACATGGTGCGGGTTTCGAGTTCGCCGTGCACGGCGGTGCCGTCGGCGCGGAAGAACCGGCCGCCGATCTCACCGACCGCACCGAGGCCGTCGAGTTCGTGGAGCATCGTGGTGTCGAGGAAGCTGCCCTCGAACAGGGTGGTCGAGGTCGACACGGCGCCCACGCCGAAGATCATCACCTCCGCGCGGCGCCCGACCTCGAGCGTGCGGGAGATCAACGAGTCGGCGCGCATCGACGCGACCGTGGACGGATCGGCGTACAGCGGTGTGGGAAGCCGGAGCGGTTGCGCCCGAAGCTGTTCGGCGCAGCGGCCGAGGACGAACTCGGTGCCGGTCTGGTAGGTGCTCGTGGAGATGGATCCGTCGAGCTGGACGATCGTGGCGCAACTGGCGACACCCGCCGGGAGGGCTTGCGCCACGGCGACGGTCTCGGGGCCCCACGTGAATCCGAGGGTGTCGGAGGGGCGGAGACGGCGGGTGAGCAGACCGGCGGCGGCGCGCCCGAGGGCGGCGAAGCTCGCGGAGTCCTCGATCGGACCCGCGTCGTCGACCCGGCGCCCGACAACCACGGCCTCGACGAGTCCGTAACGCTCCTCGAGTGCCCGTTCGGTCTCGGCGTGCAGGTCGTCGCGCCAGGTGGGCGGCACGCTGACCTCGATGCGCACCAGACCCTGAGCGCGAGCGCGTGCGACGAGCCGGCCGGCGGTGGGGCGGGAGACGCCGAGGCGCTGCGCCACCTCCGCCTGCGTGAGGCCGTCGAGGTAGTAGAGCGTCGCGGCCCGCACGGCGAGACGGAGATCCTCGGTGGATACCGGGCTCTCCGTGTCCGGGATGTTGGTGGGGCCGGGGGCGGTCACGAGCTCTCCTTGGTGCGAGCAGTCTTCGTCGCGCTCCGTGAGCATCTGCTCAGGGGTGCGTGCATCTGCTCAGTACGTTAGCATCGGAGTGTGACCCACACAACAGTTCGCCCGACGCTCCCGGACACGATGCGTGCCGCCGTGCTTCTCGAACCGGGCCGCATCGAGATGCAGGAACGGCCTCTACCTGCACCTGAGCCCGGCGACATCCTCGTCCGGGTGACCACCGTGGGAGTGTGCGGCTCGGACGCGCACTACTACCGCGAAGGGCGGATCGGCGAGTTCGTCGTGACCGATCCGATCGTGCTCGGCCACGAGGCGTCCGGAGTCGTGGTCGCGGTCGGGGACGGTGTTCCGCAGAGCCGGATCGGCGAGCGGGTCTCGATCGAGCCGCAGCGTCCCGACCCGCTCACCGAGGAGACGCGCCGCGGCGACTACAACCTGTGCCCGCACATGCGCTTCTACGCCACGCCGCCCGTCGACGGCGCGCTGTGCGAGTACGTCACCATCGGGTCGGCCTTCGCGCATCCCGTTCCGGACACCGTGTCTGACGACGCCGCCGCCCTGTGTGAGCCGCTGTCGGTCGGTATCGCGGCCGTTCGCAAGGCCCGCGTCACCGCAGGCTCCCGTGTCCTCGTCACCGGCGCCGGTCCCGTCGGCATCGTCGTCGCCCAGGTCGCGCGCGCCTTCGGTGCGGTCGAGGTCGTCGTCACCGACCTCGACGAACGACGACGCGAGACCGCACTGTCGTTCGGGGCGAACGCTGCGCTCGACCCCCGCGTCGACGACCCGTCGGCCCTGCGCGTCGACGCCTACATCGACGCGTCCGGCGCCCCCGTCGCCGTCGATTCGGGTATCCGCGCGGTCCGTCCCGGCGGCACTGTCGTCCTCGTCGGATCCGGCGCCGAGACGATGACCCTGCCGGTGCAGCTCGTCCAGAACCGCGAACTGATCCTGACCGGCGTGTTCCGCTACGCGAACACGTGGCCGACCGCGCTCGCACTCGTCGAATCGGGCCGGGTCGATCTCGACTCGATGGTCACCGCCCGGTTCCCCCTCGACAAGACCGCCGACGCGCTCGAATCCGATCGCACACCCGGAAACATCAAGGCCGTCGTGGACGTGACCGATCCGGCGGGAAAGGACTGAAGATCCATGCACGTGAACGAGCAGACGCTCCCCGAGCTGGGCGTGCCCGTCCCGAGCTACCGGCGCGACGACGTCTCCGTCGGCATCGTGCACTTCGGTGTGGGCGGATTCCACCGCGCGCACCAGGCGATGTACGTCGACCGGCTCCTCGCACAGGGGAAGGCGAAGGAATGGGGTATCTGCGGAGTCGGGGTGCTCCCCGGTGATCGCCGCATGCAGGAGGCACTCGCCGCGCAGGACCACCTGTACACACTGGTGCTCACCTACCCCGACGGCACGTGGGAGCCGCGGGTGATCGGCTCGATCGTCGACTATCGTTACGCCCCCGACGATCCCGAGGCGGTCATCGAGTTGCTCGCGGCCCCGACCACCCGGATCATCTCGCTGACCGTCACCGAGGGTGGTTACAACATCCGTCACGACACCGGCGAGTTCGACGTCGACGATCCGGCCGTGCAACACGATCTGCGGTCCGGTGAACCCCCGGCCACCGTCTTCGGTCTCGTCACCGAGGCTCTCGCCCGGCGTCGGGAGCGGGGACTGCGCGCCCCGACGGTGATGTCGTGCGACAACATCGAGGGCAACGGAAGCGTCGCGCGCCGCGTCTTCACCGAATACGCGCGCCTTCTGAACCCGGATCTCGCGGAGTGGATCTCCGAGCACGTCCGCTTCCCGAACTCGATGGTCGACCGGATCACCCCGGTGACCACCGACGAGGTGGTCTCGGCGTTGCTCGAACGCTTCGACGTGCAGGACCGCTGGCCGGTCGCCGCCGAGCCCTTCACCTCCTGGGTCCTCGAGGAGGCCTTCGCCGACGGGCGCCCGCCCTTCGAGGATGCGGGAGTGCAGATCGTCGACGACGTCGCTCCCTACGAGCTGATGAAGTTGCGTCTGCTCAACGCGGGTCACCAGGGGCTCTGCTATTTCGCGTATCTCATGGGATACCGGCTCGTCCACGAGGCCGCACAGGATCCGCTCCTCGCCGGATTCGTCCGTGCCTACATGGACACCGAAGCGACGCCGACCCTGAAACCGGTGCCGGGCATCGATCTCGACGAGTACAAGACCACCCTCATCGAGAGGTTCGCGAACCCCGAGATCCGGGACACGATCGCCCGCTTGTGCGCCGAGTCGTCCGATCGCATCCCGAAGTGGCTGGTGCCGGTGATCCGGGAGAACCTGGCCACCGGTGGTCACGTGCAGTCGTCCGCGGCGATCGTCGCCTCGTGGGCGCGCTACGCCGAAGGCGTCGACGAGCAGGGGCAACCGATCGAGGTGGTCGACCGGCTCGCCGACACGCTCGTCCCGATCGCGCGACGACAACTCACGCATCCCACTGCTTTCATCGAGAACACCGAGGTCTTCGGTGATCTCGCGCAGAACCACCGCTTCGTCGACGCCTACACCTGGGCGCTCAACGCCCTGCACAACGACGGCGCCCGCGCCACCCTGAAGGAACTTCCGGGAGAGCCGGAATGAACGGCCACGCGCTCGTCGTCGGAGAAGCCCTCGTCGACATCGTCCACCGCGGCGGTGCCGAACCCGTCGAGCATGTGGGCGGGAGCCCGCTCAACGTCGCGCTGGGTCTGGGGCGGCTCGACCGGCCCGTGCAGTTCACGACACGCGTCGGCACCGACGCCCGCGGACGGCGGATCGTCGACCATCTCGCGGCCTCCGGTGTGTCGTTGACGCCGGGCAGCGCTGCAGCCGAGCGCACAGCGACCGCGCAGGCGGAGATCGACGAGAAGGGTTCCGCGAAGTACGAATTCGATATCGTCTGGGATCCGGTCGAACCACCACCGTCGGTGGACGCCGTGCTCGTGCACACCGGATCCATCGCGACGGTGCTCGAACCCGGTTGTGAACTCGTCGCCGAACTCGTCGCGCAGCAGGCGGGAACGTCCACGGTGAGCTTCGACCCGAACGTCCGCCCGGCACTGATCGACGACCCGGCGCGTGGGCGGGAACGGATCGAACGCCTCGTCTCGCTCGCCGATGTCGTCAAGGCCAGCGACGAGGACCTGACGTGGTTCGCGCCCGACCGCGATCCCCTCGACACCGCATGGGACTGGCTCTCGCGAGGGCCGGCGATCGTCGCGGTGACCCGCGGAGAACGCGGTGCGGCGGCGCTGTGTGCGGCCGGAACCGTCGAGGTGCCCGCCGTGCGGGTCGAGGTTGTCGACACCGTCGGGGCAGGCGACGCCTTCACCACCGGTCTGCTCGACGGATTGTGGACCTGCGGACTCCTCGGCGCCGATAATCGGGAACGGCTGCGCGGCATCGGGATCGACGACCTGCGCGACGTGCTCGACACCGCAGCGTGGACGTCCGGTCTGACCGTCGCGCGCGCCGGCGCCGA
Organism: Rhodococcus sp. 5G237; assembly: GCF_053764735.1. Classification (NCBI taxonomy): domain Bacteria; kingdom Bacillati; phylum Actinomycetota; class Actinomycetes; order Mycobacteriales; family Nocardiaceae; genus Rhodococcus; species Rhodococcus sp. 5G237. The sequence goes on along the minus strand of NZ_JBSNCD010000003.1, from coordinate 505,580 downwards.
CCTGCCCACGCTGGCCGACCGTACCGCGGCCCGGGAGGCGGCACGATGACGCTCGTCGCCGGGATCGACTCGTCTACCCAGTCGTGCAAGGTCGTCGTGTGCGACGCCGACACCGGAACCGTCGTGCGCGAAGGTCGTGCTCCGCATCCGCCCGGCACCGCGGTGGACCCGCTGGAGTGGCGCGCCGCCTTCGATCGGGCATGTTCCGAAGCGGGCGGACTCGACGACGTCGCGGCGATCTCGGTGGGAGCGCAGCAGCACGGCATGGTGTGCCTCGACGACCGCGGCGACGTGGTCCGCGACGCGCTGCTGTGGAACGACACGAGATCCGCAGCGGCAGCAGCCGATCTCGTCGACGAGGCCGGTGGCTCGGCCGCGTGGGCCGAGGCCGTGGGGGTGGTCCCGCTCGCCGCGATCACCGTCGCGAAGGCCCGCTGGCTCGCCGACCACGAACCCGGCAACGCCGACCGCACCGCGGCGCTGTGCCTGCCGCACGACTGGCTGACGTGGACGATGCGCACCGACCGCGACCTCGACCGGCTCGCCACCGATCGCAGCGACGCGAGCGGCACCGGCTACTTCGACGCATCCACGGACATCTACCGTCGGGACCTGCTCGAACTGGCCCTGCGCCGGCCGAGCCCGATCCTTCCGCGGGTCGCCGGGCCGGCCGAGAGCATCGGTGAGACGGTCGCCGGCGCCCTGCTCGGTCCGGGGGCCGGCGACAATGCGGCGAGCGCGCTGGCCCTCGACGTCCGCGAAGGCGATGTGGTCGTCTCGATCGGCACGTCGGGCGTGGTGTGCGCCGTATCCACGACACCGCCCCGCGACGCGAACGGTTACGTCGCGGGATTCGCCGACGCGACCGGCCGGCACCTGCCGCTGGTGTGCACGCTCAACGGGGCCCGGGTACTGGACGCCACCGCGACGATGCTCGGCGTCGACCACACCGAACTCACGCGGCTCGCACTCTCGGCGCCGGCCGGCAGCGGCGGACTCGTGCTGGTCCCGTATCTGGAAGGGGAACGCACCCCGAACCGTCCCGGCGCGACGGGCGCCCTGCACGGGCTGCGGCTCGGAACGGCGACGCCCGCCCATCTCGCCCGCGCGGCGTTCGAGGGCCTGCTGTGCTCGCTGGCCGACGGCATCGACCACATCCGGGCGCAGGGCACCGAGGTCCGACGGGTGCTGCTCGTCGGCGGTGGAGCGCGCTCGCAGGCGGTGTGCGAGCTGGCGCCGGCGGTGCTGGGCATGCCCGTCGACGTTCCCGAACCAGGGGAGTACGTGGCGCGGGGCGCGGCCCGGCAGGCGGCGTGGGTGCTGCGCGGAGGCGACGAGCCTCCCACCTGGGAACCCGAACCGAGCCGCCACTACGAGGCCGACCCGGCCCCGCACGTGCGGGAGCGTTACGCGGAGGTGCGGGACCTGACCGACCGCTGAAGCGCAGTGCTCAGGGAAGGTCCTCGATGCGCAGGCCCAGGTGGGCGGCGAACTGCCCTGCCAGGGCTACGGCCTGGTGGGCGTCGATCGTCGCGCCCTTCATCCCGCCCATGTTGCGGATCGTGTCGATGCGCAGGCCACGCAGATCGACCTGGTCGAGGGTCGCGCGGTCGACGTCGAGAACGCCGACGGAGCAGTCCTCGAAGGCGACGCGGGTGAAGGTGCCCCCGCCCAGGTCCAGTTCGTCGACGATGCAGCCGCGGAAGAGCACGTCGCGTCCCGCGGCGGCCCGCAGATTGACCAGGCCGAGTTTCGAATCCGCGATCGTGACACTGCGCAGATCCGCGTCGAAGAGGTCCAGCGCACCGATCCGGCTGTCCCGGATGTGCACGCGGTGCAGGCTGCTGCGCGGCGCGAACAGATTCGGTGCCTGCATGCGCTCGACCAGGGTGTCGCGCAGGCGTGCGCTCGTGAGGTCGCTGTCGGCGACGATCGGTGTGACGAGCGAACATTCGGACAGGACGATCCCCGTCAGATCACGGCCCGTCAGGTCCGTGTCGGTGTAGCGCACGCTCTCGAAGATCCCGTGCGCGAGCAGCTCGTCGCCGTCCGCGTCGGTGAGGACACCGAGGTCCGGAGCGTCGATCCTCGGCGGGTGGGTGGTGGAACGAGCAGCCATGGTTCTCGGGGCCTCCGGATCGGTCGGGTGTCTGCCGTTCAGCTTCCCAACCCGTCGGGTTCGGGGGAACGTGGGGGACAAGCCCGTCCCCGAGTGCGATGTGCTACTCGGTTATGCGGGTCGACGCTGCTGGGCTGCCCGCGCTCGGTGCCTGCGCACAGCGGCGCGGTTCGCGCAGCGCACGGAGCAGTACTGCTGGCGACCGTTGCGGGTGATGTCGACGACCACGGCCGAGCACGGGTTGGTGGGAATGTCCGCTGCGGCGCACCGGTGGAGGCGGTGCATTCCGCGCGTGGTGAGGTGCAGTGCCGTGCCGACGCTGATCACCGCGCGCAGTACGTCGGGAAGCGGTTGGACCTCGTCGCGGTAGTGCAGGTGCCATCCCTCGCCGTCGTGATCGGTCAGCCGGGGATAGGCCGCTGCGGTAGCCATCTGCGCGTTGAGCAGGCGCGCACGTTCCCTGGGGTCGGACGCGTCGACGATGGCGAGCCAGTCGTCGATGACCTCGCGGGTGCGTGGATGGTCGTCGGGCGCGGTCGGGAAGTCCATGGTCATCCCCACCTCGCGCGTACGGGCCACGATGCCGTCCCGATCGTCGGGCCAGTCGCCGGCCAGTGACGCCGCGAGAAGGACCGCATACTCGCCGTAAGGGTTGAGATGCATAAGGCCATTACATCATGGTGGTGGACATGACCGCTATCGAAGCTCGGAACCCACAGGAATGCCCCCTCCGGACTCCCGCTCACGAACACGCGTGGAGCGTGGAGTCAAGTCACGCCACGTCGATCGGACAGGTGCTGTACGTGCGCTGCGTCGGGTGCGGGGCCCGACGCGTCGATCTCGGTGGGGCGCCGTTCGTCCCGCCGACCGCGCTGAGTACCGAAGTGTCCCAGAGCGATTGAGTCACCGGTCGAGTATCGGACGTGTGCAGATCCCCCTCAGAAATCGCCCTCTGCGACCTGGAAACACACGAGTCCCATCCGACGCCACATGCGCACCACCTGATCGCGATCGTCGAGCACCGCGATGATGCGATAGCGGTGCCGGATGTGACGGTCGAACAACTCGGCCTTGACGATCGAATCCTTCCGATTGTCGCCTGCCGGACGCATGTGCAGCTCGTCGTAGGGGATGTCGTGCCTGACGAGCCACTCTTCGGTTTCCGGCCGGCACACGCCGTCGCGTCCCGAGAGCAGCACGATCGCCGCCCTGTCGGGTGCGGCGGCGAACGCTCGCACCGCGGCCTCGACCGCCGGGGAGACGGTGTCCTCGCCCACCCTGTGCCAGTGGAAGGGACTCCGGTCGCTCATGTGCGCGAGCGTCCCGTCGATGTCGACCAGCCAGGCCGCCGGTAGCGTCGGATCCTCGACATATCGCGCCGGTGGTGCGGGCGCGGTGCTCGGCGGCCGGTGCCGTTGCCACCCCGGTTTCCTGCGATCGCGCGTCTTCTTCGTCACGGACGATGTATACCCACTCCGGCGACTACGTGTGCATACGTCCGGTCTGCGAGAGGGACGAAGGTCGTGCCGCCGGACCCGCGGGTCCCGGAGACGACCGGCGAGGCGGCATCCCGGATCCGTCGGCTCGGCGCCACGGCCACACGACCGAATGCGAAATATTCTGCCGGACAACACGTGCCATGATTCCGGGGTGCATCAATGCCGACGGGGGATCCAGCAGTCCGGACACCCGGGCGAACGCTGCGCCCACCCTGGTGTCGTATGCGGCTGCCGCGTGCACCATCGGTACGTATGCATTGCCGATCCTCGTCTTCGGATCCCGCCGGCCCTCGACACCGGGGAACGCGAGATCGCCACCGGTGGACATCGCCCAGGCATCGTCGACGACACGCGCGAGCTCCCGCTGCACGGCAGCGGACGGCCCGTGGTCGTCGAGGAGGCGGCCCATTGCGGTGGCTTCGAGGGCGGCGACCGTCATCCCCTGGGCATAGATCGGATCGAAACTGCAGAACGCGTCGCCGAGGACGAGGAATCCGTCGGGAAATCGGTCGAGAAGGTCGTAGCGATGCCATGTGCTCGCCCGGAAGCGATACCGGACGACGTCCTCGACCCATTCGGCATCCGCGATCGCGTCGTACACGTCCGGGTACCGCAGGGACCGTGCGAATTCGAGATAGTCCCTCCGGGTCGCCGGCACGGTTTCGCCGCGGACCCCGATCAGAGCCACCATGCATCGATCCGATTCGAGGGTGAGCAGGGCAGCGCCGCGTGGGTGTTCGGGTGTGGGCGCCATGACGATGCCCCGGTCGCCGCCGAGTGCAACCGACGAAGCGCGGAACACCGCGGTGGCGTAGCCCACATCGAGTTCGACGGTGTCGACCCGGGGCCGCGGGCAGCCCTGTCTCCCGAGCCATTCGGAGGCGCGAGATCCGCGTCCGGTCGCATCGACGACGAGGTCGGCATCGAGCACCTGCTCGGCACTTCCGTCGGCATGGCGGATGATCCGCGCACCGGCCACCCGGCTGCGGTCCGCGGTCGTGACGAGACCCGCGGCATCACACCGTTCGACGATCTCGACGTTCGCCAACGCCGCCACACGGTCACGAATGCGGCGCTCCAGCAGCGGCCGACCGGCCGCCAGCACTCGAAGTCCGCTCGGCGCACGACGAATCCGGTGACCACTGAGAATCCACCGTACGTCGCCCAGATGGTCGAGGGTGGGAACACCTGCAGCGGTCAGCTCCTGTGACAACCCGGGGAACATCTCCTCGACGAGCTGCTGTCCCCGTGAGATCAGCACGTGGATGTGCCGTCCCTGGGGCACCCCACGGCGTGGTTCGTCCGTGGCCGGCAGACGGTCACGATCGATCACCGTCACCTCGGCGAACCTGTCCGACAGGACACGGGCCGCCGACAATCCGCTCATGCTCGCGCCGAGAACCACGGCGCGCTCTCCGATCGACATGATCACACCTCCTCCGCGGAATCGATCGTCGCTGCGGAAGGTGCTCGGGCGACAGGCCGGAATCTGCTCACATGTGCTCACGGGCGGACGGTGCCTCGCCGTACACCTCCAGATCCCACAGCCATCCGACGACGCGGGTGACGCCGCGGGTCAGATGTCGGCGGTAGGTACTGAACGGCAGCCCGAGTCTGGCTGCCGCTGCTTCCTGTGTTGCAGCGCCGCGCACGTACGTGCGGTCCACCGCACGGAAGAGCTTGTCGTCCCGAGGGTCGCTCGTCAAGGAGTCGATCGCCTCACGAAGGAGCGCGCGCAGCACCGCCGGATCGGGATCGTCGGGAGAGGACCGTTTGTGGAGGACCCTCGTATGCAACAAGGGATTACGAGAGAGGAGATCGGGCCGATGGAGGTCATGTAACGCACTTCGGACCGCCTCCGAGAATTCTCTCTCCGACAGGGTGAGAGGTGGAGACATTGTGGGTTCGGGACCGCTGTGCCCCTGAGCCAGAGCACGATCGGTGACGACGGTGAGCCACTCGTCGACATCCCGTCGGCGGAAGTCGTGGGCGAACAGTCCGTAGTGACGATCGCCGACCCTGAAATCCGCTCCTTCGGCACGGGGGAGATCTGCGACCGCGAAGTACTCGTTCCACCGGTCGGGTTCCGCCAGCGTCAGGAAGTCCCACGACAGACGGGGCAGGCTGAGATAGCGCTGGAAGGTGAGCACCGGAACCGAGTTTATTGTCGGAGAAGGATTCTGGTACTCAGCGCGGTCGATGACGACGCGTGTGATCGTGACACACTCGTCGGGACGGGGAGGCGCTGTCCGCCGGACGAAATCCCACGCGGCGCGCGTCGCGGGATCGGCACCGACATCCTCGGGTGACGCTCGCGAGAGTTCCAGGAGACCGATCACACCACGTATCGATCCGTCGGTGTCGCGCAGCACGAAGAACCCCTCGGGTTGTCGCTCGAGCCAGCGTCGCGCGTGCACCGCGGATTCGTTTCCCTCCGATGTCCGCACGAGGTCGACGATCGCGGAGTGATCGTCCTGCTCCGCACGTTCGGGTTGCGCGCTTCCCCACGACTGCCAATCCACCGGCGAGAGCACACCGGGAAGATTGCGGAACACGAACTTCAGGTCCACGATGGCCTGCTGCTGTTCACGTTCTCCTGCAGAAGCGAGACCGCGGCGAACGGCCTTCCACACGCGGTGGAAGGTGTACCGGTAGGCGTCGGGATCCCGCCAGCGCAGATCGGCATCGAGGACGTCGCGTGCCAGATCGTGGGGAAACAACCCGTCCGGCCCTGCTTCGACGAACGACAGCCCACGGAGCCAATCGAACTCGGCGTGTGCATCGGCGAGCTCGAGGGCGTCGCGCAGCAGGGCTTCGCTGGTCACCCGGGCGAGCGCACACACTTCCAGGGCACGGCGATGTGCGATCCCCGGCTCGGTGTCGAGAAACCGTCGGAGCAACATCCCGACGAGATCCGGCGGCCACGGCGCACGTACGTCGCCCCCTCGGACGAAGACGTCCGTGAGCAGAGCGAGCCCGAGCGGATGTCCGTGCGTTGCCCCGATGGTCTCGTCGTGCAATTCCTCGGGAACCCGCGCAGCGGTGAGGTAGGCAGCGCTCGTAGCGGGGTCGAAATTCCTGAGAGACACGATCCGGAGCAGATCACCCCAACCCGGGTCGGTGCGCCATCCTGCGGAGGGCGGCGACCTGTCGGCGATCACCGTCAGCGTCGTCGCAGGAAGACCGGGAAGAAAGTCGGTTCGGATCCAGTCGTCGAGCACACGTAGCCGCTCGTACGAGTCCAGGAGAAGCACCCTCGGCCGGTCGCCGATGCGACGATCGACCGACGCGAGGACCGAACCGGGCGACGCATCCGTGTTGCGCCCGTCGATCACCGTCACCGCGCGACGGCGCCGTTCCGCAAGATCGGAGATCGCGCCGAGCAGGCACGTCTTGCCGATGCCTCCGGGACCGTACAGGTACAGCACGGCGATCGAGGGTTCGGGGGAGTCCAGTGCGGAGCGAACGATCTCGAGCTCGGCATCGCGACCGACGAACACGCGTCGCGCCCGTGCGGCGAGACGATTGCTGAGAGGCCGTGAGGACCGCGAGGCGCTCCCCATGCCACCCGATGCTACGCCCGGGGGCCCAACGGTCGGGCAGTCCGACGAGCCGTGCGCTCTCGCGCCACAACCGTTCGGCCTGCCCGTCGCTGCGAACGAGCACCGACGGTTCCGCCTACGACGGCTCGCCGCGGCGCAGTGCGAAACAACCCCGCCCGTCCGGAACGTCGATGTCACCGAGAACGAGGTCTGCGAGCGTGTTCCCGGCTTCGGTCTGCGTGTTGAAGGTGTCCTGCACAATGTCGAGGCGGTAGAGGCATGCTGTCCCGCTTTGCGGCGATGAGAATCCGGGTCGGACAGGGTCTGCCTTCGTGACAGTGGAACACATTCGACGACACGAGGAGTCACGATGCCCAGGATCACCCCGTGGTTGTGGTTCGACATGAACGCCGAGGAGGCCGCGAACTTCTACATCGGTGTCTTCCCCAACTCCGAGATCGGTGAGATCACCCGCTACACCGAGGAGTCCACCGGAGGCGACATCCCGGTCCCACCGGGGACTCCGATGACGGTCGAGTTCTTCCTCGACGGTCAGGTCTTCTACGGACTCAACGGGGGACCGCAGTTCCGGTTCTCGGAAGCGGTGTCCTTCCAGATCGACTGCGCCGACCAGGAGGAGGCCGACCACTACTGGTACGCGCTGACCGCCGACGGCGGTGAGGAATCCGCCTGCGGATGGTTGAAGGACAAGTACGGCCTGTCGTGGCAGGTGGTACCGAAACGGCTGAACGAACTGCTCGCCGACCCCGATCCGGAGGTCGCGAAGCGCGTGACCGCCGCAATGATGAAGATGCGCCGGATCGACGTGTCGGCGCTCGAGGCCGCCGCGCGCGGCTGATCGGCGCCCGAGCGCTGCGGTACGTTTCGGTGCATGACCACTCGCACCCAGCGGCTCGACGACCTGCCGTTCACCGGCAGACATCGCCGCCTGCTGACCGGCTCCGGCGTGGGCTGGGCCCTCGACGCCATGGACGTCGGGTTGATCTCGTTCGTCATGGCAGCCCTGGCCGTGCAGTGGGATCTGTCGTCGACGCAGCTCTCGTGGATCGGATCCATCGGCTTCGTCGGCATGGCGATCGGTGCGTCGCTCGGTGGTCTGCTCGCCGACCGCATCGGACGCCGGCAGGTCTTCGCCGCGACGCTGCTCGTGTACGGACTCGCGACCGGTGCGGCGGCGTTGTCGACCTCGGTGGCGATGCTCATCGTCCTGCGGTTCGTCGTCGGACTCGGTCTCGGCGCCGAACTGCCCGTCGCGTCGACGCTGGTCAGTGAGTTCGCGCCCCGCAAGGTGCGAGGCCGCGTGGTCGTCGCCCTCGAGGCGTTCTGGGCGGTGGGCTGGCTCCTGGCCGCTCTCATCGGCTACTTCGTCGTTCCCACCGGCGACGACGGGTGGCGGTGGGCGCTCGCCGTCGGGCTCGTCCCGGCCGCCTACGCCCTCGTCGTCCGGTTCGGCCTACCCGAATCGGTGCGCTATCTCGAGAGTCGCGGACGGCACGCGGAAGCCGAGGCGATCGTGCGCGACTACGAACGCTCGGCCGGTGTCACTTCCGCGCCGGAGGACGAACAACCCGTCCGGACCGTCGCGGAAGTCGAGCGCGCACCCCGAGGCTCGGTGTGGGCGCCGAACCTGCGCCGCCGCACCGCGGCGCTGTGGATCGTGTGGTTCGGCATCAACTTCTCGTACTACGGCGCGTTCATCTGGTTGCCGAGCCTGCTCGTCGCGCAGGGCTTCGACCTGGTCACTTCGTTCGGCTACACGCTGCTCATCACGCTCGCGCAGCTACCGGGCTACGGCGTCGCGGCGTGGCTGATCGAGGTGTGGGGACGCCGCCTGACGCTGGGGGTCTTCCTCGCCGGGTCGGCCGTTTCGGCGGGGTTGTTCGGGCTCGCCGAGACTCCGTCGACGATCGTCGCGGCAGGCATGGCGCTGTCGTTCTTCAACCTGGGCGCCTGGGGTGCCCTGTACGCGATCGGACCCGAGCTGTATCCCACGCCGGTCCGGGGCGCCGGCACCGGTTCGGCGGCGGCCTTCGGGCGGCTCGCGTCGATCATCGCGCCGCTGCTGGTACCGGTGCTGCTGGGCGCCGGGGGCAACGGTCTGGTCTTCGGTGCGTTCGCCGCGTCGTTCGTCGTCGCCGCGCTCGCGGCGTTCACGCTGCCCGAGCGGGCCGGGGCGGTTCTCGACGAGAGGTGACGTCGGGAACCGCCCCGGCCGGTGCTCAGAGACGCTCGCGCAGTTCGACCTTGCGGATCTTGCCCGAAGCAGTCTTCGGCAGGGCGCCGAAGACGATGCTGTCGGGAACCTTGAAACCGGCGAGCTGCGAACGCACGTGCGCGCGCAGTTCCGCCTCGTCGGCACTCGCGCCGCTGCGCAGTGCCACGTAGGCGACGGGACGTTCGCCCCACTTCTCGCTCGGCGCCGCGACGACGGCGGCCTCGAGAACGGCCGGGTGGCTGATGAGGGCCGCCTCGACCTCGACGGACGAGATGTTCTCGCCACCGGAGATGATGACGTCCTTCGCGCGGTCGCGGATCTCGATGTAGCCGTCCGGATGCATGACGCCGATGTCGCCGGTGCGGAACCAGCCGTCCGGCACGGCGCGGGCGGTCGCGCCCGGGTTGTTGTAGTAACCGAGCATCACGTTGTTGCCGCGCAGCGCGATTTCACCGGTCGTCTCGCCGTCGGCGGGCACGTCGGATCCCATCGGGTCGACGATGCGGAGTTCGCCGGCCACGACGTTGCCCACGCCCTGCCGCGAGCGCAGCCGTGCCTTCTCGTCCTCGGGGAGGACGTCCCACTCCGAACGCCACTCGCAGATCGCCGCCGGGCCGTACGTCTCGGTGAGCCCGTACAGGTGCGTGATGTCGAGTCCGAGCGCGGTGCACCGCTCGATGAGGGCGGGCGCCGGCGGTGCGCCACCGATCGCCGCGACGACACGATGATCGATGCCGCCCGCATTCGGGGCGTCGACCAGCGACGCGAGAACGGTCGGCGCGCCGCACAGGTGCGTGACGTTCTCGGTGCGGACGAGATCCCAGATCCGCTCGGGGTCGACCTTGGGCAGGCACACGTGCGTGCCACCCGCTGCGGTGACGGCCCAGGTGAACGTCCAGCCGTTGCAGTGGAACATCGGCAGCGTCCACAGATAGGTGGATCCGCTGTCGAGCCCGAAGTGCGCGACCATCGCCAGGGCCTGCAGGTAGGCGCCGCGCGCGTGGTACATCACGCCCTTCGGATCACCCGTCGTGCCGGACGTGTAGTTCAGGGCGATCATCGTGCGCTCGTCGGCGAGCGGCACGTACCGGTGGCGGGCGGCGGCGAGCTTGTTCTCGTAGTCGTCACCGACGACCGTGATCGACGGCAGATCGGCCGTCGCTTCGCGGGCCAGGTCGGCCAGCGACTCCTCGACGAGCAGGACCCGGCTGCCCGAGTGCTCGAGGATGAACCGCAGCTCCGGCGCGGTGAGGCGCGTGTTGAGCGAGACGAGCACGGCGCCCGCGTAGAGCACGCCGTAGTGCGCTTCGAGCATCAACGAGGTGTTCGGCGCGAGCACCGCGACACGGTCGCCGGGTTCGACACCGAGAGCGTGCAGCATGCCCGACTGCCTCAGGCACCGGTCACGCAATTCGGCGTAGGTGCGGCGGACGTCGCCGTCCACCATTGCGAGGTCGTCACGGAAGACCCGGGCGGAACGGTCGAGAAATGCCGTGGGCGTGAGTGTTTCGAAACTGAATTGCTCGGTCACGTCTGTCGGTGCTCCTTCGGATTACGTCGCGCGCGCACTCCCCATCGCGAACGATGATGCGCACACCTCCCCGTGTGCTGTGAGGGCATTGCTCATTCTTCCAAGAGCCGTTACCGATCTTGAACAGGGTCCATCCCTTTGCGTACCGGGTGAACGCTCCGTCGGCCGTTGACCGGACCCGGAATCCGGCGTTCACTGAGAGGCACCGTGCCCGTCCACGAGAGAAGGCGAGCGGTATGAGTGCTCGGCAGAACGAAGCCCGCCGCACCTCCCGTCCGGCGCGGCGGCCGACCGCGACGCGCGCGAGGACCACGAGGACGGAGACTCCCGCCGAGCCTGCGCGGACGCGCAGCCGTCGACCTCGCGAGCCCGAGCCCACCGCGCGGCGCGGCACCCGCGAACCCGACAACACCGCGCGGCGTCGAGATCGCGACCCCGGAACCGGCTCGCGGCGCACCTCGACCCGAACCTCGTCCCGATCGACCACTCGGACATCGACCCGTTCGGACGCCTCGCCCCGCGCTCGTGCGAAGCCGGCGCCTCCGCAGGAGAGGCGACGATCGCGTCCGCCGGTGAACGACGCGCGGCCAGGGAAACCGACCCGTCCCGCGCGTGAGCGGACACGATCCGAGCAGACACGGTCCGAGCAGGCACCGCCGGAACCCACATCGCTCCTCGAGAGATTGAAGGATGCGCTGCGGGCCGGTGTCCGCACCGCGCTGGCCGGACTCCGGGGACTCGGGGCGAGACTGATCCGGAAGATCCGCGGATGGGTGGACTCGCTCCTCGGCGAGGTCACCAGCGGCGGCGTGGGACTGCAGGCGGTCCTCGCCGGCATCCGGGCGGCGCTGGAGGGTCGCAACCCGGCCCTCGCCGCGCTGGGCGGGCTGATCTCCGGACTCAGCACCAAGGCGAAGATCGGCCTGGCCGTCGTGATCGCGCTGGTGCTGCTGCTCGGACCCGTCCTGCTCGTGATCCTGCTGCTGGCCGTCCTCGTCGCAGCGGTGATCAGCGCCGTCCGGTCCGCGGGGGACTGACCTGCCGGAACGACCGGTCCGTCTGCCGTGAGCAGACGGACCGCCGATTCGCGCCCGCCGGGGGTCAGGCTGGCTGCATGACGACCACCGAACCACTCTCGTACCGGGACCAACTGGCCGACAGACTCTTCCGTCAGCGCATCCTGCGACTGACCGGAGAGGTGGACGACGAGATGGCCGAGCGCGTCTGCTCGGAACTCGTCCTGCTCGCCTCCGCCGACGACCGGCGCGACATCGTCCTGCACATCAACTCACCCGGCGGATCCGTCTTCGCCGGCCTCGCCATCTACGACACGATGCAACTCGTTCCCAACGACATCGTCACCGTGGCAGCGGGATTCGCCGCCAGTATGGGGCAGGTCCTGCTCGCGGCGGGCACCAAGGGCAAACGCGCGAGTCTTGCCCACAGCCGGATCATGATGCACCAACCCTCGGCCGGATTCTCGGGGACGGCCGTCGACATCGCGATCCAGGCCGAGAATCTCGAATACATGAAACTGCAGTCACAGCAGATCCTCTCGGACGCCACCGGACATTCACTCGAGGAGATCGAACGCGACAGCGACCGCGACCGGTGGTTCACCGCCGAAGAGGCACGCGAGTACGGCATCATCGACACCGTCGTCGGGTCGCTCGCCGAACTGGCACCGTTCGCCACCGGACGGCAGATGGGACTGGGACGATGAGCACCTACACGATCCCCAACGTCATCGAACGCACACCGGCGGGGGAGCGGTCGTTCGACGTCTTCAGCCGGTTGCTCAACGAACGCATCGTCTTCCTCGGCACCGAGATCGACGACGGGGTCGCCAACGTCGTGATGGCGCAAATGCTGCATCTCGAGGCCGAATCCCCCGACCGGGAGATCGGCCTGTACATCAACTCTCCCGGCGGATCGTCCACCGCGATGCTCGCGATCTACGACACCATGCAGTTCCTGCGCCCGAAGGTCGCGACCTACTGCATGGGACAGGCCGCTTCGGCGGCCGCCGTGCTGCTCGCGGCCGGAGCGCCCGGTCGTCGGCACGTACTCGCACATTCGCGGGTACTGCTGCATCAGCCGTCGGCGCAGGGGCAGGGCACCATCTCCGATCTGGCCCTGCAGGCAGCGGAGGTGATGAGGGTGCGGGCCCAGACCGAGGAGATCCTGGCCGCGCACACCGGACGCGACATCGAACAACTGCGCCGCGACACCGACCGCGACCGGATCCTCTCACCGACGGAAGCGGTGGCCTACGGTCTCGCCGATCACGTCGTCGTCGACCGGGACGGATGACCCGTCACGCAGTCACACCCTCACGTGGTCACACCGTCACGGGTCACACTGTGACGCGGTCACACCGTCATGCCGCGCACAACTCGACGCCGGCGTGACCCGTGGTCCGGAGTGTGCGGTGCGCGGTCATCCGACGGATCCCGCGCGCGAGCAGTTGCTCCATCGGAAGCTCCAGCGCATCGCACACGGACCTCAGCATCTCGGACGAGGCCTCCTTGCGCCCACGCTCGACCTCCGACAGGTACTGCTTCGACATCCCGACCGTTCGGGCGACGTCCTCGAGGCTGCGGTCCTGATCGCGACGCTCGTCGCGCAGGATCTCCCCGTAGATCTGGCGGAGCAGCCGGGGTTCGGTGTTGTCGGCTCCCCGCTCAGGGGTCCGCGCAACTCGTGCCGCCCTAACGGCGGTCGCGCGTGCCGACTCCGCGGCGGTCGCACGTGCCGCCTTCGCGGCGGTGGCGAAATCGATCACGCGACCCTGCTCCGGCTCCATGCCGACCATTGTGCCGTCGATCCGGCGGCATCGGACCGGGTTCAGCCGAGGACGAACACCGCTCCGGCAGATGTGTAACGGGCCCGTAACCGCAGTTAACCGAACACATGACCTGGCGCCGATAACGTCGGCGCACCACGACGTATACAGCCGTGGATACAGGACAGGAGTTCGGGTGCCGACAGGATTGCACAGGCTTGCGGCTGCGCTCGACGCGCAGCTCGCGGACACCGACGCGGCATACGCCGCGACCTATCCCGGGACCGACGGTGCCCGCCAACCGGTGCACACCGTCTACGTCCCGGCCGACCGCTACGACGCCGGGATCGCAGCACGGTGGGGAGCCGACGCACTCGACGTCCTCGACACCCACATCGACGGTCCCGCGGACCTCGCCGCGGTCACCGGCATCGAACCCGAACTGGCCGACGCCGTCCTCCCGCTCGTGGAGGTCAAACTGCGCACCGAACCGATCGAGGATCTGCGCATCGACTTCGAGGACGGTTTCACCCGCCCCGGCATTCCCGAGCACGAACGCGACGCCGACGAGGACGCCCACGTCGCCCGTGCCGCCGTCGCGCTCGCGACCGATCCCACCGCGACACCCTTCGTCGGCATCCGGTTCAAGTCCTTCGAGGCCGCCACTCGGCGCCGCGGACTCCGCACGCTCGACGCCTTCGTCGGAGAACTCACCGGAAGGTGCGCTCTCCCGGACGGATTCGTCGTCACACTGCCCAAGGTCACCGCACCCGAACAGGTCGCCGCCATGGTGACGGTCTGCGAACATCTCGAGTCGACCTACCCGCTCGTCGCACCCCTGCGGTTCGAGATCCAGATCGAGACGCCGCAGGCGATCTGCGGACCCGACGGCACCGCGGCCGTCGCCACGATGATCCGAGAGGCCCGGGGGCGCTGTTCGGGGCTGCACTACGGCACCTACGACTACTCGGCCGCGTGCGACATCGCCGCGGAGTACCAGGCGATGGACCACCCCGTCGCCGACCACGCCAAGGCCACGATGCAGGTCGCGGCAGCGGGCACGGGGGTGCGGTTGTCCGATGGGTCCACCAATCGCCTTCCCGTCGGCACCCGCGACGAGATCCGCGCGGCATGGGGACTGCACGCCCGCCTGATCGACCGGTCGCTGCGCCGCGGCTTCTACCAGGGGTGGGACCTGCACCCGGCGCAGCTGCCCACCCGCTACGCCGCGACCTTCGCGTTCTACCGCCGGTCGCTGTCCACCGCCGCGGGACGCATCGCGGCCTACATCGACCCGGCCCTGTCGTCGGGATATCTCGACGAACCCGCCACCGCCCGTGCTCTCGCCGCCTTCCTCCTGCGAGGAGCGAGTTGCGGAGCCCTCACCGAGAAGGAAGTATGCGATCGCACCGGCACGAATCTCGACCACCTGGCCCGACTTGCGGGTCGACCGACGGTGGTGACGCGATGACCACCGTGATCCGCGCGCAACGCGCCGTGGTGGGGGACGAGAAACGCAGCTGCGCCGTCCATGTGCGCGACGGCCGCATCGTCGCGATCGAGGAGTACGACGGTGCCGCTCCGGCCGGTGCGCGGGAGATCGTCCTCGCCGACGACGAGGTGCTGCTCCCCGGCCTGGTGGATACGCACGTCCACGTCAACGAACCCGGCCGCACCGAATGGGAGGGTTTCGCGACGGCCACGCGTGCCGCCGCGGCCGGGGGAGTGACGACGATTGTCGACATGCCCCTCAACTCCATCCCGTCCACCGTCGACATAGCGGCCCTCGAGGTGAAGCAGGAGGTCGCGGCCGAGCAGGTCACCGTCGACGTCGGATTCTGGGGTGGTGCGATCCCCAGCAACCTCGCCGATCTCGAACCGCTCTGGGACGCAGGGGTGTACGGCTTCAAGTGCTTCCTCGCGTATTCGGGTCTCGACGAGTACCCACCGCTGGACCGCGAGCAGATGATCGAGGCGATGCGCGTGATCGCCGGCTTCGGCGGTCTGCTCATCGTGCATGCGGAGGACGGACCGACCCTCGACGCGCAGGACCCGCCCGCCGGACCGCGCTACGACGACTTCCTGTACTCGCGACCACCGGTCGCCGAGTCCCGCGCTGTCGCCCAGGTCATCGACGGCGCGCGGCAGACCGGATGCCGCGTGCACATCCTGCACCTGTCGGATGCGGGAAGCCTTCCGCTCGTGGCCGCGGCGAAGGCCGAGGGTCTGCCCGTCACCGCGGAGACCTGCCCGCACTATCTGTCGCTGTTCAGTGAGGAGATTCTCGACGGCTCCACACATTTCAAGTGCTGCCCGCCGATTCGCGAGGCCCGTAACCGGGAAGCGTTGTGGCGCGGCCTGGCCGACGGCACGCTCGACTGCATCGTCTCCGATCACTCACCGTGCCTGCCGGAGCTGAAGAAGTTCGTCACCGGCGACTTCGGCGAGGCGTGGGGCGGTATCTCGTCGCTGCAACTCGGACTGCCCATCGTGTGGTCGGAGGCCCGCAAGCGCGGGCACACACTCGTCGACGTGGTGCGCTGGATGGCCGGTCGCACCGCAGACCTCGTGGGACTGGCCGACCGCGGTGCCATCGCCGTGGGCAACAGTGCCGACCTGTGCGTCTTCGCACCCGACGACGCGTTCGTGGTCTTCCCGGAGCGGCTGCACCACCGCAACGCGGTGACGCCCTACGCCGAACGCGCGCTCGCCGGGGTCGTGCGGCAGACCTGGCTCGCCGGTGAACCGCTCACGGTCACCCTCGGCGCCGCCGACCCCGCACCGCGTGGTGCGCTGCTCTCCCGAAAGGAAAACCGTTGACCGAAGCAGATTTCCTGCAACTGCCCGATCTCGCCGCGCGATCGCTGGGCGGGGCCGTCGTCTATGCGAACGACGAGTTCTTCGCGAGTCGCGAGAACCTGATCTCGCCGGGCGCACCCGATTTCGATCCGTCCGAGTTCGGGCACAAGGGAAAGGTCTACGACGGGTGGGAGACCCGGCGTCGCCGCGAATCCGGGCACGACTTCGCGGTGGTCCGGCTCGGCGTGCCCGGTGTCGTCGAGGGCGTGGTGATCGACACCGCCTGGTTCACGGGCAACTACCCGCCCTACGCGTCCGTCGACGGGGTGAACCTCGACGGCTACCCGACCGATCAGGAGTTGCTGGACGCGCCATGGGAACCGGTCCTCGAGCGCGTGGCCCTGAAGGGCGACACCGCGAACGCCTTCGCGGTGGACGACGACCGGCGCTGGACGCATCTGCGCCTGAACATCTTTCCCGACGGCGGTGTGGCCCGATTCCGCGTGCACGGACATGCCCGCCCGGACCCGGCCTTCCTCACGGGCACGATCGATCTCGCGGCCCTCGAGAACGGTGGCGACGTCGTCGCGTGCTCGAACCGATTCTATTCGTCGCCGCGCAACATCATCGGCCTCGGTCGCTCGCGGCACATGGGGGAGGGCTGGGAGAACGCCCGCCGCCGCGACGACGGCAACGACTACGTCGTGATCCGCCTCGCCGGGCAGGGCTGCGTCGACCACGTGGAGATCGACACCTCCTATTTCGTCGGCAACGCACCGGGAGCGGCACGCCTGAGCGGAATTCCCAGCGAGGACGCGATGTCCGACGAATCGTCCTGGGTCGAACTCGTGCCGCGGACCACACTGCTGCCGGACTGCCGGCATCGTTTCCGCGTCGATTCGCCGACGCCGGTGGAGTTCGTGCGGCTCGACGTCTATCCCGACGGCGGCATCGCCCGCCTGCGCGTGAACGGACGGCTGACCTAGCTCCGATGCGGGTGCGGTGAGCGGTTTCTTACCCGCACGAAACACGATGACTCGAGCCCGAAAACTTCGGCCCCCAAGCTGTATCCGGCACCGTATACAGCACTGCATCCGAAATGGGAGCGATCACATGATCTCACCGCACCCCGTCGACGCGCGACTGCCGTTCCTCCGGCAGTTCGCGTTCGGCCTCCAGCATGTCCTCATCATGTACACCGGATGCATCACCGTCCCGTTGGTCTTCGGCGCGGCCGTCGGACTCGACCGCGACACCATCGCGATGCTCATCAGCGCCGACCTGCTGATCGCCGGCCTGATCACCATCGTCCAGAGCCTCGGTGTCGGCAAACTCGTCGGCGTCCGCCTGCCCATCGTCTGCGGCGCGACCTTCGCCGGCCTGACGCCGATGATCCTCATCGCGAAGGAATACGGCCTGCAGGCCGTCTACGGCTCCATGCTGATCGGCGGCATCGTCGGTCTCGCCCTGGCCTGGCCGTTCGCCAGGATCATCCGGTTCTTCCCGCCGCTCGTCACCGGTGCCGTCCTCACCGTCGTCGGTATCTCGCTCATCGGCGTGGCAGGTGGGCTGATCGTCGGCACCGACCCGTCGTCTCCCACCTTCGCCTCGCCCACCAACATCGCCCTGGCCGTGCTGGTGATCGTCGTCGCCGTCGGCTTCCTGTGCCTCGGTCGCGGCATCTGGGCGCAGCTCGGGGTGTTGATCGCCCTCGCGGTCGGCACGGTCGTCGCGGTCCCGCTCGGCTTGATCGACCTCGATGGCGTGGCCGGTTCGTCGTGGGTGGGTCTGCCCGCCCCCTTCCACTTCGGCGCACCCGAATTCCCGATCACCGCGGTCGTCGCCATGAGCATCGTCATGGCGGTGGTCTTCGCCGAATCCACCGCGAGCATGCTCGCGGTCGCCGAGATCACCGGCAAGCGCGTCAGCAAGGGTGACATTGCCCGCGGACTCGCCGGCGACGGAGCGTCCGCTGTGCTCGCCGGTGTCTTCAACGCCTTCGTCGACACCGTCTTCACCCAGAACGTCGGTGCGGTCGCCACCACCCGCGTGTACAGCCGCTACGTCACCGCCACGTCGGGTGTGATCCTCGTGGTCCTCGGCGCGCTGCCGAAGGTGAGCTCGGTGGTCGCGGCGCTGCCGAAGCCGGTCGTCGGCGGTGTCGGCCTGATCCTGTTCGCCACCGTCGCCCTCGTGGGCATCAACACACTGCGTTCGGTGGACCTGTCCGACCGCATCAACTCCACGATCGCCGCCGTCGCGGTGGGTGTGGGTCTGCTGCCGGAACTCGCCGAGGGCATGTTCGAGCGCTTCCCGTCCGCCGCGCAGATCCTGCTCGGCAGCGGCATCACGCTCGCCGCAATCGCGGCGTTCTCGTTGAACCTGCTGTTCAACCACACTCGTCTCGGGACACTGGCTCGCGCGTCCCGGTCCGGCACGCCGGCCCCCGTCACCTCGGCCGGTACCACCTCTCCCCACGGAGTTGCCCATGAACCAGTCGCCGTCTGACGCCTTCGTCGTTCCCGCCGTCGACATCGGCCCGTACGTCCGGGCCGGCGGTGACATCGGCCCGTACGTCCGGGCCGGCGAGGATGCCGAACGCGCCCGTGTCGCCCGTGAGATCGACGAAGCCTGCAGCCGTGTGGGATTCGTCCAGATCCTCGGGCACGGCATACCCGATCCGGTGGTCGACGGCCTCACCGGCGCCCTCGACGACTTCTTCGGTCTGCCGATGGACGACAAGCAGCAGTACCGGGTGGTCGGCGCGAACCGCGGATACAGCCCGCCCAAGAGCGAGTCGCTGAGCCTGAGCCTCGGCGTCGAATCCGCCAGCCGCATGAACGATTTCTTCGAGGCATACAACGTCGGCGTGGAGGCCCGGTCGTTCCCCCACCTGGACCTGTCGGAGGACGACTACGGACTCAACGTCTGGCCCGACGTCCCCGGCTTCGAGGACCGCGTGCAGACCTACTTCATCGAGGCCTCGCGGGTCGCGCGGACCCTCACCCGGATCTTCGCCGACGCGCTCGGGCAGGCTCCCGACTACTTCGAACAGCTCACCGACCACTCGATCGACGTGTTGCGCATGAACAACTACGCGCTGCCCGAGGGCACCGTCGACCTCGACGGCGACCTCACCGGCATGGGTGAGCACACCGACTTCGGGATCGTCACCGTGCTGTGGGCCGACCGGGTCGCAGGGCTGCAAGTGCTCGGGTCCGACGGAATCTGGCACGACGTCGAACCGCTGCCCGGGGCTCTGCTCGTCAATCTCGGTGATCTCACCGCCCGCATCACCGACGACCGGTGGATGTCGACGCTGCACCGCGTCAAGCCACCGATCGTCGACGGTCGTATCCGACGCCGTCGTTCGGTGGCGTTCTTCCACGACGGCAACGTCGACGCGGTGGTCTCCACGCTGCCCGAGTATGCGGGCCCGGAACCCTACGAACCCATCCTGATCCGCGATCACATCAAGGCCAAGCTCGCCGGGTCGCGGCACGGCAAGGCCAATACCGCCGCTGTGCGCGAAGCCGCCCGTGTGCTGGCGGCGACGGGGGAGAACCGCGCGTGAGTCATGTCGTGCTCGTGCACGGCGCGTGGGCCGGAAGCTGGGTGTGGGACACGCTGCTCGAACCGCTCCGCCGGTCCGGGCACGTCCCACACCCGCTCGCGCTTCCCGGTGTCGGATCATGGGGCGCCGACGATGTGACGCTCGACGACGTCGCCGCGGTCGTGGCCGACCATGTTGCCGGATTGGATGGTCCGGTGCTCCTCGTCGGTCATTCCGGTGGTGGCATCGTCGTCACGCAGGTCGCGGATATGCTGCCGGAACGTGTCGCCGGGGTCGCCTACGTGGCGGGGATGATGCTCCCGTCCGGGGTCGGCTTCGGGATGCTCTGTGACGGAATCGGTCTCGAGGCGCCGGTGGGTATCTCGCGGTGGCTCGAACCCACCGACGACGGTCGCGCCACGATCGTGCCCCCGGAGGCCGGCGCCGCGGTGTTCTTCCACGAGGCGGATGCGGCCGACGCGATCGGTGCCGCACGCCGACTCGTGCCGCAACTCGAAACCGCCCGGCTCATGGCACCCAGCTGGACGCCGGAACGGTTCGGGCGCCTGCCGCGCCTGTACATCGAAGCGACACTGGACCGTTCGGTTCCCCTCGTCACCCAGCGGGCGATGCAACGCCTCACCCCGGGTGCGCAAGTCGTGTCGCTCGAGTCCGACCATGCACCACAGCTGTCCGCCCGCGACGACCTCGCGGCGGCACTGGTGGAGTGGTGCACCGAGCGCGTCCGGACATAGGCCGGATCTACGGAACGAGACCGACGTTGTGTGCGAAATCCGTTGGGAAATCGCACACAACGTCGGTCTCGTTCGTTCTACAGGAGATACTCCGGGTCAGTCGCCGCCCTTGTACTCGACCTCGAACTCACCGGCCATGATCTTCTCGCGGTACTCCTCGAACAGCGCCATCGCCTCGGGCGAGATCTTGTCGACGAAGGCCGGATTGATGACGACGTCCAGACCGCCCTCGGTGATGTCCACCTCGTAGTACTTCGCCGGGTCGACGTTGCCGGCCTCGACGTCGGCGATCATCGCGCGGAGGACCTCGTCGAGATTCCAGACCACGGAGGAGACGACGCTCTCGGGTGCCAGCGGGGTCTGATCCATCGTGTAACCGGCGACGCCGACTCCGCGCTGCTTGGCGCCCTCGATGGTGGCGGCGTCGACACCGCACGTGGAGAACTGGTCGGCGCCCTGGTCGACGAGGGCGTTGACGGCCTCGAGGGTCTGGGCCGCAGCGTCGGACCATCCGCCGATGTAGGACGGACGCAACTGGATCTCGCCGGGGCCCTTGTAGGTCAGGCGGGCACCGTCCGCGAACGCCTCGATCTGGGCCTTGCACACCGGGATCTCGAAACCGGCGGTGCCGGCGAGGATGCCGGTCTTCGTCAGGTCGCCGGCGAGGATGCCGGTAAGAAACGAACCCTGGTAGAACGGCTGGCTGTAGTCGGCGAGATTGGCGGTGATGTCGCCGAAGCCCCCGGGATAGGCGAACAGCACGTCGGGATAGTCGGCGATGATGCCCTTGATGGGTTCGCCGTAGTTGAACGAGTGACCGACGATGAGCTGGTTGCCGTCCTCCGCGAGATCGGTGACGATCTGGGCGATCTGCTCCGAGGTCGCGCCCGAATCCTGCTGTACCACGGTCAGATCGATGAGACCCTCCGCTTCGAGCTTCTCGGCGCCCTCGACCATGCCCTGATTCCAGCCGACGTCGTTGACCGGACCCGAGGTGATG
Organism: Rhodococcus sp. 5G237; assembly: GCF_053764735.1. Taxonomy (NCBI): domain Bacteria; kingdom Bacillati; phylum Actinomycetota; class Actinomycetes; order Mycobacteriales; family Nocardiaceae; genus Rhodococcus; species Rhodococcus sp. 5G237. Next base: position 483,761 of record NZ_JBSNCD010000003.1, on the reverse strand, counting down.
ATCGCGGCCTTGACGACCCCGTCGGCCGAGCCGCTCCCACCGGAGTCGGAACTCGAACATCCGGTCACGGCGGCTCCGACGACGGCGGCGGCAGCCACAGCGGTACCCAATTTCTTCACGTGGTTCTCCTCGGGGAAGGGAGGGCTCGCGACTACGAGCCCCATGACTGACGGGAAAGCTGACGGAAAGCTATTTCGCGGGGACGAACGGGACGCCGAGCGCCTTCGGGGAATTGCTGCGCGAGAACCACACGGTGGTGGCGATGACCGCGAGCAGCGTCACGGCGTACGGCATGGCCTGGAACAGCTCGTACGGCACCGATGTGGCCTGCCCACCGGAGGCGGCCTGCACACGCAACTGGAAGGCGTCGACGAGACCGAACATGAAGCCACCGGCGATGGCGCCGAGGGGGTTCCACCGGGCGAGAATGACGACACCGAGCGCGATCCAGCCACGGCCACCGGTGATGCCGTCCTGGAAGAAACCCAGGCCGTCGATGACGAGCGCGCCGGCCATGCCCGCTGCGGCGCCGGAGATCAGCAGCGTGCTCCACCGGGTGCGGGGGACGGAGACGCCCACCGAGTCGGCGGCCTCCGGGCTCTCACCGGCTGCGCGGATCGACAGGCCGAAGGCCGTGCGGGTGAGCACCCACCACAGGGCGACGACCAGCGCGAGCGCGAGGTAGACGAGCGGCGACTGCGAGAACACGATCGGGCCGAGCACCGGCAGGTCGGACAGCACCGGAAGATCGAGGGGTGTGGTGCCCTGGATGCGCGGCGGTGTGCCGGTCACGCCGAACACCTGCAGGTACAGGAAGGACGCGAGTCCGGTCCCGAGGATCACCACCGAGATGCCCGTGATGATCTGGTCGACGGCCATCGTGATCGTCAGATAGCCGACGAGCGCGGCGATCACCAGGCCCGCGGCGGCACCGGTGACGGCGCCGAGCATCGGTTGCCCGGTGTAGTAGACCGTCACGAACGCGATGATCGCGCCGACCATCATCTGCCCCTCGATACCGAGGTTCATCAGCCCGGAGCGCTCGGCGAGACACGCGCCGGCGGCGGCGAGGATGATCGGCACCGCCAGGCGCAGCGCGGCGGTGAACAACGGGACGAGCGCACCGGCGCCCAGGACGTCGGACCAGTTCATCGGGCACGCTCCACGATTCGGTTGGCGAGCAGCACCGTCACGATCATCACTGCCTGGACGACGGTGCCGATGGACGCGGGGATCTCCTGGGTGCGCTGCACCGCCTGGCTGCCGAGGGTGAGCCCGGAGACCAGCGCCGCGGCGAGGACGATGCCGAACGGATTGCGACGACCGAGCAGCGCCACCACGATCGCGGTGAACCCGATCCCGGACGAGATCGCCAGCGACAGTCGGAACTCGCTGCCCAGCAACATGATCGCTCCGGCGATACCGCCGAGGGCGCCGCTGATCAGAGCGGAAGTCACGACGGTGCGGGCGACGGAGATGCCGTTGGCCTCGGCGACGCTCGGGCTCTCGCCGACGATCTGCGACGCGAAGCCGAACCGGGTCGAGCGCATGAGCCACCACACGAGCGGAACCGCCGCGATCGCGACGAACACACCGATGTGGATGCGGGTGCCGGGGATGGTCGCGAGCGCCGCCCAGTCGGGAATGCGTTCGGACTCGGGGGTGAAACCGTTGGGGTTGGCGAGGGGTTTGCGCACCGCCCACGCCAGTGTGTAGAAGACGAGGTAGTTGAGCATGAGCGACGAGATGATCTCGTTGACCCCGAGCCGCGCCTTCAGCACACCCGCGATGCCGCCGATGCACGCACCTGCGGCCGCGGCGGTGACGGCGACGATGGGGATCGCGATCCAGCTCGTCCCCAGTGGCATGCTCAGCACCACGGCCGTCGCGGTGATGGCGCCGACGTCGTAGTGGCCCTGCGCGCCGATGGTGATGAAGCCCGTGCGGTACGCGATCGCGTAGCCGAGCGCTATGAGCACGAGCGGCGTCATACCGGTGAGCAGGCGGCCGAGCTGTGTGTCGCCGCCGAGCGCGGCGTCGAGCATCGTCGTGTAGGCCTGCCCGGGATTGCCGCCCGCGAGGACGATGAGGATCCCACCCGCCGCGAGACCGACGGCGACGGCGAGCAGCGGCACGCCGATGGTGGTCGCGAGGCCCCGGATCCGCGACGCAGTGGGCGGCTCGGGTGGTGTCGTCACCGGTGGACTGAGCGTGGCGGTCATGCTGCGGCCTCCTGGAATCCGCCCATGGCCGAGCCGAGGGCTTCGCGGTCGAACGGGCCTTCGTCGAATTCGGCGACGATCCGTCCGCGGTAGAGCACGACGATCCGGTCGGCGAGGCTGCAGATCTCGTCGAGATCGGACGAGATGAGCAGGATCGCGGCGCCCCGGGAGCGGTGGTCGACGAGGGTGTCCCACACGAATTCGGTGGCGCCGATGTCGAGACCGCGGGTGGGCTGGGCGACGACGAGGACGTCGGGTTCACCGTCGAGGACCCGGCCGAGCACGACGCGCTGGGCGTGCCCACCGGACAGGGTGCCGGCGAGGGTGCGCGGGCTCTGGGCCTTGACCGACAGGGCGGCGATGATGCGCTCGGCGCGTTCGCGGACGGCGGCCCGCGACAGGCGTCCCCAGCGACGCGCGAGCGGGGGATCGGTGTAGCTGTCGATCGCGAGATTGGTATCGATTCCCAGTGACTTGATCAGTCCTCGGGTGTAGCGGTCGGCGGGAACGACACCGACACCCGCTTCGCGCATCGCGCGGGGTGACGAGGCGTCGATCTCCCGTTCGGCGACGACCACCGCGCCGCTGGAGTCGGGGGCGAGCCCGGACAGGACGTCCTCGAGGGCGGACTGACCGTTGCCCTCGACTCCGGCGACGGCGACGAGCTGCCCGGATGCGACCCGCAGGGTCACATCGTGCAACTGGCCGGGGACGGACACGCCGACCAGTTCGAGCATCCGGCTCCCGGCCGGTTCGGTGGCCGCGCGGCGGATGCCGAGTCCGACCTCGCGGCCGACCATGTTGCGGGCGAGTTCGGCGGTGGTGACGCTCTCGGCGCCGTCTCCGCGGATGGCGCGCTCGGCGACGAGTTGCCCTCCTCGCAGCACACCGACCCGGTCGGCGGCCTCGAGGACCTCCTCCAGATGGTGGGTGATGAGCACGATCCCGACGCCGCGCTCGGTGGCGAGTCGGCGGACCTGTGCGAGCAGTGAATGCACCTCGGCCGGAGCAAGATTCGCGGTCGGTTCGTCGAGCAGCAGATAGCCGGCGCCCAGGTGCAGGGCGCGCAGGATCTCGACGCGCTGCTGCTCGCCGACCGACAGGTTCTCCACGCGTGCGGTGGGGTCGCAGGCGAGACCGGTGTCCTCTGCGAGGGCGGCGATCTCGGCCTCTGCGCGCCGCAGACGTTTCCGGCCGACCACCCCGCGGGAGCGGCCGAGCAGGAAGTTCTCGGCGACCGTCATGCTCGGCACGAGCATGAAGTGCTGGTGGACCATGGCGATCCGCTCCCGGCCTCCATCGGCGAGCGACTTTCCCTCCACTGCAATGGAACCGGAATCCGGCGGGAGCAACCCGGTGAGGATGCGCATCAACGTCGACTTGCCGGCGCCGTTCTCGCCGAGCAACGCGTAGACCTCGCCGGGCCGCACATGCAACGACACGTCGCGCAGGACGGTGTTCTCACCGAAGGACCGGTGGATACCGCGCATCACGACGCCCTCGGCGGGAACCGATTCCGTCGCTCCTGCAGCGGTGGTGATGCTCGCGGGCGAAGTTGCTGTCACCATACGGTGGGACCTTCCGAGTAATCGCTGTGTGTCAAGTCGAGACGATCCAGGGTCGTCATTGAGCGGCCGTGTCCGATTCATGACGATTGTGTTTCCCGCCTTGTGTCGAACCGGGTGCGCAGCCGATCCATCCACCGATCGGGGCCGGCGAGTACCTGCAATCGCAGTTCGAAGCGACGCACGCGTACCTCGGGGCCCCGACCGACGGTCAGATCGACAAACACACCGTCTTGGTCTCCAAGTAGTTCTCCAGTCCGGCGGCGCCGTTCTCGTAACCCCAACCGGACTGCTTGTGGCCGCCCTTGACCAGTTCGGGAGAGAAGTAGGAGTGGCAGTTGATCCACACGGTGCCGGCGCGGATCGCGTCGGCCACCCTGTGGGCCCGCGACAGATCCGACGTCCACACGCTCGCCGCGAGACCGTAGTCGGTGTCGTTGGCCCAGGCGATCACTTCGTCGGGATCGTCGAAGGGGGTCACCGTCACGACCGGACCGAAGATCTCCTCGCGCATCATCGGCAGATCCGGGGCGGCGTCGACCACCACGGTGGGCTCGTAGAAGCTGCCGGTCTCGCCCACCATGCGACCACCCGTCACGACCGTGGCACCCACACGGACTCCGGCGTCGACGTAGGACGCCACCGTCTCGCGGTGCCGCAGACTGACCAGTGGGCCCAGATCGGTGTCGTCGTCGAGTCCGTGGCCGAGCCGCAGGGTGTCCGCAGCCGCGGCGAGACCGTCGACGACCTGCTCGTAGATGCGCCGTTCGGCGTAGATCCTGGAACCGGCGACGCAGACCTGACCGCAGTTGGCGAAGATGCCGCGCGCGAGACCGGGGATCGTCAGCGGCAGATCGGTGTCGCCGAAGACGACCGCCGGGGACTTGCCACCGAGTTCGAGGGTGAGTCGCGAGAGGTTGCGGGCCCCCGCCGAGGTGACGAGTTTCTTCCCGACCTCCGTGGACCCGGTGAACGTCACCTTGTCCACCCCCGCATGCTCGGCCAGCATGCGCCCGACCTCGCCGCCACCGGTGAGGATGTTGACGACGCCGTCGGGAATTCCGCTCTTCGCGAGCAGTTCACCGAACCGCAGGGCGGTCAGCGAGGTGTCCTCGGCCGGCTTGAGCACGACGGTGCATCCCGCGGCGAGCGCCGGCGCCAGTTTCATCGCGGCCATGAGCAGTGGTGAGTTCCACGGCACGATCGCAGCCACCACACCGACCGGTTCGCGCACGGTGTGCGCGACGACCTTCCGTCCCGGAGGTGCGTAGGTGATCGACGGCGTGACGGTGGTCCCTGTGATCTTCGTGGCCCATCCCGCGTAGTAGCGGAACTGTTCGGCCGCGGACGGGATCTCGGCGAATCGGGAGGTCGCCCAGGTCTTCCCCTGGTCGAGGGTCTCGAGTTCGGCGAGTTCGTCGGCATGGGCGTCGATGGTCTCGGCGATCCGCCACAACACGCGTGCGCGGGCCGCGGGTGTGCACGATGCCCACTCGTTCTGCAGGGCGCGGCGCGCGGCGGCGACCGCGGTGTCCACCTCGCCGGCTCCCGCCGACGCGAGCGTCGCGAGCGGCACACCGGTGGCCGGGTCGATCGTCTCGAAGGGCTCGCCGGAACCGGGAACCCACCGGCCGTCGACGAGCAGCGATTTCGTGCCGTCGCGGAGGAAGTCGGCACAGTACCGGGGGAGGGCGGCGGTGATCACGTGTCTGCTCCTCGGGTATGGACGGGACGGAACGGCAGGGCGCCCCAACGCAGCCCCTTGGCCTTGAGCCAGCGCCGGTAGGTGACCGACGAGGCGTCGGCGCGGGTGGGGATTTCGTCGCGCGGGTCGAGCGGCAACAGCAGCGGCCGCTGATTCTCGACGATGATGCGGTCCTGCAGGAAGATCACCTGCTCGAACTGCACCAGCTCGGTGTGCGAGGAGTCCGGGTCGACGAGATACATCACCGGTTGTGCGCGGCACAGTGTTTCGTCGATCGGCTGGATGAACAGGGCGATCGCGTCGAGACGAGTGGGGTCTGCGGGCGAGACCCGGTACAGCATCACCTGATACGGATTCGGTACCCGGTAGGTCAGGTGCGCGAACGAGCCCTCGGACGCGGCGGACATCTGCGGCTGGAAGAACGTGCAGTCGGTGGCCCACACCTCGTCGGTCTCCCGGCGGATCTCCCACTTGTACCGCGCGACCTCCGTGGCGGCCTCGCCGCCGAGGATATCGGTGTGGACGAACGGGAAGTGGGCCATGTCGAGGAAGTTCTCGACCACCCTGCCAGGGGACGACCGGAGCGTCACCCACCCGCAGGGGACGTACCGTCGGTCGGGTTCGTCGGCCTCGTCGATGGGGAACACGTCCTTCTCGGGGGTGCCGAGAGTGGTCCACACGAAACCGTATCGGCGCCGCACCGGGAGCGCGGTGTCGCCGTCGCGCACCGTCGGCTCGCCGTCCGTGTCGACAGTGCATTCGATGTCGGCGCCGAGCAGGCGGGTGCGCACGACGCCCTCGGCTGTCTCCTGTTCGGAACAGACCGGATACCACTGGTTCAGCACGACCGGGTCGTCGCAGCGTGTGGTGATGCTGGTCGTCACGACAGTCTCCTCTCGGTTCCGGTGATCAGCGCGGCCGCGCGCTCGGCGAGGGCGATCACGGGGGCGTTGGTGTTGCACGACGGGAGCACCGGGATGACGGAGGCGTCGACGACGCGCAATCCGTCCACGCCGTGGACGCGCAGGTCCGGGTCGACGACGGCGTCGGGTCCCACGCCCATCGCGCACGTGCCGCCCGTGTGGAAGAAGGTCGCGCAACTCGCGCGGACGAAGCCTTCGGCGTCGGCGCGGCCGAGACGACGGTCCGGTGCTGCGGGTGCCTCGACCAGATCCTGCAAGGCGGAGGTCTCGGCGAGGTCGAAGATGCGATCGAGGCCGGCGACGAGGGCGTCGAGGTCGCGGGGGTCGGACAGATAGCGCGGGTCGATGATCGGTGCTGTGTCCGGGTCCGCGCACCGCAGCGTCAGTTGCCCGACGCTGTAGGAGCGCATGAGACCCGGGGAGATCGCGAAGACGTCGCCGGTGACGCCGTAGCGTGCGGCGACCTCCGGGGTGGCGTGCGCACCCTGGACGACGAAGGCGTGCAGGTCGGGCAGGTCCAGCGACGGGTCCGAGCGCCAGTTCAGGATCGCGCCGCCGCCGTTGTCGCGGGCCGGTCCGAGCGGGTTGCGGGCCCGGAAGTTCACGCCCATGAGCAGGGGATGGTCCTGGAGGTTGCGTCCGACACCGGGAAGTGCGATGTGGACAGGGATTCCGTGTTCCTGCAGGTGTGCGGGATCGCCGATCCCGGAGAGCAGAAGCAGATGCGGGCTCGAGATCGCCCCGGCGCAGAGCAGGACTTCGGCGTCGGCACGGACCACGGTGTCCGTGCCGTCACTGCCGTACCGCACACCGACGCACCGGTCGCCGTCGAACACCAGGCCCGACACCGTGACGTCGGTGCGCACGGTGAGATTGGGCCGGGTCCGCGCCGGATCGAGATAGGCACGAGCCGTGCTGACGCGGTGGCCGTCGTCGATCGTGAGGTTCGCCGGGGAAGCGCCCTCGATGTCCGGTCCGTTGCAGTCGTCGAGCACGGCCATGCCGAGTTCGGCTGCGGCGTCGAGCAATCCGGTGGCAATGGGATGCGGGTCGGCGGGTCGGGTGATGCGAATCGGGCCTCCGGCGCCGCGGAAGGCGGTGGCGCCGCCCTCCCAGTCCTCGGCGCGGCGGAACCAGGGGAGCAGCGACGCGAAGTTCCAGCCCTTCGCGCCGGCGGTCTCCCACGCGTCGTAGTCCGAGGGGTGCCCGCGATACCAGAGCATCGCGTTGATGCTGCTCGATCCGCCGAGGACCCGGCCGCGGGGGATGGGCACGGCGCGACCGTCGAGCAACGGGTTGGGCGCGTAACTGTGCCCCCAGTCGTAGTCGCCGCCGAGCAGTCCCGCCCAGATCGCCGGCGCATCGATCGAGGGGAGACCGGCGTGGTCCGGTCCTGCCTCGAGGAGCAGCACGGTGGTGTCGGGATCCTCGGTCAGGCGGGCCGCGAGGACGCACCCCGCCGACCCGCCGCCGACGACGACGTAGTCGAATCCATCAGTTGTGTTCACTGGGACCCATGATGGTGATGCCCTCCGTCGCCTCCACGTGGCGAACGAAGATGTACTTGTCCTCCCGGCCGTCGCTGTGCTTGCGCTTGATGCCCGGTTGCACGACGCTCGAGACCTTCGCGACGAGCACGTACGGTTCGTCGGCGAACAACCCTGCGACGCAGTGCTTGTCGAACTCTTCGAGGGTCTCCGCGGTGTAGGCCTTCTCGATTCCCGCTCCGCGGGCGATCGCGGCGATGTCGACCTTGCCTTTCGCGGTGTGGGTCGGCGGGCCGCCGATGGACTGGTAGCACTCGTTGTCCCACACCACCGTGAACAGGTTGCGGGGCTGCTCGTTGGCGAGGGTCGCGAGGATGCCGAGGTTGAACAGCATGCCGCCGTCGGTGTCGAGCGAGACGATGCGGCGGTGCGGCAGGCCCACCGAGAGACCGAACGCCTGCGGGGTCACGCAGCCGAGCTGCTGCTGGAACAGGCTGGCCTCGCGCATGTGCGGGGCGGCGTTGTACCACTCGTCGACGCTCGCGCCGAGGGAGAGGATGACGAGTTCGTTCTCGAGCCGGGCGGCGAGTGCCTGCATGCACTCGAATCGGGTCATGCGCATGGTGGTCATCGGACGAGTCCTCCTCCGAGGGCGATGGCGGAATGGTGGTAGGCGGAGTAGGACCACTCGAACGCGTCGTGGATGGCGCGTTCGATCGCGTCCTCCTCCCGCACGATGCGGTACGGGATGCGCAGGGCATCGAGGATCGGCTCCATCGTGATGCCGTGCGGCACGGCCCACCAGTTGTTCTCACCGAGTTCGCCGCGGTAGCTCATGAGCATGATCACCGGGATGCCGGCGCCCAGACCCATGCGGGCGAGGGGTTCGACGGAGGCACGCAGGCCGGAGTTCTCCATGATGAGCGCGGCACGCTTGCCGGACAGGAAGATTCCGCCGCAGATCGCGGCGCCCTCACCCTCGTTGGTGACCTGGATGGTGCGGATGGTGGGGTGCGCGTCGAGAGCGGGGTAGAGCTCCTTGAACAAGGAATCGGGCAGGTAGCACACGGTGGTGACGCCGGCCTTCTCCAGGCCGCGGATCACCGCGTCGACGGTGGACTGTTGCATGTGGCGTCCTTTCGGAATGTGGGCGGTCGGAAAGATCACGGGAAGACGGGGATTCCGGGCATCTCCACGAAGCCGGGAAGCTGCTTGATGCGCCGGATCCAGCTGCGCAGGGCCGGGTAGCGGTCGTGGTCGATCCCGACGTCCCGGCTCAGGGCAGCGGCGGGGAACAGGGCGATGTCGGCGACGGTCGGCCGGTCGGCGGCCACCCACGCGTCGTCCGTCGTGCGGGACGCGAGCAGGTCGTCGAGCGACTGCGCCACCGCGCGAGCGGCCGTGGTGTCGACGGGATCCGTTGTGTACAGCGACTGTTCGCGGCAGGAGTAGAACAGTTCGAGCGGTCCGGTCATGAAGTCGATCCAGTCGCCGGACGGTGCGGCCCATGCGGTTCCGTCGGAGAGGTGAACGAGGACGTCTACGGATCCGACAAGGGTCGCCGTTCCGGTCTCGAACACCGGAAGTTCGCCGGTGGGGGTGAGCTCGCGGTAGGGCGATTCGAGGTGGGCGCCACCGGGGAACACGTCGACCGGTTGCACCCGATGCTCGACGCCGAGCAGCGCCAGTGCCAGTCGTACGGAGTAGCACCGCGGATCGAGCGGAAAGTCGTGCAGGACGGGAATGCTCACGAGACCACTACCTCTCGTGCGGACGACACGGAGTCGCGGAACTCGTGCACTCGTAGGACGAGGGCGTTCACGGTGTCGGTCGGGACGACGCCGGCGGCGACGACGTGCACGGCCGTGGTGTGCGCGTCGATCGTCTGGATACCGGCGATCACGTCAGTTCCGTCGATCGTGCCGGTGACGAGGGCGCCGGTTCTGTCCGGGCCGAGGAGGGAAAGGACGGTGTCCCGGTCGCCGTCGATCCACACCGATCGCACCGGGGTGATCGCCGTGTCGGGAACGTCGGGTGTGCCGTCGGCATCGGTGGGTGCCACCCACACGAATCCGGCGCTCTCGACGGTCCGATACTGCTGCGGCATCACGGTTTTCGGCGGTTCCATCCGTGGGTGGGCGGGGACGTGCCTGCACGCGCCGGCACCGTCGAACTGCCACCCGTGGTAGAGGCAGACGAGGCGGTCCTCGCGGACGAATCCGAAGGACAGGCGCATGCCGCGATGCGGGCAACGGTCTGCCCACGCGTGCACGGCGCCGTCGGTGCCACGCCACAGCGCGACGGAGTCCCCGTCGACGGTGGTGCCGGTCGCGGTGCCGGGCTCGATGTCGCGGGCGAGAGCGACGGGAGTCCAGACGGTCATGGGGTCGAGTTCCTCTCGGTCGAAGTGAGATCGAGGACGACATTGGTGCCGGGGGCGAGAGCGCAGGCCGTTTCGAGGGCGTCGACGAGGTCGGGTTCTCCCTCGGTGCGCAGTTCGACGAGATGCCGGGTCGCCGTGACGACGGTGGCGCGTACCTGCAGCAGATCGGCGCGGGCGGCGACGAAGTGCGCCATGGCTCCCGGATCGAATCGTCCTACCAGCGTGAGGGTGGACGAGATCGTGCCGCACATGTCAGCAGTGGGTGCGCCGGCCGTGGAAGGGGCTCGGTGTCGGGGAACATCGCATGGAAACCTCCGGGGACGTGGGGTGCTTTGTCTGCGACGGCCCTCGCGCCCGTCACCGGAGAGTCCTCCTCCGGAGGGGAGCTCCGGATCGTTCACCGGCCCTGGGCCGGACGGACATCATCGGTTCGATTCCCGATGTGGTTCAGTACTTTACACAGCGCGATGGGTCGAATCGACCCTGCTGCATCAACTTCGTGTTACGGCTGCGTTGCGTGTCCGGCCGTACAACGAACGAGACCGATGTCGTGTGCGAAATCCGGCCGGAAATCGCATACAACACCGGTCTCGGCGGGTCGGGGTCACTGCATGAGGCGCCAGATACGGTCGCGGGAGAGCGGCAGCTCGTGCGGTCGCACCCCGATGGCGTTGCGCACGGCGTTCGCCAACGCCGGGGCCACCGGATTGAACGGGGCCTCGCTCATCGACTTGGCGCCCATCGGCCCGAGTTCGTCGTAGGTGTCGGCGAAGTAGACCTCGGTGCGGGGGACGTCCGCGAACTGTGGAATGTGGTAGTTGCGCAACACATCCGTCGTCACACGTCCCGCGTCGTCGGTGATGATTTCCTCGTACATCGACGCACCGAGCGCCTGCGCAGCGCCGCCTTCGATCTGCCCGCGGCACTGCTCGGGGTTGAGGACGGTGCCGGCATCGGCGGCCTGGACCGAGCGGAGGATCCGCACCTCGCCGGTACGGGTGTCGACGGCGACGCGGAATGCCTGCACGTTGAACGACAACGACCGCGGCAGACCGCCGTGCCGGCCCTCGGCGCGCAACCGGCCACCCGCGACCTGCAGCAGCTCACTGGGAGGGATGAGACGATCGCCGCACCGCACGCCGTCGGCCTGCAGTTCGGCCTGCTCCGGGTCGAGGCCGGTCAGCTCCGCAGCGGCCTTGGTCATCCGGCGTCGCAGTTCGTGGGAGGCTGCCAGCAGGGCCTTCGACGCGACGACCGTGCCCGACGACCCGAACGCGCCGGTGTCGTGGGTGGTGACGTCGGTGTCGGACTGGTGGACGACGATCCGGTCGGGGGTGGTGCCGAGCGCGGTGGCCGCGATCTGGGTGTGGACGGTAGTGGTGCCGTTGCCGAACTCCGCCGTGCCCACCCGGGCGAGATACCGGCCGTCGGGCAGAAGTTCGATCGACACCTCGGAGATGTGCCCGTTGGGTGGGTTGGTCGCGATCATCGCGAGCGCCATGCCCTCGCCGATCCGCCAGTGATCACCCGTCGGCGCGGGCCGGCCACCCGTGCGCGCCATCGCCCGTTCGGCAAGATCGAGGCACTCGTCGAGTCCGTAGCTGCCGTACGTCAGGTCGGCGCCCTCGGGATGCGCGGCAACCAGCGGGTCTCCCGGCACGATGATGTTGCGGCGCCGGAACTCGTACGGATCGATGCCGAGTTTTCCGGCGAGTTCGTCCATGGCCGATTCCACGGCGAAGATCACCTGGCCGAGGCCGTAACCGCGAAAGGCACCCGACGGCCGGTTGTTCGTGTACACGGATTCGGCGTCGACCCGCTTGTTCGGGCACCGGTACACCGCGATCGACTCCGTGCAGCCGTGGAACATCACCCCGGGGCTGTGGTTGCCGTAGGCGCCCGCATCGGCGAGCACGTCGATCGCGAGAGCGGTGAGGACACCGTCGGCGTCGGCGGCGAGGGTGACGTCGACCCGCATGGGATGCCGGCACGGAGCGACGGTGAGTTGATCGGAGCGGGTGAACTCCCACTGCACCGGGCGCCCCGTCTTCAGGACCGCCGCCGCGACGACATCCTCGACCAGCATCTCCTGCTTGGCACCGAAACCGCCGCCCACCCGGGCCGTGTGCACGCGCACCCGATCCCGGTCGAGTCCGAAGATGTGGCACAGCTCGTCGCGCACCAGGAACGGAACCTGGGTGGAACTGCGGATGACGAGCCGTCCGGCCTCGTCGAGATGACCGATGGCTCCGTGTGTTTCGAGGTGGGTGTGCTGGACGCGGTGAGTCTGCCAGCGTCCCTGCACCACGGCCGCGGCGGAGGCGACCGCCGCGTCGACGTCCCCGCTGCTGCCGTGGATCGCGGCGACGACGTTGCGTCCGGGATCGGCGATGCGCGCGTCGGCGGACTTGTCGGCGTGCAGCAGGGGCGCACCCGGCTGCCGGGCTTCGTCGGGATCGAGGACGAAGGGCAGCTCCTCGTACACGACGTGGATCGACGCGAGCGCCTGTTGTGCGATCGCCGGGCTCTCGGCGACCACCGCGGCGACCCGCTGTCCCCGGAAGCGCACGACCCGGTCGAACAGATAGGTGTCGTCGGGATCGTCGTTGCGGTTCTCGTGACGTGCGGTCGAATAGGCGGTGGCCGGGGCGTCGCGGTGGTACAACACCGCGTGGACACCGGGGAGTGCCTCGGCGGCCGAGGCGTCGACGGAGACGATCCGCGCATGGGTGTGCGGGCTGCCGAGGACGGCGATGTGCAGCAGGCCCTCGACGGTGGTGTCGAGGGTGTACGGCTCGGTGCCGGTGACGACACGCGTCGCGGCCGGCGCGCGCTGCGAGCGACCGCACGACGGGCCGATGACCTGTTCGACGTTGGTGCGCGACCGCAGGGCGTCCTCGATCGAGCGGTAGCCGGTGCACCGGCACAGGTTGCCCTTCAAACGTTTCGGCAGGTCGTCGAGATCCTCGTCGGTGAAGGTGGACGCGGTGACGATCATGCCGGCGGTGCAGAAGCCGCATTGGAAACCGGCGGCGTCGGCGAATCGCTGTTGGACGGGATGCAGGTCGTCGGGGGTGCCCAGTCCGGCGACCGTGGTGACCTCGCGGCCCTCGACCCGCACGGCCGGGACCACGCACGAGTGGACGGGTTCGCCGTCGAGCAGGACCGAGCACGCGCCGCAATCGCCGGCGTCGCAGCCCTTCTTGACCTCGAAGTGTTCGGTCTCGCGCAGCAGGGTGCGCAGGCACTGGCCGGGCCGGGGGTCGACGTCGCGTTCGCGGCCGTTGACGGTGAGTTTCAAGGCTGGACCTCCGTGTTCGACAGCGCAGCATTCGACAGCTCGGTGCGGATCTCTTCGGCGAGAATCGCGGTGACGGCACGTCGCCAGTCGGCGGCGCCATGCGCATCGGTGTAGTAGCTCGTTGCCGGGACGAGACGGGCCAGTGCGTCGGACAACGCCTGTGCCGACGGGATCTCCGTGAACCGCAGGAGACAGGGACGCACCGTCGACGCGGTGATCGACAGCGTGACACTGCCGTCGTCGTCGCGGCGCCCGATCACGACCGCGCCCGAGCGCCCCAGCGGCGACAGGGCGATCTTGCGGAAGGCCGTGCGGGAATTCAGAGCATGCAACGGGATCCGGATGCTCCGCAGGAGCTCTCCGGGTGCGAGGGCGTTGGAGGCAACCCCGAGAACGAAATCGGCCACCGGGATCCGCCGTTCGCCGCCGTCGATCGTCCAGATCACCGCGTCCGCGTCGAGCGCGGTCGCCAGCGAGATCATGGCGCCGGCGGGGAAGGACAGGCAGATGTTGCCACCGACCGTGGCGCGCTTCCAGATCTTCCACGACGCCAGCAACGCCTCGGCGCACTGCCGGAACAGCGGTGCCGCACACCATTCCGGTTCGTCCGAGAGTGCAGCCAGGCGTTCGACCGTGCAGGTCGCGGCGATCTCCAGGGCGTCGGGATGCCGGGTCACCCCGGGCCAGTCGAGGCCGGACAGATCCACGAGTCGGTGCAGGTGCGGTTGCGGTTCGGAGAACAGCCAGGTGCCGCCGCCGAGCGGGGCCGCGCCGTCCTCGAAGGTCAGATCGGCGCGGTCGCGGGCGATGTCGTAGGCGGTGATGTTGTGCAGATCCATCGCCTTCACCCCGCCTTGGCGACCAGCGCGGCGTGTTCCGCCGCGACCTGCCGTGCCACGACGTCCTCGTCGACGGTGCGGACCTCGTCACGGACGACCACCTCACGACCGTTGATCAACAGCAGTTCGAGAGGCGGGGTGCTGCCGAGGACGAGGGCCGCGACCGGGTCGGCGATGCCGGAGTGGGCGAGGCCGTCGATCCGCCACAGCGCCAGATCGGCGAGCTTGCCGGCCTCGATCGATCCGATCTCGTTCTCGCGCCCGAGGACCCGGGCACCGCCGATGGTGGCGAGTTCGAGACTCTGCCGCACCGTCATGGCGCGGGGGCCGCTGCGGGCACGGGCGAACAGGGCGGCGTGGTGGGCCTCTTCGAGCATGCAGCACGACTCGTTGCTCGCGGCACCGTCGACACCGAGGCCGAGCGGCACGCCCGCGGCGTAGAGGTCGGCGGCGCGGGCGATGCCGGCACCGAGCCGGGCGTTCGAGGTGGGGCAGTGGGCCGCACCCGTACCCGACGCGGCGAGCACACCGATGTCACGGTCGTCGAGGTGCACCGCGTGCGCGTACCAGACGTCGGGGCCGGTCCAGCCCAGCGACTCCATGTACTGCACGGGCTTGCATCCGAACTTCTCGAGGCAGAAGTCCTCCTCGTCGAGGGTCTCGGCGAGGTGGGTGTGCATCCGCACCCCGAGATCGCGGGCGAGCAGCGCGGACTGCTTCAGCAGCTCCCCGGTCACCGAGAAGGGCGAGCACGGCGCGAGTGCGACCCGCAGCATCGAATCGAACGACGGATCGTGCCAGCGCTCGACGGTCTCGCGGCTGCCCTCGAGGATCGCGTCGATGTCCTCGACGATGTGATCGGGCGGCAGACCCCCGGCACTCGCACCGAGGTCCATGGACCCGCGGCAGGGATGGAAGCGGATACCGACCTCGGCCGCTGCGGCGATCTCCGCGCCGAAGACGTCACCGCCCTCGCGGGGCACGACGTAGTGGTGGTCGGTGCTGGTCGTGCAGCCGGTGCGCACCAGATGCGCGAGTGCGCCCTTGGCCGCGACGTGCACGGCGTCGGCGTCGATGCCACCCCAGACGGGATAGAGGGTGGTGAGCCATTCGAACAGCGTGTGGTCGGCGGCGAGCCCGCGCGTGATCCATTGGTACAGGTGGTGGTGGGTGTTGATCAGGCCGGGGGTGAGCACGCACCCGGTGCCGTCGACGATCTGCGCGTCGTCGTAACCGGTCGGTTCGCCCGAGCCGACCGCGACGATCCGGTTGCCGGAGACGACGACATATCCGTCGCGGTGTTCGGCGCGGGCGGCGTCCATGCTCACCACGTGTGCGCCGCGGATGACGAGCGGCCGGGTGGTGGGATTCGCGTGCATAGTCGACTCCTCGGATCGTCGGGAGTCTCCAGTCAACTGCGCCGAACAGATGTACCTCTGCGGCAGCACGCACGAAACACCTCGGAAATCCGCGGCTCGTACTGTGCGATCGTCCAAGACCGTCACCAGGAGGTGAACATCGTGCTTCTTCGAGATGTGGTGGAGGCGCCGGGGCTCGGAATCGGTGTACTGCACGGCGACGCGGAGGCCCTGAGCCGTCCGGTGCTGCGCGCGTGCACCACCGACATGCCCGACCCCACGCGCTACGTCAGCGCAGGCTCGCTCGTGTTCACCGGCCTGGTGTGGCGACGCTCCGCCGAGGACTCCGACCTGTTCGTCAAACGACTCGTCGGAGCGGGGGTGACGGCGATGGCCGCCGGCGAGGCCCTGCACGGCCGCGTACCCGACGACGTGGTCGAGGCGTGTGCACGACACCGCATGCCGCTGCTGGTCGTGCCCGACGAGGTGCCGTTCAGCCGGGTCATCGAATACATGACCGGGCGGATGGCCGGGGCCCGGATGGATCGTCTGCAGACGGGGCTGGCGCGGCAGCGGCAATGGCTCGCCGCCGTCGCCGACGGTCGGAGTGTGGGGGAGCTGCTCGACGGACTCGCGCAGCAGCTCGGGGTGGAATCGGCGCTGATCACCTCCACGGGCGTGAGGGTCGCAGGAGGTTCCGAGCTCGACGACGCCGAACTCGACCGGATCACCGCAGCAGCGCTGACCGCCGACCGCTTTCCACTGCGACTCGCGGACGACCTCACCGTCCTGCCGGTGGGACGCGGACTGACGGACCGGATCGACGCGTGGTTCCTGGTGATCCGGCACGACGAGAGCGGACCGGAGTGCGTCGAGGCGTTCTCCGAGCTCGCCGCGGTGGTCGCTCTCGATCGGATCCGGCGCGACGAACGGCGCCGGGTGGCATGGGAGATCACCGACCGGACCACGACGGTGCGCGCTGCGGACTCGCGGGTCGCGGTGGTGGCCGAGGCCGAGGGCCGGATCTCGCCGGACGTCCTGCGCGGTCTCGTCGAGGATGTTCTCGACGGCGCCGTCACGTCCGTCGACGCGGCGAACAGGGTGGTCGCCCCGGCGATCGGCAACGACGTCGACGTGGCACGGTTGTTGAGCCGACGGCTCGGCCGTCTCGCACCGGCACTGCGCGGCGACCGGATGTTCGTCGGTGTCGGAGGGCAGAGTTCCGACAACGACCCGGCGGGCGCGGTCCGCGCGGCAGCGTCGGCATGCGCTGCCGCACACAATGATCCGGGTCCGGTGTCGGTGCGACGCGCCGAACTCGATTCGGCGCTCGACCTGCTGTCGACCCTGCCCGACGAACTGCGTCGCGCCTACGCCGACCGGCTGCTCGGGGACGTCGTCGAACACGACCGGCGCACGGATGCGGGTCTTCTCGCGACCCTCGAGGCATTCCTCGACT
This sequence comes from Rhodococcus sp. 5G237, assembly GCF_053764735.1. Taxonomy (NCBI): domain Bacteria; kingdom Bacillati; phylum Actinomycetota; class Actinomycetes; order Mycobacteriales; family Nocardiaceae; genus Rhodococcus; species Rhodococcus sp. 5G237. The sequence continues at coordinate 466,519 of NZ_JBSNCD010000003.1, read as the reverse complement.
GCGACGGATCGTGGCGGCGCACGGCCGATCGACTGCACGTGCACCTGAACACGGTCCGCTACCGCATCGGGCGGGTCGAAGCGCTCACCGGGCGTTCCCTCGCGCGCACCGGTGACCGCTTCGACCTGTATCTCGCGTTGCGTTCCTTGGAACCCGCTCTCGCGTGAGCGGTATCCGTTGTCGTGCCGCGTGAGTGGTCACATGGCGCCGGTGTAGGGCTCCCAGGAGATGCCGGCATCGGGGGCGTCCTCGCGCAGCACGCTCGCCTGGATCAGTCCGTAGGGCCGGTCGTCGGCGTGGAAGACCTCACCGGCGTTCTCCACTCCGAAACGTGTCAGGTCGTAGAGGAAGTGGTGCTTGTTCGGTGCGGACAGGCGGATCTCGGCGATCGACGGGTAGCGCTCGAGCACGGCGCGGCCCATCTCGTACAGGCTCTGTTGCAGGGCCTTCGAATGCAGGTTCGCGAACACCTCGAGGAGGGTGGCGCGCACGCCCGCGTAGACGGCGTCCCAGTCGACGTCGGTCGACGCGAACCGCCAGCGTGCCTGGAGGCTCGTCGCCATGATGCGATCCTCTGCCGGTTCGAGGACCGTGTACGGGTCGGTGAGGAAGCCCTGGAACTCCGAGCCGGTGGACTTGAGGACGACGAGGTCCTTCAGGCCGCCGACCACCCATTCGCGGCGGTCGGTCCCGGTGTCCTCGACGGTGATCGCGGCGGTGCGGACCTCGGATCCCTTGCGGGTCCAGGTGTGGTCGTGCCCGGCGCCGTCGACGACGACCCGCTCCCAGGCGTACTCCTCGATCTCGATGCGTGCCGAGCGGACGGGTTCGACGTCGTCGACGAAATGCCGTGCGAGCGCGAGACCGTACTCCTCGACGAACTCGACGCCCTTCTCCTTGGCGTAGGAGTAGATGGTCTGCTTCTGGCTGTCGGTGGGCAACACCGTGCCCTGATCACCCTCCAGGTGTGCGGCGTCGAAATCGCCGTGCAGGCAGGACGAGACGTTCAGGTCGCGGATCTCGTGCCGGTCGGTGTCACGCACGATGCGCACCACCCGGTTCTCGGCCTTGCCGTAGCGGTGCGGTCCGAGGACGATCTTGCCGGTCAGTTCGGTCATGGTGGTCAGCTCCCGCGGTAGGTGGAATACGAATAGGGCGACAGGAGGAGCGGCACGTGGAAGTGGCTGCTGCCTTTCGGGATACGGAAGGTGACGGTCACCTCCGGATAGAAGGACGCGACTCCACGGCTCGAGAACCAGTCGCCGGTGGCGAAGGTCAGGTGGTAGGTGCCCTCGGGCAGCGCGTCGGTGAAACCGGTGAGGCGGCCGTCGTCGTCGGTGACGCCGGCGCCCAGCGAGGTTCCGTGCGTGTCGGTGAGGGTGACGTGCAACCCCACCGCGGGTGCACCGGCCGTCGCGTCGAGCACGTGGGTACTCAGGGTGTTCATGCGCGGCTCCCTGCGGTCTCGGTGACGATCCGCTCGAGGCGGAGTCGGGTGATCTCGGCGAGCGCCGCACGCATCTCGGCCTTCTCGGTCTCCGGATCGTTGCGGAGGCGACGCTCGAGGATCTCCAGCAGTTCCGGCGCCGTGCGGCCGGCGGCGCGGACGAGGTAGACGTGCCCGAACCGTTCCTCGTATTCGCGGTTGCCGGTGGCGAGCCGGTCGAGGATGTCGGCGTCGGCCGTGGCGACGGCGGACTGCTCGCGACGGGAAGCAGCGTGTTCGCTGCGTTCGCCGATGCGCGGGTGGCCGGCGAGAGCGTCGGTGAGGTCGTCATCGTCGAGGTTCTCGGCCGCGGCAGCGGCGGTGGTGAGCAGCACGGTGCGCGAACCGAACGGGCGCGCCGCGACGACGGAGTGCGCCCATGTCCGGCTCGAACAGCAGTCGAGCAACAGAGCGACGGCCTCGTCCTCGGGCATCGCATCGAACCGGGCCGTTGTGAGCTGCACGGACCCTCCTTTCGTCGGTGCATTCGATACTGTCCGGTGGGCGTGCGGCGGGGGAGGTGCAAGCGCTACAGAGTTCGGTTCGCCGCGGGTGCGCCGGTTGGATGATCGACCAACGAGGTGGTTGCGTCTCGAACGTTTTTCTGGAATAGTTCCAGTTATTGGATTTATTCCAGAAAAAGTGGGCGACCCGGATGGGGTCGCAGGGTTGAAGGAGTGATCACATGTTCACCGCCGACCGTCCTCGAGCAGTGACGCTTCCGCCGGTCGTGCTCGGCGGACTGCGGCCTCTCTACCGGCAGATGGTCCGCAACAACGTTCCGGCCGCATCGTTCGAGCACACCGCCGGACGGGCCGTCTTCGACGTCTGCCTGATCGCGGGGGAGCACGGTCCGCAGCTGCAGGTCCGCGCCCGCGACTTCGGGATCGACTTCACGCTCGCGATGACCACGCACTTCCGTATCGCGCCCGTGATGAGCGACGACCAGTACCGCGCACTGTGCTCGGTGCTCGCACCCGGCGCCGAACCGGCACCGGGCGTCGTCCTCGACTTCCTGCAGCAGGTGGTCGTGCAGTCGCCCGCGGTGCTCGCGCGGACGCACACCTGCGCTGCTTGAGTCCGAATTTGCTCGTCCTGTGGACATGAGCACACGCTTCGGCAGCGTGTTTCTGTCCGCACGGTGCGCACATCCACCCGAACGCGAACGGCCCGGCAGGAATCCTGCCGGGCCGTTCGGGATAGTGCGTCTACAGCGAGTCGGGTCTACAGACCGGGGCGCTTGCCGACCGTGAGCGTGACCTCGCCGGTGTGCGCGAAGAAGTCGTTGCCCTTGTCGTCGACGACGATGAAGGCGGGGAAGTCCTCGACCTCGATCTTCCAGACCGCTTCCATGCCGAGCTCTTCGTACTCGACGACCTCGACGTTCTTGATGCAGTCGAGCGCCAGGCGCGCGGCCGGGCCGCCGATGGAACCGAGGTAGAAGCCGCCGTACTTGTGGCAGGCGTCGGTGACCTGCTTCGAGCGGTTGCCCTTCGCGAGCATCACCATCGAGCCGCCGGCGGCCTGGAACTGGTCGACGTAGGAGTCCATGCGACCGGCCGTCGTCGGGCCGAACGAACCCGACGCGAGGCCCTCGGGGGTCTTCGCCGGACCGGCGTAGTAGACCGGGTGATCCTTCAGGTACTGCGGCATCTCCTCGCCGCGGTCGAGGCGCTCCTTGATCTTCGCGTGCGCGATGTCGCGCGCGACGACCAGCGGACCGGTGAGCGACAGGCGCGTCTTGACCGGGTGCTTGGACAGCTCGGCGAGGATCTCCGGCATCGGCCGGGTGAGGTCGATCTTGACCGCGGCGCCCTTGCCGGTGCCCGAGACCCCCGACGTCTCGGAGTCGAGCTGGCTGTCGGTGACCTCGGGCAGGAACCGACCGGGGTTGAATTCGAGCTGCTCGAGGAAGACACCCTCGGGTGTGATCTTGGCCTTGGCCTGGCGGTCGGCCGAGCAGGAGACGGCGATCGCGACGGGCAGCGACGCGCCGTGGCGCGGCAGGCGGACGACGCGGACGTCGTGGCAGAAGTACTTGCCACCGAACTGCGCGCCGATGCCGATCTTCTGGGTGAGCTCGAAGACCTTCTTCTCGAGTTCGAGATCGCGGAAGCCGCGGCCGGTGATGGCACCCTCGGTGGGCAGCTCGTCGAGGTAGTGCGCCGAGGCGTACTTGGCCGTCTTGAGCGCGAACTCGGCGGAGGTGCCGCCGACGACGATCGCGAGGTGGTAGGGCGGGCACGCCGCGGTGCCGAGCGACCGGATCTTGGCCTCGAGGAACTGCATCATCGAGTCCGGGTTCAGGATGGCCTTCGTCTCCTGGTACAGGTACGACTTGTTGGCCGATCCGCCGCCCTTGGCCATGAACAGGAACTTGTAGGCGTTCTCGTGGCCCTTCGCGGTGTCCGCGTACAGCTCGATCTGCGCCGGCAGGTTGTTGCCCGTGTTCTTCTCGTCCCACATCGTCAGCGGGGCGTTCTGCGAGTACCGCAGGTTCAGCTTCGTGTACGCGTCGTACACACCGCGCGCGATGGACTCCTCGTCGTCGCCCGGAGTGAGTACCTGCTGGCCGCGCTTGCCCATGACGATGGCGGTGCCGGTGTCCTGGCACATGGGCAGCACGCCGCCGGCGGCGATGTTCGCGTTCTTCAGGAGGTCGAGCGCAACGAACTTGTCGTTGTTCGACGCCTCGGGGTCCTCGAGGATGCTCGCCAGCTGCTTCAGGTGATCCGTGCGCAGGTAATGGGAGATGTCGTGCAGCGCGGTCTCGGTGAGCAGGCGCAGGGCCTCGGGCTCCACCTTCAGGAAGGTGCGGCCGTCGGGTCCTTCGACGGTGGACACCCCCTCGGTGGTCAGCAACCGATACTCGGTGGGGTCTTCCCCGATCGGCAGCAGGTCCTCGTAGAGGAAGTCGGCCATTGTTTCTCCTGGAAGAGGGCTGATGATCGCCGTACACGTTAGCGGCGCCGACGCAAGGCCTTGACAACGGGGCATGTGACGGACTCGACCTGCAGACTGAATGTGACTTGCGTCTCGAGACTTTCGGCGGCGTGTTTATGTCGCCGACGACCGGAAATCCCGGAAGGAAGTCGAGGCCGGAGTGTTCGCCGTCACGGCGGCCGGCAGGCCCCGATCCGTACACTTGACCGGATGTTCGAGAGTTTCCGGAGGGATCGCACGTGACCGTAGAAATCGAACGGTTGCTCTCGCCCGAGACCGGACGCCTGCCGTCGCTGGCCTGGCTTCCCCGTTTCCACGCCTGGATCGATCTTGCCGTCGTGATCGCGGTGCTCGTCACCACCAACCTGATCGCCCACTTCACCACCGCGTGGGCGTCGATCGCGACCGTGCCGATCGCAGCATGCGTGCTGGTCGCGATGATGCGTCGACGCGGCATGCGCTGGTCGGAACTAGGACTCTCACCTCGGCACTGGAAGAAGGGGACGCTCTACTCGGTAGCAGCCGTGGCCCTCGTCCTGGCGGTCGTCGCGATCGGTATCGCCCTGCCGTTCACCAGGCAGTTCTTCCTCTCCGAGCGCTACGCCACGATCTCCGGTGCCCTCGTCGCCTCGATGATCATCATCCCGCTCCAGACCGTCATCCCCGAGGAACTCGCCTTCCGTGGGGTGCTCCACGGAACCCTCGAGCGGGTGTGGGGCGCACGCGGGGTCTTCGCCGCGGGATCCCTGCTGTTCGGCCTGTGGCACGTCGCCTCGTCGTTCGGTCTCACGGCGGGCAACGCCGGCCTCAGCGCCTTCCTCGGCGCCGGACTGCTCGCGCAGATCGCCGGCATCGTCGGCGCGGTGATCGCGACCGCCGCCGCGGGCTTCGTGTTCACGTGGCTGCGTCGTCGCAGCGGCAGCATCCTCGCGCCCATCGCACTGCACTGGTCGCTCAACGGCGCCGGTGCCCTCGCTGCCGCGCTCGTCTGGCACGCCACACTCAACTGATGGCGCTGGCGGTCTGTCTCCTGTTCGACACCGAGACCGACCGCGCGATCCGGCGACTGTGGGGCCGGCTCGAGGAGAGCGGCATCCCGACCCTGCTCACCCACACGCACCGCAAGCACGTGCCGCACCTGTCGTACGCGGTACTGCGGACCTACGATCCACCCGCCGTCGTCTCGGCCCTCGAGAACATGCCCGACGGGGGACCCGTCCCGGTCTACATCGACACGCTCGGGCTGTTCCGGCGCGGCCGGGCGTCGCTCGTGCCTGCCCCCTCGACCGAACTCGTGCAGCGGCAGGACCGCGTCGTGCAGGTCGTGGAGACGACGGGAGCGGACCTGCACCGCTACTACGTCCCGGGACGCTGGACCCCGCACTGTTCGCTGAGTCCCCGAACCCGGCGCGAGGAACTCGACCGCCTGGGCGCGGTCGTCTACGACGTGCTGCCCATCGAAGCGACACTCGATCGCGCGGTGCTGATCGACACCGCCACCGGCGAGCACACGCCGCTACGGATGATCCCGTGAGGGAAACTCACTCCTCGGGGTTCTCCACCCACGGTCCGTACGGGGGTGGGCCCTCGCTCTGGATCTGCAGGCCGAAGTGCGGACAGTGCTTCCACACGTAGCCGTGCAGGACGTGTTCTTCCGACGTCGCGGTGTTCATCAGGACGAGGTCGCCGCTGGGGCGGTGTTCGAGGGCGAAGCCGGACTCCCGCTGATCGAGAACCCACCATTTCGCAGTGCTCATGTCGGTGTCCTCCGCATGATCCGCTCGGCAGACGCGCACCTCCCACGTTAGCGCGGAAACCGTTCGTGATCGGCCGATTCGGCGATCACGCTCCGCTCAGCGCCCGGGCCGTCGCCTCGTCGGCGGGATAGAACGCCTCGATCGCCAGTTCCGACACCGTCACGTCGAGCGGGGTCCCGAAGAGGGTCGTCGTGCTGAAGAACGACAACTCGCCGGCCTCGGTCCGCAACCGCATCGGCACGACCAGCGAATGCGGTTCGACCTCGTCGACCGGATCGTCGCAGGGATAACCGGCGAGTTCGTCGTACAGGCGCAGCAGGACGGGGTCGGCGGTCGCACCGATCTGGTGTTGCAGCCGGGCGAGCAGATGACCGCGCCACTGCCCGAGATCGACGATGCGCGGCGCCAGTCCCTGCGGGTGCAGGGTCAGGCGCAGCACGTTGATCGGCGGTTCCAGCAGTTCCGGAGCGCACCCCTCGACGAACACCCCGACGGCGTCGTTGGAATCGACCATCGTCCAGTGCCGGTCGACGACGAGTGCGGGAAAGGGGTGGTGCGACGACAGGATTCGCGTGATCGCGTCGGAGATCGCCGCCATCGGCATGTCGCCGAGGTGATGCTCGGGGTAGACGGGCGCGTGGCCCGCCGCGACCAGGATGGTGTTGCGTTCGCGCAGCGGGATGTCCAGCCGGTCGCTCAGCTTCAGCACGGTCGCTCGTGACGGGCGGGACCGGCCGGTCTCGACGAAGCTGAGATGCCGCGACGAGATGCCGGCGGTGTGGGCCAGGGCGAGCTGGCTCAGGCCGCGGCGCTCGCGCCATGCCCGCAGCAGGGCTCCGGCGTGGGGAGTGTCGACCGTGGTCATGCACCCGACAGTAGAGCCGGCGGGGAACGGTCACCATTACTTCCGGGGTAATCGATTCCGTGCACGACGAGGCGCAGGGTGGTCCCCATGAACGCATACGCAGTGGCTCATCTCCGCAACGTCGACCTCAACGACGACATCGTCCGGTACATCGAGACCATCGACGACACCCTCGCCCCGTACGACGGACGCTTCCTCGTCCACGGCGTCGACCCCGAAGGGATGGAAGGACCCTTCGAGGGAAACCTCGTGATCATCGAATTCCCCGACGTCGACCGTGCCCGATCATGGTACGAATCCCCGGAGTACCAGGCGATCCTCCCGCTCCGCACCGAGAACTCCGAGGGATGGGCGGTCGTCGTGCAGGGCACACCGCCCGGCTACCGCGCCACACACTTCCTCGACAAGGTGTTCGGCGCTCAGCGGTAGTTCAGGACAGGATGCCGGCCGCCCGGGCCGGTTCGGCGTAGGCCCGCGCCAGCGACTCCACCGTCTCGTGGGCGTTCAACCCGCTCGGATTGGGCACCACCCACAACGGGACGTCGCCGATCGTGTCGTCCTGCCGCCCGGCCTTCGCCTTGCGCCGGCCGAAGGCCGCGCGGTAGGCGGTGATGCCCGCGACCGCCACGGCACGAGGGCGGAACTCGGCCACCACGTTCGCCAGATGGCGCCCGCCCTCACGCAGTTCTTCGTCGGTGAGCTCGTCGGCGCGGGCCGTCGCGCGCGGCGCCAGGTTCGTGATGCCGACACCCCGCTCGAGCAGGTGATCGCGGTCGGCGTCGCTCATGCCGGACGACGCGTCGATCAGCCGGTCGACGATACCGGCGCGGAACAGGGCGGGGTAGAAGCGATTTCCGGGCCGTGCGAAGTGGGCTCCCGTTGCCGCGGTCCACAGTCCCGGATTGATGCCGACGAACAACAGGCGGCAACCGGGCGCGACGAGATCGGGGATCACCGCATCGCGGAAGGACTCGAGTTCGGCTCGTGTGAAACCCATCCACCCAAACTAGCCGGAGCGACGCTCAGTCCGGCGGGAGCCAGGCTCCGTGCAGGCCGGCCGGGACACGGATCGGCAGACGGACCCGCGCGATCGGGCCCGACGCCGGGTCGGTCTCGGGGAAGACGAGGAACCAGCTCGTCATGTCCGCCCGGTCGGTCGCGATCGCGCCCCAGTAGCCGCCCGAATCACCCGAGAGATAGGCCGGTTCGCCGGGGGAGAGGGTCTCGTGCGCCCAGACCGATTCGGTTCCGGACGCCACATCGAACCAGAAGAGCGAATCGGCCGCTCCCGCAGGGAGTTTCTGCGGCCTGCTGCGCCCGATGGTCGCGACGACGGAGTGGCCGAGGGTCATCGACCGATCGTCGATGCGGGGGAACTCGATGTCGCGTTCGTGCAGAGTCGTGCGGGTGATCCCGTTGCGACCGATCACGGCGCGTCGTAGGACGGACCGGTTCGGACCCGTTTTCTCGGTCAACGCGCCCGGATACGCCCACTCCACGTAGTCGAGTGCGACATCGCCGTCGGGCAGGTCGAACGCGTTGGCGGTGTGCCACATCCAGAAGGTGTCGGTCGAGAACCACCGCACCGCCCCGCCGTCGCGGGGGACGAGTGCGACACGCGTTCCGAGCTCCGGCTTCCAGTCGAGCGGCGACCCGCCGGAGAAGATCTGCGAGAGGTCGAATACGAGCGGGGCCAGGACCAGAACGACATAAGTCGGTGTCAGCGCCATGTCGTGGATCATCAACGGCCGGTCGACGCCGTCGATCGGGGTCGGCGCGCGCGTCACCGTCCCGTCCGGTGCGACCACCGACCAGGTCAGATACGGCGGGTCGAGCATGTAGCAGAAGGCGACCATCTCGCCGGTGTGCGGATCGATCTTCGGGTGCGCCGTCAGCCCGACCGGCAGGGTTCCGTCGAAGGTCTCGCGTCCGAGCGTCTCGAGGTCGGAACCCAGGGTGTACGGCGGTGACGCCTCGGCCATCGCCATAAGCCGCCCGCCGTGCTGGACGATGTTGATGTCCGGCAGTTCGCGCATGGTGTTCGCGAGGTCGGGCCCGACCTCCTCTTCGGGAGGGAAGTACGGATCGGTGATGCCGGCCCACAGCGCGCGGCCGGCCTTCTCCTCCGCGACGACCTGCGGGGTCCGCACGAACCGGTTCGTGTAGCGGGCGGTGCCCTCGGAGATCTGCACGCGATGGACCATGCCGTCGCCGTCGATCGGGTAGACGTAGTGGCCGATCGGGTCGAAGCGCGGATTGGGTCCGTTGCGGAGATAGCTTCCGTGCAGATCTGCGGGAAGTTCCCCGTCGACCTCCAGCTCGCGGACGTCCACCTCCTCGCGTTGAGGCGCGAACAGGCCACTGAGATGCGGATGGTGTGCCAGATCGACAGGCGCCGGACGTTGCATGGCGACTCGCTTCGGTGGAGGCGAAATTCTTCCGTGGGGAAATCGTAGGACCGGGAAGGGCGATCGGTTCGTGATTCGGCGCGCCCGATCCGGCACCCGCGGACAGGGGCCGTGCATCGGATAGGGTTGTTGCCTACGTGCAGGACCGATAGTGCGGCCGCACGGCCGCGACGTTAGGGGAAGGTGTGCAGCGCCGGAACGCGATCGGAAACTCCGTCCGGAACACCGGAGGTGGCGAGGCCACGTTGCCGCCGTACACGGATCTTCTCTGGCCGACCGTGCAGGCGGTGATCGAGCTCGGCGGATCCGGCGTCATCGAGGAGATCGATTCCGCCGTGATCGCCCGGACCGGACTGTCCGAGGAAGCACGGGCAGTACTCCACGGCGATGGCCCCGGAACGGAGATCGAATACCGGCTGGCCTGGGCCCGGACGTACCTCAAGGGCATGGGCCTGCTGTCGAACACCCGCCGCGGTGTGTGGAGCGTGACCGACCGCGGCCGCGCCGTGCGCGAGTCGGAGATCAAGCCCATGCAGGTCGCGTACACGGCCGAGAAGCGCCGCAAGCGCATGGTGCGGAACGTCTCGCAGGGCGCCCAGGTCGTGCCGCTCGCAGCCGCCCCCGAGGATCCCGAACTGTGGCGCGAACCGGTCCTCGGCGCCGTCGCCGACCTGTCGGAGGACGGTTTCGAACGGCTCGCCACCGCGGTGCTGCGCGCGGCCGGATTCACCACCCTGACGATTCCGGCGCCGGGCGGATCCCACGCCACCGAGGGCCACGTCGAGGGCACCGGAGTGCTGCGCGTGTCGCTGCTGAGCTTCTCGGTGTTCTTCCGTTTCCTGCGGGCACCGGAGAAGGCGGGTGCCGACGTGGTCCGTGAGTTCCGCGCCGCAATGGTCGGGCGGGGCGAGAAGGGCCTGCTCGTCACCACCGGATCGTTCACCGAGGACGCACGCGCCGAAGCCCACCGGCACGGGGCCCCGCCGATCGATCTCGTCGACGGCGACGGGTTGTGCGATCTGCTCAAGGAGCACGGTCTCGGTGTCCGCTCCACGGTGCGGACGATCGAGGACGTCTCCCTGGTGCCGGCCTTCTTCGCCGAACTGTCCGGCCGCTGACCTCGTAGCGCCGTCGCGATATCGGCTGCCGCGACCTGTCGAATTCCCCGTGTGGCCGGTGGGACGCCTGTGATTGTGATGCAATACGGCGGACGTACGGACGGCAATACGAAGGACAGGTTGCGATGACCTTTTCGCGGCGGGACATGTTGCGGTACGCGACGCTCGGATCGGGCGTCGCGTTGATCTCTGCGCTCGGCGCGCCGGGCCTGGCCCAGGGACGCCCGGTGCTCGGGACGATCATCGACTACTCGGCCGCCGTGCCGTCGCCCTCGTCGATCCGCGCCGCCGGCCATATCGGCGCCATCCGGTACGTGTCCGACGCGCGGCCCGACGCGGCGTGGATGCGCGCCAAGCCGCTCACCGGACGGGAAGCGGACGCGCTGGTCGACAGCGGCCTCGAAGTGGTCTCGTGCTACCAGTACGGCAAGGCCGAGACCGCCGACTGGCTCGGTGGTTACGAGGCCGGTCTGAAGCACGCCCGGCGCGGCCTCGACCTCCACTACGCGGCCGGTGGCCCGGAGAACCGGCCGATCTACGCCTCGATCGACGACAACCCGACCTTCGAGCAGTTCACGCTCCAGGTCGTGCCGTACCTACTGGGCTGGCAGGAAGTGGTCGGCGCCGGAAATCTCGGTGTGTACGCCAACTCGCCGACCATCGACTGGGCGTCGGCGGTCTCCCTCGGGTCCTTCTACTGGCAGCACGACTGGGGCACGCCCAAGGGGTACGTGCATCCGCGAGCGAACCTGCACCAGATCCCGGGCGAGGTCCGGATCGACGGCATCGGCGTCGACATCAACCACGTGCTCACGCCCGACTACGGCCAGTGGTCGCTCGCCGGCAGCGCACCGAGTTCCGCCCCGGGACTCCTGGGAAGTTAGCGCTCGGGTCGGGTCTCGTCGACGGGTCGCACGGAGCGGCCCGGCGGCGGGATGAGGATCGTGAAGACCAGCGCCACCACTGCCGCGCCCACCGCCACCAGGAAGCTGGCGCGGAACCCTTCCAGGGCGGGCACCACGGCGTCGCCGATGCGCTGGGTCATCGCCGCCAGCATCACACCCACCACCGCCGCGGCGCTCGTCGTGCCGATCGACCGCATCAGGGTGTTGAGGCTGTTGGCCGCGGCGGACTCGCGCAACGGCACGGCGCCCATGATGAGCGCGGGCATCGCGGCGTAGGCGAGACCCACACCGGCGCCGATGAGCATCGAGGCGCCGACGATGTGCCAGACCTCCTGGTACAGCACGTACGCCATCAGATAGCCGAGGCCCACCAGTACCGCGCCGCAACCGAGGGTCACGCGAGCCCCGAACCGCGTCGTGATGCGCGCCGAGACGGGGGACAGCGCCATCATGACGAGCCCGGCGGGAGCGAGCGCGATCCCGGCGGTGACCATCGTCTGCCCGAAACCGTAACCGGTCTCCGTCGGCGCCATCAGTAGCTGCGGGAACGCCAGGATGTTCGAGTACATCGAGAAGCCGAGTGCGACCGACGCGAGATTCGTCATGAGGATCGGCCGGCGGGCGGACAGCCGAAGGTCCACGAGCGGTCGCGGTATCCGCAGTTCGTACAGGCCCCAGCCGACGAACACCACGAGTGCCCCGGCGAGCATTCCGAGGGTGGCCGGGGCGGTCCATCCCCAGTCGTTGCCCTTGGTGACAGGCAGGAGCAACAACACGAGGGCGACGGAGAGCAACAGTGCCCCGGCGACGTCGAAGCGTCCCGGATTGCGTTGCGACGACTCGGGCACGACGAACAGGATCGCGGCGATCCCGACGAGGCCGAGGGCCAGCGAGGCGACGAAGAGCATGTGCCAGTCGGTCGCCTGGGCGACGAAGGCCGCGGCGGGCAGGCCGATCGCGCCGCCGACACCCATCGTGGCGCTGATGGTGGCCATGGCGCCCGGGAGTCGCCGGGAGGGCAACTCGTCGCGCAGAATCGCGATACCGAGCGGGATCGCGCCCATCGCGGCGCCCTGGAGTGCCCGACCGACCACGAGCGGAACGAGGGTCGTCGCGAGCGCGCAGACCGCCGAACCGAGCACCATCAGCGACAGCGAGGCCAGCAGCATCCGGCGTTTGCCGAACATGTCGCCGAGGCGACCACTGATCGGAGTGACCACCGCGCCGGCGAGCAGAGTCGCCGTCACGGCCCAGGACGTGTTCTCGGGCGTCGCGCCGACGAGCACCGGCAACCGGGGGAGGAGCGGAACGATCAGGGTCTGCATGAGCGCGACGCTGATACCGACGGTCGCGAGGACCGGCACGATCCCGCGCGGGGCAGGAATCTCCCGGGTGGAGAGCGGTGTCTCTACGGCCATGCGGCTCCTCGGTCCGGGGCCGGGGTGACGCGGCCTACGACGACAATTTGTGCGCAATACGAACGACGCTGCCATCGTGTCTAACACGACGGGGCCGTCGATCCCTAGTGACCTTCCGCCTTCCGGTCCTGCGTGGCCGTTCGACCGGCTCCCGGTGTCAGGACTGACAGTGCTTGTCGGGCTCGGATTCGTCGACAGTGATCGAGAGCGGCGGATGCTCGTCGGGTGCGGAATGATCGCCCCGCCACGCCAGCAGCGACCAGCGCGACAGTCCGGACAGCGCCGAGCCGAGACTCGCGAACGACAGTGACGACAACGCCGAACCGAACGATCCGACGGAGCCGATGGACAGGACCGACCCGCAGCTACCGATCGACAGGATCGAGTACGAGGAACCGATCGACAGGATCGACCGCTCCGAGGCGATCGACAGGATCGAGCGGTGGGAGAGGAGCGAACGGCGGGAATTCACGGACGCGGCGCCGGCTCGGTGCCGCAGACGACGCTGCTTCGACGGGATGCGCGACGCGGGGAAGGCCATGCTCCGGTCTATCACGCCCGACAGCGGCGGGGGAAGAGACGCGAAGGCCGCCGGGAGAAACTCCCCGGCGGCCTTCGGTACGTTCGACGTGATCTGCGTTCGACGTGATCAGGGAACGGCGACGAGACCCACGGTCGGCAGGAAGGTGCACGAACGCGGATCGGCGCCCTCGTCCTGCGTGGTGATTCCACCGGAGATCACCGCGAGGACCTGACCCGAACCGGTGTCGGCGATCGCGCTCAGCGTGGTCGGGCCGTCGGGGTTGATCTTCGCGTCGTTGGTGAGCGGCTGCGTTCCCGTGCGTCCGTTGGAGACGTTGACCCAGCTCAGGGTGAGCGGCTGCTGCTGTTCGCCGGCGGCGGGGGCGGTGCCCAGCGCGGTGAAGACGAAGCCGGTCTGGCCTGCGGCCGGTCCGGGAGGGGGAAGGTGGGACGGACCCGCGACCGCGAGGGCGGTGCCCACGGAGTCCTGGCTGTCGCCGATGCAACCCTTGCCGATCGTCGGGTAGAGGAACTGCGAGATCACCACGGCGCCGGGCTCGGGGATGTCGGGTCCGCCACCGCCGCTGCCGTCGAGGAAGGTGATGACGCGCTGGAGGGTGCTCTTCACGGACTCGGGGAGCTCGGAGTTCGCGAGCAGTTCCTTGGCCTGCGCCAGCAGGTCGTTCTTGCCGTCGGCCGCGTCGGCGACATCGGCGGGGCCTGCGGCCGCACCGATGATCGCGGGCGCGAGGGAAGCCAGGGCCTCGACCTCTTCGGGGTTCGCCCGGACCCCGGCGAGGAGGTCGGTCAACGACTCGACGGAAAGATCGGCGGGAATCTCGAACCGGGGCAGTTCGACGAGCCCTGCCAGATCCGGCAGCGCGGGTGGCGCCGGTTGCGCGACGGCCTGCGTAGGCACGGCCAATCCCGCGGTGGCGGCGAGTGCGCACAGCGTGAGCACCCGTCGCATTCCTCGAGTACGAAGCACTGTTCCCCATCCTTGTCGTTGAAGCATCCGGTTGTTCGGGACGAACGACCGGATGCTGACGGCTCGAGGGGACACTCTATGGACCCCCCGCACACGGGACAAGCCTGCCGTTTCGGAACGGCGCGCCCATCGCTGGTTCGGGATTCTAACCACGGGGTGTTCCGTCCCTCGGTTCCTGTCGAACATAACGCGTCCGACCTGAGAAGATTGTGACTGTAGATGAAATCGTTACGGGAGTGAACTCCGGTTCGTTTGCATGCCTATCGGAACGGTAATCTCCTTCGCCGGGTCCGGTTCACCGGACGGACGTTCGACGGGAGAGGCCGCACCGTAGTGCCACGAGGGTTTCCTTCGCACCGGATGTGGTGGTGCGCGGCGTTACTGGCGCTGTCCGTCGTCGTCCGGCTCGCCTGGGGATTCATCACTCCCAACGGCATGAACCTCGTCGACCTGCACGTCTACGTCGAGGGATCGGCCGCTCTGCTGCAGGGCGACCTCTACGGGTTCACCTATTCGGAGGACACCCCCGACTTCCCCCTGCCGTTCACCTATCCACCCTTCGCCGCCCTCGTCTTCCTGCCCCTGCACCTGATCCCGTTCGGGGTCCTGGGCGTGGCCTGGCAGCTGCTGACGGTCGCGGCGCTGTTCGCCGTCGTGTGGATCTCCCTCGAACTCGTCGTGGGCGCGCGGGCGCGGAGCAGGTCGTGGATCGGTATCGCGATGCTGTGGACGGCTGCGGGCATATGGACCGAGCCGGTACGCACGACCCTCGACTACGGCCAGATCAACGTCTTCCTCGTCCTCGGCGTGATGCTCGCGGCCCGCAGTTCCCGATGGTGGCTGTCGGGTGGACTCGTCGGCGTACTCGCCGGGATCAAGCTCACGCCCGCCATCACCGGGCTCTACTTCCTCGCGCAGAGGCGCTGGCGGGAGGCGGTGTTCTCCGCGGTCGTCTTCGTAGGGACCGTCCTGGTGAGCCTGCTGGTGCTCGGCTCCCAGGCCGCCACCTACTTCGGGTCCCTCTTCGGCGACGCGGACCGGATCGGACCTGTCGTCTCGGTGTGGAACCAGTCGCTGCGCGGAGCGCTGGGTCGTCTCGCGGGTGAGGACGTCGGGCTCGGTCCGGTGTGGCTGGTCGGCGTCGTCGTCTGCGCGGTCCTCGCGTTCGCGGCGTGGCGGTCGCTGGGACCGCTGCCCGACGGAACGCACGACCGTCTCGGCACGCTGCTGATCGTGCAGCTGTTCGGTCTGCTCGTCTCGCCCATCTCGTGGGTCCACCACTGGGTGTGGGTCGTCCCGTTGCTGCTGTGGCTCGTCTACGGGCCACTCGTGCGGTCGCTCGGAGCCCGCATCGTGGCCGCGTGCTGGGCCGCGGTCACGCTGATCGGCGTTCCGTGGGTGCTGAGTACGGCGCAGAACTCGATCTGGGACGTCGAACGTCCCGCCCCGCTCGCCTGGCTCGGCGCCGTCAACGTGGTCGGTGTCCTCGCCGTCTACGTCGTCGTGATCCTCGCCGCCCGGGGACGCGAGGAGCAGGACGAACGGGCGACTACAGACCCGAGCGCCGTGCCTCCTCGTCGATCCGACGCGCAAGAGCCGGATCCGACTCCGTGATGCCACCGGCGGAATGCGTGCTCAACGCGAAGGTCACCTTCCGCCACCTGATGTCGATGTCCGGATGGTGATTCGCCTCCTCGGCGACGACGGCCACCCGGTCGACGAGCGCGATCGCGTCGGGGAAGGTGGGCGCCTCGATGGTGCGGACCAGCGACTGTCCCGCGCGGTGCCAGTGCGGCAACTCGGCGAGCGCGGCGTCGATCTCTCCGTCCGTCAGCAGCTGGGACATGACTCATTCTGGGACGATGCAGGTCATGTCTGCAAGCACATCGTCTGCGAGTACACCGGCGCCCGATGGGCACGTCGTGGCCGGCGCCGTCATCCGGGACGGACGCGTGCTGCTCGCCCAGCGCACGCGGCCCGTCGACCTCGCGGGCCTGTGGGAGTTGCCCGGCGGCAAGGCGGAACCGGGGGAGAGTGTGGAAGCGGCGCTCGTGCGGGAGCTGAGGGAAGAACTCGGTGTCGAGGTGCGCGGTGCGGAGCGGCTGGGGGTCGCGGTGCCGTTGGCCGGAGGCCGCGAGTTGTGTGCCTACAGGGTCGAACTCGTCTCGGGTGATCCCGAGCCGCTGGACCATGCGGCGTTGCGGTGGGTCGACGCGGACGAACTCGAGCAGGTCGATCTCGTCCCGGCTGATCGTGCGTGGATCCCGGACCTACGCGAACATCTGCGGCGCTGAGGTCATACGGCGCATGCCTTGTGGTCAGGCGGCGCGTGCCTTGTCGAGATACTTGCGCAGTTCCTTCTTGCTCAGGCCGTCGTTCTCGACCTTCCTCATGCGCATGACGACGACGGGGCATTTGAGGCACCGCGTCTTCTTGCGGCAGCACTTCTTCTTCGGCTTCAGGCCTGCGACCTTGCTCGCCTTCACCTTCCCCATACGTTCCGCCTGCCTTCCACGGTCCTGCGTGCGGCGAATTCACCGGCGGGCGAAGGTTAGCATCTCCTTACTTGTGAGCCAAGGGGTGCATGTGGTGCCGGATTCGGTGCTTACGTCTCCCGTGGGAGTGTCGAGCGTCACCCTGATCGTCGCCGACCTGCGGGTATCGGATGAGGTAGAAGCGGCGACCGACAAACGGCCTGTAAAGTGTATTGACGGCCGCAGTGCCTGCACGCCGAGAATCGGACGGGGCAGGTAGCTCGCAATCTCGCGTCGCGGCCATCGAGACGAACGCCGTACGGGCGAGGTGCCGACCGGGTCCAGTGCCGTGTGGCCGGACTACAGCCAGGAGAGCTATCGCGTGAGCACCGCTGATTTTCGGAACGTCGCCATCGTGGCGCACGTCGACCATGGAAAGACCACTCTCGTCGACGCCATGTTGCGCCAGTCGGGCGCGTTCGCCGAACGTGCGGAACTCGTCGACCGGGTCATGGACTCGGGCGACCTCGAGCGCGAGAAGGGCATCACCATTCTCGCGAAGAACACCGCGGTGCACCGTCACCACCCGGACGGCACCGTCACTGTCATCAACGTCATCGACACCCCCGGCCACGCCGACTTCGGCGGTGAGGTCGAACGCGGCCTGTCCATGGTCGACGGCGTCGTCCTGCTGGTCGACTCCTCCGAGGGCCCGCTGCCGCAGACCCGCTTCGTGCTCCGCAAGGCGCTCGCCGCGTCGCTGCCGGTGATCCTCGTGGTCAACAAGACCGACCGCCCCGACGCCCGCATCGCCGAGGTCGTCGAGGAGAGCCAGACCCTGCTGCTCGACCTCGCATCCGACCTCGACGACGAGGCCGCCGAAGCCGCCGAGCTCGCCCTCGAGCTACCCGTCCTCTACGCCTCCGGTCGTGAGGGCAAGGCGTCGAAGAAGCAGCCCGAGAACGGCCAGGTCCCCGACGCCGAGAACCTCGACGAGCTCTTCGAGGTCCTCATGGAGTGCATCCCCGCACCCAAGGGTGATCCGTCGGCGCCGCTGCAGGCGCACGTCACCAACCTCGACGCCTCCGAGTTCCTCGGTCGTCTCGCGCTGCTGCGCATCCACCAGGGTGAGCTGCGCAAGGGCCAGACCGTCGCGTGGATGCACGCCGACGGCGTCAAGAACGTCAAGATCACCGAGCTGCTCAAGACCGTCGGTGTCGAACGGCAGCCGGGCGAGGTCGCGGTCGCCGGCGACATCGTCGCCGTGGCCGGTATCCCGGAGATCATGATCGGCGACACGCTCGCCGATCCGGAGAACCCGGTGGCGCTGCCGCGCATCACCGTCGACGAGCCGGCCATCTCGATGGTCATCGGCACCAACACCTCGCCGCTCGTCGGCCGGGTCAAGGGCCACAAGCTCACCGCCCGCATGGTGAAGACGCGGCTCGACTCCGAGCTCGTCGGCAACGTCTCGCTGCGCGTCCTCGACATCGGACGCCCCGACGCGTGGGAGGTGCAGGGCCGAGGCGAACTCGCCCTGGCCATCCTCGTCGAGCAGATGCGCCGTGAAGGCTTCGAGCTGACCGTCGGCAAGCCGCAGGTGGTCACCCGCACCATCGACGGCAAGCTGCACGAGCCCTACGAGGAGCTGACCATCGACAGCCCCGAGGAGCACCTCGGCGCCATCACCCAGCTGCTCGCGAACCGCAAGGGCAAGATGGTCCAGATGACCAACCAGGGCACCGGTTGGGTTCGTATGGAGTTCATCATCCCGTCGCGCGGTCTGATCGGTTTCCGTACCGACTTCCTCACGGAGACCCGCGGCACCGGCATCTCGAACGCCATCTTCCACGGTTACGCGCCGTGGGCCGGCGAGATCCGCGCCCGCCACACGGGTTCGCTCGTCTCCGACCGTGCCGGTTCGGTCACCCCGTTCGCGATGATCCAGCTCGCCGACCGCGGCACCTTCTTCGTCGAACCGGGCAGCGACACCTACGAGGGCCACGTCGTGGGCATCAACCCGCGCGCCGAGGACCTCGACATCAACGTCACCCGCGAGAAGAAGCTCACCAACATGCGCTCTTCGACCGCCGACGTGATGGAGACCCTCGCCAAGCCGATCGAGCTGACCCTCGAGGCAGCGCTCGAGTTCTGTGCTGCGGACGAGTGCGTCGAGGTCACGCCGGAGGACGTGCGCGTGCGCAAGCTGCACCTCTCGCAGACCGACCGTGCGCGTGCGCGGTCGCGGGAGAAGGCCCGTAACAAGTAGTCCAGGTGTGGGGGGGCCCCGGCGAGCGCATGCTGGCCGGGGCCACCCCACGTACCACCTGCCTCACGGAAGGAGCCCGAGTGTCGCGTACGCGCGCTCGTCGCCGACTGATCGGGGCGACGGCCGGCCTGGCCGTGGCTGCGCTGGTCCTCACCGGTTGCACCGCCGACCCGCCGCCGCCCATCGAGCAGACGGAGCCGACCACGACCCCGGCTCCCGCTCCGAAGCGCAGCACGGTGGTGGTCGCGATCGACGAGGTCGGTTCGGGCTTCAACCCCCACCTGCTCGCAGACCAGTCGCCCGTCGCGAACGCCGTCGCCGAACTCGTCCTCCCGAGTGCCTTCCGAGCCGTGCCCGATCCGGAGAATCCCGCTGCAGCACTGTGGGTTCCGGACGACTCGCTGCTGCTGTCCGCCGAGGTCACCGACGAGGCGCCGTTCACCATCACCTACCGCCTGCGCGACGAGGCCCAGTGGTCGGACGGAGCGCCGATCGCTGCCGAGGACTTCCGGTATCTGTGGCGGCAGATGATCACCCAGCCTGGCGTGGTCGATCCTGCCGGCTACCGCCTCATCGACGACATCCGATCGTCGGGCGGAGGCAAGACCGTCACCGTCACTCTTCGCGAGCCGTATCCGGCCTGGCGCGAACTGTTCACGAATCTCCTGCCCGCGCACCTGGTCAAGGACACTCCGGGTGGCTTTTCCACCGGCCTGTCCGAGACGATTCCCGTGTCCGGCGCGCGATTCCACGTCGACAACGTCGACCGGGGGCGCGCCGAGGTGCTGCTCGAACGCAACGACCGGTTCTGGGGCACCCCGGCCGGACCCGACGAACTGATCATGCGCCGCGCCGGCACCGACGCCCAGGTGACCGAATCGGTGCGCAGCGACGACGCCCAGGTGGTCCAGAGCGCGGGCGGTGTCGCTCTCGAGGCGCAGCTCGCCGCCGTGCCGGGTGTGCGGACCGGCGTCCAGCTCCAGCCGCGCACCCTCGAGCTGACCCTCAACACACGCACCGCCGAACTTGCCGACCCCGGAGTCCGACGAGGCGTTATCGACCTGCTCGATCCCGAGCTGCTCGGGCTCGTCGCGACGGCCGACAGCACCGAGGTCGTGCGAGCTCGTGCCCAGGTGCTCGCGCCGTCCGATCCGGGATACACCGACACGATGCCGGCGCGTCTGCCCCGGGAGCAGGCCCTCGGACGTCTCGCCGAGGCCGGATATCTGCCCGTCCCGCCTGTCGTGCCCCCGGTGCCGGCAGGCCCTGACGCACCCGGCCCCGAAGCACCGGAGGCCGCTGCACCGGAGACCGAGGCATCCGAGACGGGGACATCCGAGACGGCGGCGCCGACGAGCGCGACTCCCGGACCGAGAACTCCCGACGGACCGGCCCTGTCCGAGGGTGCCCTGGCCCGGGCCGGCGTGCCGTTGACGCTGGTCGTGGGCGTGCCGGAGGGCGACGAGACCGCCCGCGCCGTCGCACGCACCGCCGTCGACCTGTGGCGGGGCGCCGGGATCGATGCGTCGGTCGACGCACTGCCTCCCGACGAGCTGTACGGCGAAGCCCTCGTCGGGGGCAGTGTGCACGCGGTCGTCGGCTGGATGCGTGCCGGTGGAGACCCCGCCACCGCCGCGCTGTCCCGATTCGGATGCGTCCCGGTGGCCGCAGCACCCACGGCAGCGGGGGAGGATCTGCCGACCGCGCCCGGGCCCGACCTGCCGGCGCAGCCCGACGCCGCCGGGACGACGGAGGCTGCCCGACCCTCGGACTCCGCGACCACCACGCTCGACGAGGACGACGTCGAGGAACGTGAGGACGCGCTCGCAGCGCAACTCGAGGCTCCGAGCAACCTCTCGGGAGCGTGCGATCCGGGTCTCGAACCCGATCTGCTGGCAGCGCTGAACGGCACCACCGACCCGGCGAAGGTCGTCGCCGACGCGCAGGCCAGGCTGTGGGATCTCGCGGTGAACCTGCCGATCCTGCAGGACCGGGCCGTCGTCGCCGCCGGTCCGGGCGTCGAGAACGTCTCGCTGACAGCCGCTGTCGCCACCGGTATTCTCGGCGACGCCCATCTGTGGGGAAGGACCACACCGTGACCGATGCTCCGGGAACTCTCCCCGACGTTGCGGATCGACGACTTCTGCTCGTCCACGCCCATCCCGACGACGAAACCCTCACGACCGGCGGCACCATCGCCCGGTACGTCGCCGAGGGCGCCGAGGTCACCGTCGTGACCTGCACGCTCGGCGAGGAGGGCGAAGTGATCGGCGACGAGTGGGCCCAGCTCACCGCCGACCGCGCCGATCAGCTCGGCGGATACCGCATCCTCGAACTCACCCGGGCGCTCGACGCGCTCGGCGTCGACCGACCGCGTTTCCTCGGCGGTGCCGGGCACTGGCGCGACTCCGGGATGGCGGGCACACCGTCCGCCGACAATCCTCGTGCCTGGGTCAACGCCGACCACGATGAGGCGGTCGAAGCGCTCGTCGCCGTGATCCGCGAGACGCGTCCGCACGTGGTCGTCACCTACGACCCGTTCGGTGGCTACGGGCATCCCGACCACATCGCGGTGCACGAACGGGTGACCGCGGCCGTCGAAGCGGCCGGCACCGAGGACTATCCGTCCGCCGGGGCGGCGTGGACCCCCGCGAAGGTGTACTGGACCGTCGCCGAACGATCCGCGCTCGAACGCGGCATCGCCGCCATGGGCACGCTGCCCGAGGGCTGGCGCCGACCGGATGCCGGCGAACTGCCGAGCGTGCCCGACGACGAGGTCACCACCGTCGTCGACGTCCGCTCGGTTCTCGACGCGAAGCGGACCGCGATGGCCGCGCACGCGACCCAGGTGCTGGTCGCGGAGGACGGCGAGCAGTTCGTGCTCTCCAACCTCGTCGCCCAGCCCGTCTTCGACCAGGAGCACTTCGTGCTCGTGCGCGGGCAGCTCGGCCTGACCGACTCCACGGGACGAGAGGACGACCTCTTCTCCGGCATCGGCTAGTGTGATCCGAGTCATCAACGAGGCTGTAGGTGGTTCGCGTCACCCGGCCTCGCGCATCACGCAGGCACACCGTGCAGGGGGTTGTCGATGTACAACTGGTCCGTCCAGAACCAGATCGTCGCGTTCGTGGATTCGTTGAGGCCGTACGCCGACGAGATCCGGGCCGACTACTGGCACGCCCTGTACTCCTTCGCGGACCAGCAGAGCGCGCTGCTCACCATGCTCGGATACCCGCCGGTTCCCTGACGTCCCGTGCGTGGGTCGCGGATGGTTCCGCGGACCCCGGTTGCGCTCGGGCGCGTCCGGTAGCGCACCATCGAAGCATGACGGTCGATCCAGCAACCGCTGCACCCCTCGCGTCACCGGCGGACATCCAGCCCCGCCGGGGGCTCGTCGCGCTGCTCGTGCTCGACGGTGCGCTGTGCGCCCTGTTGTCGGTCTTCTATCTCGGCGTGTACATCGCCGGGGTGCCCTTCCCGATCACCATCCTGCTGGCCGGCGTCGTCAACCTGCTCCTCGTGATGGCGGTTCGCGCCGAGACCGGATCCCTGCGCAGCGCGGCTCTGCCGCTGCTGGCCTGGGCCGTCGTCTTCCTCGTCTGCCTCGTGGGTGGGCCGGGCGGCGACCAGCTCGCGCTCGGCGACTGGCGGACCCTGCTGCTGCCCGTGGCCGCGCTCGCCCCCGCCGGCGGGTACCTGTTCTCGGCCCGCATCAAGGAGATCACCCGGGCAGTGGGAGGGACGCAGCCCGCGCCGCGTCCCTGAGCACCTCGGTCACCATCTCCTTCGTCAACCGGCCTGTGAAGGTGTTCTGCTGGCTGACGTGATAGCAACCGAACAGGTGCAACGGGTGCTCCCGTGCCTCGGTGGAGGCCAGCAGCGCATGCGCGCCGTGCCCGAACTTCGGGCGGGGAACCGGGATCGTCCACCCCGCCGCCGACAGGACCGGTAGCAGCGCCTGCCACCCGAATCCGCCGAGCACGACGACCGACCGCAACGTGGGGGAGAGCAGGTCCAGTTCCTGTTCGAGCCAGTGCCGGCAGGTGTCGCGTTCGACGACCGTGGGGCGATTGGCCGGTGGCGCGCAGTGCACCGGCGACGTGATGCGCGTGCCGAACAGCTCGAGGCCGTCGCCGATGTGCGTCGCGGTCGGTTGCGACGCGAGTCCCGCGTCGTACAGGGCCGCGTACAGCACGTCACCCGACCGGTCTCCCGTGAACATCCGTCCCGTGCGGTTCCCGCCGTGCGCGGCGGGCGCCAGCCCGACGATCAGCAGCGACGCATCGGCCGGGCCGAAGCCGGGGACGGGCCGGCCCCAGTACTCCTCGTCGCGGAAGGCTGCTCGTTTCTCCCGCGCGACCTGCTCACGCCATGCGACCAGCCGCGGACACGCGTGGCAGTCGACGAGTGCGTCGTCGAGTTCGGCCAGCGTCGCCGGGGGAGTGCCGTGCAGGGGGCCTTTGCCGGAAGAGGGCTTCATCGGTCGATCCATGCTTCTCCCATACCCGGTGTGACCTCCTGGACAAGCGCCCACGCCTCGTCCACGGGGATGTCGATCACCTCGTAGCGTCCCGCACCCGCCGGGGTCGCCGCGACGACGGTCGCGAGACCGGCACGGCGCTGGAAGAAGGTCTGCCGCACCGTCCAGCCGATCACACCGTCCGCGTCGAGGCAGATGCGCTGCCGGTCGATCGAGCCGCTGCGGGCGACGAGATGCCCGTCGACGACGGCGTGGCCGAGACCCCGGTAGCGGTCCTGCGCCAGCGAGCACGCCCCCGCGACCAGCACCACGACCACCGTGGCGATCACAGCGAACGGCACGTGCCGGTCGGTGACGGTCAGGGCGACGAGCCCGGCGGCGACCACGACGGCCACCGGCCACAGCGTCCGCGTGTAACGGCGACGACGTGCACGGGGGCCGTGCCTGCGCAGCGGAACCTCGAGTGGCAGCCGTCCGGTGAGCACCTCGGCCGCGACCCGCCGGACCTCCTCGTCGGGCGCCGACGGCAGGACCAGCGACGAACCGCCCTGCTGCGCGGTCCTGCCCGTCATGACGGCGTCGAGCCGCGCGGCGCCGACGAGCCGCAGTGCCAGCGGTTCGTGCAGCGCGACCCCGCGCAGCCGCGCCCGGTCGAGGGTGGTGTGACGGGTGGTGAGCAGGCCGTGCGCGATGCGCAGGACCCGGTGGTCGTCGGTCACCCGCAGATCGCCGTAGAGCAGCAGATACCGCACGCACGCGGCCGGGCTGGCGACGAGCACGACGACCAGCACGAGGATCACGAGCGCGACCACCAGGCCGAGGTCCTCCGCGGTCTCCACCGCGCGGCGGACGACCTGCGATTCGGCGATCCACCGGCCGAGCCCGAACTGGAAGGCGGCACCGGCGATGGCCGCGACGGCGAGCAGTCCCGTCGTGGAGAACGGCGCGTAGCGCACCCAGGCCGGGTCGAATCGTGCCAGCTGACGCTCGGCGACGGCAGCAGTCGAGGTCGTCTCGGCCGGCATGTCGTCCTGCTGCCCACCCCTCAGGAGAACGGCACGGAGCTCGGGGACTGCTGCGATCGGGAGGCCGTTGAGTTCGAACCGGTTGCGATCGGCGCCCCCGCTCTGGCCCGTGCCGATCTTCACGACCGCGAGGCCCAGCACGCGATGCAGGAGGCGTTGCTCGACGTCCACCGACCGGATGCGGCTGCGGGGGATCGACAACTCGCGTCGTTGCAGCAGGCCGCGGCGGAGTTCGACGTGCTGCGGTCCCACGCGGTAGGTGGTGGTGAACCAGCGCAGCAGACCGACCAGCACGAGCACGCCCGTCGCTGCGAGGCCCCACACGGGATTGCCGCTGGTGGTCCCGATGACGAACGAGCCGGCGAGGACGGGCAGCAGGCGCAGGATCTCCTCGATCGGGTGGATCAGCAGCATCCGGCGATCGAGGCGCGACCACGGCACCTCCTCGTCCGTGCCGGTCCCGGGTGCGACGGCCTCGTTCATGTCGCGTCCGCCTCCGAGCTTGCGGCGAGCGTGGTCAGACGGGCGACGGTCTCGTCGGCGACCCGGCTGTCGAGCCCGACGATCTCCACCGCACCCGCCGCTGAGGCGGTGGTGACGGTGACGGTGGTCAGGTCGAGCCACCGGTCGAGCGGACCCCGCTCGGTGTCGACGGTCTGGATCCGGGAGATCGGTGCGATGCGGTGTTCCTGCGTCCACCAGCCCGAACGCGTGTAGACCGCGGTCTCGTCCATCTCCCAGCGATGGACGCGGTATCGCCAGACCGGCACCACCGCGACGTGGAGTCCACCGAGCACGACGGTCGCCGCCGCGGCGGTGATGTGCCATCCCGCGCCCACCGGCGCGACGAGCGCCCACACGACCTGCGCGACGACCAGCGGCAGCCACATCGAGGCCGCGCTCACGGCCCACAGCACACGCGACTTCGGGCTCGGCCGCCACGACGGCTCCCTCATCACCACACCCGTCACCGCGGTACCGTCGGCCGGCCCCGCCGGCGTGCTCTCGGCCGGCCTCACCGATGTGTCCTCGACCGGCCCCGCCGGTGCACCCTCGTCGTCCTCCACCCGCTCCTCCTGCTCCATCGGGCCCCGTGTCCGGTTCCACGCTAGGCTGGGATCCGTAGAACCCGGCCGGACTCGCCCGATCCGACCTCGCGATCGGGCCCTGTGAGGAGGAGATCGCAATGACGGAGTCGAATGCGCTCGACATCGAGATCCAGTCCGACAACGATTCCGAGGCCGACCGGCTCGAGCAGGCCACTCCCGTCTACGACGATCCTGCCGACGACCTGCCTTCGGATGTGCCCCTCGAGGCCGACCCGGCAGACACCTACGAGCAGTCCCGCGAAGTCCCGGCGGACGACGACTACCCGCGCGAATAGACCCCGAAGTGGCATGGGGGTGCTCGTAGGCGCATGATCGGGCGCATGACCGATTCCGCAGACGACACCCCGCAGTCCGCGATGCTCCCGACCCCCACCGTGCGTCCCGGCGCTGCGCACCGATCCGCGGCGACTCCCTCGGGAATGCGTCGAGCGCTGCGCCGGGCTCGCGACGGGGTCGCACTGAACGTGGACGAAGCGACGGTCCTGCTGCAGGCCCGGGGCGCCGATCTCGAGGATCTCTGTGCGTCGGCGGCGCGGGTGCGCGATGCCGGCCTTCTCGCGGAGGGTCGATCCGGCACGGTCACCTACTCGCGCAAGGTCTTCGTCCCCATCACCCGGCTGTGCCGGGACCGATGCCACTACTGCACCTTCGTCACCGTCCCCGGCAAGCTCCGCGCCGAGGGTCACGGCATGTACCTCGAACCCGACGAGATCCTCGAGATCGCCCGTCAGGGAGCCGAACTGGGTTGCAAGGAAGCCCTGTTCACACTCGGCGACCGGCCCGAGGACCGGTGGCCCGAAGCGAAGCAGTGGCTCGACGAGCGCGGCTACGACTCCACCCTCGACTACGTCCGAGCGATGGCGATCCGCGTCCTCGAGGAGACCGGTCTGCTGCCGCACCTCAATCCCGGGGTGATGAGCTGGGCCGAGATCTCGCGGCTGAAGCCGGTCGCCCCGTCCATGGGCATGATGCTCGAGACCACCTCCGAACGGTTGTTCACCGAGAAGGGTCAGTGCCACTACGGCAGCCCCGACAAGGATCCGGCGGTGCGGCTGCGGGTGCTCACCGATGCGGGCCGACTCGCGGTGCCGTTCACCACCGGCATCCTCGTCGGCATCGGTGAGGACTTCACCGAGCGTGCCGAATCGATCCATGCGATCCGCAAGTCGCACAAGGCATTCGGTCACATTCAGGAAGTGATCGTCCAGAACTTCCGCGCCAAGGACGACACCGCGATGCGCGAGCACGACGACGCCGATCTCGACGAGTTCCTCGCCGCGATCGCCGTCGCCCGGCTCGTCCTCGGGCCGGGCATGCGCATCCAGGCCCCGCCGAATCTCGTCTCACTCGACGAGTGCCGCGCGCTGCTCGGGGCGGGTGTCGACGACTGGGGTGGTGTCTCGCCGTTGACGCCCGATCACGTCAATCCCGAACGGCCCTGGCCGAATCTCGACACCCTGGCGCGCCTGAGCTCCGAGGCCGGCTTCGAGCTCACCGAGCGGATCGCCGCGCAGCCGAAGTACGTGCTCGCCGGGCAACCGTGGATCGATCCGCGCATCACCGCGCACGTGCACGCCCTCGCCGATCCGGCCACGGGCCTCGCGCGCGAGGTGATCCCGTCCGGACTGCCCTGGCAGGAGCCCGACATCGACTGGGAGTCGTCGGGCCGCGTCGATCTGAACTCCGAGATCGACGTGACCGGACGCAACACCGAGCACCGGTCCGATCTCGGGAGCGCCTTCGGCGACTGGGAGACCGTCCGCGAGCAGGTGCTCGAGCTGGGCGCCTCCGCACCGGTGCGGCTCGACAGCGACGTGCTCTCGGCGCTGCGCTCCGCGGAACGGGATCCGGGCGGTTGCACCGAAGCGGAGTACATCGCCCTCGCCAACGCCGACGGCGCCGGTCTCGAAGCGCTCGTGGCGCTCGCCGACCAGCTGCGCCGCGACACCGTCGGCGACGACGTCACCTACGTCGTCAACCGGAACATCAACTTCACCAACATCTGCTACACCGGCTGCCGGTTCTGCGCCTTCGCGCAGCGCAAGGGCGACGCCGACGCGTTCACCCTGTCGGCGAGCGAGGTCGCCGACCGCGCCTGGGAGGCGCACGTCGCCGGCGCCACCGAGGTGTGCATGCAGGGCGGCATCGACCCGGAACTGCCGGTGACCGGCTACGCCGATCTCGTCCGCGCCGTCAAGGCACGGGTGCCGTCGATGCACGTCCACGCCTTCTCGCCGATGGAGATCGTCAACGGTGTCGCGCGCAGTGGCACGTCGATCCGGGACTGGCTCACCGAACTGCGTGAGGCCGGGCTCGACACCATCCCGGGCACCGCCGCGGAGATCCTCGACGACGAGGTGCGGTGGGTGCTCACCAAGGGCAAGCTCCCGACCGCCGAGTGGATCGAGGTGGTGACCACCGCGCACGAGGTGGGCCTGCGCTCGAGCTCGACGATGATGTACGGGCACGTCGACCAGCCGCACCACTGGGTCGGCCACCTCGAGGTGATCCGTGGAATCCAGGACCGCACAGGCGGATTCACCGAGTTCGTGCTGCTGCCCTTCGTGCACCAGTCGTCGCCGTTGTATCTGGCCGGCGCGTCGCGTCCCGGCCCGACCATGCGCGACAACCGTGCCGCGCACGCCCTCGCGCGGGTCATGCTGCACGGCCGGATCGACAACATCCAGACCAGCTGGGTCAAGCTGGGCGTCGCCGGAACGCAGGCCATGCTCGAGGGTGGGGCGAACGATCTCGGCGGCACGCTCATGGAGGAGACGATCTCGCGCATGGCGGGCTCGCAGCACGGCTCGGAGAAGACCGTCGCCGAACTGGTCGCGATCGCCGAGGGCATCGGGCGGCCGGCGCGCCGGCGGACCACCGCGTACACGCCGATCGAGCTTCCGGTCACCTCGGGCTGAGCCTTCACGGCGGCCGGCACTCCGAAGTAGGTAACCCTTACTCCGGAGGCCTACGGTGGGTCGGGGGATACTGGAGGACCGTGGGCGCCGAGGGTGCCCGCTCGGGCGAGACCGCGCAGGTCGGCGGGCTTACAGAGAGGCAGGGAGAACAGCAGTGACGTACACGATTGCGGAACCGTGCGTGGACGTGTTGGACAAGGCATGCATCGAGGAGTGCCCCGTCGACTGCATCTACGAGGGCGGTCGCATGCTGTACATCCACCCCGACGAGTGCGTCGACTGCGGTGCGTGCGAGCCCGTGTGCCCCGTCGAAGCGATCTTCTACGAGGACGACGTCCCGGACGAGTGGTCCGAGTACGTCAAGGCCAACGTCGACTTCTTCAACGATCTCGGCTCGCCCGGTGGCGCCGCGAAGCTCGGCAAGGTCGACTACGACCCGCCGTTCGTCAAGAACCTCCCTCCCATGGGCGAAGAGTGACGAACGGACCGGTGGAACTTTCGTGAGCACGCGTATCCGCCGTTCGGTGGCGAAGGGCCTGCCGGACTTCCCCTGGGACTCCCTGACCGACGCGAAGGCGAAGGCAGCGGCGCATCCCGACGGCATCGTCAACCTGTCGGTGGGCACACCGGTCGACCCGGTCGCCCCCGTGATCCGGGAGGCGCTCGTCTCCGTCGCGGAGGAGCCGGGTTATCCGACCACCCACGGCACCGTCGCACTTCGGCGGGCGGCCGTGGGTGCGCTCGAACGTCGCTACGGCATCACCGGTCTCGACGACTCGGCGATCCTGCCGGCGATCGGCACCAAGGAGATGATCGCCTGGCTGCCGTCGCTGCTCGGCCTCGGTGCCGACGATCTCGTCGTGATCCCCGAACTGGCGTACCCGACCTACGAGGTGGGCGGCCTGCTCGCCGGTGCCCGCATCATCCGCGCCGACGGGCTGACCCGCCTCGGCCCCGAGGTCGCGTCGCTGGTCTTCGTGAACTCGCCGTCGAACCCCACCGGCAAGGTGCTCGGACCCGACCACCTGCGCAAGGTCGTCGACTGGGCGCGCAGCCGCAACGCGATCGTCGTCTCCGACGAGTGCTATCTCGGGCTCACCTGGGAGGGTGAGGCCCTGTCGATCCTGCACCCGAGCGTGTGCGGGGGCGACCACACCAACCTCCTCGCGGTGCACTCGCTGTCGAAGACTTCGAATCTCGCGAGCTACCGGGCCGGTTTCGTCACCGGCGACGCCGACCTCGTCGCCGACCTGCTCGAGGTCCGCAAGCACTCCGGCATGATGCTGCCGCTGCCGATCCAGGCCGCGATGACCGCGGCACTGAACGACGACGAGCACGAGAACGCCCAGCGCGAGAAGTACCGCAAGCGTCGCGAGGTGCTCCTCGAGGCCGTGCGCGGCGCCGGCTTCACCGTCGACCATTCGGAGGCGGGCCTGTACCTGTGGGCGACGCGCGGTGAGGAATGCCGCGCGACCGTCGACTGGTTCGCCGAACGCGGCATCCTCGTCGCGCCCGGTGAGTTCTACGGTCCCGGTGGTGTCCTGCACGTCCGGATCGCGCTCACCGCAACCGACGACGCCATCGACGCCGCCGCTGCCCGACTGCGTGGATAGAGCGCAGCCTCCGGCTCCGCTGGGCGGATAGTCGCAGCCACTGATGTGACAGCGTCGACGCACCGCCCGGCGAGCGGCTCGCCGGTAGATTGGCCCCGTGAGTTCGTCCGGTGAGGATCCGCTGCTGTGGGTGCTCTACGTCGCCGTGGTGGCCATCGCTGCGGTGAGCGCGTCGCGCTCCCACTCGGGAAGCTCCGCGCACGCGACGACGCGATCGTTCTGGTGGCCCCCACCCGTCGCGGCGACGATCCTGTGGTCGGTGGTCGCGGTGGCCTCACTCGCGCGGCTCGTCTTCCCCGGACTGCTCGACGTCTTCCGGCGGCAGCCGGTCCGCACCCGTGACCGGGGGGAGTGGTGGCGTGTCCTCACCGCCGGTCTGATCGAGGACGGCGGTGTGCTCCTCACCGTCGTGAACCTGCTGTTGCTCGCGGTGGTCGCCGTCGCGATCGTGCAGGTGTGGGGGTGGTACCGCGCCCTCGGGTTGTTCCTGGTCGGCCAGGTGCTGTGGGGGTTGTTCACCACCTTCGTCTTCCCGTCCGACGGCGCGGGAACGACCGGCGCGACGCTCGCCTCGGCCGCGACCCTCGCGGGACTGTGGCCGGTCGTCGGAGCGACCCGCTCGCTGCTCGTCGCCTCCGCGGCGACCTTCCTTCTCGGTGTGGTCCTCGTGATCGCGGGCGACGCGCACGGCGTGGCCGTCCTCATCGGAATGCTGCTGGGCGCGGTCCTGGCCACTGTGCTTCCCCCGGCACATCTCGCGCGGACATCGATGTCCGCGGCGCGCGGCGACATCCACACCTGACCGCCACACCCGACCGCCTCCGCGAGGCTGCGGGAGCGATATGGAATCGTGGCTGCTGTGTCTGCACTGCTTCGTTCGCTGAACCCGCTGGCCGTCGCGCGCGGCGACGATCTCCCGGACGCCGTTCGTATCGACGGCCACACCTTCTCCCGCAGCGATCTGCTCGGCGCGGCCACCGCGGTCGCGGCGCGGGTGGCACGCGCCGATCGGGTGGCCGTGCTCGCCACTCCGAGCGCGACCACCGTCGTCGCCGTGACCGGTGCCCTGCTCGCCGGGACGACCGTGGTGCCGGTGCCGCCGGATTCGGGGCCCGCCGAACTCGCCCACATCCTGACGGATTCGGGTGCGCAGGCCTGGCTCGGTCCGGCGCCGGAGGTGCAGCATCCCGACGTTCCACAGCTGCCGAGCCTGCCGGTCCGCCTGCACGCCCGCGACTGGCACCACCTGCCCGAGCCGAACCCCGCGCGAATCGCGTTCGTGCTCTACACCTCCGGTACCACCGGCGCTCCGAAGGGCGTGCTGCTGAGCCGCCGGGCGATCGCCGCGGGCATCGACGCGCTCGCCGAGGCGTGGGCCTGGACCGAGCGCGACACGCTCGTCCACGGACTGCCGCTGTTCCACGTGCACGGACTCGTGCTCGGTGTGGTCGGGGCCCTGCGTGTGGGCAGCCGGCTGATCCACACGGGCAAGCCCACCCCGCAGGCCTACGCCGAAGCGCAGGGATCCCTCTACTTCGGGGTGCCGACGGTGTGGACACGCGTCGTCGAGGACGAGGACTCCGCCCGCGCGCTCAGCGGCGCGCGACTGCTCGTCTCGGGCAGCGCGCCGCTGCCGGTGCCGGTCTTCGAACGACTGCGTGAGCTCACGGGGCTGGTTCCGATCGAGCGCTACGGCATGAGCGAGACGATGCTGACCCTCAGCACGCGGGTCGACGGCGAGCGCCGTCCCGGCTGGGTCGGCACGCCGGTGGCCGGGGTCGAGACGCGACTGCGCGACGAGCAGGGCCGCGACGTGCCCCACGACGGGGAGAGCATCGGTGTCCTGCAGGTGCGTGGACCGATGCTCTTCGACGGCTACCTGAACAGGCCGGAGGCCACTGCGGCCGCGTGGACCGAGGACGGATGGTTCGTCACCGGCGACGTGGCGGCCGTCGACGAGGGTGGATTCCACCGCATCGTGGGTCGCGAGTCGACCGATCTGATCAAGACCGGCGGGTTCCGGGTCGGTGCGGGGGAGATCGAGACCGTTCTGCTCGGCCATCCCGCTGTGCGGGAGGTGGCCGTGGTGGGCCTGCCCGACGACGACCTCGGTCAGCGGATCGTCGCGTTCGTGGTGCCCGCCGCCGACGGCTCGGAGGTCGACGAATCGGAACTGATCGACCTTGTCGCACAACAGCTCTCCGTGCACAAGCGGCCCCGGGAGGTGCGTGTGGTGAGCGACCTTCCGCGCAACGCGATGGGCAAGGTGCAGAAGAAGAAACTGGGCTGACAGGGTCGGTGGGGGAGCGCCCGCGGGCAATTCCTGTTACCGGAACTTCGTGGAAAATCGGTCACAGGGGTTGCATGTGTCACACTGCGAGGCGGATTCTCTACTGCACCGTATGTAGATCTACTCACTTCGATGGGGGTTCGAGGGATGTCTGTAACGGATCAGGTCCGGTTGCCCGGGCACGACCGTCGGGGGGACGGTGAGAACGCTCCGCTCTTCGTGGTGGACGGGAAGCCCGCGTCCGTTCCGCTGCGCGATCTGCCGGCCGTGGCCCGCAAACTCGTGGCGCACTTCGCCGACAACGTGGCTCCGTGTTCGCTCCGACCGGGGGAATCACTGCGCGGCGACGTCACCGAGGTCACCGTGCGTTGCCTGCGCATCGCAATTCATCTCCTCGACTCCGGAGAACTGCCGTCCGACGCGGAGCTCGCCGACCTGCGCAGCAGCGCCGCACAGTGGGCCCGCGCCGGATTCCGGCTCGAGTACATGCTCCGGATCTACCACGAAGGCATCCGCCTCGGTTGGGAGCTGGTCACCGATCGGGCCCGGGAGGGCGACGTCTCCTCCGTCGCCGACGCGTCCCGCCTGTGGATGGCCCTGCTCGAGAAGGTCACCGTCGCCGCGACCACCGGTTTCGTCGCCGAACTCGACGCCATCCGCCGCGAACGCGACGTCGCCGCGCAGGAACTGGTCACCGCGCTGCTGAGCGGGCAGGACGCCGCGGCGGTCGCGCAGCGCTCCGGGCTGGTGCTCGCCGACACCTACACCGTGCTCGCGGTCTCGCTCACCCGGCATCCCGACGAACGCAATCCGCACGTGCGGCCGGAGGTCGTCGCGCGGCGCACCCTGCGGCGGGTCGAGACCGAACTCGAAGCGATCTGCGAGGGTCGCCATCTCGCGATGCTCGGTCCCGAGGGCGGCACCGTCCTGCTCCCCGAATCACCCACGACCGAGGCGATCGAGGAGTTCCGGCAGCGTATCGAGACCGTCGCGGGGGTGTCCGTCACGATCGCTCTCGTCCACGCTCCCGTCCGGGAGGTGCCCACCGCCGCGAAGCAGGCCCACGAGTTGCTCGATCTCGTGCGACGGCTCGGCCGTCCGGTCGGGGCCTACGGCATGAAGGATCTGGCCCTCGAATACCAGCTCACCCGGCCCGGACCGGCACGCCGCCACCTCGCGCGCGTACTCGACCCACTCGACGAATCACCCGAACTCGTCGAGACGCTGGAAACGCACATCGCCCACGACCTCAGTCGTCAGCTCACGGCCAAGACCTTGCACGTCCACGCGAACACCGTCGACTACCGGCTCAAGCGGGTCGCGCAACTCACCGGCTTCGACCCCACCCGGCCCTCCGGTCTGCGGCAACTGCAGGCGGCGCTGATCGCTCGACGACTCGAACTGGAGAGCTCCGAACAGGGCTGATATCGCATCGGATTCGGCTTCCCGAGGTCTGTCGGTCTATATCATCGGTCTCGGGCGACCGAGGGGCGTCACCCGGAGTGAACGCGAGGGGGCCGACGCATGGCGGGGGAATCCGAACCGTCCGAGTCGGATCCGCCGAGCCGTCGTGGCGGCGCGCGTGGGGGTGCACGGCCGGACAGGAGTCGGCAGGGCAGGGGTCGTGCGCGCTGGCTCGTCGTTGCCGCGATCCTCGTCCTCGCGGCCGGATCCGTCGCCTTCCTCGTCGTGGAGGGGCAGAGCGGGTGCGACGACTCCGAGCGCTACACCGTGGCGGTCACCGCGGACCTCGCACCCGTGATCGAGGAGATCGCGGTATCCGGATGCACCGAATTCGAGGTCGTCGAACAGGAACCGGGCGAGGTGTCGGCGCGACTGGCGACCGACGACGTTCCCGACCTGTGGCTCCCGGCGGGCGGTTGGTGGGCGTCGTGGGCGGGTGAGACCGCTACCGGCCCGGTGCGCACGGTGTCGACCCCTCTCGCCACCACGCCGCTCGTGATCGCGGGCGCGCCGGGCACCGTCGAACCGGCGGCCGACTGGCAGGAGGCCCTGTCCGATCCGGATCTCGTCTTCGGCAACCCACTGCGCTCCGGCCCCGCGGCGGGAGCCATCCGCGCGGTGCTGGCGGAGGCCGCCGACGACCCCGTCGCGATGGGCACCGTCCGTCCCGTCATGGCGCCGCTCGCCGAGCGGGAGGGGGTCCGCGACGAGGAGGTGCCCACCGGATCGACGCTGCTCGAGGAGACCGTCGCGAACGGCGGGACGGTGGTGAGCACCGAACAGCAGGTCGAGGCCTATCGCAGCGTCCACGAACGCGAACTGGGCATCGAGGTACCCGCCACCGGGACGCTGCTCGTGGACTATCCGGTGATCGTGACCGCGCGCGGGGAGAGACACGACGCCGCGGCGGCCGCCGCGACCGCGCTGACCGACGCGCTGCACACCTCCGAAGGGCTCGACAGGCTGGCCCGTCACGGCTTCCGGGGCGGAGGCGGACGGCCCCTGCCCGACGACCGCGGTGTGGGCGCGGTGCCGGTGCTCGAACTCGACGACGAGACCGTCGCCGAGGAAGCGATGAATGTGTGGGCGTTGCAGGCCCTTCCCGTGCGCACCGTGTTCGCGGTGGACGTCTCCGCTTCGATGAACCGCAATCTCGGCGACGAGAGCCGGATCGAACTGGTCCGACGCGCCGCGACCGCCGCCAACGAGGTCCTGCCCGGGAACGTCTCGGCCGGCCTGTGGTTCTTCGGCGGCAGAGTGAGCGACTATGCCACCTTGCCGAACGACCGGGCCGAACCCTCGGGGGACTACATCATGGCGGCCCCGATCCGGCGCTTCGATGCCGTGGTGGACGGCGGGACCCATCGCGACCGGCTCACCGCGCTCGTCGCGCAGATGGCCGGCACGGCCGACGAGACCACCGCGCTCTACGACACGATCCTCGCGGCCTTCCGGTACGTGCAGGACAGCTACGACCCGCGAGCGGCCAACAGTGTCGTCGTGGTGACCGATGGTGCCGACGACGGCTCCGAGATCTCGAAGGACGAACTGCTCGCCGTCCTCTCGAACGAGAACGATCCGTCCAGGCCGGTCCGGATCGTGACGATCGGACTCGGCGAGGACGTCGACACCGCGACCCTCGAGCAGATCGCTGCGGCGACCGGAGGGGTGAACTACCGGACGAGCGATCCGCTCGACATCACCGAGCTCGTGCTCACTGCGCTGGCCGATCGGACGGGTGGCTGACGGCCGTCCTGTCGTGGGTGCGGTGCCAGATCAGGCCGAGCGCCGTGATGATCAGGAACAGCACGAAGGTCGACGCGAGCTGGACCCGGGCCGCGCTGTCGGACAGCATCAGCACGATGAAGCCGATGAGCATCGCGAGCGTGAACCAGCTGAGATAGGGGAACAGCCACATGCGCAGGCGAATGGTGCCCTCGCGCTCGAACTTGCGACGCAACCGCAGATGCGAGACGACGATGAACAGCCAGATCGCGATGAGCGCCGATCCGACGGCGTTGAGCAGGATCCCGAGAATGGTGTCGGGCAGCAACCAGTTGAGCCATACGCTGACGAAGCCGAAGAACACCGAGACGAGCACCGCGTTGCGGGGCACTCCGTGGTGGGTGAGCTTGCTGAGCCAGGCCGGGCCGTCGCCGCCGCGCGCCAGCGAGTAGGCCATGCGGGAGGTGCCGTAGACGTTGGCGTTGAACGCCGACAGCAGCGCGATCACCACGACGAGTTCCATGAAGCCGGACGCGTAGGGGAGGCCGGCGATGTCGAGCACCGAGACGAACGGGGACGTCTCGCCGCTCGCCGCGGTCCACGGCAGCACGAGCACCATGATCGAGATCGACCCGAGGTAGAAGATCGAGATACGCCAGACGACGCTGCGCACGGCGGTCGCGATGGACCGTTCCGGGTCCTTCGATTCGGCCGCGGCGATCGTGACGATCTCGATGCCGCCGAACGCGAAGGCCACCGCGAGCAGGCCGGCCGCGATGCCGGCGATGCCGTTGGGCGCGAAACCGTCGCCGTCGCCGAGCAGGTGCGTGGTGCCGACGGGTTCGGTGCCGGGGAGCAGGCCGAACACGAGCAGGATACCGATCACCAGGAACCCGAGGATGACCGCGACCTTCAGGGCCGCGAACCAGAACTCGAATTCACCGAAGTTGGCGACCCGCGCGAGGTTGACCACCGCGAAGAAGGTGACGAACACCAGCGCGACCACCCATTGGGGTACGCCCGGTAGCCACGACTGCACGATCGCGGAGGCGCCGGTGATCTCGACACCGAGCACCATGATCAGCATGAACCAGTACAACCAACCCATGCTGAATCCGGCCCAGCGGCCGATTCCGATGCGTGCGTAGTGGGAGAACGAACCGCTCACCGGCAGCGCGGCACCCATCTCGCCGAGCATGCGCATCACGAAGATGATCATCACGCCGGCGAGCAGGTACGACACGATGATGGCCGGACCGGCGGCGGCGATACCCACTCCGGAACCGAGGAACAGGCCCGCGCCGATGGCGGAGCCGAGTCCCATCATGGTCAGATGACGGACCTTCAGGCCGCTCCCGAGATGTTCGACCTCGGAAGCCGGCCGCTGGGTTTCACTCACAGTTTCTCGGTTCCGAATCTGTCGTGGGGTGCAGAGCTAGTCGTTGGCGTGCAGAGCCGCGTTCAGTTCGACTCCGCTGCCCTTGTTCGGCACGACCTCGACCGCGCCGCTCACCGAGTTGCGTCGCAGCAGGAGGTTGGACGCGCCGCTGAGGGTCGCGGCCTTGACGACGGTGCCGTCCGGGCCGGTGACCTTGGTGCCGGCGGTGACGTACAGGCCGGCCTCGACGATGCAGTCGTCCCCGAGCGAGATGCCCACGCCCGCGTTCGCGCCGAGCAGGCAGCGCTTGCCGACGGAGATGACCTCCTTGCCACCACCGGAGAGGGTGCCCATGATCGAGGCGCCGCCACCGATGTCGGAACCGTCGTCGACGACGACACCCGCGGAGATGCGGCCCTCGACCATCGAG
Source organism: Rhodococcus sp. 5G237 (assembly GCF_053764735.1). Classification (NCBI taxonomy): domain Bacteria; kingdom Bacillati; phylum Actinomycetota; class Actinomycetes; order Mycobacteriales; family Nocardiaceae; genus Rhodococcus; species Rhodococcus sp. 5G237. Next base: position 428,934 of record NZ_JBSNCD010000003.1, on the reverse strand, counting down.
TTGCCGAGCGTGCCGGCGTTGAAGTTGACGAAGCCCTCGTGCATGACGGTGGTGCCGGACGCGAGGTGCGCGCCGAGGCGGACGCGGTCGGCGTCGGCGATGCGGACACCGGCGGGAACGACGTAGTCGACCATGCGGGGGAACTTGTCGACACCGAAGACGGTCACCGGTCCGCGGATGCGCAGACGCGAGCGCACGGTCTCGAAGTTCTCGAGCGAGCACGGGCCGTAGTTGGTCCACACGACGTTCGCGAGCAGACCGAAGATGCCGTCGAGGTTGAGTCCGTGCGGCTGGACGAGACGGTGCGACAGCAGGTGCAGGCGCAGGTAGGCGTCGTGAGTGTCGACGGGCGGCTTCGACAGGTCTGCGATATCGGTGCGCACCACGACCTGCTGGACCTCGCGCGCCTCGTCGTGACCGGCGAGCAGGGCGAGATCGGACGGGATGTCCGTACCCTCGAGTCGCGTGGTTCCGGTCTCGCTCGGCTCGCCGAGGGCGGGTGCCGGGTACCACGTGTCGAGGACGGTCCCGTCCTCCGTGATGTTCGCGATGCCTACTGCTGATGCTCCGTGTGCACTCACGGGTGAGAAGCGTACGCGAGGCGGTCCTGCGCCTGTGTCCCCCCTGAGAAAATCGTGTGCGGGGTCTGAGGGACGGACGCGTTTCGTATCGTGCAGGTATGCCCGTACCGCAGCTGGACCTGCACGCCGACCCCGTCGAACTGACCGCCGCGCTCGTCGACATCCCGAGCGTGTCGCAGGACGAGACGCTCATCGCCGACGCCGTGGAAGTGGCCCTGCGGGAGCAGACCGACGGCTTCGAGATCGTGCGCAACGGCAACTGTGTCCTGGCGCGGACGAACCGCGGGCTCGGCAGCCGCGTGATGCTCGCCGGCCACCTCGACACCGTCCCGATCGCCGACAACGTGCCGTCGCGGCGCGACGGCGACCTGCTGTGGGGCTGCGGCACCTCCGACATGAAGGCCGGCGACGCCGTCTTCCTGCACCTCGCAGCGACCGTCACCGATCCCGCTCACGACCTGACGATCGTGATGTACGACTGCGAGGAGATCGCGGCCGCGTACAACGGGCTCGGCCGGATCGAGACCGAACTGCGCGACTGGCTCGACGCGGACGTCGCGATCCTCGGCGAACCTACCTCGGGTGAGATCGAGGCCGGTTGCCAGGGCACCCTGCGGGTGCGCATCACGACCGACGGCGTGCGGGCACATTCGGCGCGCTCCTGGCTCGGCGACAACGCGATCCACAAGCTCGCTCCCGTGCTCGACCGTCTGGCCCGCTACGAGGCACGGTCGGTCGACATCGACGGCTGTGTGTACCGGGAAGGACTGTCGGCCGTGCGCATCGAGGGCGGTGTCGCCGGGAACGTGGTGCCCGACGCCGCTGCGCTCGACGTGAACTTCCGGTTCGCCCCGGATCGCAGCCCCGACGACGCACTCGCGCACGTCCGCGAGGTCTTCGACGGTCTCGCGATCTCGATGGAACTCACCGACATGTCGCCCGGCGCGCTGCCCGGACTGTCGAACCCGGCCGCGGCCGCGCTCGTCGAGGCCGCCGGCGGGAAGTTCCGGGCCAAGTACGGCTGGACCGACGTCTCGCGGTTCGCCGCGCTGGGGATTCCGGCCGTCAACTACGGGCCGGGCGACCCGAACCTCGCGCACAAGCGCGACGAGCACGTCGAGGTCGGTCGGATCACCGAGGTGACCTCCGTTCTGCGCTCCTACCTCACCCGATAACGTGACCGCCATGTCCGGCGACAACTCCTCCTCCGAACGTGGCTCCCGGCGCGAGGTCGTGCACCAGGGTCCGGTGCAACTGCGTGGTTCTCTCGCCCGCGAGGCGACGACGATGGACCAGCGGCTGCTCGATCGCCGCGGCCCGTCCGACTGGGTGCACACCGATCCGTGGCGTGTACTGCGGATCCAGAGCGAGTTCGTCGAAGGCTTCGGTGCGCTCGCCGAGGTGCCCCGCGCCGTCACCGTCTTCGGATCGGCACGCACCCCGGCCGGTCACGAGGAGTACGAGATCGGCCGCGAGCTCGGCGCCGCACTCGTCCACGCCGGATACGCCGTCGTCACCGGTGGCGGCCCGGGCGCGATGGAGGCGGCCAACCGCGGTGCCAGCGAGGCCGGGGGACTGTCGATCGGACTGGGGATCGAGCTGCCCTTCGAGCAGGGCCTCAACGAGTGGGTCGATCTCGGACTGAACTTCCGGTACTTCTTCGCGCGCAAGACGATGTTCGTGAAGTACTCGCAGGCGTTCGTGTGCCTGCCCGGCGGTTTCGGGACGCTCGACGAGCTGTTCGAGGCACTGACCCTCGTGCAGACCCGCAAGATCACGCAGTTCCCCATCGTGCTGTTCGGTTCGGAGTACTGGAACGGCCTGGTGGGATGGTTGCGCGAGACCCTGGTCCGCGGCGGCAAGATCTCGCCCGCCGATCTCGACCTCCTCTTCGTCACCGACAGCGTCGAGGAGACGGTGGACATCATCCTCGAGGCGCATCGCGGCGAGGACGAGAACGAACTGTACGGAAACGGGAGTGGATGGTGACCGAAGCTCTGTCGGTCTGTGTGTACTGCGCGTCGGGCCCTGTCGACCAGAAGTTCCTCGAACTCGCCGCCGCGGTCGGCACCGAGATCGGCCGACGGGGCTGGCAGCTGGTCTCCGGCGGCGGCAACGTGTCGATGATGGGCGCGGTCGCCGACGCGGCCCGCGCGGCGGGGGCGCACACGATCGGGGTCATTCCCAAGGCGCTCGTGCACCGCGAGGTCGCGGACGTCGACGCCGACGAGCTGATCGTCACCGAGACGATGCGCGAGCGCAAACGCATCATGGAGGACCGCGCCGACGCCTTCCTGACCCTGCCCGGCGGCATCGGAACCCTCGAGGAACTGTTCGAGACGTGGACCGCGGGGTATCTCGGTATGCATGACAAGCCGGTGGTCCTGCTCGATCCCACGGGGCACTTCGACGGCCTGCTCGGCTGGCTCGGATCGATGGTCGACACCGGTTTCGTCGCGCAACGCGCACTCGACGGTCTCGCGGTCACCACCGACCTCGCCGATGCGCTCGACCGGTGCGCTGCGCCGTACGCGGCGGTCTGAGGTGTTCCACTTCGGCGCGCGCTTATCTACTCTTCGGTAAGTTCGGGGGAACGCCATGGGTGTCGCCCGAGCGAGCCCGCCCGTCCCCGACGTCGCCGTGAGGAAATGTGTCGTGACCACTCGATCCGATCGAGACAATGCCCCCGTCGTGTCCCTGCCCGGACTCGTCTCGAAACTGCCCCGGATGGCCCCCGATCTCCCCATCGTGTTGCGCGGAGCAGTCGGGATGACCCGGAAGCCGACCGCCCGCGAGACGATCGGGTCGGTCTTCCAGAAGCTCGCCGAGCGTCACCCGGAGCGGCCCTTCATCCGGTTCGAGGGCGCCACCATCGGGTACGGCGAGGCCAACGCTCGGGTCAACCGGTACGCAGCGGTGCTCGCCGATCGCGGTGTCGGCAAGGGCGACGTCGTCGGCATCCTCATGGGCAACCGGCCCGAGACCCTGCTGGTCGCGCTGGCCGCGGTCAAGCTCGGCGCGGCCGCCGGCATGCTCAACATCAACCAGCGTGGTGAGGTGCTCGAGCACAGCCTGTCGCTGCTCGACAGCGCCGCCCTCGTGATCGGGGAGGAGTGCGAGGAGGCCGTCGACTCCCTCGGCGGCGAACCGCAGGCCCGCACCGTGCTGCGCTTCGACGAACTCGACACCGCCGCCCGCGACGCCGACGCGTCGAATCCCGCCGTCACCGAGGACCTGCGGGCGTCCGAGACGGCCTACTACATCTTCACCTCCGGCACGACAGGACTGCCGAAGGCCAGCCGCATGACGCACTTCCGGTGGCTGAAGTCGATGTCGGGCCTCGGCAGTCTCGGTGTGCGCCTGCGCCGCACCGACGTCCTGTACTCCTGCCTGCCGCTCTACCACAACAACGCTCTGACGGTCGCGTTGTCCTCGGTGCTCGCTGCCGGGGCCACCTTCGGGCTCGGCCGGAAGTTCTCGGCGTCCAACTTCTGGGACGACGCGGAGCGCAACGGCGCCACGGCCTTCATCTACATCGGTGAGATCTGCCGCTACCTGCTCAACCAGCCGCCGCGGGAGGACGACGCCGATCACGGGATCCGCCTGGCCGTCGGCAACGGTCTGCGTGCCGAACTGTGGGACGAGTTCACCGAACGCTTCGGCATCGACCGCGTCGCGGAGTTCTACGGCGCCAGCGAATGCAACATCGCCTTCATCAACGCGCTCGACCAGAAGCGCACCGCCGGCATCTGCCCGCTGCCCTACGCCGTCGTCGACTACGACCCCGATTCCGGGCAGGCGCGCCGCGGTGACGACGGCCGCCTGAAGAAGGTCGGCAAGGGCGAGGTCGGACTGCTCCTCGCGAAGGTCACCTCCCGCGCGCCCTTCGACGGATACACCGATCCCGAGGCCACCGAGAAGAAGTTGCTGCGCGACGCGTTCTCCGACGGCGACGTCTGGTTCGACACCGGCGACCTCGTCCGCGACCAGGGCTGGATGCACGTCGCGTTCGTCGACCGGCTCGGCGACACCTTCCGGTGGAAGGGCGAGAACGTCGCGACCACGCAGGTCGAGGCCGCGGTGTCGTCGCACGAGACGGTCGCCGAGGTCGTCGTCTACGGCGTAGAGGTCGATGGGGCCGACGGCCGCGCCGGGATGGCCGCGATCACCCTGAAGGAGGGCGCCGAGCTCGACGGAGCGGCGCTCGCGAAGTCGCTGCACGACGCGTTGCCGGACTACGCGGTCCCGCTCTTCGTCCGCATCGTCGACGAGCTCGAGTACACGACGACCTTCAAGAGCCGGAAGGTCGATCTGCGCAAGCAGGGCTACTCCGAGACCGGTGAGGACGAGGTGTACGTGCTCGCGAGTCGCAGCGAGGGCTACCGGCCGATCTTCGACGGCTTCGTCGACGGCATCGCGCGGGGAGAATTGCCCGCTCGCTGAGCATGTCAGGATGGGATCATGAGCGGCCCCGCGACCGAAGTCGACGAGCAGACCCCCGTGACCCGTCCCGGTCCGGCACCGTCCACCCTGTGCGGGCGCCCCGTCGCCACCGACCGGGCGCTCGTCATGGCGATCGTCAACCGCACCCCGGACTCGTTCTACGACCGGGGAGCGACCTTCGAGGACGACGCGGCGCTCGCCGCCGTCGACCGCGCGGTGGCCGAGGGTGCCGACCTCGTCGACATCGGCGGGGTGAAGGCCGGGCCGGGTGAGGTCGTCGACAGCGACGAGGAGATCCGGCGCGTCGTGCCGTTCGTCGCCGCCATCCGCGAGCGGTATCCGGATGTGCTCATCAGCGTCGACACCTGGCGCAGCGAGGTCGCGCGTCGCGCCGTGGGCGAGGGCGCCGATCTGATCAACGACACGTGGGCCGGTGCCGATCCCGAACTCGTCGCGGTCGCCGCCGAGCTCGGGGCCGGCATCGTCTGCTCCCACACCGGCGGTGCCGTCCCGCGCACCCGGCCGCACCGCGTGCGGTACACCGACATCGTCGGGGAGGTGGTCGCGGAGGTCGTCGCCGCCGCGGACGCCGCCGCCCGCGCCGGCGTTGCGAGCGACTCGATCCTCATCGATCCGACCCACGATTTCGGAAAGAACACCCATCACGGACTCGCTCTGTTGCGGCACGTGGACGTTCTTGTAAAAACCGGGTGGCCTGTGCTTATGGCGCTGAGCAACAAGGACTTCGTGGGGGAGACTCTGGGAGTCGAACTCGCCGACCGGTTGGAGGGCACATTGGCAGCGACAGCTCTGGCCGCAGCGGCCGGCGCACGGATGTTCCGGGTACACGAGGTGGCAGCCACACGTCGGGTGGTCGACATGGTCGCGGCGATCGCGGGCACACGCCCGCCGGCGCGCACGGTGAGGGGGTTGGCATGAGTGCACCTGTACGCACGTGGAACGAGGCCAACAGCTGGGATCGGCCCGCCTGGGCGATCGACGAGCTGATCGCGGCCAAGGCCGGCCGCACGGTGACCGTGGTGTTGCCCGCCCTCAACGAGGAGGAGACCGTCGCGGGAGTGATCGACACGATCCACCCGCTGCTCGGCGGTCTCGTGGACGAATTGGTGGTCCTCGATTCGGGTTCCACCGACGAGACCGCCTCCCGGGCGCGGGCGGCGGGTGCCCGCGTCATGTCCAGGGAGGAGGCGGTACCGGGCATCGAACCGGTCCCGGGCAAGGGCGAGGTGCTGTGGCGGTCGCTCGCCGCGACCTCCGGCGACCTCATCGCCTTCGTCGACTCCGATCTGATCGATCCCGATCCGGCCTTCGTGCCGAAACTGCTCGGGCCCCTGCTGCTCGGCGACGGTGTGCACCTCGTCAAGGGGTACTACCGGCGTCCCCTGCGCACCGGTGGTGGCGAGGACGCCCACGGTGGTGGCCGCGTCACCGAGCTCGTCGCACGGCCGCTGCTCGCGGCACTGCGACCGGAGCTGACCTGTGTGCTGCAACCGCTCGGCGGTGAGTACGCGGGCACGCGGGAACTGCTCGAATCGGTTCCGTTCGCACCGGGTTACGGGGTGGAGATCGGGTTGCTGCTCGACACCTACGACCGGTTCGGTCTCCACGCGATCGCGCAGGTCAACCTCGGGGTCCGCAAGCACCGCAACCGGCCGCTGTCCGAACTCGGGGCGATGAGCCGGCAGATCGTGGGCACGATGCTCTCGCGATGCGGGATCCCCGATTCGGGGGCGCCGCTCACCCAGTTCCTGGTGGAGGGCGACGCGTTCGTCCCGTTCGACACCTCCGTCGATCTCACCGACCGGCCACCGATGGTGACGGTCACCGGCTGAACCGGCCGTCCGGCACCGGCCCCGGCCGGTGTCGGACGCTCGTGCCAAGATCGGAGCATGCTCACGGTTCTGCTGTACGTGCTCGTGATGGCGGGCGTCGCCGCCGTGCTGTTCTTCGTCGCGAGCGCCGTCTTCGGCCGGGGTGAGACGTTGGCGCCGCTGCCTCCGGGCACCACCGTCACGGTGCTGCCGGCCACCGACGTCACCGGCACCGACATCCGCGACCTGCGGTTCCAGCAGACCGTGCGGGGTTACAAGATGAGCGAGGTCGACTGGGCGCTCGATCGTCTCGCCCGCGAGGTCGACGAGCTGCGGGTCCGTCTCGCCGACGCCGAGGCCCGCGCGGCGGGAGAGTCGGTCGACGGTGCCGGGCAGGACGTCGGGGCAGAAGAGCTCGAAGCGGAGGACGTTCCGGAGAGCGCATCGTCGGAGTCGACGGGGGAGTCGCGATGACGGCCGACGAGCAAGGACCCGTGGTCGACACCGACGAGCACGCTGCCGTAACCGATGCCGACGACCGCGTGCGGTGCCCGTGGGCGGTCGACGGTCCCGGTTCGTCGCTCTACCGCGACTATCACGATTACGAGTGGGGCCGGCCGCTCCACGGCCGCGACGAGATGTTCGAGCGGCTCTCCCTCGAGGCGTTCCAGTCGGGATTGTCGTGGCTGACGATCCTGCGCAAGCGGGAGGCCTTCCGCGCGGCATTCCAGGGCTTCGACGTCGAGGCGGTCGCCCGCTTCACGGAGGCCGACGTCGAGAGGTTGCTCGCCGACCCCGGCATCGTGCGCAACCGCCGCAAGATCGAGGCGGTGATCGCCAACGCGCGGGCCGTGCTCGAACTGCCCACCGACCTCGACGAGCTGCTGTGGTCGTTCGCACCGCCGCGACGCGCGCGACGGTCGGTAACGGTCGAGGAGATTCCGGCAGTGACGCCGGAGTCCACGGCGATGGCCCGTGAGCTGAAGCGTCACGGCTTCCGGTTTGTGGGCCCTACCACCGCATATGCGCTGATGCAGGCCACCGGGATGGTCGACGATCACCTCGAATCGTGCTGGGTGTCACTCGACCCGTAGAACCCGGAGGAGTCTCTTACCCAGGAGTCAGCTACGCGCACGTATTCCGGATAGGGAAGAATGAGAAGGTGCGCGTCGCCGCGACCGGCGATGCAACCACACGGTAACCCACGCGCCCGGCGGTCGGGTGCAGATTTGGAGGGAGCAGAGGATGGCGGCCATGAAGCCCCGGACCGGGGACGGTCCCCTCGAAGCAACCAAAGAGGGACGAGGAATCGTCATGAGGGTTCCACTCGAGGGCGGCGGACGTCTGGTCGTCGAGCTCACGCCGGAAGAGGCTGCGGCACTCGGCGACGAACTCAAGAGTGTCACCAGCTGATCGGCCCCTCTCAGGGCACTCCGGGCCCCGCGCTTCTCGGCGCGCGGGGCCCGGTGTCGTCCTGAGAACACGATCGGAGGCGCGATGCTCGCCGACGTGATCGACCTTCTCGCGTGCCCTCACTGCGAGTCCGCGCTCGACCTCGACGACAACGTCGTGATGTGCGATCGCGGGCACAGCTTCGACGTCGCACGCCAGGGCTACGTGTCGCTGCTCGCCGGCGGTTCGACGCCGTTCACCGGCGACACCGCCGACATGATCGCCGCCCGCGCCGACTTCCTCGGTGCCGGGCACTACGACCCCATCCGCCGCGCGGTAGCCGACGCCTGCGTCGACACGGCCGATGCGGTGGACACTGCCGATTCGGTGGACGCACCCGCCGACGCTGCGATCCTCGAGGTCGGGGCCGGTACGGGGCAGTACCTCGCGTCCGTGCTCGACGCCCTGCCGGCAGCGCGCGGCATCGGACTCGACGTCTCCAAGCCCGCGGTGCGCCGCATCGCCCGCAGCCATCCCCGGACCGGAGCGATCCTCGCCGACGCGTGGCAACGACTGCCCGTGAAGTCGGCCTCGCTCACCCATGTGCTGTCGGTGTTCGCGCCGCGCAACGCTGCCGAGAGCCACCGCGTGCTCGCCCCCGGCGGAACGCTCGTCGTCGCGACACCCACCTCGGAGCATCTGCGCGAACTGGTCGCGCTACCCGGCATGGTGAGCGTGGACGACCGGAAGACCGAGCGGCTCTCGTCCGCCCTGTCGGGACGTTTCGAGCGGGCGGGACGGACGGACGTGCGCTTCACGGCCGCATTCCCGCGCGAGGCGCTCGGCCTCGTCGCGGGGATGGGCCCGTCGGCCCACCACGTGACCTCCGACCGGCGTGCGGAGTTGCTGGCCTCTCTGCCCGACCCGTTCGACGTGACGGTGTCGGTCACCGTCACCACGTGGCGACGGGTCGGGACGGCCGACGAACCTAGCGCGCCGTGATCACCTGCTGGTAGACGGAGACGGTCTGACGGGCGATCTGCGCCCACGAGAACTCGCTGACGGCGCGGTCGCGTCCGGCCCGGCCCCACTGTGCGGCCCGGTCGCGGTCGCGCGCGACGTCGTTGACGGCGTCGGCCAGTGCACGCTCGTAGGTCGCGGTGTCGAACGCGTCGTAGTGCACCAGGCGCCCGGTGATCCCGTCCTGCACCACCTCCGGGATGCCTCCCACGTCGGAGGCCACCACGGCGGTCTCGCAGGCCATCGCCTCGAGGTTGACGATCCCCAGCGGCTCGTACACCGAGGGGCAGACGAAAACCGTTGCCGCCGAGAGAAGTTCGCGGACCGATGCGGTGGGCAGCATCTCGCGCACCCAGTGCACCCCGTCGCGGGCCTCCTGCAGGGCGGCCACCGCGCGTTCGGTCTCGGCGGCGATCTCGGGGGTGTCGGGCGCGCCGGCACACAGGACGAGCTGGATATCGGGATCGAGGTGGTGCGCCGCGGCGATCAGGTGCCCGACGCCCTTCTGCCGGGTGATGCGGCCCACGAACACGACGATCGGGCGGTCCGGATCGAGACCGATGCGGGTGACGACGGACTCGTGGCCCGGCTCGGCCGGACCCGGATGCCAGACGGCGGTGTCGATCCCGTTGCGCACCACGTGGACCCGAGCAGGATCGACGAAGGGGTAGGCGTCGAGCACGTCGAGGCGCATCCCGTCGCTGACCGCGATGATCGCGTCGGCGTACCGGACGGCGTTGCGTTCGGACCAGGAGGAGATGCGGTAACCGCCGCCGAGCTGCTCGGCCTTCCACGGCCGTCGCGGCTCGAGGGAGTGCGCGGTGAGGATGTGCGGGACATCGTGGAGTTCGGCGGCGAGATGACCGGCCAGCCCGGTGTACCAGGTGTGCGAGTGCACCACGTCGACTCCGGCCGCGGCGTGCGCCATGCGCAACCCGGCGGACAGGGTCGTCAGGGCGGGATTGGCGTCGCGCAGTGCCGGGTCGGGGGAGTGCACGAACGCGGTGTCGCGCGGTGCACCCGTGCAGTGCACGTCGACCTCGACCAGTCGACGCAGTTGTTCGACGAGTTCGGTGACGTGGACTCCGGCCCCGCCGTACACCTCAGGCGGATATTCCCGCGTCATCATTGCCACCCTCACCGCCTCAAAGTAGCGGGCCGCGCAGGTTCCGGCCACCCGGCCCCGACACTCCGATCGGCGTCGAGATTCCGCTTCGCTGGCGGTGGCCTGGGTCGGGGGATAGGTTGAAGCGTGTGAGGAGCCAGCCCCATGTGCTTGGAATCGTTCTCGCCGGCGGCGAGGGCAAACGTCTGTATCCGCTGACCGCGGACAGAGCCAAGCCGGCAGTGCCGTTCGGGGGCGCGTACCGCCTCATCGATTTCGTGCTCAGCAATCTCGTGAATGCCGGTTACCTGCGCATCTGCGTTCTCACGCAGTACAAGTCGCACTCCCTCGACCGGCACATCTCGCAGACCTGGCGCCTGTCCGGATTCACCGGTGAGTACATCACCCCGGTGCCGGCCCAGCAGCGACTCGGTCCCCGCTGGTACACCGGCAGCGCCGACGCGATCCTGCAGTCGCTCAACCTGGTCTACGACGAGGATCCCGAGTACATCGTGGTCTTCGGCGCCGACCACGTGTACCGGATGGACCCCGAGCAGATGGTGCGCCAGCACATCGAGTCGGGAGCCGGTGTCACCGTCGCCGGTATCCGCGTCCCGCGGAGCGAAGCCTTCGCGTTCGGCTGCATCGACAGCGACGAGAGCGGCAGGATCACCCAGTTCCTCGAGAAGCCCGCACACCCGCCCGGAACGCCCGACGACCCCAACGTCACGTTCGCGTCCATGGGCAACTACGTCTTCACCACGAAGGTCCTCGTCGAGGCGCTGCGGGCCGACTCGGAGAATCCCGACTCCGACCACGACATGGGCGGCGACATCATCCCCGCGCTCGTCGAGCAGGGCGAGGCCCACGTCTACGACTTCAACGACAACGTCGTCCCGGGCGCGACCGAACGCGACCGTGCCTACTGGCGCGACGTCGGTACGCTCGACGCCTTCTACGACGCCCACATGGACCTCGTGTCGGTCCACCCGATCTTCAATCTCTACAACCGGCGCTGGCCCATCCGCGGTGCCGCCGAGAACCTGCCGCCCGCGAAGTTCGTACAGGGTGGTCTGGCGCAGGAATCGATCGTCGGTGCCGGCAGCATCCTGTCGGCCGCCACGGTCCGCAACTCGGTGCTCAGCTCGAACGTCATGGTCGACGACGGAGCGACCGTCGAGGGCAGCGTGCTCATGCCCGGTGTGCGCATCGGCAAGGGTGCGGTCGTGCGACGAGCGATCCTCGACAAGAACGTCGTCGTCGGCGACGGCGAGATCATCGGCGTCGACCTCGAGCGCGACCGTCAGCGGTTCGCGGTCAGCAACGGTGGTGTCGTCGCCATCGGCAAGGGCATCTGGATCTGAGACTGTGCCTGCTCCGAAGCCGGACGCCGGGGCGCACCGCGCAGATCAGCTGAGGCGCACCGCCGCAGATCAACTGAGGCGCACCGCGCAGAGCAGGCCGTCGCCGAGCGGCAGGACCACCGGGGCGAGGCGCTCGTCGTCGGACACCGCGCGGGTGGCCTCGCGCACCGCGAGCACCGTCGCGTCGCGGGCGGCGGGGTCGGCGACCCGTCCGTCGAGCAGGGCGTTGTGCAGAACGATCACGCCACCGGGCCGGAGCAGACGCACGCCCTCGCGCACGAAGTGCGGATGGTCGGCGGGGGTCGCGTCGACGAAGACCATGTCGTAGCCGGAGTCGGCGAGTCGCGGCAGCACGTCGAGCGCGCGGCCGTTGATGAGCCGGGTGCGCGACGCCACGATGCCGGCCTCGCGGAAGGCGATCTTCGCGGCCCGCTGATGTTCCGGTTCGCTGTCGATCGTGGTGAGCACGCCGTCCTCGCGGAGGCCGTGCAGCAACCACAGCCCGCTCACACCCGCACCGGTCCCGATCTCCACTACCGTCTTCGCGTCGAGCATGCGGGCGAACATCGCGAGGGTGGCTCCGACGGAGGGGGACACCGGGTCGGCGCCCAGATCTTCGGCACGGTCACGCGCCGCGGCGAGCTCGTCGTCCTCGACGACGATGTTCTCGGCGTGGGTCAGGATGCGATCGGCGTTGGTCTGCACCTCACTGAGGCTATCCTCGGCGATTCGTTCGCGCAGGCAGGCGCGCACGGAGTGGTGCCGTCAGTTGTGTGATTTCGGCGGATGAACATGCCCGGACCGGTTTTCTCAGCGACGTTTCAGGTTACTCATACGGCGGCCACATGGCCGCGAGGAAAACTGACACTCGACGAACCGGACGATCGCACCGGTTCACGACTTCGAGGACGCACCGGCCTCGTGGAACGTTCCTGTGAAGGAATATTCCCTGCAGGTCGCGTGTTGTAGGCCCCGAAGCCCGTATGACTGCGGTCCCGACGAGGAGGATCCACCGATCCACATGACCCGATCCCACACCGTTCCCGAGAACGACGCCTCGGCGCTCGACGCTGCCTTCGAGGCGGACCTGAGCGGCACCGCGGCGTTCGATGCCACCGGGGACCGCGCGGCGATGCCGTCGTGGGACGAACTCGTTCGTGAGCACGGCGACCGTGTCTACCGACTCGCCTACCGTCTTTCCGGCAACGCTCAGGACGCGGAGGATCTCACGCAGGAGACCTTCATCCGCGTCTTCCGGTCGTTGCAGAACTATCAGCCCGGCACTTTCGAGGGCTGGTTGCATCGCATCACCACGAACCTCTTCCTGGACATGGTGCGCCGCCGGAACCGCATCCGGATGGAAGCGCTCCCGGAGGACTACGATCGGGTACCGGCCGCAGGGCCGAACCCCGAGGAGATCTACCACGACGCGCGTCTCGGCGCCGACCTGCAGTCCGCTCTGGACTCGCTCGGACCCGAGTACCGTGCCGCGGTGGTGCTCTGTGACATCGAAGGTCTGTCCTACGAGGAGATCGGTGCCACACTGGGGGTGAAACTCGGTACGGTACGTAGTCGTATCCACCGAGGCCGCCAGGCACTCCGCGAGTACCTGCGCGAGCATGGAAAGGTCGAAAACGGTCGCGTCGATGCGGGGTAGCCGCCGGGAGGTAGTGATGACGATGGTGCAACCACCTCGCAGGTTCGGCTCCACTGAACATCTCGCCAGCGAGGCAGTTGCCGCTTTCGTCGACGGCGAACTGCGCATGGCGGCCTACATGCGGGCCGCCCAGCACCTGTCGATGTGTCCGGAGTGTGCCGCCGAGGTCGAAGCCCAGCAGCAGGCCCGCCACGCACTGCGGTCCGCTGCCGATCACGTACCGCGTATGCCGAGTTCACTGCTCGGGACGCTCAGCAACATCCCTTCACACCTGTGCGATCCATCCCCGCACCCGCAGGCAGAGGAAGGCTTCGCCGCGCGCCGCTGGTCGATTCTCCGGCGCCGGTGACCGGACGGGCGGTAACAGGTGATCCGATGCCATCGGTGATACTGGGCTGCGTGACGGACCTAGACGGGGGAGACGGGCACGCGTGACGGCCGAATCTGCGCAGCACACCGAACGACGAGCCGGCGACGATCCTCGTCGCGACGACGAGCTGCCCCATGCCTCATCCGGTAAGGACTCGTCGGGAAGAGGCTCGTCCGGCAACGCCTCGTCGGGTGGGTCCGACGGAGCGATCACGCGCCCTGATGACGCTCCCCGCCTCGAACCCCGGCCCGTCTACCGACCCACCGTCGACCAGGCATCCGCACGGGTCTTCGGACGCCCGCCCGGTGCCGAGGGCTCGTTCGACTCCTCGGTCCATCCCCGCGTCGTCGACCCGCGCGTCCAGCAGGCGCCCCCGACCGACGCGATCCTGGCCGAGGCCTACGGACGTCCGTCCGACGCCGACGAGACACTCCAGCGTCCTCCCGCTCAGCCCGCAGCCGAGACCGAGGACGACACCGAACCCGATCCGTGGCGCGACCCCGACTCCGCGGTGCGGCTCGGTCCGCCCCTGGCCGGGGAGGCCGAGGAGAAGGAACTTCCCCCGGCCCCCGGACTCACCCTGCGTGAGGTGTTGTTCGACCGCCGCGTCCAACCCCGCGCACTCGCGACCTTGGCCGCGGTGGCCGTCGTGATCGGCATGGTCGGCGGACTCGTCGTCGCGCTCGCGACCGCCGACAACGGTTCGCTGACCAGTCGCGGAGTGACGCTGAGCCAGTCGGGTCCCGACGAGGAACTGCCGACCGGCGCGGTCGCGCGTGTCGCCGACACCGTGCTGCCTGCGGTCGTCTCCATCCAGACCACCGTCGGTGGCGACGCCGGCACCGGCTCGGGCGTGGTGATCGACGGCGCCGGCTACATCGTCACCAACAACCATGTCATCTCGATGGCCGCCGGAAATCCCGACGCGAAGGTGCAGGTCACCTTCGACGACGGCACGAAGGTGCCCGCCTCGATCGTCGGACGCGACATCAAGACCGACCTGGCCGTGCTCGCCGTCGAGAACGTCGACAACCTGGTCGTCGCCGAACTGGGCCGCTCCGAGGACGTCCAGGTGGGCGAGGACGTCGTCGCGGTCGGTTCGCCGCTCGGCCTGAGCAAGACCGTCACCCGCGGCATCGTCAGTGCGCTGCACCGGCCCATGCGGCTCAGCGGGCAAGGCACCGACACCGACGCGGTGATCGACGCCGTCCAGACCGACGCCTCGATCAACCCCGGCAACTCCGGCGGCCCCCTCATCGACATGGAGGGTCGCGTGATCGGCATCAACTCCGCGATCAAGTCGGAGACCGGCGGTTCGGTGGGTCTGGGCTTCGCGATCCCCATCGACGACGTCACCGAGGTGGCGCAGGAGCTGATCCGCACGGGCGAGATGCGGCACCCGGACATCGGCGTGAACGCACGCTCGGTCGTCAACGACGTCGCGAGCGGCGCGGAGGTCGCCAACGTCCGTCAGGACAGCCCGGCCCAGCGCGCAGGCATCGTCGAGGGCGACGTCATCGTCAAGGTCGGCGACCGCGAGGTCACCAGCGCCGACGAGCTCGTCGTGGCGGTCCAGCAGCAGGAGATCGACGAGCCGATCACCGTCCAGCTCGTGCGCAACGGCCGCCTCGTCGACGTCGAGGTCACCCCCGTCTCCGACTGAACGGTCCCTGTCTCGGACCGAACGTCCCAGCCGCGTGATGTGAGCTTCCGCGTAGGTGCTGCGATCCGGACGAGACCACGTACCCTGGATGCGTGTTCGGCAACATCGGTTGGGGCGAGTTCCTGGTACTCATCGTGGCGGCCCTCGTGGTTCTCGGCCCGGAGCGCCTGCCCGGCGCCGTCTCGTGGGTGGCCAAGTCGCTGCGTCAGGTACGCGACTACGCCACGGGTGCGCGCGACCAGCTCAAGGAGGAACTCGGACCGGAGTTCGACGACCTGCGGCAACCCCTGTCCGAGCTGAACCAGCTGCGCGGCATGACACCGCGGGCCGTGATCACCAAGCATCTGCTCGACGGCGACGACTCGGTCCTCACCGGCAACTTCGACAAGCCGTCCTCGGCGGCCCCGGGAACGCCCACCAACGGCGCGAGCCGGCCGAACCTGTCGAAGCCGCTCGCCCCGGACGAGAAGCCGCCGATCGATCCCGACGCCACCTGACAGCTTTCCTACGATCGAGCCCCCGCCGTGAAGCACGGCGGGGGCTCGATCGATATCGGGGTTCTTACAGGTGACGCGTGGTGTCGATTCCCAGCGACATACCGGCCAGCCCGCGCTTGCGCACCGCCAACTTGTCGCTGACTTCCTTCAGCGCCACCGCGGGCGCCGAGTCGGGCGCCGCGAGGACGATCGGGGTACCGGAGTCGCCGGCCTCGCGCACGGCCGGGTCGAGCGGGATCTGACCGAGCAGCGGCACCGTCGCGCCCACCGCGCGGGTGAGACGCTCGGCGACGGCCTGACCGCCACCGCTGCCGAAGACGTCCATGCGGGTGCCGTCGGGCAGCTCGAGCCACGACATGTTCTCCACCACGCCGGCGATGCGCTGACGCGTCTGCAGCGCGATCGAACCGGCACGCTCGGCGACCTCGGCGGCGGCCTGCTGCGGCGTCGTCACGACGAGGATCTCGGCGTTCGGGATCAGCTGCGCGACGGAGATGGCGACGTCACCCGTGCCGGGCGGCAGGTCGAGGAGCAGGACGTCGAGGTCGCCCCAGAAGACGTCGGCGAGGAACTGCTGCAGCGCGCGGTGCAGCATCGGGCCGCGCCACACCACCGGGGTGTTGCCCTCGGTGAACTGGGCGATGGAGATCATCTTCACGTCGTGCGCGATCGGCGGCATGATCATCCGCTCGACCTGCGTGGGCTTGGCGGACGTGCCGAGCATGCGGGGGATCGAGTGACCGTAGATGTCGGCGTCGAGCACACCCACCGACAGTCCGCGCGCGGCCATCGCTGCGGCGAGGTTGACGGTGACCGACGACTTGCCGACACCACCCTTGCCGGAGGCCACCGCGTAGACACGCGTGAGCGACCCGGGCTGGGCGAACGGGATGACGGGCTCGGTGGAATCGCCGCGCAGCGACTTGCGGAGCTCGGTGCGCTGCTCGTCGCTCATCACGTCGAGGGTCACGCGCACCTCGCCCACACCGGCGACGTCGGCGACGGCCTTGGTGACGCGCTCCGAGATCTCGGTGCGCATGGGGCATCCGGCCGTGGTCAGATAGATCGCCACATCGACGCTGCTGTCGGCGCCGATCTCGACGCTCTTGACCATTCCGAGATCGGTGATGGGCTTGCGGATCTCCGGGTCCTGGACCCGTGCGAGCGCACTGCGGACGTCGGACTCACTGACTGCCATGACGCCCATGGTAGGCGGCATGCCGCTCGCCACCGGATACGGGTCGACGACCACCTCCGGTCATCAGTGGATGCGGGGGAGATCCGCGGGGCTCGGGTCGATGCCGGTGGAGTAGGCCGTCGACCAGGCGAGCACGTTCGCCACGTAGGCCATCGAGTTGTTGTAGCGGTGGATCGCCTTCGTCGAGTGCGCGAGGTTGCGCATGTCGAGGCCACCGTCGCACAGGTACTTCGCGGTGGTCAGCGTCGAGTCGTACAAGTTCTGGGGATCGGAGACCCCGTCGCCGTTGCCGTCGCCCGCGTACTGGTTCCACGTGGTGGGGATGAACTGCATCGGCCCGACCGCGCGGTCGTAGACGGTGTCGCCGTCGAGGGCGCCGCCGTCGGTGTCGTGGATGACGGCCTGGCCGGGCAGGCTGCCGTTGAGCGGCAGGCCGATGACGGGCTCGAGCAGGTTGCCTTTGTCGTCGGCGTGACCACCGTTGGCGTGTCCGGACTCGACGCGGCCGATGCCGGCGAGGAGCGTCCAGTGCATGCCGCAGGCGGGATTCTCCTCGGCGAGGACGCGCTCGGCGTTGCGGTAGGCGGCGTAGTTGATCCCGGGGATGCCGAGCGGGCCCTCCTGGAGGACCTCGGGCTCGGGTTCCGGCGCGGGGGCGGCTTTGAAGGTGCGCACGGGTGCCGGTTCGGGCTCGAGCATGATCGTCTGCACGGCGGCGACCGCTTCGGGAACCACGGCGGCGAGGTCGGCCGAGTCGGTCGACGACGCCGTCGGCTCGGTCTCGTGGTGAGCTGCACCCATCAGCGCTCGCGGCGACGCACCCGCGGTGGTCGCGGCTGCGGCGACCAGTCCGACCGGAACGAGTCCGGTCATCGCGATGACGGAATTTCGCCGAAGCTTCGAATCCGACGGTTTGGCGTGGCGGCCCAATGGATAACCCTCCCTCGGGTGCCTCGGAACGAGACACCTTCGTTACGTGCCGGGCCGAGGCTACAGCATTCGATGCTTTTCCGTTACTCAAACGTGATGTAACGGGGGTGCAGGCGTACTGCTGTGGCCCATCCGTGCTGGTCCGATGGGTCGGGTGGGGTGAAAGAAAAAGATGACGACACGCGTGTCGCGCGTGTCGTCATCTCGCGTGTGTGCCGGGAGTTACTCGCAGAAGGCGGGCACCAGACATGGGAGTTCGGGCAACTCCGGCATCGGCGGCGGA
This sequence comes from Rhodococcus sp. 5G237, assembly GCF_053764735.1. Lineage (NCBI taxonomy): Bacteria > Bacillati > Actinomycetota > Actinomycetes > Mycobacteriales > Nocardiaceae > Rhodococcus > Rhodococcus sp. 5G237. Next base: position 410,599 of record NZ_JBSNCD010000003.1, on the reverse strand, counting down.
GCCGGGATGTTCTGTTCGGGTGCCTGCTGGGCCGGAGTGTCGGCGGGCGCTTGCTGGGCCGGAGTGTCGGTCGGCTGAGGTGTCGACTCCGGAGCGGGCGCGGTGACCGCCGGAGCCGGCGCGGGAGCCGCGACATCCGCGGCGTTCGGAACCGGCCGCGCCGGAATCGGAGCGAGATCGGCGGGAGCCACCTCGGCGGCCTTCGAATACGCACCGGACCAGTGCCGGACGTTCGCCAGATAGTCAGGTGACGGATCGACCGACGCCACCGCCCGCGCCTCACCGTCCGGCTCGCGCAGGTTTCCGCCCTCCGCACACATCCGGGCACCGGCGGCCAGGGTCGCGTCGAAGATGTTCTGCGGATCGGCGGTGCCGTCCGCGTTGCCGTCGGCGGAATACTGCTCCCACACCGCGGGGGCCAGGCGCATCGGCCCGAGCAGTCCCTCCGGGGTGACGACCGGCGTGGTCAGCGTGCCCAGGATGTCGGTGCGTCCTCCGTCGGCGTGTCCGGAGCTCAGGCGCCCGACGGCCGCGAGCAGGTTCCACGGCAGGCCGCACTCGGGGGAGTCGATGGCCAGCTGCATCTCGGCCGCGCGGTAGGCGTAGAAGACGAGTTCGGGGATCGCGAGTGGCCCGTCGCCGAGAACGGCCGCACCTCCTGCCGCGGCCAGGGCGTCGGGCGGAAGCTGGGCGAGCGGGTCGCTCGGGCTGCGCAGCGGTTGCGCCTCGCGCATCTCGCCGGGAAGCACGCCCACCGCCGGGGTGGCGCTCGGCTCGGTCTCGGCGGACGTCGTCTCCGCCACCACTGTCGCCGACGACGCTGTCGCCGCGAGTCCGGCAGCGACGATCACCGGCATCGCCAGCGCGACCTTCCACCGCACGCGATCACCCTCCTCCGGTCGTCCGTCCGACTGCTGTGACGAAGGTTACAGAAGGATGTCGGGTTGTGTGCAACCGGGCGTGCCGGACAACAGGACGGGGGCCCTCAGCGACGAGGTCCGCGGGTGCGCGGAGTGCCGGCGTCGTCCTCGTTCTCGTCGTCGACCAGCAGGGCGCGCAGGTCGTCGAGTTCGCGACGCAGATAGTCGCGGGTCGCGACCTCGCCCACCGCGAGTCGCAGCGCCGCGAGTTCGCGTGCCAGGAACTCGGTGTCGGCCTTGGTCTGCTCGGCGCGGGCGCGGTCCTCCTCGAGCGACACGCGGTCGCGGTTCTCCTGCCGGTTCTGCGCCAGCAGGATCAACGGCGCGGCGTAGGCGGCCTGTGTCGAGAAGGCCAGGTTGAGAAGGATGAAGGGATAGGGATCCCACTGCAGTCCGACCGCGGCGATGTTGAGAGCGATCCACACGATGACGACGATCGTCTGGATGGCGAGATAGCGGCCCGTTCCGAGGAATCGGGCGATCGACTCGCTGACCCGGCCGACCGCCTCGGCGTCGAAGTTGAAGCGGAACCTCGATGCCTGGGGGGTCTCGAGGCGCGAGCGGCCCTGCGTGCTGCGGTCACTCATCCTCGATGTCCTCCTCGCGCCAGTCCTCCGGCAGCAGATGGTCGAGCACGTCGTCGACGCTCACCGCGCCGAGCAGGTGCCCTTCGTCGTCCACCACCGGACCGCAGACCAGGTTGTACGTCGCGAAGTACCGGGTGACGGTGGTCAGGGCGTCGTCGGGGGCCAGGCGCGGCAGGTCGTCGTCGACGACCCCTCCCACCAGGCTCGCAGGCGGTTCCCGGAGCAATCGTTGCAGATGGACACAGCCGAGGTACTTGCCGGTGGGTGTCGCGGTGGGCGGTCGCACGACGAAGACCATCGACGCCAGGGCCGGACTCAGATCCGGATTGCGGGCGCGGGCGAGCGCTTCGGCCACCGTGGTCGCCGGCGTCAGCACGACCGGTTCCGGGGTCATCAGACCACCGGCGGTGTCGGGGGAGTGCTCGAGCAGGCGGCGCACCGGCTCGGAGTCCTCGGGGTCCATGCGTTGCAGGAACGACTCGGCGTCCGTGGCGGGCAGCTCACCGAGGAGGTCGGCGACGTCGTCGGGATCCATCGCCTCGAGCACCGCGACCGCCCGGTCGAGACCGAGCTGGGTGAGCAGGTCGGTCTGATCGTCGGAGGGCAGCTCCTGCACGATGTCGGCGAGGCGTTCGTCGTCGAGTGCCGCGGCGACCTCGGTGCGTCTCTTGATCGGCAGGTCGCGCAGGGCGTTCGCGACGTCCGGCGGGCGCATGTCCTCGAACTGCAGGAGCAACTGCGCGACACCCTGTCCGGGCATCGACAGTGCCTGCTGGGTGAGTCCGTGCACGTGCGGCCATTCCACGATGTGGATGGGGGAGCGGCGCGCGAGCCGGCCGCGATGGCGACGCACCGCGACCCGGGCGACGACCCAGTCGCGGGTGCGCATGAGCTCGAGCCCCAGATCCACCACGACGGCGTCGACACCCATCAGGTCCGGCAGCTCCGGGTCGTCGACGCGCACACGCGAATCGAGGACCTGACCGAGGGCGAGCACCTCCGAGGGTCGCTGCGTGAACCGGCGCAGACTGACGTTGCCGGTGACGAGGGTGACCGCGCCGGGCTCGATCGCGGTCACGCGCAGCATCGGGACGAAGATCCGCTTGCGGGTGGGCAGTTCGACGACGAGCCCCAGCGCACGAGGAGGCTGACGCCCCACTCGTATGGTCAGCACGACATCGCGGACGCGGCCGATGGACTCGCCGTCGGGGCCGAGAACGACCAGTCCGGCCAGCCGCGCGACGAAGACCTTGCTCACTGCTGCCATGATTGCCAGGCTAGAGCGTGCGCACGCTGTTCCCGGAACTCGGAGGTCTGGTCAGGTCATGTCGTTTTCGTTCAGGCCCCGGAGGTCGGTACTCGCGGTTCCCGGCAGCAGCCGGAAGATGATCGACAAGGCCAAGGGCCTTCCCGCGGACGAGATCTTCCTCGATCTCGAGGACGCCGTGTCGCCACTGGCCAAGGAACAGGCCCGCAGCACCATCGTCGAAGCTCTGAACGAGGACGGCTGGGGCGACCAGATCAAGGTCGTGCGCGTCAACGACTGGACCACGGATGCGACCTATCTCGACGTCGCGACGGTCGTCGGTGGTGCCGGCGCGAACCTCGACGCGATCCTGCTGCCGAAGGTGCCCGACGCGAGCCACGTGAAGGCGCTCGACCTGCTCCTCACCCAGGTCGAGAAGGCTCACGGTCTCGAGGTGGGACGGATCGGCATCGAACCGCAGATCGAGAACGCCATCGGGTTGACGAACATCAACGAGATCGCGACGGCGAGCCCGCGCGTGCAGACGCTCGTGTTCGGTCCCGCCGACTTCATGGCGAGCATCAACATGCGCACGCTCGTCGTCGGTGAACAGCCCGAGGGTTACGACGTCGGCGACGCCTACCACCACATCCTCATGACGATCCTCATGGCCGCGCGCGCCCACGGGCTGCAGGCCATCGACGGTCCCTACCTCCAGATCCGCGACGTCGACGCCTTCCGCCGGTCGGCGCAGCGCACCGCCGCCCTGGGCTTCGACGGCAAGTGGGTGCTGCACCCGAGCCAGATCGACGCGGCCAACGAGGTCTTCAGCCCCCGGCAGGAGGACTACGACAAGGCCGAGATGATCCTCGACGCCTACGAGTGGCACACCTCGGCCGAGGGCGGCGCCCGCGGTGCCGCGATGCTCGGCGACGAGATGATCGACGAGGCGAGCCGGAAGATGGCCCTCGTGATCTCCGCGAAGGGCCGGGCCGCCGGGTTGCAGCGCACCCAGAAGTTCGAGCCGCCGGTCTCCTGACAGGAAAAAGAACATATCGGGCGAACCGTCGCGGCGTGCCGGTCCCCGTCGAGGCAGAATGGAGACCGGCGCCGCGACCGTCGGCGTGTATCGCGAAGGAGCCGAAACGACATGACGAATCCCCTCGGACCGGGTCGCCAGGTACCCGGTCTGCCCACACCTCCCACGGGCTGGCCCGTCGGTTCGTACCCGACCTATGCCGAGGCGCAACGGGCGGTCGACCACCTGGCCGATCAGAACTTCTCCGTCGAGGACGTCACCATCGTCGGTGTCGATCTCATGCAGGTCGAGCGGGTCACCGGTCGGCTCACGTGGCCGAAGGTGATCGGCGGCGGCATCGTCTCGGGCGCATGGCTCGGCGTGTTCTTCGGTCTGCTGCTCGGCATCTTCTCCACCGACTTCCTCGGCCCGCTGCTCGTCGGCCTCGTCGGCGGCATCATCTTCGGCCTCATCTCGGCGAGCATCCCGTACGCCGCGACCCGCGGTCAGCGCGACTTCTCGTCCACCATGCAGCTCGTCGCCGGCCGCTACGACGTGCTGTGCCAGCCGCCCACCGCCGAGAAGGCGCGCGACATCCTCGCCAAGCTCGCCATCTGATCGTCGCGCGGTCGCGCGTTCGCCGAGAACGGCACTCGTCGTGATCGGCCTCGCGCCACTACTGTCGATCCCATGCCCGACCTCGATTCGGTGGCCGATGCCCTCTACGGCCTCGACCCAGGAGACTTCGTGGCGGCCCGCTCCGAATTCGCGGCGCAGGCACGCGAAGCGGGCGACCGCGAGCTGACGGCGGCCATCGGCAGACTGCGCAAACCGACGGTCGCGGCCTGGATGGTCAATCTGCTCGCCCGCGAACGGGCCGACGAACTCGCGGCGCTGCTCGACATCGGATCCGCCCTGCGCACCGCGCAACGACGATTGTCCGGCAGCGAGATGCGGAAACTGTCGGAGCAGCGTCGCCGAGTGGTCGCCGCGCTCGAGCGCGACGCGGGTCGGCTCGCCGCCGACCGCGGCCGCACCGTCTCGGAGAGCGCACTGCGCGAGGTGGGGCGCACCCTCAACGCCGCGCTGTCGGATCCCGACATCGGGGAGCAGGTCCGGCAGGGCCGACTCGACGCGATCGTCGAGTCCGACGGCTTCGGTGACCTGTCGGCGATGCCGCTCACCGTCGTCCGTGGCGGGTCCGAGGAGAAGGACGAGGACGACAGAACGTCAGCGGACAGGACTGCGCGCAAGAGCAAGGGCGAGCGTGGACCCACGAAGCGCGAGAAGGCGGAGCAGGCGGCGCGCGACGCGGAGATCGACGAGGCCGCTGCCGCTCTCGACTCGGCTCACAGCGCGGCCGAGGACGCGCGCGAAGCCGCGTCGGCGGCAGAGCAGGAGCTGGCTCGTCACGAGGAGGAGGTCGCCGAGCTTCGGGCGAAGCTCGAACACGCAGAGCAGCAACGCACGTTCGCGCGCCGCGCCGCTGCCGAGGCGAAGAAACGGGTGGTCGCCGCCGAACGCGCCGTCTCGGCCGCCGAGGCCCACCTCGCCCGGACGAAGAACTGAGCCGTCAGGAGCGCGCCTTCGCGTGCGCGACGAATTTGCGCTGCCAGGGCGTCTCGACCGCGCGCGGATGGTAGTGCCGCCGAACGAAGTCGACCGCCTCCTCCGGGGAGAGCCCGTCGAGGACGGCGAGGCACGCCAGTGCGGTGCCGGTGCGGCCGCGTCCACGCCCGCACGCGATCTCCACGCGCTGTCTTCCCGCCCGGATCCACGCCTCGTACAGAATGGCGAGAGCGTCCTCCGGCTCGCGCGGCGTGCGGAAGTCGGGCCAGTGGATCCACCGCGACTCCCACTCGAACGGTGCTGCCGGAGGGCGGCCGAGGAGATACACCCCGAAGTCGGGAAACGGCTCGTCGAACACCGGTCTGCGTATCCCGCGTCCCCGCACGAGTCGGCCGGAGGGCAGCTGCAGCACCCCGGTGTCTGCTGGATCCCACTCGCGTCGCACGCTGGAAACCTACCCGCCCGGAGCCGGTGTACCGAACGTCACGGCCGTTCACCCGCGGTGCAAGTTCGCGGTCGATAGTGTCGTTCCATGGGTGAGCGAACGGAACCGGAGATCAGAGTTCTGGAGTCGGAAGCCGAATTGCGGGAGGCGTCCGCGCTGTTCCGCACGGCGATGGTGGGTCTGCCGTCGTGGCCCGAGGTTCCCGACGGGACGGTGAGCCGCTACCTCGAGGCCGGCCGCACGTGGGGTGCCTTCCTCGACGGCATGCTCGTCGGGACAGTCGACGCCACGAGCGGAAATCTCACCCTGCCCGGCGGCGCCCGGGTGCCGCACGCGGCGGTCACCCACATCGGTGTGCTGCCCACCCATACGCGTCGCGGCGTGATCTCCGGACTCGTGCATCGCCAGCTGAGCGACGCGCGGGACCGCGGCGAGATCCTTGCGACGCTGCGTGCCTCCGAAGCGACCATCTACGGCCGGTTCGGCTACGGCGTCGCCTCGACCTCGGTGTCCGTCGACGTCGACGTGCGTGGTGCCGCACTGCGTCCCGACGTGCCCGAGTCCGGAACGGTGCGTCTGCTGACCTATCCGGATGCGTGGGACGTGCTGGCGCAGATCCATTCCCGTCATCTGCCGCCGCGCCCCGGCATGATCGATCGGTCGGAGTACTGGTGGAACTCGCGCCGATGGCGGGCCGACTCGCTCACCGATCCGATGTACGTGGCGGTGCACGGCGAACCGGGGCAGGAGGACGGCTTCGTCCGGTACCACCCCGTCGACACGCAGGCATGGTTCACCAGCCGCAACCGCACCGTCGTGGTCGACGACTTCTTCGCCCCGTCACCCGCGGCGTACGCCGGCCTGGTCCGGTTCCTGCTCGACCTCGATCTCGTCGACACCCTGCGGTTCGCGGCACTTCCGCAGGACGACCAGCTCCCACTCATGCTCGGCGACGCGCGTGCCGTGCACTTCCGCTCGGTCTCGGACGAGACGTGGTTGCGCATCCTCGACCTCGATCGGGCGCTGTCGGCGCGGAGTTATCGAGGGTTCGGCTCGGTGAGCGTGGAGGTGACCGATCGGCTGCTGACGGACAACGCCGGTGTCTTCGAGATCTCCGCCGACGGCGTGGCGCGCACCGCGGGACCGGCCGACCTGACGATCGACATCGCCGACCTCGGTGCGCTCCTGCTCGGCCGGCATGGCTGGCACCGGATGGTCGACGCGGGTCGCGCCCGGGTGCACCGACCGGACGCCGTAGACACCGCTGACCTGCTGTTCTCCTGGCCCCAGGCACCCTTCTCGGGGACCTCCTTCTGACCTCGTCGTCGTGCCGATTCCGCTCCGGATGTACGCCCTGCTCGTTTTGCTACGGCTGGCCGGTACGGGCGTTATCGTCGGATCACGAGGTCCCCGATACGAGCGGAGTCACGCATGAGACGGTCGGGCAAGACACGGCGGACGAGCCGGGCGGTCACAGCTTCTGCGGCCGCGGTGCTCCTGGCGTCGGGACTGGCCGCGTGCGGCAGCGACGACGAGGGTGTCGTTCTGTCCTTCTACACGGCCGCCGACGGTGCCGAGCAGTACGCGCAGGCCGCGGAGGTGTGCACTGCGGAGGCCGGCGGCCGATATCGCGTGCAGCAGAGGACACTTCCGAAGAACGCCGACGACCAGCGACTGCAGTTGGCGCGGCGGCTGACCGGTAACGACCCGGGCCTCGACCTCATGACCCTCGACGTCGTGTGGACGGCCGAGTTCGCCGAGGCCGGGTGGGCGCTGCCCTTGCCCGACGATGTGGCCGCCGAGGTCTCCGAGGGCACCCTCGAGGGCCCTCTCGAATCAGCGACCTGGCAGGACCGGCTGTATGCTGCGCCGCTCAACACCAACACCCAGTTGCTCTGGTACCGAAAGGATCTCATGCCGGACGGGCAACCTCCGGAGACCTGGGACGAGATGATCGAGATCGCGAGCGGCCTGGCCGAGGAGGGCCGGCCGTCGTGGATCGGGGTGCAGGGCCGGCAGTACGAAGGGTTGATGGTGTGGTTCAACACCCTGCTCTCGAGCGCCGGAGGTTCGGTGGTGGGGGAGGACGGTGTCACGGTCACCCTCACCGACAACGACGCGGCGGTGACCGCGCTCGACATCATGAAGCGCGTCGCGACGGCGCCCGGCGCCGATCCGTCCCTGAACCAGGCCGACGAGGCGGCCGTCCGCCTCGGTATGGAGAGCGGGCGCACGGCGTTCCAGGTCAACTGGCCGTTCGTCCTGCCGGGCATCATCGAGAACGAGGCTGCTCTGCCCTTCATCGACGAGAACGGCAACGTCACCTCGGAGAACACCGGCAACACGGTCCTGACCGTCGACGGTGAGCAGAATTTCCTTCCCGCGCCGTACCCTTCGGTGATCCCCGGCGAGCCCGCCCAGGTCACCATCGGCGGGTTCAACATCGCCGTCGCCCGCACGAGTACCCAGCCGGATCTCGCGTTCGAAGCGATGCAGTGCCTGCGCAACGAGGAGAACCAGCGCAACAACGCCATCGGTGGCGGCGTGCCGCCGACGCTCGCGGCGCTGTACGACGACCCGGAATTCCAGGAGGCCTATCCGGCCTGGCGTGAGGTCCGCGCCGGTCTCGAGAACGCCGCGGTGCGTCCCGCTTCACCGGCCTACCAGAGCATTTCGACGCTGGTGACGGCCACCCTCAACCCGGTCGACCAGATCGATCCGCCCCGCACCGTCGAGGAACTCGCCGAGCAGGTGCGCAAGGCGGTCAATTCGGAAGGACTGATCCCGTGACCGCCGTCGAATCGAAACCGACCGACGAGACCCCGAAGGAACCGTCGGCGAAGACGAAACCAGCGCTGTCCGAGGGGAAGAAGGCCGAGCGACGACTCGGTCTGTTGCTCGTCGCGCCCGCCGCGATCGTGATGCTCGCGGTGACGGCCTATCCGGTGGGATACGCCGTCTGGCTCAGTCTGCAACGCTACGATCTGCGCTTCCCCGACGACCGCCGGTTCGTCGGGCTGTCGAACTACGTCGCGGTGCTCAGCGACGAATTCTGGTGGCAGGCCTTCATCGTCACCTCGCTCGTCACCCTGGTCTCCGTCGCGATCGAGTTCGTACTGGGCCTCGCGATCGCACTCGTCATGCACCGCACGATCGTCGGCAAGGGCATCGTGCGCACGGTGGTGCTGATCCCGTACGGCATCGTCACCGTCGCCGCCGCCTACAGCTGGTACTACGCGTGGACCCCGGGCACGGGCTATCTCGCGAACCTGCTGCCCGACGGCAGCGCCCCGCTCACCGATCAGATCCCGTCCCTGGCGATCATCGTGCTCGCCGAGGTGTGGAAGACCACGCCGTTCATGGCGCTGCTGCTCCTCGCCGGCCTCGCGCTCGTCCCCGACGATCTGCTCAAGGCGGCGCAGGTCGACGGTGCCGGGGCGTGGACGCGTCTGGTGCGGATCATCGTTCCGTTGATGAAACCGGCGATCCTCGTCGCCCTGCTCTTCCGCACGCTCGACGCCTTCCGCATCTTCGACAACATCTACGTCCTCACCCGCGGCGCCAACGGCACCGGATCGGTGTCGATCCTCGGTTACGACAATCTGTTCCGGGCCTTCAACCTCGGCATCGGGTCGGCGATCAGCGTCCTGATCTTCCTGTGCGTCGCGATCATCGCGTTCGTGTTCATCAAGTTGTTCGGTGCATCCGCGCCCGGCTCGGACGAAGGGGGCCGATGATGGCCGAGACCAGGAAACGGACCCTGTCGTGGTCGGCGGTGAACCTGATCGTCCTGCTCTACGCACTCGTCCCGGTGCTGTGGATCGCGAGCCTGTCGTTCAAACCGCCCGGCACCATCCAGGACGGCCGGTTCATCCCGCAGCAGTGGACGCTCGACAACTACCGCGGCATCTTCCGCACCGACGCGTTCACGAGCGCCCTGATCAACTCCATCGGCATCGGCCTGATCGCCACGGTCATCGCGGTGATCCTCGGGACGATGGCCGCCTACGCGATCGCCCGGCTCGACTTCCCCGGTAAGAAGATCCTGGTGGGCGTGGCGTTGCTCATCGCGATGTTCCCCCAGATCTCCCTCGTCAGCCCGCTGTTCGAGATCATGCGCGGACTCGGACTGTTCGACACGTGGGCGGCGCTGATCCTGCCGTACATCACCTTCTCGCTGCCGCTCGCGATCTACACCCTGTCGGCCTTCTTCAAGGAGATCCCGTGGGAACTCGAGAAGGCCGCGAAGATGGACGGCGCGACACCGGGTCAGGCGTTCCGGAAGGTCGTGGCCCCGCTCGCCGCTCCCGGCATCATCACGGCGGCGATCCTGGTCTTCATCTTCTGCTGGAACGACCTGCTGTTCGCGATCTCGCTGACCTCCACCGAGCGGTCCATCACCGCACCCGCCGCGATCGCGAACTTCACGGGTGCATCGCAGTTCGAGGAACCGACCGGGTCGATCGCAGCGGCGGCCGTCGTCATCACGATCCCGATCATCGTGTTCGTCCTGATCTTCCAACGTCGAATCGTCGCCGGACTGACCTCCGGCGCAGTGAAGGGATAACTACCGTGGCCGAGATCGTGCTCGACAAGGTGACGAAGGAATATCCGGACGGAGCGAAGGCCGTCAGCGACGTGGATCTCGAGATCGCCGACGGCGAGTTCATCATCCTCGTCGGACCGTCCGGGTGCGGAAAATCCACGACGCTCAACATGATCGCCGGTCTCGAGGACATCTCCGACGGCGAACTGCGCATCGCCGGTGAGCGTGTCAACGAGCGGGCACCGAAGGACCGCGACATCGCGATGGTCTTCCAGTCCTACGCGCTGTATCCGCACATGTCGGTGCGCGACAACATCGCGTTCCCGCTCACCCTCGCGAAGGTGTCCAAGGACGAGATCACCCGCAAGGTCGACGAGGCGGCCCGGATCCTCGATCTCACACAGCATCTCGACCGCAAACCCGCCAACCTGTCGGGCGGTCAGCGGCAACGCGTGGCCATGGGTCGTGCGATCGTGCGCAGCCCCAAGGCGTTCCTCATGGACGAGCCGCTGTCGAATCTCGACGCGAAGCTGCGCGTGCAGATGCGCACCGAGATCGCGCGCCTGCAGAAGCGTCTCGGCACCACGACGGTGTACGTCACCCACGACCAGACCGAGGCGATGACGCTGGGCGATCGCGTCGTCGTGATGCGCGGCGGGTTCGTGCAGCAGGTCGGGGCGCCGCAGGAGTTGTACGACCATCCGCGGAACCTGTTCGTCGCCGGCTTCATCGGGTCACCGTCGATGAACTTCGTGCCGGGGCAGATCGAGAACGGTTCGATCCGCACCTCGTTCGGCGAGTTCCGGTTGCCCGACGAGCGGTGGGAGACCGTGCGTCGCAACAATCCGTCGCGCGAGGTGGTCGTCGGTATCCGTCCGGAGCACTTCGAGGACGCCGACCTGCTCGACCCGACCCAACGGGAGACGGGCGTGACCTTCTCCGCCGAGGTCGACGTGCTCGAGTCGATGGGTTCCGACAAGTTCGCGTACTTCACGGCCGAGGGGCCGGGTGTGCACTCGAAGGACCTCGACGAACTCGCCGCCGACGCCGGTGCCGACATGTCGGCCGAATCGCTGGTCGCGCGGTTGTCGGTGGAATCGCAGGCCACCAAGGGCGGGACCGTGCAGTTGTGGTTCGACCCGGCGAAGATCGCGCTGTTCGATCAGGAGACCGGCGCGAACGTCACCCTCTGACAAACCGACTTCGGTGGATCCGACCCCGGAAGGCGGGGCCGGATCCACCGAAGTCGTCAGCGGGGTGCGCGGCTGCGGAGTTCGTCGACGATCTCCTCGCTCCACACGTGCCGCCGCACGAGTCGGTACCGCTCGCTCGCGATCCACAGATACACCTCGGCGTCGGTGCGTGAGCGCAGCATTCCCGCTTCGCGGGCCATCGCGACGACGGGGACGAACTCCTCCTCGTACCAGCGACGCGCGACCTCCTCGCGGGTGAGGTACTCGCCGAGATCCTGCATGAGCCGGAAACCCCACGCCTCGACGGCCTCGGCCAGTTCGGCGTACCCCCACGGGTCGGACACGCGGATCGCGTCCTGCTCGGCGCCGTGCAGGGGGACGCGGCCGAGGAACATCCGGAAGTGGTCCTTGCGCACGAGATCGGGACGGGCCCTGATGCCCTCTGCGGGCACCTTCGTGGTGATCTCGGTGACGTAGGCGTCGATCGTGTGATCGCCCTGCGCGTAGGCGATCGACACGCGGTGGTGCCCGTCCTGCACGAAGTGCATCGGCCCCACCCGGTACACGGAGATCGGCGGTATGGCCTCGCCGCGGCGCCGCGCGGCCGCGATGCGTTCCCAGCGTGCGCGCAGACGCGCCGAGGTGGGGCGGAAGTGTCGGTCGAAGTCGTCGGCGCGGTCGACGCTGCCGACGATCGAGGCGACCTCGATGATCTGCAACCCGAGTCGCCGCTCACCGAGGCGTCCGAGGGCGGCGACGACGTCGTCGAAGGGCAGCACCGTGTTGACGTCGGCCGGTTCGCGGCGCAGCCATGCGATGAGCCGGGCGTACTCGGCGCGCCGGCGTTGCCGGGCGAAATCGTCGCCGGCATCGGAGACCGGAAAACCGGTGTCGCGAGCCACGCTTCGACGGTACCGGGCGGTGCACAGGTCCGGGTGGGAACCGCATGTGCGGGACGGGGACTACATTGCAGGGGTGACCGACGCAGTTCTCGCCACCGTCCGCAGCCACCTCACCGAGCATCTGACCGCGCCGGGTGATCCGGATCCGGAATCGGCGTCGGTGACCTTCCTCGGTCTCGAACCGATCGAGGTCCTCCGATTCCGCGGCGCCGAACTCCTGCGGTACGCGACCCTGGGATGTTCCCGGCACCCGATGGGCGACCCGACCGACATGGTGGCCGACCCGACGCGCGGGCCGCGGGCCGAACTGGTTCTCAGCCTGCGCGACGACGAGGGCGTCACCGCCGGCGTCCACCGCACCCTCGCGGTGCTCGCGGCGCTGCCCGCCGTGGAGGGCGTGGTCCTCACCGACGACGCCCTGCTCGATCTCGGGGAGCCGCTGTGGCCGGGCGCTCCGTTCACCGCGGTGTTGCTCGAGACGGCCGACGTGCCGTCGCTGGAGTTGCCCGAGCCGTCCGATCCGGTCCACTTCTTCGAGGCCCGTCCGATCACCGGTACCGAGGCGGCCTGGAAGCGGCTGAAGGGAACCGAGGCGCTGCGCGAGGCGTGGGAGGAAGCGGGCATCGACCTGAGCGACCCGCGCCGGGCGCAAGCACGTCTGTGACCGTCCCGGTTCTCACCGACCGTGCGCTCGGACGCGCCACGCTGGCCCGCCAGCACCTGCTGCGGCGGAGCAGCACGGATGCCTTGTCGATGATCGAGCACCTGCTCGGGTTGCAGGCCCAGGCGCCGCTCGCCCCGTATTTCGCGCTGTGGACCCGCATCCGGAGCTTCCGGCCCGACGCGTTGTCGGATCTGCTGGAGTCGCGGGCGGTCGTCCGGATCGCGTTGATGCGCGGCACCGTGTTCGCGGTCTCCGGCGCCGATGCGCACGCGCTGCGCCCGTGGGTGCAGCCGGTGCTCGACCGGGGCGTCGACGCGAACAAGGCCCACCGCATCGGCCTCGAGGGTCTCGACCGGTCGGCGCTCGTGTCGGTCGCCCGGGCTCTGCTGGCGGGCACTCCGATGAGTCAGGCCGAGTTGCGACCGTTGCTCGCCGAACGGTTCCCCGACCAGGATCCGGCCGCGCTGGCACACGCGGTGCGATGTCTGCTTCCGCTCGTGCAGGTGCCGCCGCGCGGACTGTGGGGACGATCGGGGCAACCTCGCCTGGCGCACCTCGACGAGTATGTGGGCCCGCCGCCCGCGTTCCCCGGCCCAGATCGGTTGATCCTGCGGTACCTGGCCGCCTTCGGTCCCGCAAGTGTCAAGGACGTGCAGACCTGGTGCGGCCTGACCCGGCTCGCCGAGATCGTCGACCGCCTCCGCCCACAACTCGTCGTGTTCCGGGACGAACGCGGAACGGAACTGTTCGACCTGCCCGACGCGCCGCGACCCGACCCCTCGGCCCCTGCTCCCGTACGGATCCTCGCGCCGTTCGACAACGTGCTCCTCTCGCACGCCGATCGCACCCGGTTCGTCTCGGAGGAGCACCGCAAGCGCATCATGGCGGAGAACGGGATCATCGCACCCCTGCTGCTCGTCGGGGGCACTGTCGCGGGCAGTGCGCGCGTGATCACCGACCGGACTACCGCCGCCGTGGAGATGACGCTGTGGCGGACGGTCACGGTGTCCGCTCGGTCGGCGCTCGAGGCCGAGGGCATGCGACTGCTGAACTTCGCGGCACCAGAGGTCGAGACACACGACGTGCGGTTCGTCGACGACCGCTGAGCCGCCTCCGACCCGCCGTCACCCCCGCGGCACGACCACCCCGAGCGATCCGGCACCGAGGCACACGGTGGTGCCGGGAGTGGACGAGCGCGCCTGCAACGCCGACCCGTCCCCGGAGACGCGGACGTACACCGTCCCGAGTCCTTCGGTGACGGGCACGGTGCCGGATGCGTGGCCGGGGAACCCGAGGCCGATCGTGCCGTCGGCGGAGGCCCGGTAGTTCACCTGCACCGTCCACTCCCAGTCGCCCGCAGGGGAGTCGAGCGGCACGGCCGTGACGGCGTCGGTGGTGACGCGATGACCGCAGTCGGGCTCGGGGCCGGGCGGGACGAAGCGCAGCGGTAGCAGGTCGGCGGGAGTGCGCTGTCCGAGATCGTCGAGGACCCACAGGTCGGTCGCGTGGTCGCGGATGTCGGACCGGCCGGGCAGTGCGGAGAAGACGGACCCCACCAGGTTGTGCGGGTAGGTGACCGGCAGCAGGATCCACACCGACACCGGGTGATCGAGCACGGGCTCGTCGGGCCGGGCCGTGAGCGCGGCCTTCGCCGCCCCGAGGTAGTCGCCCGTCGGGTTGTCCGACCAGCTGCGCGCGAACGTCACGGTCGACCACAGCGAGCCGACGGTGAACACGGCTGCGCAGGTCCAGGCGGTCGCACGAACGGCGCGAGGACGGGTCGTCGTGCCCCGCCGCGGGGCGCGCAGGATCAGCGCCGCGGCGATCGCGACGACCACCGCGGAGTCGGCGAAGTAACGCAGTGTGCGCGCGAGTTCGTAGGTGGTCTCCGGGCCGAAGCGCGTGCTGATCATCGCCGCGAGCGAGGCCAGGACGTAGGCGATCACCGTGAGCCACACCGGCCCGGTCCGGTGCCGCCGGCGCACCGTCCACACCGCCGCAACAGCGACGGCGAGCCACGCGGCGACGACGAGCACGAGCGGGGGATCGGCCCAGGGCGGACTCGGATTCCACCGTTCCCACTCCCACGGACCACCGAGCAGCGACGGCAGCAACCCGTAGGAGATGCCGTGATGGGTCAGCCCGGCCACCATCGACCACGGCGGGATCCCGAACCGGGACTCGACCACCGTCGCGTAACAGACCGCCCACACGACGAGCACGGCCACCGACCCGAGCCACAACGGCCGGGCCTGCGCCCATGTGCTGCGGATCGGGCGCGTGAGTCCGTCGACGTGGTGTGCGAGTGCGACCGTCGCGAACGCGGCGAACGGAACGAGGACCGACTTCTCGAAGAACACCAGGGCCACCGCGGTGACGACGAGGGCGCTCACGAGATGACGCCGTCGACCGGTCCTGCTGTACTGCAGCGCATCTCCCGCCACCCAGGCCAGTGCGGCCTGCAGCGGCAACGCGTTGAGCGCGGCCGCCCACCACGCGAAGGCCGGAAGCGTCAGCGGCGTGAGGAGATAGAACAGCAGCGGCCCCCACAGAGCGCGTCGCGGACCGAGCAGCAGCCAGAGCACCCGCAGCACCGCCAGCGACGCGAGCAACTGACCGATCACGAGCGAGGCCGCCGCCGGCCACCATTCCAGCGGCGCGATCGCCGTGGCGATCCCCGCCACGAGGAAGGCGGCGGGCATCAGGTGACCGTCGTGGTCGTACCGCAGGAAGAGATCGGACAGCAACGGATACGACCCCGCCCGCCCGAGGAGGATCAGGTCGTCCCAGTAGAACTCGCCGGTCGCAGCCACCACCGTCCGGAGGATCGTCTGCAGCAGGATCAGTGCGAGGGCGACGGCGAGCACGTGGCGTCGCGGCGATCGCACCGCCTGCGCAGCGCGTGTCGGGGCTCGGTCGAGTTCGGTCGTCACAGCCAGTTGTTGCGCCTGAAGGTGACGAACAGTCCCACGGTGATCGCGACGATCGCGGCGAGCACGACGTAATAGCCGTATTCCCAGTGCAGTTCGGGCATGCGATCGAAGTTCATGCCGTAGATCCCGGCGATCATCGTCGGCACGGCGGCGATCGCGACCCACGCGGAGATCTTGCGCATGTCGGTGTTCTGCTGCACGGTGACCTTCGCGATCGCCGCGTCGAGCAGCGTGCCGAGCGTCTCGTCGAAGGCGGCGATGCGGTCGGACACCGTGGTGTGGTGGTCGGCGACGTCGCGGAAGTACCGCCGGACATCCTTCGGGATCGGGTTGCCCGGTGCCCGGATGAGTTGCTGCAGCGGTTCGGCGAGCGGCACGACGGCGCGGCGCAGCTGCACGATCTCGCGCTTGAGCATGTAGATCTGGTCGACCGCGATCCGCGTGTCGGGGGTGAACACGAGCTCCTCGATGTCGTCGACGTCGGGCTGCACGGCCGTGGTGACGGCGAGATAGGAGTCGACCACGTGGTCGGCGATCGCGTGGAGCACGGCCGCCGGACCGCGGGACAGATGATCGGGGTCGCGTTCGAGGCGCTTGCGCACGTGCGAGAGCTCGGAGTGGTCGCCGTGCCGCACGCTCACGATGAAGTCGGGGCCGGTGAACAACATGATCTCGCCGGTCTCGACGATGTCCTTGGTGGTCGTCACCGACTCGTGCTCGATGTAGCTGACGGTGCGCAGCACCAGGAACAGCACGTCGTCGTAGCGCTCGAGCTTCGGCCGCTGGTGGGCGTGGACGGCGTCCTCGACCATCAGCTCGTGGAGTCCGAAGGTGTGCGAGACGTTCGTCATCTGCTCCTCGTCGGGGTGGTGCAGCCCGAGCCACACGAATCCCGTACCGCGCCGACGTACCTCTGCGATCGCCTCGGTGTGGCTGTAGCGGCCGGGCAGGCGGTGCCCGTCGACGTAGACCGCGCAGTCGACCACCGCTTGCTCGGTGGGGACCGGGGGAGTAGTGGGGCCGCGACGGGTGGCACGAGAAGGCTGGTGCGGCATGTTGTCCTTCCTCACGGCATGCCGCTGGGACGCGGCCCGGTCGCAGGCCCGCGGCGCGGCGGTCGCCCGTCGACGGGGACCGGGCGGGGCAGCTCCAGTCATGCTAGCCCGCCGACCTGACAGACTGGTGGCGTGCGTATCGATCTCCACACCCACTCGTCCGCATCGGACGGCACCGACCGTCCCGCGGAACTGGTCCGTGCCGCTGCCCGGGCGGGTCTCGACGTCGTGGCCCTGACCGACCACGACACGACCGCGGGATGGGACGAGGCCGCAGCGGCCCTGCCGACGGGCCTGCGTCTCGTCCGGGGAATGGAGATGTCCTGCACGGGACGCGGGGAGGACGGCGCCCCGGTCGCCGTGCACCTGCTGGCCTATCTCTTCGACCCGCACGACGCGGTCTTCGTCGCCGAACTCGAGCGGCTCCGTGGCGAACGGGTGTCGAGGATCCGGGCGATGGGTGTGCGGATGGCGGACGACGGTCTGCCGATCGACATCGACGCGGTGCTCGCCGAGGCGGGCCCCGCCGCGGGCCGGCCCCATCTGGCGCGGGCGCTCGTCGCCGCCGGTGTGGTGCCCACGGTGGCCGACGCCTTCACCGAGCTGCTGTCGCCGCGCGGCCGTTACTACGTACCGAAGGCCGATACCCCGCTCGCCGACGCCGTGAAGATGGTGACGGCCGCGGGCGGTGTGCCGGTGGTGGCGCACGCCCGGGCACGTGCGCGCGGGCGGCTCCTCGCTCTCGACCACATCGAGGAACTCGCCGAACTCGGACTCGGCGGTGTCGAGGCCGACCATCCCGATCACAACGAGCAGGACGTGCGGACGATGCGCGATCTCGCGCGGTCGCTCGGGGTCGTCGTCACGGGGTCGTCCGACTATCACGGCGACAACAAGACGATCAGGCTCGGCAGCTTCACCACGGCTCCGGCGGCGTACGAGGCGCTGCTCGACCGCGCGACCGGCGTGGAGGTGCTCGAGGGATGAGGCGACGGGGTGCGCGGTATCCGGACGGAGAGTACGGGTCGTCGAACGACGAAAACTACTACGACAGTGAGTACTACACCGAACCGTATTACCCGGACGAGGGGTACTACGCCGATCCGTACGAACCTGCACCGCGCCGCGCGAGTCTGCCGGTCCGCGCCCTCCGCGCTCTCTCCGGCGTGGTGTGCGGGGCGGTGCTGGTCCTGACGCTCGTGGTGTGCGGGGCCCAGTACCTCGCCGGCGACCGCGGTTTCCCCGGTCCGGGCACCACCTCGGTCGCCGCGCACGTCGTCGCCGCGCTCGTGGCCGTGATCGCCCAGGTGACGGCGGATCGGCGCTCGGGTGGTGCGGCACTCCTGTCGAGCCTTGTGGTGATCTTCACTGCATCGATTCTGATGATCACCCAGTGGTGGGGATGACGACCCCGAGTGCCATCTCGGCTACCCGTCGGTAGCCGTCGTGTAACTGCGGAAATTCGTCGCGGTGCGCCCGCGGCGCGGTGTTCACGGCACGTAAACTCACAGGTGAGGCGACAAAACCGTGAGACCTTCGCAATCGATGCCGATTTGATTGTTCGTCTGCAAAGGTGGCAAACTTGCGGCAATCCGAAAGCCGGAATACCCCGGAATCGGACGAAGGATGGCAGACCCACCCAGGGCTAGATCACCCAGGGCTCGATGCCAGGGCCACCCGCCCCGGCTCCATCACGTTCCGGAAGCCGTACAGCGTTGTACAGCGGCAGTCGTGATCGCGCCCGGAAGCTTCAATCCAATGTCCTTGGCGAAGCGCTGCAACTCGATGCATGCACGTGTGTGAAATGCATTGAACTGCGGTGTTTTCGCAGCAACCGAGTCCAGAGGTCGACTCGGAACACGCAGGAGTGTCATCGTGTCAATTGTGTCTGATGCACCTACCCCTCAGAAGCTCGAGTTGACGGACGAGGAGATCTTCTCGAGTCACGTCGACGGCAAGCTGTCGGTCGAGCTGACCGCGCCGCTCGAGAACCAGCGCGATCTGTCCATTGCGTACACCCCCGGTGTCGCCCAGGTCTGCCGGGCCATCGCCGCCGACGAGACCCTCGTCGACCGCTACACCTGGACCAACCGCCTGGTCGTCGTCGTCTCCGACGGCACCGCGGTCCTCGGTCTCGGCAACATCGGCGCACGTGCCTCGCTGCCGGTGATGGAGGGCAAGTCCGCGCTGTTCAAGAAGTTCGCGGGCCTGAATTCCATCCCGCTGGTGCTCGACACCACCGATCCCGACGCGATCGTCGAGACCCTCATCCGGCTGCGTCCGTCCTTCGGCGCCGTCAACCTCGAGGACATCTCGGCCCCGCGCTGCTTCGAGATCGAGAAGCGCGTCATCGAGGCGCTCGACTGCCCGGTCATGCACGACGACCAGCACGGCACCGCCATCGTAGCCCTGGCCGCCCTCAAGGGTGCGGTGAAGGTGCAGGGCCGCGACATCGCCGACCTGCGCATCGTGATCTCCGGGGCCGGAGCTGCCGGCGTGGCGTGCACGAACATCCTGCTCGCCGCCGGTGCGCGCGACGTGGTGGTGCTCGATTCGAAGGGCATCATCTCCTCCGACCGCACCGATCTCGGTGAGATCAAGGCCGATCTGGCCTCCCGCACCAACCCCGAGGGCCGCAAGGGCGGCATCGCCGAGGCGCTCGACGGCGCCGACGTCTATCTCGGCGTGTCGTCGGGCACCGTGCCCGAGGAGATCGTCGCGACGATGGCCGACGACGCCATCATCTTCGCGATGTCGAACCCGGATCCGGAGATCCACCCCGACATCGCCCACAAGCACGCCGCGATCGTGGCGACGGGTCGCAGCGACTTCCCGAACCAGATCAACAACGTGCTGGCCTTCCCCGGTGTGTTCAAGGGCGCGCTCGACGCAGGTGCCCGCCGCATCACCGAGGGCATGAAGCTCGCCGCCGCCGAGGCCATCCTCTCGGTCGTCGGTGACGAACTGGCTGCGGACAAGATCGTCCCGAGCCCGCTCGATCCGCGTGTGGCGCCCGCCGTCGCCGAGGCCGTCGCGGCCGCGGCGAAGGCCGAAGGCGTCACCGACTAGGGATTCGCTCCCGGCGAGATCGCACCGAACGCCCCGATCCGAACCGCACAAAGGTTCCGGATCGGGGCGTTCGGCGCCTCGGCGGGCCGGACGGTCGGGCACGTGCGGACCGTGGCACACCGGTGGGCGACAATGACCGCCGTGGCGAACGAAGCGAGACGGATCCGGCCGGTCGCGGCGACGGTGCTCACCGCATGCGCGGCGGCGGCCGTGCTCCAGGGATGTGCGTCGCCCGTTCTCGACGAGGCGGCACCGTCGACGACGGTGATCGTCGGGGCGGGGGAGCGGCCCGACGAGGAACTGCTCGCGCAGCTGTACGCGGGAGCGCTGCGCGGTAGCGGGATCGACGTGCAGGTCCGCTCCGGCGTCGCCGATCCGACCGCAGCGCTCGACGCCGCCGATCTCACGCTGATCCCCGGTTACACGGGACGGCTGCTCGCGTCCTACGATCCCGGTGCCGACGCGACCGACGCCGAGGACGTTTTCGAGGCGCTGGCGCGCGCACTGCCCGACGAACTGACGATTTCCGACTACGCCTCGGCGCAGGACCGCGCGGTGCTGCTCGCCGACCGCGAACGGCTCACGCAATGGTCGGTGAGCCGCGTGGCCGACCTCGCCGGCCGCTGCGCCGACCTGACCTTCGCGGTGACCGAGGACTTCGACACCGCCGGTGGACTCACCGCCCTCGAACGCGCCGACTGCCGCCCGCGCGAGGTGCGACGGATCGAGGATGCACAGTCCGTCGCCGTCGCGTCGGAACCCGACACGGTCGTCGGAACCACCACGACGTCGTCCGCCCTCGCGGAGATCGACGCGGATTCGCCCGTGAGCACCGTGCCCGACGCACCCGACCGCAGCCCGCAGGACGACACGAACGCCGACGATGCGCCCGCACCGGTCCTGCCGGCCCAGAACGTCGTCCCGGTCTTCCGCAAGGGCACCCTCGACGAGGCACAACTCGACGCGTTGCGGACCATCGCGGGTGAACTGACCACGAGCGATCTCACCGAACTGCGTGCGCGTGTCGAGGAGGGAGACGATCCCGAGACCGTGGCCCGCGAATGGATCGACGAACACGCCGGAGCGTGAACGGCACCCCGCGAGTACTCAGCCCGCGCGGGTGCCCATCCGGTCCCGGAGGAACACACCGAAGTCGGAGATCGCCGCGGCGGCCTCGGGAACGAGCGACGCCTGCAACGGCGCGACGTGCCACAGCTCGGGTTGTTCGACGAGGGTGACGTCGACGCCCGCGGCCCGGAGCTTCTCGGCGTACTGCCGCACCTGTGGGTGGAACATCTCCGCGGTGCCCACCTGGATGAGCGTCGGCGGCAGACCCGTGGGATCGGCGTGGATGGGCGCGTAACCGGGATCGGTGGGATCGCCTCCGGCGAGATACGCCTCGGCCGAGGAATACACCCAGCCCTTGTTCAGAACGACGTCGTTCACGTCGGGCAGGTCGCGGGCGGCCGGATCGGTCCACGGCGACAACAATCCGAGCGCCGGCGGGGTGATCCCGTGACGGTCGATGAGCCGGTGTGTGGTGGCCGCGGCGAGGCCACCGCCGGCCGAGTCGCCGGCGATCGCGGTGTCCGGCACCTCGAAGCCGTGCTCGCTGACGAGTTCGAGGTAGGCTGCCTCGGCGTCGTTCAACGCCGCCGGATAGGGATGCTCGGGAGCGAGCCGGTAGTCGAGGACGTACACGGCCGATCCGGACGCGGCGGCGAGATACGCCGCGAGCGAGCGGTGCGTGGCGAGCGACCCGCCGGTGTACGCCCCGCCGTGCAGGTACAGGATCGCCGTGGTCCGCTCGGTGGCGCCCACCGTGATCCGCTCGGCGGGGCGTCCCGCCAGACGGATCGGGCGCACCACGGTGTCCTTCGGGAGGAACTGCAACGGCGCCGCGAGATCGAGCAACCGGCGCTGCGTCGAGAACGACCAGCGCGGCGACAGCAGGGCACGGAAGAGAGGACGCAGGGCGGTACGCGCCACCCGCGGTGACAACTGCGGTGTCGGAGGCATGCCGCAGCCTATCCCCTCGGCACGACCCGAGAGGTCACGGTGGCGACGACACGCTGATAGGCCGGTCCGGCAACGCGGACGAAGGCGTCGAGCAGCTTCGCATCGGCGCCGATGAGCACGCGCGCCTTGTTCTTCCGCACACCGGTGAGGATGGTCTTCGCCGCGTCCTCGGGGGTCGTGCGTGCGAGCTTGCGGTCGAAGAACTCCGCGAAGGTCGCCTGGTCGTCGCCGTCGGGGACAGCGGCGTTGCGCGCGATCGCGGTCTTGATGCCACCGGGATGCACGCACGTGACCTGCACGGGATGCCGCGCGACGAGCATCTCCTGCCGTACTGCCTCGGTGAACCCGCGCACGGCGAACTTCGCCGAGTTGTACGCCGCCTGGCCCGGGATGCTCAGCAGACCGAACAGGCTCGAGACGTTGATCAGGTGGCCGTCGCCCGACGCGATGAGATACGGCAGGAAAGCCTTGGTGCCGTTGACGACTCCCCAGAAGTCGACGTCCATCACGCGCTCGATGTCCTTGAACTCGGTGCGCTCGAGGTCGCCGTGATAGGCGATGCCCGCGTTGTTGTACACCTGGTGGACCGCGCCGAAGTGGGCGGCGACCTGCTCGGCGTACTCGAGGACCTTCTCGCGTTGGGTGACGTCGAGATGGTCGGCCTTCACCTCGGCGCCGAGATCCCGTGCGCGACGCGCGGTCTCCTCGAGCCCTGCGGTGTCGACGTCCGAGATCGCCAGGCGGGCACCTCGGGCCGCGAGGGCGAGGACGAGGGCCCGTCCGATCCCGGAACCCGCGCCCGTGACGACGACGACCCGGCCTGCGAATTCACTCATCGAACTGCTGCCTCTCGGGACGTGTGCTCCTGCGCGGGACGGTCGGTGGCGACGGGGAGATCCGATTCGGCGACGCTACGGTACGCCTCGAGGTCGAATCTGCGGGTGATACGGCGGAATTCGAAGGTGAATCCCGGCCACAACGTGGTGTTGTTGCCGTGCTTGTCGAGATACCAGCTCGCGCACCCGCCGTTGTTCCACACGCTCGATCGCAGCGCGCGCTGCAGGTCGCGGTTGTACTCGTCCTGCACGTCCTCGCGGACCTCGACCGCGCCGATGCGGTTGCGGTCGATCGTGCGGATCGCGTCGACGACGTATTCGAGCTGCGACTCGATCATGTACACCATCGAGGTGTGGCCGAGTCCGGTGTTCGGGCCGACGAGGAAGAACAGGTTCGGGAAGCCGGCGACCGAGCTGCCCTTGTACCCCTGCATGCCGGTCTCGTCGAAGACCTCGGCGAGCGAGCGGCCGTCCTTGCCGAAGATACCGGCGAAGGTCGGGGAGTCGGTGACGTGGAAGCCGGTCGCGACGACGATCGCGTCGACCTCGCGTTCGGTGCCGTCCTTCGTGACGATGCCGCGCGGGGTGACGCGGGTGATGCCGTCGGTGACGAGGTCGACGTTCGGCCGGTCGAGGGCGGGGTAGTAGTTGTTCGAGATCAGCATGCGCTTGCAACCGATGCCGTAATTCGGCGTGACCTTCCGGCGCAGTTCCTTGTCGCGGATCTGCCGGCGGACCTGGATGCGCGCGGCGAGTTCGAGCGGCTTCATGAAGGCCTGCGCCTTGGCCAGACCCACGACCTGCGTCTCGCGGGCGGTGTACTGCAGGGCACGCGAGAGACGCTGGAAGCCGGGGATGTAGCGGAAGGCGAACCGCTCGGGGGCGGTGTACTCGCGGTCGAAGCGGGGGAGGATCCACGGTGCCGTGCGCTGGTACACGTCGAGACGGCCGACGGTGCCCGCGATGGCCGGCACGATCTGGATGGCGGAGGCTCCGGTGCCGATGACGGCGACGCGCTTGCCGGCGAGGTCGGCGTCGTGGTTCCACCGCGCCGAGTGGAAGATCTCACCCTCGAACCCGGAGATGCCCTCGATGTCGGGCAGCGACGGCTCGCACAGGGCGCCGACCGCGGAGATCACGACCTTGGCGCTGTACTTGCCGCGCGTGGTGGCCACGTCCCAGCGGTGCGTCGCGGTGTTCCAGCGGGCCGTCTGCACGTCGCATCCGAAGACGGTGCGTCGCCGCACGTCGTACCGGTCGGCGACCGAGCGGATGTACTCCTGGATCTCCGGCTGCGGCGAGAACGAGCGCGTCCAGCCGGGGTTGAGGGCGAACGAGTAGGAGTACAGGTTCGACGGCACGTCGCACGCCGCGCCGGGGTAGGTGTTGTCGCGCCAGGTGCCGCCCACCTCGGAGGCGCGTTCGAGCAGGAGGAAGTCCTTGCCCGCCTGCGACAGTCGGATGGCCGCACCGAGCCCGGCGAACCCGCTGCCGATGATCAGCGTGTCGACCTGACGGATCTCCGCGTCGGCGACGGTATCTGTAACCGGAAGACTCATGTACTTGAGGCTAGAGCGTTCCAGTGACCTGGTCAACACTTGTTGACCATAATTCAATAACGGTGTTTGCATGGTGGACGTGACAGAAGACCATCCCGGACCCCGCCGGACCCGTCTCGGTCCCGCCCAACGCCGGGCCCAGCTGATCGAGCAGGGTCTCGAACTGCTCGCCGACCGGCCCCTCGAACAGATCTCCGTCGACGAGGTCGCCGAACGGGCCGGGGTCTCGAAGGGGCTGCTGTTCCACTACTTCGCCTCGAAGCACGACTACCACGTCGAACTCGTGCGATGCATCGGTCGGGATCTCGTCGAGTACACCGCACCGGACGAGGGCCTCGAACCGATCGAGATGCTGCGCGGCACGCTCGTCGCGTACGTCGACTACGTCACCCGGCGCCGCGACATGTACGTCTCGATCCTGCGCGGCGCCACCAGCGGCGACCCCGACATGAGGGCGGCCTTCGAGGACACCCGCACGGCGCTGGTCGACCGGACCGTCGCGCACCTGCCTGCCATCGGCATCGAGCCCACGCCGGCGGTGCGACTCGCCGTCCGCGGCTGGGTGGCCTTCGTCGAGGACACGACCATCGCGTGGCTACGCGATCCCGAACTCACCCGCGACGAGTTCGTCGAACTGGCCATCGCGGCGCTGTCCGGCGTTGCGCTGGCGGCGCATTCGCTCCACTCTCCGGCCGGTGACGATGCTCCGGACGGTGGGATTCTCAGCGATCGTTTCCGGGAAGGTACTCCTGCAGCTTCGTCTTGACGCCCTGTTTCACGAAGCCCCAACGGTTCTCGTCACCGGCGAGCACGGCCTTGGCGACATCGGTGAACTGCTCCCACGTCGCGTGCGGCGGGATCGGTGGCATGTCCGGATCGGTGTACACGTCGAGCACCGTCGGGCGGTCCGCGGCCAGCGCGCGATCCCAGGCCGAGCCCATCTCGTCCGAGGACTTCACGGTTTCGCCGCCCAACCCGAGACTGCGCGCGAAGGCGGCGTAGTCGACGTCCGGAAGCGACTGGGACTCCGCGAATTTCGGTGCCCCACCCATCGCACGCATTTCCCAGGTGACCTGGTTCAGGTCGTTGTTGTGGATGATCGCGACGACGAGCCTCGGGTCCGCCCACTGCTGCCAGTACCGCTGGATGGTGATCAGCTCGGCCATGCCGTTCATCTGCATCGCCCCGTCGCCGGCGAACGCGACCACCGGACGACCCGGATGCGCGAACTTCGCGCCGATCCCGTACGGCACCGCCGGACCCATCGTCGCGAGGGTGCCCGACAGCGAACCGCGCATGTCACCACGGAACTGCAGTTGGCGCGCATACCAATTGGCGGCCGAACCCGAGTCCGCCGTGACGATCGCATCGTCCGGCAGTCGCGGTGAGGCCTCGGCGAACATCCGCAGCGGATTGACGAACTCCGTTTCGACCTCCGCCTGCTGTCCCATCGTCTGCCACCAGCGCTGCACGTTCTGCTCGATGCCCTCACGCCACGACCGATCCGCCTTGCGCTGCAGCAGCGGGACGAGCGCGTCGAGCGCGGCGGCGGCATCCGCGACGAGGTTGACCTCGTTCGGATAGCGCATCCCGATCATGTTCGGGTCGATGTCGATCTGCACGCAGCGGGCCTGGCCGTATTCGGGCAGGAACTGGCTGTAGGGGAGGGACGAACCGACGATGAGCAGCGTGTCGCAGCCGGTCATCATCTCATGGGTGGGCCGCGTGCCCAGCAGCCCGATCGAGCCCGTGACCCACGGCAACTCGTCCGACAGCACGTCCTTGCCCAGCAGGGCCTTCGCCACCCCGGCGCCGAGCAGGTCCGCGACCTGCTCGAGTTGCGCCCGCGCACCCCGGGCGCCGCTGCCGACGAGCATCGCCACCTTGTCCCCGGCGTTGAGGATCTCCGCCGCCCGCCGGATCGCGTCGTCGTCCGGTGCGATCCGGGGACGATCGAAGCCGACGCTCGACGGCACCATCTTGAACTCGTGGCCGGGCGGGGAGTACTCGAGTTCCTGCACGTCGCCGTGGATGATGACGGCCGTGGGCGTGCGATACGCGATGGCGGTGCGCATCGCCCGGTCGAGGACGTTCGGCAACTGCTCGGGCACCGTCACCGTCTCCACGAACGCCGATGCCACGTCCTTGTACAGCGTGTGCAGGTCCACTTCCTGCTGGTACGACCCGCCCATCGCGGAGCGGTCGGTCTGGCCCACGATCGCCACCACCGGAACGTGGTCGAGTTTCGCGTCGTACAGGCCGTTGAGCAGATGGATCGCGCCCGGGCCGGAGGTTGCCATGCACACCCCGGGCCGGCCCGTGAACTTCGCATAGCCCACGGCCTCGAAGGCGCTCATCTCCTCGTGCCGGGACTGCACGAAGACCGGATCGTTGCCGGTGCGCGTCCAGGCGGCGAGGATCCCGTTGATGCCGTCGCCGGGATATCCGAAGACGTGGTCCACCCCCCACGTGCGCAGGCGGTGCAACAGGTAGTCGGCCACGGTCGGATTCGCCATCGGTAGCTCCTCGCAGGACGCGATCGGGGGTCCTCCGAAGGGTGCCCGTCGTGCCCGGTCCGAAACGCACCGGAAAAGGCGTGAGCCGGGTCGATCGCCCCTCGCGGGGACGAACCGACCCGGCTCACATGAGAACCGTCAAGGACCCGAAGGATCCGAAACGGAGCTTCTAGCGACCGAAGGCCTTCTCGATGATCTCCTGCTGCTCGACAGCGTGGACCTTGCTCGAACCGGACGACGGTGCCGACATCGCGCGACGCGACACGCGCTTGATACCGCTGAGCTTCTCGGGCAGCAGTTCCGGCAGCGCGAGGCCGAGGAACGGCCAGGCACCCTGGTTCGCCGGCTCCTCCTGGACCCAGAAGAACTCGGTGGCGTTCGGGTACTGCTCGAGCGTCTCGGCGATGCGGCGACGCGGCACCGGGTACAGCTGCTCGATGCGCACGATCGCGACGTCGTCACGACCTTCCTTCTGCTTCTTCGCCAGCAGTTCCCAGTAGATCTTGCCGGAGGTCAGCAGCACACGAGTGGCCTTCGACCGATCGGCCGTGCCCTCCTCGTAGGGAACCTCTTCGAGCAGCGAACGGAACTTGCCCTGCGTGAAGTCCTCGACGTTGCTGACCGCGGCCTTGTTGCGCAGCATCGACTTCGGCGTGAACACCACCAGCGGACGGCGGATGCCGTCGAGGTGATGGCGACGCAGCAGGTGGAAGTAGCTCGCCGGGGTCGACGGAACCGCGACCGTCATCGAGCCCTCGGCGCACAGCTGCAGCCAGCGCTCGATACGACCCGAGGTGTGGTCGGGACCCTGGCCCTCGTGGCCGTGCGGCAGCAGCAGCACGACGTCGGAGAGCTGACCCCACTTGGCCTCACCGGACGAGATGAACTCGTCGATGATGGACTGCGCGCCGTTGACGAAGTCGCCGAACTGCGCCTCCCACAGCACGAGCGCGTCGGGGTTGCCCACCGAGTAGCCGTACTCGAAGCCCAGGCCCGCGAACTCGGTCAGCGCCGAGTCGTAGACCATGAAGCGGCCGCCGTTGCCGGCCTGGTTGGCCAGCGAGGCGAGCGGGCTGTACTCGTCGCCCGTCTTGCGGTCGATGATGACCGAGTGGCGCTGCGTGAACGTGCCGCGACGCGAGTCCTGACCGGCCAGGCGCACCAGGGCGCCTTCCTCGGCCAGCGAACCGAACGCGAGCAGCTCGGCGAACGCCCAGTCGATCTTGCCGTTACGCGACATCTCACGACGCTTCTCGAGCACCGGCTTGACGCGCGGGTGGACGGTGAAGCCCTCGGGCGCCTCGGCGAAGGCGTCGCCGATCCGCTCGAGCACCGACCGGTCGACGGAGGTGTCGAGGCGCTTCGGCGGGGTCTGGTCGAGCTCGACCGACTCCGACGGCTCCGGCGGGTACTTCTCGAGTTCGCGGACCTCGTTGAAGACCCGTTCGAGCTGTCCCTGGTAGTCGCGCAGGGCGTCTTCCGCTTCCTTGAGCGAGATGTCGCCGCGGCCGATCAGGGCCTCGGTGTAGCTCTTGCGGACGCTGCGCTTGGTGTCGATCACGTCGTACATCGCCGGCTGGGTCATCGACGGGTCGTCGCCCTCGTTGTGACCGCGGCGGCGGTAGCAGATCATGTCGATGACGACGTCCTTGTGGAACTTCTCGCGGAAGTCCACGGCGAGCTTCGCGACCCACACGCAGGCCTCGGGGTCGTCGCCGTTGACGTGGAAGATCGGCGCGCCGATCATCTTCGCCACGTCGGTGCAGTACTCGGACGAACGCGAGTGCTCCGGCGCGGTGGTGAAACCGACCTGGTTGTTGACGACGATGTGCACGGTGCCGCCGGTGCGGTAGCCGCGCAGCAGCGCGAGGTTGAGGGTCTCCGCGACGACGCCCTGACCGGCGAACGCAGCGTCGCCGTGCAGGAGCAGCGGCAGGACGGTGAAGCCGTCCTCACCCTTGTCGAGGATGTCCTGCTTGGCGCGGACGAGGCCCTCGAGCACCGGGTTGACCGCCTCGAGGTGCGAGGGGTTCGCGGTGAGCGAGACCTTGATGTCGTTGTCGCCGAACATCTGGATGTAGGTGCCCTCGGCGCCGAGGTGGTACTTCACGTCGCCGGAACCGTGCGCAGCGGCCGGGTTCAGGTTGCCCTCGAACTCCGAGAAGATCTGCGAGTACGGCTTGCCGACGATGTTCGCGAGCACGTTCAGGCGACCGCGGTGCGGCATCGCGATGGCGACCTCGTCGAGCGTGTGCTCGGCGGCCTGATCGATGATCGCGTCCATCATCGGGATGACGGATTCGGCGCCCTCGAGCGAGAAGCGCTTCTGACCGACGTACTTGGTCTGCAGGAACGTCTCGAACGCCTCGGCGGCGTTGAGGCGGCTCAGGATGTACTTCTGCTGGGCGACCGTCGGCTTGACGTGGTGCGCCTCGACGCGCTCCTGCAGCCACTGCTGCTGCTCGGGCTCGAGGATGTGGGTGTACTCGACACCGACGTGGCGGCAGTACGCGTCGCGCAGCACCGACAGCACGTCGCGCAGCTTCATCTTCTGGCGGCCGTGGAAGCCACCGACGTTGAACTCGCGATCGAGATCCCACAGCGTCAGGTCGTGGGTCGTGACGTCGAGGTCGGGGTGCGAGCGGAACTTGTCGCGCACGAACTGCAGCGGATCGGTGTCGGCCATGAGGTGGCCGCGGCTGCGGTAGGCGGCGATGAGCTCGAGCACACGGGTGTGCTTGTCGACGAGGCCTTCCGGCACGTCCTTGCGCCAGCGGACCGGCTCGTAGGGGATGTGCAGGGTGTGGAAGATGCCGTCGTAGAAGTCGTCGCTGATGAGCAGCTCGTGGATCTTCTTCAGGAACTCACCCGACTCCGCGCCCTGGATCACGCGGTGGTCGTAGGTGGAGGTGAGCGTCAGCAGCTTGCCGATGCCCATCTCGGCGATCCGCGCGTCGGACGCACCCTGGAACTCGGCCGGGTACTCCATGGCGCCGGCGCCGATGATCGCGCCCTGGCCCTGCATCAGACGCGGGACCGAGTGCACGGTGCCGATACCGCCCGGGTTGGTCAGCGAGATCGTGACGCCGGAGAAGTCGTCGCCGGTGAGCTTGCCGTCGCGGGCGCGGCGCACGATGTCCTCGTAGGCCGAGTAGAACTGCGCGAAGTTCATCGTCTCGCAGTTCTTGATGGCCGCCACGACCAGCGAACGCTGGCCGTTCTTGCCGGGCAGGTCGATCGCGAGACCGAGGTTCGTGTGCGCGGGCACGACGAGGTTCGGCTTGCCGTCGACCTCGGCGAAGTGGTTGTTCATGTTCGGGAACGCCTTGACCGCCTGGACGATCGCGTAACCGAGGATGTGGGTGAACGAGACCTTGCCGCCCCGGGTGCGGGCGAGGTGGTTGTTGATGACGATGCGGTTGTCGAACATCAACTTCGCGGGCACCGCGCGAACACTGGTGGCCGTCGGGATCGACAGCGAGGCGTTCATGTTCTTCGCAACGGCAGCAGCGGCGCCGCGCAGAACCTTCTTCTCCTCGGTGGCCTGGCCCGACGGGGCCGCGGCGGGCTTGGGAGCCGGCTTCGCGGGCGCGGCCTGGGCCTTCGGCTGCGCCGCAGGCTTGGTCTCCGCCTTCGGTGCAGGCTTCGCAGGCGCGGCCTTGGTCTCCGCCTTGGTCTCGGCCTTCGGCGCAGGCTTGGTGGGGGCCGAAGCGGAGGAACTCGGCGCAGATGCTGTGCTCGGCGCGGGCTTCTCGGTCGTGGCGGTGTCGGAGCCGTTGGTGCCTCCGGCCACCGCGGCTTCCGGCGAATAGTCGGTGAGGAATTCGTGCCAACTCGCGTCCACGGACGAAGGGTCGTCCTGGAAGCGCTGGTACATCTCGTCAACCAACCACTGGTTCTGTCCGAACTGTGATGTAGAGCTGCTGCTCACGGCAGTTGTTCGCCTCGTTTCTTTCTTCGGTACCCGATCGGAGCGCCTGTGAATATGAGGCTAGCCCGTGGCATGTGACGATCCGAACTGACCGCGCATGTCGGTGGGCTACCTCACAATCTGGTGCGATGGGGTCTCCATCGATGACGGTTCTCGAGAGCCGATTATTCCCTCTAAGGTGCATCGGCGCAGCGCGCACCCCGTTACAAACGTGAGGATGATCTCATGTTCGATCCTTCCGTCGTCGAAGTGAGCAGGACCTCGGGCTCCTCCGGAACGAGACCACCGGTAGCGAGTTGCCACAAAGTGGTGTACAGACCTCCCGCTCGGCGGAGCTCGTCGTGGGGCCCGCACTCGACGATACGGCCGTCGTCGACGACCACCACGAGATCGGCGCGTGCGGCGGTCGCGAGACGGTGCGCCACCACCACGGCCGTCCGTGAGCGGGCCACCCGCGCACCCGCCTCGAGCACCGCCTTCTCGGTGGCGGGATCGAGGGTCGCGGTGGCCTCGTCGAGCAGCAGCAGATCGGGATCCACCAGTTCGGCGCGCGCGAGCGCGATGAGCTGACGCTGGCCCGCCGACAGACCCTGACCGCGCTCACCGACCGCATGGTTCATGCCGCCGGCGAGACCCGCGATCATGTCCAGCGCCCCCACGGCGCGCGCGGCCGATTCGATCTCCTCGCGCGTCGCGTCGGGCCGGCCGTAGGCGATGTTGGTCGCCACTGTGCCCGTGAACAGGTGCGCCTCCTGCGGCACCACACCGAGCCGGCCCCGATAGTCGCGCAGGCGGTAACGGCGCAGATCGGTGTCGTCCACCCGCACCGAACCGGACGTCGGGTCGTAGAACCGGGCGAGCAGTTTGACGACCGTCGACTTCCCGGCGCCGGTGCGGCCCACCAGGGCGACCGTCGACCCGGCCGGGATCGACAGGTCCACATCGCTCAGCGCCTCACGATCGGCCTCGCTGTACCGGAAGCCCACCTGCCGCAGGTCGACGTCGCCTCGGAGGTGCCCGATGATGGTGACCGTGCCCTCCTCGGCAGACTCGAGCGAGCTCTCGGTCCGCAACAGGTCGCCGATCCGGCGCAGACCGACCCGCGCCTGCTGGTAGCCGTCGAAGACCTGCGACAACTGCTGGATGGGCGCGAACAACAGGTTCAGATACAGCACGAACGCGATCAGCACACCGGGGCCGACCGCGCCCGACGCCACCTCCCGGGCGCCGACGAAGACGACCGCCGCGAGCGCCAGATCGGACAGGAAGGTGATGAACGGGAAGTACAGCGAGATCGCCCGCTGCGACCGTAGGCGACTGCGCCGATAGGCCTCCGCGCGCTCGGCGAACCGCCGCGCCGCGGTCTCCTCCCTGCGGTAGGCCTGGGCGGCGCGCAGACCCGTGACGTTTTCCTGGAAATCCGCGTTCACCAGGGAGATGCGTTCGCGGGACTGCGCGTACGCCGTCCCGGAGACCTTCCGGAACCACAGGGTTGCGCCGACCAGCACGGGCAGCACCGCCAGCACCACCAGGGCCAGGGACAGGTCGGTGGCGATCAGGGCGATCGAGATACCGGTGAGCGTGAGCACCGCCACGACCGCGGTGGACAGGCCGGTCTGGATGAACTGCGACAGCGCATCCACATCGGTCGTCATCCGCGTCATGATCCGGCCCGACAGTTCGCGTTCGTAGTAGTCGAGTCCGAGCCGTTGCAGGTGCGCGTACGAGCGCACGCGCAGCCCGAACAACACCCGTTCGCCCGCCCGCGCGGTGAGCACCGTGAGGATCGCGACCACGAACCAGCCGAGCAGCGCGAGCACCACACCTGCGGCGGTCGCCTGCCACAGCCGGGACGGATCGCCCGGGGTCACTCCGCGGTCGACGGCGTACCGCACCAGCGACGGGAACGCGATGCTCGTCAGCGACTCCACCGCCAGGCACAGCACGACGACCGCCAGCAGTGCACGCACCGGGCGCAGCGTCGTCCGCAACCGGAACTGCGGGTCGGGCAGGCGCAGGGCCTCGGACTGCAGGGCCGGATCGTGTCCGGGCGTCTCGGTGGCCGGGGGAAGCGCGTCGACGGCCGCGCGCAGTTCCGGGGTCGGGGCGACCGCGCCGAGCGCACCGGACACCGGCCCGCCGCGGCCACCACCGCCCGCCGGTCCGCCGCGACCTCCACCGACGGCCGGTGGGTTCCGGACGGTCCCGGACAGTTCGTCGTCGTCCGGTTCGTCGGGCCACAACTCACCGGCGGGGACGGGGCGTTCCGGTGCCGGTGCGGCGTCGTCGTCGGTCGAGAGCAGACGCCGGAAGACGGGACTGCGCTCCTCGAGTTCGTCGACCGTCCCGATGTCGACGATGCGCCCCTCGTCGAGCACGGCGACCCGGTCGGCGAGCGCGAGCGTCGACCGCCGATGGGCGAGCACGAGGGTCGTGCGGCGCCGGCCCGCCCGCAACGCGCCGTAGATCGCGGCCTCCGTCTCGGCGTCGACCGCCGAGGTCGCGTCGTCGAGGATCAGCACCCGCGGATCGACGAGCAGTGCCCGCGCCAGCGCGACCCGCTGCCGCTGCCCGCCGGACAGGGTCAGGCCGCGTTCACCGACGACCGTGTCGTAGCCCTCGGGGAGGGCCTCGACGAAGTCGTCGGCGCGTGCCGCTGCGGCCGCGGCGCGGATCTCGTCGTCCGATGCGTCGGGCCGGCCGAGAGCGATGTTGGACGCGACCGTGTCGGAGAACAGGAACGGCTCGTCGAAGACGAGGCCGACCGCCCCGCGCAGATCGTCGGCGCGGAGCGTGGCGACGTCGATGTCGCGGCCGTCCGCGGTCAGGCACACCGACCCGTGGTGCGGCGCGTAGAAGCGGGGGAGCAGCAGCGACAGCACGGTCTTGCCCGACCCGGCCGGGCCGACGATCGCGACGGTCTCGCCGGGCGCGATCTCCAGGTCGAGGCCGCGCAGTACGTGCCGGTCGTCGTCGAAGCCGAACGTCACGTCCTCCAGGTGCACCCCGAGCGGACCGTCGGGCAGCTCGACGGGATGCGGGGGATCGGCGACATCGGGTTCGGTGTCGATCACCTCGTACACCCGCTCGACGGCGGCGCGGGACAACTGCGCCATGATCACGACCTGGGAGAGGGTGCGGGTCGTCCCCGTCATCGTCGCCACATAGGCGGTGAACGCCACGAAGGTGCCCACGGTGATTCCGCCCTCGAGGGCGAGCCAGCCGCCGAGCGCGATGGTCGCGACGAGCCCGAACTGTGGGATCGCACCCATCGGCGCCGAGAACCACGCGTTGATCCGGGCGGCACGCAGACGCTCCGCGTACAGCCTGCGACCGTGCTCCTCGAGCTGGTCGACGGCGTGCGACTCCTGCCCGAAGCCCTTCACCACCCGCACGCCCGTGACCGTTTCCTCGACGTGCTGGGCAAGATCGGCCGCGCGCTGCTGCGCCGACCAGGTCGCGGCGAACAGCTTCGGGCGCACGACCCGGACGAGACCCGCGATGATCGGAACGATGACCACCGCGACCAGTGTGAGCAGCGGCGAGAGGGTCGTCATGATCACCAGCGCGAGCACGAACTGCAGCAGCGCACCCGCCGACATCGGCACCATCGCGAGCAGGCCCTGCACGAGTTGCAGGTCGGTGATGGACCGCGAGACCACCTGACCCGTGCGGATGCGGTCCTGACCGTGGCCGTCGAGACGTTGGAGCGAGCCGAGCAGGTGCAACCGCAGGTCGTGCTGCACGTCGAGCGACAGGCGTCCGGCGAGCATGCGACGCCCGTACTGGCAGCCGAACCGGATCACCGCACCGGCCGCGATCGCAGCCGCCGCCAGCCCGATCAGGCGCAGGTCGTCGGCGGGCACGTCGCCCCGCCCGGTGGCGCTGTCGACCGCGACCTTCGTCAGCAGTGGGAAGGTGATGTCGATCAGGGCAGCGACGACGGTGACGGCCAGCGCCCCGACGGCTGTTCTGCGGTGTTTCAGGCATTCGGCGACGAGCCGGGAAATCCATCCCGGCGAGCGCGGAATCGGGTCGTGTGCCATCGAACCGACATTAGCGCCGAGTCACGACAGGGCACGTCGGAGCCGCCCGGGAGGGCCGGAGACGCAGGTGATCGAAGGTGTCAGACGACGTCGGCGGTGCGGGCGCGCCACCAGCCGAGGCCGCCCAGCACCACGGTCCAGAGGATCAGAAGCAGCGGAGCCGCCGGCCACGTCATCTCCAGCGTCACGTCCTCGGGCATCGACACCGCCGAGAACAGCACGTACCAGGTGACCTGCGCCGGCAGATACGACGCGATCGCGCCGAGACCGAGACCGTGCAGGACGACCGAGACCATCAGCTCCCCGAACGGCACCCACGCGCAGATCGCGAGCACACTGCCCGTCGTCGACCGTGTGAGCAGACCCAGCCCCGCTCCGATGAGCGACCACATCAGCGCGCAGAACAGACCGATGCCCATCACCTTGGCGACCGAACCGAGGTCGGCACCGTCGAAGCCCCCACCGAACAACACGAGCGTCGCGGCCGCCGCGACTTCCGTGACGATGCAGTACAACAACCCGATCACGGCGACGGTCGCGAACTTCACCCCGACGACCCGGTCGCGTCCCCGCGCGGTGAGGAAGGTCGTCACGATCGTTCGGTGCGCGAACTCGCTGCCCGTCGCCACCGCACCGAAGATCGCGGCGAACAGGAACACCAGCGACAACGAGAGGGAGATACCGACCGCGGCGGCGACGGCCTCGGCGAAACCGTCACCGAAACCGAGTTCGAGTTGCCGCGCGACCGGCAGCGTCAGCGCGCCGCAGAACAGACCCACCAGCAGTGGTGCGATGCCGAGGATCCACCAGTAGCGCAGGCTCAGGACCTTGCGGAACTCGGCGGTGAGAAGCACGGTCATGCGGTGGGACCTCCTTGCCCGGCCGGCGGTCGGTTCGGCTGCCCCCACTGCGGCTGCGGGTACTGCTGTGCGTTCGGGTACTGCTGTGCGTTCGGGTAGGGCTGATACTGCCGGCCGTGCCCCGGATACTGCGCGACCGGCGCGGCCGCATACCGACCCGCCGTCATCGCGAGGTAGACCTGCTCGAGATCGACGTGCTCGACACTCGTCCCGAACAGCGTCACCTCCGCGGTCGCGGCGATCTCGGCGATGCGGTCGGGAGTCACGCCGACCACCGCGAGCCGTCCGTCCTGCTGCACCTGCGCGTCGGTGTGCCCGGCCGCGGCGAGCGCGGTCGCGAGGCGGGCCGGGTCGGAGGCCGCGACGAACACCCGCGAGCGGTAGGCGTCGCGCAGGTCGGTCATCGAGGTCTCCGCGACCAGGTGACCGTTCGCGATGATCACGAGGCGGTCGGCCAGCTGCTCGATCTCCCGCAGGATGTGGCTCGAGATCAGCACGGTCCCGCCGTTGGCGGCGAACGCGCGGAGGAAGTCGCGCAGCCATGCCATGCCCTCGGGGTCGAGTCCGTTCGCCGGTTCGTCGAGCACGAGATAACGCGGTTGTCCGAGCAGGGCCGTCGCCAGGGCGAGTCGCTGCCGCATGCCGAGGGAGAACTCGCCGATACGACGTCGCGCGACCGACCCCAGGCCGACGAGATCGAGCATCTGCCTCGCCCGCTCGTCGGGCACGCCGATCGCGGCGCAATAGACCTGCAGGTGTGTCAG
This sequence comes from Rhodococcus sp. 5G237, assembly GCF_053764735.1. NCBI lineage: Bacteria > Bacillati > Actinomycetota > Actinomycetes > Mycobacteriales > Nocardiaceae > Rhodococcus > Rhodococcus sp. 5G237. Next base: position 373,921 of record NZ_JBSNCD010000003.1, on the reverse strand, counting down.
CGCCCGGTGCTTCGGGTGGGCGCTGCGCGCGTCGAGCACCGCCCCGACGACCTGTGCAGGCTGCCGCAGCGAGGTGAACGGCACGCCGTCGACGAAGGCGTTCCCGGCGCTCGGCCGGACGAGTCCGAGCATCATGCCGAGCGTGGTGGTCTTGCCCGATCCGTTGGGGCCGAGGAAACCGGTGATCGAGCCCGGCGGCACCGTGAACCACAGATTCGATACGGCCGTGTGGTCACCGAACATCCTGCTCAGGCCGTGGACGGTGATCCCCGTGCCCGGTGCCCCCGAGGGCACCCGGGGATCGGGTGTGCCGTACGGCGGTTGCGCTGACGGTGCTGTCACGGATTCGGACCCCCGCGTCGTCGAGATGTGGGTGCGGCTCGTGCCGCGGTCGCCGTGAGCTTACGGGTCAGTCGAGGAAGGGCAGGACAGCGTCGAGGAACTCGCGGGGCGCGTCGAGCTGAGGACAGTGCCCGGCATCAGGGATGATCACCACCCGTCTCCGGCCCCCGGCCTGCACCCGTCGCGCGGCGTGAGCGGGCGTCAACCGGTCGCGTGCACCCCACACCAGCAGGGCCGGCATGTCGAGGGCGTGCACCATCTCCGGGATCGGCAGTCGGCCGAGCTCACCGATCGCGTGCCGGCCCACGGTCAGCAGCGTGTCGACCTGCTCGCGGGTCGCGTAGTTCGCCGCGAACGCCGTGCGCGCCGCCCGGTCGAAGGTGCCGCGTCGGTGCACGGCGGCCCGCGCGTACAGGGCACCCATGGCCTGCTGCATCACCGGGGCGGGCAGCGGACGCAACAGCAGGCGCGACAGTTCGACCGGCATGCTCGCACCCCGCGTCCACCACCGGGGGATTCCGGCGAGACCCGGCATGTCGGCGAGCACCACGCGGCCGACCCGGGACGGGTGGACCGACGCGAACACCAGCGCGGTCACCGCACCGAGCGAGTTCCCCACCAGCGACACCGGTTCGGGAACGTCGTCGACGAGGTCGGCCAGGACGTCGACGTAGTGGTCGAGCACGGGTGTCTCCCAGTGCTGCGCGCTGCGCCCGAAACCGGGCAGGTCGACCGTGAGCACCCGGTGCCGCTCGGCGATCGCCGGCGCGACCTTGCACCACGTACCGCCGTGATCGGAGAAGCCGTGCAGCAGGACGACGGTGCGCGGTCCCGCACCGGACTCCCGTACGAACATCTTCCCGCCGATCGGCACGGTCAGTCCTTCGGGACCGGAACGCCGGCATCGAGCGCCGGTGCCTCTCCGCTCGCCGGGAGAACGGGACGGACGGCGGGCCACGCGGCCGGAGGCGCACCGAAGGCGTCGCGGGCGTTCTGGATAGTGCGCTTGCCCAGCGCACGGTTGCCGACGCCACCGATCGCGGCACCGATGCCCGCGGGGACGAGCTTGCCGATCAGCAGCGGACTGCGCTTGGCGAAGTACCGGCGGATGAACTTCTTGACCAGGGAATTGTTCAGCGTCTTCAGCTGGGTGCCTCCCGCACCGGTGGTCAGGGCCTTGGGCCAGTTCCGCAGCGACGCGCCGGTCGCGGTCGCGACGATCTCCCGGCCGGCGTCACCGAGGGAGACGGCGAGCACCAGCGCGCGGCGCTGCTCGTGGTTGTGGGGTTCGATCCCGTGCACCGACGCGATGGCCAGGGTGAGCAGCGCGGACGCCTCGAAGAAGAAAGCCGTCTCGGCGCCGACCGCGCCGATGGCCGCGAGCGTCCCGATGCCGGGGAAGGCCGCGGTCGCGCCCGCCGCGGACCCGCTGCCGGTGACGGTCAGCAGGAACTGCTTCTCGAGCCGCTCGATGATCTGCGCCGGGGACTCGTCGGGGTGCGAGCGCCGCATGAGATCGACGTACTTGGCCACCGCAGGACCCTGCAGCCTCGCGCCGTTGTCCAGCATCTTGACGATAAAGGCCTCTGCGACGCCTGCCTTGTTGCTCATCGTGCCCCTGTTCTCCGGTGCTCTTGTCTTCCGGACTGCTCTCACTACGCTGGTGCCATGACCGGGTCCGCAGTCGGTGTGTCGGACGGCGCCAGGCGGCGTCCGACACCCCTGCTGACACCCTACGTACGGTCGTACGAGGGGTATCGGCTCGACGGTTTCCCGCCGGGGACCCATCTGGGTATGCCCTCTCCGGAGGTCACCGTAATCCTCACGATCTCCGAACCCGTCGAACTCTCGCGGGGCGACGGACGGTGCCCGGAACGTTTCGACACGCTCGCCGGAGGGTTGTCGACGCAACCGGTGCCCATCGTCCACCACGGACGGCAGCACGGGATCCAACTCGCGCTCACCCCCGCGGGTGCCCGCGCCCTGCTCGGTGCGCCCGCCGCCGCGCTCGGTCCGTGGGCCGTCGATCTCGAGGACGTCATCGGCGCCGACGGCCGGGAGTTGTTCGACCGGATCTCCGCGGCCGAATCGTGGGACGAGCGGTTCGCCGTCCTCGACCGGATTCTCACCCGCCGCCTGGTCGCCGCACGGTCGACGAGCCCGGACGGGCACCTCGTCCACGCCTGGCACCTGCTCGTGACGGACCCGGCCCGCCCGGTCGGTGCCGTCGCGGACGAACTCGGATGGAGCAGGCGACACCTCGCGAACCGGTGCGCCGCCGAGTTCGGACTGTCCCCGAAGGACGTGGCCCGGGTGGCGCGCTTCGACCGGTCGCGACGGATGCTGCGGGCCGACCCCGGCCGCCGCCTCGCCGATGTCGCCGCCGAGTGCGGCTTCTACGACCAGGCGCATCTCGCCCGCGACTGGCGCGATCTGGCGGGCGTCCCGCCGTCGCGGTGGCTCGAGGACGAGGTGTTCCCATTCGTCCAAGACGATCGAGACGATCCGGGCCGACACTCGAAGGCATGACGAACACAACGAATTCCACGCAGCAGTCGGCCACCGTCGCACCCACCCTCGACACGGTGTGGCCGTGCTTCGCCTACACCGACGCCCGGGGCGCGATCCGTTTCCTCGTGGAGACCCTCGGGTTCGCCGAAGCGGAGGTCTACGGGGAAGGGGACCGCGTCGACCACGCAGCCCTGCTCTGGCCGCACGGCGGAGGGGTCATGCTCGGCTCGACCGGTCGCGGGTCGCCGCTCGACCAGCACGCCGACAAGGGCACCGCCTATCTCGTGCTTCCCGACGACGCCACCGTCGATGCCCTGTACGAGAGGGTGCTCGCCTCGGCGCAGGCGGAGGACCCGGCGGTCCGCGCGACCGTGACCGTCGAACTCCACGACGAGGACTACGGATCGCACGGGTTCACCTGCCGCGACCCGCACGGCGTGTACTGGACGATCGGCACCTACCGACCCCGTCGGCCATAGGAACCGTCGCAGGGGATCAGCGGGCGACCGTGCCGTGCCCTTCGGGGACCACCTCGCTCGGACGCGGCGGGGGCGGCGGTGTGCCGTCCCCGAACGGCCGCCCGCCGAGCGCCTCACGGCCGTGCGGATCGAGCCAGTTCGACAGATCCGGTCCCTTCGGCACGATGCCCGTGGGATTGACGTCGGTGTGCACGAGATAGTAGTGCTGCTTGATCTGCACGAAGTCGATGGTGTCGCCGAAGCCGGGTGTCTGGAACAGATCGCGCGCATAGGCCCACAGCGCCGGGAAGTCCGCCAGCCGGTTCCGGTTGCACTTGAAGTGCCCGTGGTAGACGGGATCGAACCGGACGAGCGTGGTGAACAGGCGCACATCGGCCTCGGTGATGGTCTCGCCCACGAGATAGCGCTGCGCCCCGAGGCGTTCCTCGAGCCAGTCGAGGCGGGCGAAGAGCCGATCGAAGGCCTTGTCGTAGGACTCCTGCGAACCGGCGAAACCGCACCGGTACACGCCGTTGTTGACGTCCTGGTAGACGAGCTCCGCCACCTCGTCGATCTCGTCCCGCAGCTCCTCCGGATACAGATCAGGGGCGCCCTCGCGGTGGAACTGCGTCCACTCGGTGGAGAAGTCGAGGGTGATCTGCGGGTAGTCGTTCGTCACGACCTGCCCGGTGGGCACGTCGACGACGGCCGGGACGGTGATGCCGCGGTCGTATCCCGGGAAGCGCGCGAAGTACGCGTCCTGCAGTCGCGGGATGCCGAGGACGGGGTCGACCCCACCCGGGTCGAGGTCGAACGTCCAGCTGCGCTCGTCGTGCGTCGGGCCGCACAGTCCCAGCGACAGAGCGTCCTCGAGACCGAGCAGCCGCCGCACGATCAGGGTGCGGTTGGCCCACGGACACGCCCGGGCGGCGACGAGCCGGTACCGCCCCGACTCGACGGGATAGCCGTCGCGCCCGTCCGCGGTGATGCGGGTGGGGATGTAGTTGGTGTCCCGGGTGAACTCCGCACCCGGCTCGACGTACTTGTTCTCGGTCACCTACGCATCCTTCCGCGCACACTCGTCACTTCCCGGGTGGAACCCGAACCGTCACGAGGGTTCCCCAGATGTCGTATCCCGACACCGCCGCGACCGTCCGGGCACCGCGGTTGTCGCGGCGCATGCGGGCCAGCGGGACGAGTCCGGCATCGAGCGCGTCGTGGGTCGCCAGCGTCGCGACCGTCGAGGCGAGCCCGAGCCGGCGCGCCGGCGGTGTCGTCAGCACCCGCACGTCGGCCAGCAACGACCCGAGTTCGCTGTAGGCCGCGCCGGCGAGGGGACGGTGATCGTCGTCGAGCAACACGAACACGCGCGACGGTCCCGTCGGCGACAATTCTGCCTCGGTGACGTCGTCGGGCGGGCAGCACCGCAGTAGCTCGGCGAGGTCCTCGGGGTCGTCGGAGATGAGCGGGTTCTCGACGCGTGTCGCGTCGATCCAGTCGGTGCACAGAGCAAGGATCTCCGTGCGACCCGCGTGGCCTGCCACGACGAGCTCGGCGTTCGGGGCGTCGATCTCGGCCGGGTCGGGTTCGGCCGCGAGGCGGAAGACCGCGGTGCCGGGTCCGACGATCGCGGTGGTGCGTCCCACGGCGAGCAGTCGGACGTCGCGGACCGAGTCGTCGATGCGCGTGACGCACCCGGGTTCGACGAGGGCGCCGTCGGGTAGGCCCAGTGCACGACACCACGCGAGGGCGGCGATGCTCGAGATGTGCGGGTCCACCCCGCTACCGTAGACCGCCGACGAGGGGAGAGGTCCGGTGAGCGACGACAGCGAGGTGGGCACGCGCGAACGCGGGTCCGATGTGGCGGTGGAGATGTCCGACGGTGCCCGATGGGCGGCGTTGGGCGCCCTGTGCCTGGGCTTCTTCATGATCCTGGTGGACAGCACGATCGTCGCCGTCGCCAACCCGGCGATCATGCGGACCTTCGGAGCCGACATCGCTGCAGTCGTGTGGGTCACGAGCGCGTATCTGCTCGCCTATGCGGTGCCGCTGCTCGTGACGGGTCGCCTCGGTGACCGCTTCGGTCAGCGCCGGGTCTACCTCTGCGGACTGGTGCTGTTCACGATCGCGTCGTTGTGGTGCGGTTTCTCGTCGACGATCGAGATGCTCATCGTCGCCCGCGTGTTCCAGGGGTTCGGCGCGGCGCTCATGTCGCCGCAGACCATGGCCGTGGTGACGCGGATCTTCCCGCGTGAGCGGCGCGGGACCGCGATGGGCCTGTGGGGCGCCGTGGCCGGGGTCGCGACACTCGTCGGGCCGCTCGCCGGCGGTGTCCTGGTCGACGGACTGGGCTGGGAGTGGATCTTCTTCGTGAACGTGCCCGTCGGGATCGTCGGGTTCGCGCTCGCCGTGCGGTACGTGCCGGTGCTGCCCACGAGCCCGCACCGGTTCGACGTGCTCGGCATGCTGCTCAGCGGTGCCGGCCTGTTCTGTCTCGTGTTCGGGATCCAGGAGGGCAACTCGTTCGAGTGGACCGCCCGCGTGTGGGCGCTGATCGGACTGGGCATCGTGTTGCTCGTCGTGTTCGTCGCCCAGCAGTCGCGCAACCGCGGTGAACCGCTCGTACCGTTGTCGCTGTTCCGGGACCGCAACTTCGGGCTGGCGAACATCGGCATCGCGACGATGGGATTCGCCATCACCGGCGTCATGCTGCCGATCATGTTCTACGCCCAGTCGGTGCGCGGTCTGAGCCCGACCGGCGCCGCGATGCTCATGGTGCCGATGGCGGTCTTCAGCGGTGTGCTCGCGCCGCTCGTGGGCAGCCTCGTCGACCGGGTCCATCCGCGGCTGATCGCCGGCACCGGCTTCTCGCTGCTCACGATCGGGCTGGGTTGGCTCGCCCTCGTGATGACTCCCGACGCGGAGATCTGGCAGTTGCTGCTGCCGATCGCCCTGATCGGAGTAGCGAACGCGGGCATCTGGTCGCCGCTCTCCGCCACCGCGACGAACGGTCTCGCACCGAGCCGGGCCGGGGCGGGTTCCGGTGTGTACAACACGACGCGTCAGGTGGGCGCGGTGATGGGCAGTGCCGCTCTCGGCGCGATCATGGCGGCGCGGTTGAGTGCCAACGGTGTCGGCGGGGGAGGAGGTACGGCGGAGATGGAGACGTCCGGCGCGGTCCTGCCGGAGCCCCTGCGCGAACCGTTCGCCGCGGCGATGGCCGAATCGTTGTGGCTGCCCGCAGGCATCCTGCTCATCGGGCTCGTGGCCGTACTCGCCTTCGACCGTCCCGCAAGCCAGAAGGAACAGCGCGCCGCCGAAGAGCGTTCGGCAGCAGCGAGCGCCTGACGGACGTTCCGACGACCACCCTGTGGCACCTTCCCGGTTGTCCGTGACCCGCCGTTTCCTCACATGGCTGTGATCCGCGCCATATAGTGCAGGCACGCACGCCGGGCGGGAGGTGGCATGTCGGTGGCCGTAGTGGAAATTCCTGCAGGGAGTCGGTGGCTCCGGGACGATCGGGTCACTCGCCGCGACAGCGGCATCCTCCAGTACGACTGCCTGGAGCCGTGCCTCGCCGAGCTGCTCGACCGGAGTGCGCTGCGTTTCGCGAACCGCGTCGCGGTCGTCGACCGGTGCGGCCGCACACTCACCTACCGCGAACTGTGGGCCGCCGCCGCCCGCGTCGCCGGTGGTCTCCTCGATCAGGGAGTCGGCCCCGCCGACCGGGTGGTCATCTGTCAGCCGAACGGGGTCCGCTGGTTGATCGGGTTCCTCGGCGTGGTTCTTGCCGGGGGCGTCCCGGTGCTCCCCGACCCGAGCTGCAGCCCCGAGGAAGCAGCGGAGATCGAGGTCCACAGCGGTGCGGTACTCACCCTGGACTCCGACCTGCCCGACGGCGTCGCCTTCCTCGACGGAGGTGCGTCACCGGACGAACTCGCGGTCCTCTACTACGTGCGCGTCGCCGGTGGTGGACTGCGCGGCGTCGAACTGACCAACACCAACGTGCTGTCGACGATCGAGGCCGTCGCCCACGCGATGGATCTCGTCGGCGACGGCGTGCGGACCGTGCTGACGGCGCCGCTGTCCACGGCGGTCGGATGCAGCGTCCAGTTGCTGCCCACGCTCGCCTTCGGAGGGACCGTCGTGGTCTCGGGATCCCGCGTGATCCGCGCACCGTGGCGTCATCTCCGCGCCGCCTTCCCCGCCTCGCGCTTCGTGCGGGGATGGGGTGTCGCCGAGACGGGCGGGATCGGTCTGCTGCTGCCCTCGGAACACCGCTCCCGCCATCCCCGCAGTGTCGGCGTGCCGTTCGGAGGGATCGAGGTCGCGCTGCTCGGGCCCGATGCCGAGCACGGCATGGGCGAACTGCTCTGTCGCGGACCGAGCGTGGCCCGCCGCTACTGGCGCGATCCGTGCGCCTCGGACGAGGCATTCACGGACGACGGCTGGTTCCGCACGGGCGATCAGGTGCGCATCGACGACGAGGGCTTCGTCGAGCAGATCGCCGTCCGGGTGTCGTGAACCCTGCAACAGGTTCTCGTCGGGTATACAGCCTGTAACCGGATGAACCGGCATTTTCCGTAGTGGAGAGGTGTGTCCATGTCCGACGTAGTCCTGCTCGAACGACGCGATCGCGTTCTCGTCATCACCATCAACCGGCCCGAGGCGCGCAACGCCGTCAACGCCGCCGTGAGCCACGCGCTCGCCGAGGCGGTCGACCAACTCGACAGCGACGACTCCCTGTCGGTCGGTGTGCTCACCGGCGCCGGCGGCAACTTCTGCGCGGGCATGGACCTCAAGGCGTTCGTCGCCGGCGAGAACGTGGTGGTACCCGGTAAGGGGCTCGGCTTCACGGAGGCGCCGCCGCGCAAGCCGCTCATCTCCGCCGTCGAAGGATTCGCCCTCGCCGGCGGAACCGAACTCGTCCTGGCCACCGATCTCGTCGTCGCCGCGAAGGACGCGAAGTTCGGCATCCCGGAGGTCAAGCGCGGCCTCGTCGCCGGTGGCGGTGGCCTGCTGCGCCTGCCGTCGCGCATCCCCTACCAGAAGGCCCTCGAACTCGCTCTCACCGGGGACGCGTTCACCGCCGAGGAAGGCTACGGATACGGTTTCGTCAATCGCCTCACCGAACCCGGTGGGGCACTCGAGGGTGCATTCGAACTGGCCGAGCGCATCACGGCGAACGGACCGCTCGCCGTGGCGGCGACCAAGGAGATCATCGTCCGCTCGGCCGACTGGTCGAGCGAGGAGGCGTTCGCGAAGCAGATGGAGATCATGGCACCCGTGTTCACCTCGGAGGACGCGCGTGAAGGCGCCACCGCCTTCGCCGAGAAGCGGCCTCCTGTGTGGAAGGGTCGCTGAGCTCCGGTGTGGAAGGGGCGCTGAGCTCCGGTGCGGAAGGGCCGCTGACCGGCCGGACACTCGAGGGCGAAGGAACGACAGATGGCGAGGATCAGGTGACCGACGGATTCGCAGAACTGCACGTGCACATCGAGGGCACGCTCGAACCCGAACTGATCCTCGCCCTCGCCGAGCGGAACCGCATCGAGCTGCCCTATCGCGATCTCGACGATCTGCGCAGCCGCTACCAATTCACCGATCTGCAGTCGTTCCTCGACCTGTACTACGCGAACATGGAGGTTCTGCGCACCGCGCAGGACTTCGCCGACCTCGCCCGCGCCTATTTCGCTCGTGCGGCGCGGGCGGGCGTCACCCGCGCGGAGTTCTTCTTCGATCCGCAGGCCCACACCTCGCGCGGTGTTCCGCTGCCCGAGGTCGTGGCCGGGCTTTCCGACGCGGTCGCCGGTGCACACCGGGAGTTCGGGGTCGATGCGGCGATGATCGCGTCGATCGTGCGCGATCGCCCCGTGCCCGAAGCCCACGAGGTGTTCGGCGAACTGCTGCGCCTCGGCGCGCCGATCATCGCCCTCGGCCTGGACTCGGCGGAGGTCGGCCACCCGCCGTCGCTGTTCGAGGACGTCTTCGCACGGGCGCGGGCCGAAGGGCTGCACATCACGGCGCACGCGGGGGAGGAGGGACCTCCGGAATACGTCTGGCAGGCGCTCGACCTCCTCGGCGCCGAGCGCATCGACCACGGCATCCGCTCGCTCGAGGATCCCGAACTTGTCGCGCGCCTGGTCGACGAGAGTATTCCGCTCACCGTCTGCCCGTTCTCGAATGTCCGCCTCCGCGTGGTGGATACGCTCGCCGACCATCCGCTGCGCCGCATGCTCGAGGCGGGCCTGTCGGTGAGCGTGCACTCGGACGATCCCGCCTATTTCGGTGGTTACGTCGACGACAACCTCGCAGGGCTGAAGGATCAGCTGGGTCTCACCGACGCCGAGCGGGATGTGCTCCGGCGCAATTCGTGGGATGCCGCCTTCCTCTGAGTCCGTCCGGGTGAGTCTGCCCGGGCGTCACTCGCCCAGGACACGGCGCAGATACGGGTTCGTGAAGGTGCGGTGCGGATCCACACGGTCGCGCACAGCGAGGAAGTCGTCGAACCGAGGGTAGAGCTCGCGCAGATCGTCCGCTGTCAGGGAATGGAGCTTGCCCCAGTGCGGGCGGCCCTGCGCGGCACGCAGGATCGGCTCGACACCGTCGAAGTAGGCCGTGTGGTCGCGCCGATGGTACTGGTGCACGGCCACATAGGCGGTGTCGCGGCCGTGGGCCGTGGACAACCACACGTCGTCGCCCTGCGCGAACCGCACCTCCACCGGAAAACCGACGCGAACGTCCTTACGCTGCAGCCACGTATCGATCTCGCGCAGAACCGCTGGAAGGTGCTCGGCGGGGAGCGCGTACTCCATCTCCCGGAACCGCACCCGGCGGGTGGACGCGAACACCCGGTAGCTGCGGTCGACGAAGGTGCGCGGGGACAACGCCCGTGACGCGACCCGGTTCAGCGCCGGGATGGTGGCGGGAATCCGCGTCTCGACCTGCTGGAAGAGCGCGAAGGCGCCGTTGGAGAGCAGTTCGTCGTCGAGGAGGGTGCGCACCCGCCCGACCGGCTGCACCGGTGTCTCACCGGGGAGACGGGTGTTGCGTTTGATGAGCACGCCGTCGGTGTGCGGGAACCAGTAGAACTCGAAATGGTCGACACCGCTGCGTAATTGGTCGAGGGCATCGAGTGTCGTGCGGAGCGAGGAGGGTGCTTCCTCCGCGCGCAGGCGGAATGCGGGGATACAGTCGAGCGTGACGGTGGCGAGCACGCCGAGGGCGCCGACTCCGAGCCGGGCGGCCTCGAACAGGTCGGATTCGTGCTCGGGCGAGCAGTCGACGATCCGGCCGTCGGCGAGCACGATCGTCGCGCCGCACACGGCTGCCGCCAGTCCGCGGAAGGTCGCACCGGTGCCGTGGGTGCCGGTCGAGATCGCGCCGGCGACGGACTGGACGTCGATGTCGCCGAGATTCGGTACGGCGAGGCCCTGCGCCCACAGCAGGTCGCTCAGATCGCGCAGTCGCGTCCCCGCCCGAACGGTGACACGCGCGCCGGTGGCCGACGGTTCCACCGCGACGAGACCGGACATCCGATCGAGCGAGATCAGTGTGCCATCGGTGACGGCCGCGCCGGTGAACGAGTGCCCGGCGCCCACGGCCTTGACGTGTTCGCCCTGTTCGGAGGCGCGGACGACGACGCGCGCGAGGTCGTCGACATCGCCGGGGGTCTCGAAACGGCGGGGTGTCGCGCTCTCGGTGCGCGCCCAGTTGCGCCAGGTGGCCATGCCTCATCTTCGACCTGGACGAGCGTCCAGGTCAACACCTGCTCGCGAATCTTTCCCGACCTCTACCATCAGGTCATGCCGAATCGGTTGCCTGCTGACGAGCGTCGCACCCAACTCGTGGCTGCGGCACTGGAACTGGCGGAGGGCGGGGGAGTGGGAGCTGTCACGGTCCGCGCCGTCGCCGAGAAGGCCGGGGTGTCACTGGGTGTCGTCCACTACTGTTTCGACAGCAAGGAAGACCTCGTCGTCGCCATGGCGAACGCCGTCGTCGGCGAACTCGCCGGAGCCATGCACGCGGCCTTCGACGTGCCCGAGGACACGCAGCAGACCGGCGGCGTCGACTGTCTCCGCTCGATGCTCCACACCGGTCTTCGCGCCATGTGGTCGGCCATCGAATCCACGCCGGGGCTGCAGACCCTCACCTACGAGATCACCGCCTACTCGCTCCGGCACCGCACCGACGGCAGTCCCGCCAGCGGCGACATCGCCGTGGAGCAGTACCGCCTGATGGACGAGCAGGCTCGGCTGTTCCTCGACACGTGCGCCGAGCGATGCGGTCTCGAATGGTCGCTGCCTACCGGGACGCTCGCACGACTGTCGCTGTCCGTGCTCGACGGAGTCGTGCTCCGGTGGCTCGTCGATCGCGACGGTGAGGCGGCCACGGCCGAACTGGGAGTCGTCGCCGACATCATCGCGACCCGTGCCGTAGAACGTTCCTGACCCGACCCGACCTTTCGAAGGGATCGCCCGTGCTCCGTGCTGCTTCCGCTCACGACGATGCCCTCGATCGGGTGCAGGCGGCGACGGCCGACCTCGACCCGCCGTTCGCTGCCGTCGACCTGCCCACCCTGCGACGCAACGCCGACGACCTGATCCGCCGCGCGAACGGTGTGCCCGTACGGGTCGCGAGCAAATCGGTGCGCTGCCGCGCCGTCCTGTCCGAGGTCCTCGGCCCGGAACTGACCGCTCGCGGCGGTTTTCGCGGCATCATGGCGTACTCGCTGCGCGAGGCCCTATGGCTCGTCGAGCACGGCGCCCGCGACATCCTGATGGGATATCCGACGGTCGACCGGACGGCGCTCGGGCGTCTCGCGGCGTCGCCCGAAGCGGCACAGGCGATCACGCTCATGATCGATTCGGCGGAGCACCTCCGCATCATCCGCGAGGTAGCCCGCGATGCTGTGGGGGAGAACGGCTTCCGGCCACGAGTCTGCCTGGACATCGATGCGTCGCTGCGGGTGGGTCCGGTCCACCTCGGGGTGCGGCGTTCGCCGATACGCACCCCCGCGAGCGCGGCCGAGCTGGCCCGTCGCGCCGAGGACGCCGGGTTCGACGTCGTCGGCGTGATGTTCTACGAGGCCCAGATCGCGGGTCTGCCCGACTCGTCGCTACCGGTTCGGCTCGTCAAGGGCCTGTCGGCTCGGGAACTCGCCTCACGCCGCCGCGCCGTGGTCGACGCGGTCCGCGCGGTCGTGGGCGAACTCGAACTGGTCAACGGCGGCGGCACCGGGTCGCTCGAGGTGACCACCGCCGACCGGGTCGTCACCGAGGCCACGGCGGGATCGGGCCTGTACGTTCCCACCCTGTTCGACGGTTACCGCGCGTTCACTCCGACACCGTCGATGTTCTTCGCGCTACCCGCCGTGCGGAAACCGGCACCGTCGATCACGACGTTGTTCGGCGGCGGATACATCGCATCCGGCCCGGCCGGGGCCTCGCGGGTCCCGCGTCCGGTCCGGCCCGCGGGGCTGAAACTGCTGGGGACGGAGGGCGCGGGGGAGGTGCAGACCCCGGTCCGCGGTCGCGCGGCCGCGTCGATCCGCATCGGGGGACGGGTGTGGTTCCGCCACGCGAAGGCCGGCGAACTGTGCGAGAGGTTCGACCGGGTGTATCTCGTCGACGAGCACGGACGCACCGAGGTGCCCACCTACCGCGGTGAGGGCGGCTGCTGGTGACCTCTCGCCTCCGGCGAGAATGAGTTCCATGCCGTTGACGTTCTTCCCCGGATCGGTCGGCCGGGTCCACTGGCGGTCCTGGCCGGTCGAGGATGCGCGTGCCGCTGTCGTGTTCGCCCACGGCTTCGGGCAGCACACCGGGCACTACCACCGTTTCGCGTCCGGTCTCGCGGCCCACGGCATCGCACTGTGGGGACTCGACCTCGCCGGCCACGGACTCTCGGAAGGAGAACTCGGCTCACCCGGCGACGTCGGGCGCCACGCCGAGGACTTCGGCGTGCTCGCCGGGATCGCCGCCGAGTCGGGTCTGCCCCTGGTGGCCATGGGACATTCCCTCGGTGCGGCAACCGTCCTGACGGCGCTGGCGTCCGGCGCGTCCAGCGGCACCCGTTTCGCGGGCGTCGTCCTGTGCGGTACGCCGCGCACCGCGGCGCTGCCGGCGACGGCCGAAGCGCTTCGCACGAGCGATCTGCCGGTCCTGCTGGTCCACGGCGTCGACGATCGGCTCGCCCCGATCGATCCGGTGCGCGACTGGGCGGCGGCGGTGCCGCGGGCGCAGCTGCTCGACTATCCCGATGCCGGGCACGACCTGCTCCACGAGCCCGTCCATCGCAGGGTGACCTCGGACGTCGCCGGGTTCGTGGGCGGCCTGGCCGTCTGACACCGCAGTCCCCGGAAGACGACCGGGCCCCTCGCGGTTGCGAGGGGCCCGGTGTGTTCGAAGCGTCAGTTGTAGATCGCTGCGATCTCGGCGCCGTGCTTGTCGTGGATGATGTTCCGCTTGAGCTTGAGCGTCGGGGTCAGCTCACCGCTCTCGATGCTGAAGTCGGTCTCGAGGATGCGGTACTTGCGGATCGACTCGGCCTTCGAGACCTTCTTGTTGGTCTCGGCGACGGCCTCGTCGATCTCGGCGATCAGGTCGGGGTTCTTGATCAGTTCCGCGACCGTCGTGCCCGCCGGCAGGTTGTGGCGCTCGAGCCAGCCCGGCAGTGCCTCCGGATCGAGGGTGATCAGCGCGCCGACGAACGGCTTGGAATCGCCGACCACGATGACCTGGCTGATCAGCGGGTGGGCGCGCAGCGAATCCTCGAGGACGGCCGGCGCGACGTTCTTGCCACCCGCGGTGACGATGAGTTCCTTCTTGCGGCCGGTGATCGAGATGAAGCCGTCCTCGTCGATCGCACCGATGTCGCCGGTGTGGAACCAGCCGTCGCGAATGGCTTCGTCGGTGGCCTTGTCGTTCTGCCAGTAACCGTCGAACACCTGGGGACCCTTGAGCAGCAGTTCGCCGTCCTCGGCGATCTTCGCGGCGCAGCCGTTGAACGGCTTGCCGACGGTGCCGATCTTCTGAGCGGCCGGGGTGTTCATGATGATGCCGCCGGTGGTCTCCGTCAGCCCGTAACCCTCGTAGATGGTGACGCCGACACCGCGGAAGAAGTGGCCGAGACGTGCGCCGAGTGCGGCGCCGCCCGAGACGGCACGCGTGACGTTGCCGCCGAGCGCGGCCTTGAGCTTGCCGTAGACCAGCTTGTCGAAGACGAAGTGCTGGATCTTCAGGGCGAGGCCGGGGCCGCCGTTCTCGAGTGCCTTGCTGTACTCGATCGCGACGTCGGAGGCCTTCTCGAAGATCTTGCCCTTGCCGCCGTCGTAGGCCTTCTGCTTGGCCGAGTTGTAGACCTTCTCGAACACGCGGGGCACCGACAGGATGAAGTTCGGCTTGAAGACCGCGAACTGATCGAGCAGCGTCGACAGGTCGGAGGTGTGGCCCACGGTGACCTTGCTGTCGAAGGCCGCGAAGGAGATCAGGCGGGCGAAGACGTGCGCCATCGGGATGAACAGCAGGGTGCGCTGACCCTCGTGCATCGAATCGGGCAGGGCGAGACCGCAGGCGGCGGACTCGGAGGCGAAGTGACGGTGCTTGAGCTGCACGCCCTTCGGCCGGCCCGTGGTGCCGGAGGTGTAGATGAGGGTCGCCGCGGATTCGGCCGTGACCGAGTTGCGCCGTTCCTCGACCTGCTCGTCGGTGACCGCCGCGCCGCGTGCGATGAGTTCGTCGACCGCGCTCTTGCCGCCCGGCGCGGGCTCGATCTGCAGGACCTCACGCACGGTCGGGGCGTTCTCGGCGACCTCGCGGACCGTGTCGACGTGACCGGAGTTCTCGACGATGAGTAGCTTGGTTCCGGAGTCCTCGAGGATCCACTGGGCCTGGTCGGCCGACGACGTTTCGTAGATCGCGACGGTGGCACCGCCCGCGGTCCAGATCGCGTAGTCGAGGAGCACCCACTCGTAGCGGGTCGCCGCCAGCACCGCGACGCGATCGCCGAGTTCGATGCCCGACGCCATCAGGCCCTTCGCCACGGCGCGTACCTCGGATGCGAACTGACGCGCGGTGACGGGAACCCACTTGCCGTCGACCAGCCGCTCGAACGGCACGAACTCCGGCGACTCCTTCTCGTGGCGGAAGACGCTGTCGGCCATCGACGTGTTCTCGGGGATCGAGAACGACTGTGGCACGGCAATCTCACTCACTGTGACCCCTCCATCGTTAGATACTGTCGGTGTGCATTGCATCACATGTCATTGGGAAATGCATTACCCCTCGGACTGATTTGCCCCTTTTTTACAGTCCGATAAGCAGTGATCTACGTAACAATGCTACCCGCCGGTAACGAGGATTACCACTATCGGATAGTCTCGTCGGTTTTTCCGGTACCCGAAGTACCGGTATCGCGGAGGAGGCGGACGGCCTCGTCGTCGCCGAGCTGGTGGAAATCCTTGTAAGCAGCGCCGACGCTGTCGGTGTCCACCGGTGTCCAGGGGCAGATCACCTCATCGGCCACCCGGCCCACTCGGCGCAGCGCTTCCGGGGAAGCCACCGGCACCGCAAGGACGACTCGGTCGGCGCCGGATGCGCGCGCGGCGAGACAGGCCACCGCCGCCGTCGCGCCCGTGGCCACCCCATCGTCGACGACGACCGCCGTGCGGCCCGCTAGTGGTACGCGGGCGCGACCCGCGCGCAGGAAATCGGCGCGGCGGGCGAGTTCGGCGAGTTCGCGTCTCTCGATGTTGTCGACGGATTCGGGGGCTATCCGCCCGCGCCGGATCACGTCCTCGTTGAGGACCCGGAAGACGCCCTCGCCTGCCGCCTCCCCGGACTCGGTGGTCGGGCCTTCGGCGATCGCCCCCATCGCGAGTTCCGGATGCCACGGCACGCCCAGTTTGCGGACGACAAGGACATCCAGGGGTGCGTCGAGGGCGGCGGCGAGTTCGCGGGCGACGGGGATGCCGCCACGGGGAAGTGCGAGAACCACCGGGTCGGCGTCGCGCAGGTGCCCGGCCGACCGGGCGAGTCGCCGGCCCGCCTCCTCGCGCGTGGCGTACCGCACGCCTCCAGTATGGGACGGTCCGCCCGGGCGGGGCGAGCATTCGCCGCCCGGACGGACCGATGGGGATCTCAGTCGAGCTCGCCCGACAGGTAGGAGTGGTAGGCGGGCAGATCGAGCTGACCGTGGCCGGACAGGCCGATCACGATCACCTCGGGCTCGGCGAGGCCGCGCGCGTACTCCGCGGCCGCTGCGATCGCATGCGACGACTCCGGCGCCGGCACGATGCCCTCGTTCCGGGCGAAGAGCACCGCCGCGGAGAAGGCATCGGTCTGTGCCACGGACTGTCCCTGCACGTAGCCGAGCTCGACGGTGTGGCTGAGCAACGGCGCCATGCCGTGGTATCGCAACCCGCCGGCGTGGATCGGATCCGGGATGAAGTCCTGGCCGAGGGTGTGCATCTTCAGCAGCGGCGTCAGACCTGCGATGTCGCCGTGGTCGTAGCGGTACTCGCCGCGGGTGATCGACGGGCACGCTGCGGGCTCGACGGCGACGACGCGCGTCGTCGCCCGCTCGTGGATGACCTCGCGCAGGAACGGGAACGACAGGCCGGCGAGGTTCGAACCGCCACCTGCGCAACCGAAGACCACGTCGGCCTGGTCCTCGCCCACCGCCCGCAACTGCTCCACGGCCTCGAGGCCGATGACGGTCTGGTGCAGCACCACATGGTTGAGCACGCTGCCGAGGGTGTAGCGGGCGGCGGCGTCCTTCACCGCGACCTCCACGGCCTCCGACACCGCGATGCCGAGCGAACCGGGTGTGTCCGGGTACTCGGCGAGGACGGCGCGACCGGCCTCCGTCAGATCGGACGGGCTGGGATGTACTGTGCCGCCGTAGGTCTCTATGAGGAAGCGGCGGTAGGGCTTCGAGTCGTAGGAGGCGCGGACCTGCCACACCTCGAGATCGATACCGAACTTCGCGCAGGCGAACGACAGGGCCGAACCCCACTGTCCGGCACCGGTTTCCGTCGTCAGTCGGGTGACGCCGTCGAGCGAGTTGTAGTAGGCCTGGGCGACCGCCGAGTTCACCTTGTGGCTGCCCACCGGGCTCACGCCCTCGTACTTGACGTAGATGCGGGCCGGGGTGCCGAGTGCCTTCTCGAACGAGCGGGCGCGGAACAGGGGAGTGGAGCGGTAACCGGCGTAGACCTCGCGCACGGCCTCCGGGATCTCGATGTCGGTCTCGGTCGACAGTTCCTGCGCGATCAGTCCCGAGGCGAACAGCGGTGCGAGATCGTCGGCGGTGATCGGTTCGCGGGTGCCCGGGTGCAGGTGCGGCGGCGGGGCCACCTCGAGGTCGCCGACGATGTTGTACCAGTGCGTCGGAATGCCCGAATCGGCGACGGACGGGGGTGTCGCGGACTCGTGCGCGGAGGGGGAAGCCGTCACTGTGGAATCCTTCGGTCGGGGACGATGAACCTGCCCAGTGTGACGCGCCCCGGGTGCCGGCGACGGGGTGGGGTGAGTCATTATTCGCGCGCTCGAGCCCAGGTCGCCGCCGGGTCCGGGCGCGAAGAGGTGGGTTCATCCGATAAACTGCTGGTCAAATGAGTGATATTCAAGACGCCCCCGACCAGGAGACCGCAGCTCTCACGTTTGCCGATCTCGACATCGATGCACGTGTGCTGCAAGCTCTTTCGGATGTGGGTTACGAGTCCCCGTCGCCGATCCAGGCGGCGACCATCCCACCGCTGCTGGAGGGACGGGACGTCGTCGGTCTCGCTCAGACCGGCACCGGCAAGACCGCCGCCTTCGCGGTGCCGATCCTCTCGCGTATCGACACCTCCGTGAAGCGGCCCCAGGCGCTGGTGCTGGCGCCCACCCGAGAGCTCGCGCTGCAGGTCGCGGAGGCTTTCGGTAAGTATTCCGTCCACATCCCGGGCCTGTCCGTCCTGCCCATCTACGGCGGCCAGGCATACGGTGTACAGCTGTCCGGCCTCCGTCGCGGCGCCCAGGTCATCGTCGGTACCCCCGGACGTGTGATCGATCACCTCGCCAAGGGCACCCTCGACATCTCCGAACTCGAGTTCCTCGTCCTCGACGAGGCCGACGAGATGCTCACCATGGGCTTCCAGGAGGACGTCGAGCGCATCCTCGCCGACACCCCCGACACCAAGCAGGTCGCGCTGTTCTCCGCGACCATGCCGGGCGCGATCCGCCGGCTGTCGAAGCAGTACCTGAAGGATCCGCAGGAGATCACCGTCAAGTCGAAGACGACGACGTCGGCGAACATCTCCCAGCGCTGGGTCCTCGTCTCCCATCAGCGCAAGCTCGACGCGCTGACCCGCATCCTCGAGGTCGAGACCTTCGAGGCCATGATCATCTTCGTGCGCACGAAGCAGGCCACCGAGGACCTGGCCGAGCGCCTGCGGGCCCGCGGTTTCTCCGCCGCCGCCATCAACGGCGACATCGTGCAGGCCCAGCGCGAGCGCACGATCAACCAGCTCAAGAACGGCACGCTCGACATCCTCGTCGCCACCGACGTCGCCGCGCGTGGTCTCGACGTCGAGCGCATCAGCCACGTCGTCAACTACGACATCCCTCACGACACCGAGTCGTACGTGCACCGCATCGGCCGCACGGGCCGCGCCGGCCGCACCGGCGACGCGCTGCTGTTCGTCGCTCCGCGTGAGCGGCACCTGCTCAAGGCGATCGAGCGGGCCACCCGCCAGCCCCTCGCAGAGATGCAGCTGCCCACCGTCGAGGACGTCAACGCCCAGCGCGTGTCGAAGTTCAACGACTCGATCACCGAGGCGCTCGCCTCCGATCACCTGCAGCTGTTCCGCACGTTCATCGAGGACTACGAGCGCGAGCACGACGTGCCGCTCGCCGACATCGCGGCCGCGCTGGCGGTGCTGTCTCGCGACGGCGAGTCGTTCCTCATGGAGGCCGAACCCGAGCCGGTCGCACCGCCGCGCCGCGAGCGCGAACCGCGCGAGCGCCCGCCGCGTCGCTTCGACGACGGGCCGAAGGTCGGTCGCGACGGCCAGGAGATGACCACCTACCGCATCGCCGTGGGCAAGCGTCACCGCGTGCAGCCCGGTGCGATCGTCGGTGCCATCGCCAACGAGGGGGGACTGCGCCGCGGCGATTTCGGGCACATCAGCATCCGTGCCGATCACAGCCTCGTCGAGCTGCCGAAGGATCTGTCGCCGCAGACCCTCGACGCGCTGCGCTCCACCCGCATCTCGGGCGTGCTCATCCAGCTGCAGCCCGACTCCGGCGCACCGTCCGGACGTCCCAGCTCGTATCGCGGACGCGACGACCGTCGCGGCGACGATCGGCGCGGGGGAGACCGTCGCGATCACGGCAAGCGCGATCGTGGCGGCAAGCGCGAGTACGGCGACAGCCGTGGCGGCCGCTCCGGCGACTTCACGCACCGCAGCGACCGCAACGACCGTGGTGGTCGCGGCGGCTACCGCGACTGACGTCCGTCAGTTCGTCCGTTGCGGGCCTGATCCTCGGTCAGGCCCGCAACGCGTTGCGCAGGGCGTCGAACCGGTTCGGAGAACAGCGTCACTTCGGCAACAGGTCGTGTTCTCGGGCGCTCATGCGTCGAGTATGGGTGCTCCCGCCGACACCTTCGGTCCCGAATCGGCGAACTGCGTGCGGTACAGCTCCGCGTAGCGGCCGCCCGCCGCCAGAAGGTCGTCGTGGTTGCCGCGTTCGACGATGCGTCCGGCCTCGACGACCAGGATCTCGTCGGCGGCGCGGATGGTCGACAGGCGGTGTGCGATGACCACCGACGTGCGACCCTCGAGCGCCTCGGTCAATGCCTCCTGCACGGCGGCCTCCGAGGTCGAATCGAGATGGGCGGTGGCCTCGTCCAGGATCACCACCCGCGGATGGGCGAGCAGCAGCCGCGCAATCGTCAGCCGCTGACGTTCACCACCCGACAGGCGGTAGCCGCGTTCGCCGACGACCGTGTCGAGTCCGTTCGGCAACGACGCGATCAGGGGCTCCAGGCGAGCGCGACGCAGGGCGTCCCACAGTTCGTCCTCGCCGGCTTCGGGGCGGGCGAGCAGCAGGTTGTTGCGGACCGTGTCGTGGAACAGGTGACCGTCCTGGGTGACCAGCCCGACCGTCGCGCGGATCGAATCGGCGGTGAGTTCGCGGACGTCCGCTCCGCCGAGTAGCACGGCACCGGAATCGACATCGTACAGTCGCGGGATCAGTTGGGCGATGGTCGATTTGCCCGCACCGGACGATCCGACCAGTGCGACCATCCGGCCCGGTTCCACGCGGAACGACACGTCGTGCAGCACCTCTTCGCCGCCCCGCGAATCGAGCACCGCGACCTCCTCGAGGGAGGCGAGCGAGACCTTGTCGGCGGACGGATACGCGAAGGCGACATCCCGGAGTTCCACCGCGACCGGACCGCCGGGCACCGGCCGGGCGTCGGGCGATTGTTCGATCAGCGGCTTCAGGTCGAGGATCTCGAAGACCCGCTCGAAGCTCACCATCGCACTCATGACGTCCATGCGGGCACTGGCCAGCGCCGTCAGCGGCGAGTACAGGCGCGTGAGGAGCATCGCCATCGCGACCACCGAACCGGGATCGAGCTGGTCGCGCAGGGCATAGAAACCGCCGAGGCCGTAGACGAGCGCGAGCGCGAGCGCGGACACCAGTGTCAGGGCCGTGACGAACACGCTCTGCAGCATCGCGGTGCGCACCCCGATGTCGCGGACCCGCGTCGCTCGGACGGCGAACTCCCTCGACTCCTGCGCCGGACGGCCGAACAGCTTGACCAGGGTGGCGCCCGGAGCCGAGAATCGTTCGGTCATCTGCGTGTTCATCACCGAGTTGTGGTTGGCGGCCTCCCTGCTGAGCTGCGCGAGCCGGGCACCCATGTGCCGGGCGGGGATTACGAAGATCGGGAGCAGCAGCAGTGCGAGAAGTGTGATCTGCCAGGAGATCCCGATCATCACCACCAGGGTGATCGCGAGGGTGACGATGTTGCCGACCACGCCGGAGAGGGTGTCGCTGAAGGCGCGTTGCGCACCGATGACGTCGTTGTTCAGGCGTGAGACGAGCGCACCGGTACGGGTTCTCGTGAAGAAGGCGACCGGCATGCGCTGCACGTGGTCGAACACCGTGGTGCGCAGATCGAGGATGAGATCCTCGCCGATGCTCGCCGACAACCAGCGGTTCGCGATCCCGAGGCCGGCCTCGACCAGTGCGATCGCGGCGATGATCACCGCGAGCAGCACCACGACCGAGACCGCGGCGCCGTCGACGATCGCGTCGATCACCCGCCCGGCGAGTACCGGTGTCGCGACGCCGAGAGCCGCGATGGTCACGCTCAGGACGAGATAGAAGGTGATGTTGCGGCGGTGCGGCCGGGCGAACTCGGCGATCCGCCGCAGGCTCGCTCGGGAGAACGGCCTGCGGTCGCTCTCGGCGTGCATCGCGTTGTACATCGCGTTCCACGCGGTGACTTCCATGCTCATGGTGTCGGCCTCCTCGGGTCGCAGCCGAGGCTAGGACCTCGAGTGCGCTCGAGGTCAAGCCTAGGCTCGCACCACGACAGGACGAGGCGTCAGCGAGCCACGTCGATCACCACGCGGGTCGGCCCGGTGAGGGAGTACACCGAGAACGGGGTGCCGTGTGCGGCGACGCCGATGAACGACTGGGTGACACCTTCGAAGACACCGGACCCGCTGACCTCCACCACGGATCCGCCGGCATCGGCGAGCACGGGATCCGGGCCGGCGTACTGCTCGACGCCGCTGTCGAACGGATAGGCCGAACCGTCGATGAGCACCTGCAGCACGGCGTCGCCCGCAACGGGGACCTCGTTGCCGCTGCCCTGCTGGAGCGGCTCGTCGACATAGCCGACCCGCCATCCCGGTGTGCCCTCGCCGCCGAGTTCGTAGACCACGCGATCGAAGCCCTCGTGACGTCCGGTACGGATGTCGACGACGGTGAGCTTCGCACCCTCTCCCGCCGGGGAGACCTTCTCGCGCGCGTCGCGCGGGACCTCGTCGGAGGTGGTGGTCTCGGGAGCCGAGGACGTCGGCGTGTCGACCGAGACGGCGGGGGAGGGCGCGGGCTCGCCGCCGGCGGAGCATCCCGCCAGGACCAGTGCTGTTGCGGTGATGGCCAGTGCGAGACGCGTGTGCTTCATGGGGCTCATGGTACGTCGGAGCTGCCGGCGGCCCCTGGCGACGCTCGCGGGGGTTGACCGGATCGAGACGTGAGGCGCACAATTCATCCGAGGATGATTTCAACACTCGATGAATTGAGTGGACCATGACCATCGACCACATCTCCGACGCCGTCGACATCCGCGACCTGCACGTCCGGCGTGGCACCCACCGAGCTCTCGAGGGCGTGAGCGTGCGCGTCCCACGCGGTTCGATCACCGGACTGCTCGGCCCCTCGGGCTGCGGGAAGACCACACTGATGCGCGCGATCGTCGGCACCCAGATCGTCGAATCCGGCACGGTCACGGTGCTGGGCCTGCCCGCGGGCAGCGCCGAACTGCGCCGCCGCATCGGGTACGTCACCCAGTCGCCGAGCGTCTACCCCGACCTGACCGTCACCGAGAACGTCTCCTATTTCGCCTCCCTCTACGGGCGGAAGGGCCCCGCGGTCTCCGCCACCCTCGCGGCGGTCGGGCTCACCGACCACGCCGACAACCGGACGTCGGCCCTTTCCGGCGGCCAGCTCGGACGGGTGTCGCTCGCGTGCGCGCTGGTGGGCGATCCCGAACTCCTCGTGCTCGACGAACCCACCGTCGGACTCGATCCGCTGCTGCGCGCCGAGCTGTGGGAGCACTTCCGTGCGCTCGCCGACCGCGGCACCACCCTGCTCGTGTCCAGCCACGTCATGGACGAGGCCGACCACTGCGACGAGCTCGTCCTCCTGCGCGAAGGCCGGCTGGTGGCCCAGCTGACCCCGGTCGAACTGCGCGAACAGACTGGGGAGACGGGCCTCGAGAACGCTTTTCTCCGACTCATCCGGAACCGGACGGGAGCACGACCGTGAGCGCCGTCATCCATGCCACCACGACCACCCGCATCCTGCGTCAGCTGCGGGCCGACCATCGCACCGTCGCGATGATCGTGCTCGTCCCGAGCCTGCTGATGACGCTGCTGTACTTCATGTATCAGAACGCCCCCACCGGTCCGGGCGGAGTCTCGCTGTTCGATCGGATCGCCGTCACGATGCTCGGGATCCTCCCGTTCGTCGTGATGTTCCTGGTCACCTCCATCGCGATGCAACGCGAGCGCAGTTCGGGCACCCTCGAACGACTCCTCACGACACCGCTGACGAAACTCGACCTGCTCGCCGGTTACGGCAGCGCCTTCTCGCTCGCGGCGGCCGTCCAGGCCGGTCTCGCCTGCGTGGTGGCCTTCTGGCTGCTCGACGTCACCAGCGCCGGATCGGTGCTGTGGGTGCTGGTCGTCGCGGTTCTCGTCGCCGTCCTCGGGGTCTCCCTGGGTCTGCTGTGCAGCGCCTTCGCCCGCACCGAGTTCCAGGCCGTGCAGTTCATGCCGGTGATCGTCATCCCGCAGTTCCTGCTGTGCGGGTTGCTCGTCGCCCGGGACGATCTGCCCGACTGGCTGCGCTGGATCAGCAACGCACTGCCGTTGAGCTACGCGGTGGAGGCGCTGCAGGAGATCACCGTGAACCCGGGGGTCACCGGCGTCATGGTGCGGGATCTGATCGTCGTCGCGGCATTCGCCGCCGCGGCCCTCACGCTCGGTGCGGCGACACTGCGCCGTCGCACCCCGTGACGAGCGAGGCCGGGGCGCGGCGCCCCGGCCGTCGCCCCGGCAATTCGGGCGCGCGCGACGACATCCTCGCGAGCGCCCGGGAACTGTTCGCCGCCAACGGCTTCGACAAGACGACGGTGCGTGCGGTCGCAGCCGGTGCTGGAGTGGACCCGGCGCTCGTGCACCACTACTTCGGCACCAAGCTGCAGCTGTTCACCGCGTCCATCGCGCTGCCGGTCGATCCGCGCGACGTCCTCGCCCCCGTCTACGCGGCCGCACCCGAGGATCTCGGTCGAGCTCTCGTGACCGCCCTTCTCGGTGTGTGGGATTCGCCGCACCGCGACGCGGCCGTGGCGATGTTCCGTGCGCAGATCGCAGGCGGTGACAGTGGTCTGATCCGCTCGTTCCTGCTGGAGGTCGCGCTCGCGCCGTTGTTCGAGCGCATCGATCGTCCGGTCGGCACCGGCAGACTGCGGGCCGAGCTGGTGGCCACCCAGATGACCGGGATCATGCTGGTGCGCTACATCATCGGACTCGAACCGCTCGCGTCGATGCCGTCGGAGCAGCTCGTCGAGATCGTCGCCCCCACCGTGCAGCACTATCTGACCGGCGACCTGCCCGGCATGTGACCGCAGCTTCGGGGGCGTGCGCTTCGGTCGGAGACAGAGGCGCGCCGTCGACACGGTGCATCGGTCCGCGCACGACGCACACGTAGAGCGGAGTGCGTCGTCAGGTCGAGTGCTCCCGCAGGAAGGCGATGTCCTCGGCGAGTCCCTCCGCCGGGGTCTCGAGCACGATCGGTGCGTCGGCCTGCACCGCGATCTCCGCGAGCAACTGCGGATCGATCTGCCCGTCGGCGAGATTGGCGTGCCGGTCGCGGGCCGAATCGAACTCGTCACGCGAATTGTTCAGGTGCACCAGGTCGATCCGGCCGGTGACCGCCCGCACCCGTTCGACGACACCGACGAGATCCTCCCCGGCCGCGCAGGCGTGGCAGGTGTCGAGGCAGAAGCCGGGACCGTAGTCGCCGATGGCGTCCCACAGCCGCCCGATCGCGTCGATGTAGCGGGCCATCGCGAAGTCGCCGCCCGCGGTGTTCTCGACGAGGATCGGCACCCCGAACCCGCCCTTGTCCTCCTGCCGTTCGAACAGCTTGCGCCAATTCTCGACCCCGGCGGCGACGTCCTCACCTGCGCGCACGTGCCCGCCGTGGACGACCAGCCCGAGCGCGCCGATCCGCGCGGCCGCCTCGGCGTGGTCGGCGACGGCCTTGCGCGACGGCATCCGCACCCTGTTGTTCAGGCTCGCCACGTTGATGACGTACGGCGAGTGCACCACCACGTCGACGTCCGACGAGAGGATCTCCTCGGTGCGCGGATGCTCACCGGGCTTCGTCCACTTCTGCGGGTCCGACAGGAACACCTGCACCAGATCGGCACCGAGATGCTCGCCCTGACCGATGGGATCGTCGTCCTGCCGGACGTGCGCACCTATCCGCATGTGCCACAGGTTAGGGCAGCGTCCCGCCGACCGGGACCGCAATACCCGGACGTGCCCGGAATCTGCTCGACTCCTCGCATGGGCACACTCGAAGGCGGGAAACTCGACGGCAGGGTCGCGCTGATCACCGGCGCAGGTCAGGGGATCGGTCAGGGGGTCGCGTTCGCGCTGGCTCGCGAAGGCGTGGCCATCGCGGTCGCCGGCCGGACCGAGTCGAAGCTGATCGACACCGCCGAGCAGATCCGCGCCTTCGGTGGCACCGCCGAGCCGGTCGTGTGCGACATCGCCGATCCGGAGGCGATCGCAGCTGCGGTGGACCGGACGGTCGGGGTCTTCGGCGGTGTCGACATCCTCGTCAACAATGCGAGCTTCAATCCGCTCGGGCCGCTGCTCGACCTGAAGCCGGCCGTGCTGGAGAAGGCGTACCGCTCGGGTCCGCTCGCGGCGTTGCACGCCATGCAGCTCGTCCACCCGATCATGAAGGAACGCGGCGGCGGGTCGATCGTCAACATGGTCACCTCCGCGGCGGTGCGCTGGGACATGAGCGGCTACGGCGGCTACGCCTCGACCAAGGAGGCGCTGCGCTCGCTCACCCGCACCGCGGCAACGGAATGGGGGACCGACGGCATCCGCGTCAACGCCATCGCCCCGCACGCCCTGTCGCCCGGCCTGAAATGGTGGACGGAAACGAACCCGGAGGAGGCCGCCGAGTTCGTGAAGTCCATCCCGCTCCGCCGTATCGGCGACCCCGAGGAGGACATCGGGCGCGCCGTGGCGTGGATTGTGAGCGACGACGCACGCTATCTCACCGGAGCGACGATCCCGCTGGACGGAGGTCAGGCACGCTGGGCCTGAGCCACCACCGCGGCATACGCCCGTATCCCCGAATCGAAGATCGGGGTCCTCCCCGATGGTGCGGTGCTCCCGGCACCGGGAAGATGGGTGCATGCCACTGCACTCGGCCCCAGCAGCCCGCGCCCAGGACCTGAAGAAGATCTACGGCACCGGAGAAACCGCGGTACACGCCCTCGACGGTGTGACCGCGGATTTCGCCGCCGGTGAGTTCACCGCGATCATGGGTCCCTCCGGATCGGGCAAGTCGACTCTCATGCACTGCCTCGCAGGTCTCGACAGCGCGACCTCCGGAGCGGTCTTCATCGGCGACACCGATCTGACGACCCTGTCCGACAAGGGGATGACCCAGCTGCGGCGCGACCGCATCGGCTTCGTCTTCCAGGCGTTCAACCTCGTCCCCACCCTCACCGCGCTCGAGAACATCACCCTCCCGGTGGACATCGCGGGCCGCAAGGTCGATCAGGAATGGCTCGACACCGTCGTCACCCGTCTCGGACTCACCGACCGTCTCGGGCACCGCCCCGGCGAACTGTCCGGTGGCCAGCAGCAGCGCGTCGCGTGCGCGCGTGCCCTCGCGGGCCGGCCCGAGATCATCTTCGGCGACGAGCCGACCGGCAACCTCGACTCCCGCTCGTCCGGTGAGGTGCTGTCCATCCTGCGGGCGGCCGTCGACGAGTTCGACCAGACCGTCGTGATCGTCACCCACGACCCGCGCGCCGCCGGTTACGCCGACCGCGTGGTGTTCCTCGCCGACGGACGCATCGTCGACGAGATGCGCGGACCGACGGCCGAACGAGTGCTCGACCGGATGAAGCAGTTCGATCCCGCCTCCGCGGCTCCCGTGGCGGAATAGGAGACACCGCGATGAGTGGGAATCCCATCCGCAGGGTTGCCCTGCGCAACCTCGCCGCACACAAGGTGCGGCTCGCCCTGACCGTGCTCTCCGTGGTGCTCGGCACGGCCTTCATCACCGGTTCGTTCGTCTTCACCGACACCCTGCAGCGCACCTTCGACGGCATCTTCGGCGACGTCGCCCAGGGTGTCGACGTCCGCGTCAGCACCGAGCAGTACGGCACCAGCGGTGTCCCGATCGAGGCAGTGGACCAGGTCGCCGCCCTCCCCGGCGTCGAGCGCACGTCCCCGTCGATCGGTGGCGGCATCATCGTCCTCGACTCCGAGGGCGCCGCGATCCAGACCGGAGGCGCACCCGCCGAGGGCTACGCCTACATCCCGCCCGACCGTCTCGTCGGCGAACCGGAGACCTTCGTGGCCGGTGGACCGCCGGCGGAGAGCGGTCAGATCGCGCTCAACGAGAGCGCGGCCGAACGCGGTGATCTCTCGATCGGCGACAGCACGACCGTGCTCACCATCTCGCAGGGCATGGTGCCGGTGACCGTCAGCGGCATCTACGAACTCGAGACCGACACCGGCGGCTACATCGGTGCGTTGTTCACCGAGGAACAGGCATCTCAGCTGTTCACCGACGGCCGGCACGTCGGCTTCCTCGACGTCGCGGGCGACGGTTCGCTCTCGCCCGAGCAGCTGCGCGACGAGATCGCGGCGGCGCTGCCCGACCTGAAGGTGCAGACGGGAGCCGAGGTCACCGAGGAGACCAAGTCGCAGGTCGCCGAAGCCCTGAACTTCCTCAACTACTTCTTGCTCGCATTCGGCGCGATCGCACTGCTCGTCGGCACGTTCATCATCTACAACACCTTCTCGATGATCGTCGCCCAGCGACTGCGCGAACTCGCCCTGCTCCGCGCGATCGGTGCGAGCCGCAAGCAGGTCGGCCGGTCGGTCACCCTCGAAGCCTTCGTCGTCGGCCTGATCGGCAGCATCATCGGTATCGCCGCGGGCGTCGCGCTCGCCTACGGTCTGCGCGCGGCACTGAACGCCGCGGATCTCGGACTGCCGTCGGGCCCGCTGCAGTTGTCCCCGCGCACCGTGATCGTCGCGCTGCTCGTCGGCGTGGTCGTGACGATGGTCAGCGCCTACGCCCCGGCGCGACGCGCGACCCACGTTCCGCCCGTCGCCGCGATGCGCGAGGAATCCACGGCGACCGTCGAGTCGCTGCGCCTCCGCACGATCATCGGTGTGCTCTGCGCGATCGTCGGTGCGGCGCTCGTCGTGGTGGGCGCACAGCAGGTCGGTGGCGGCGCGGCCGCGACCGTCGGTATCGGCGCCTTCCTGCTGATCCTGTCGGTGCTGTTCGCGGCGCCGGCGTTGTCCCGGCCCGTCGTGAACGCACTCGGTGCCGTCTTCGCCCGGCCCTTCGGAGCGATCGGCCGGCTCGCGCGCACCAACGCGACCCGCAATCCGCGTCGCACCGCCGCGACCGCCTTCGCCCTCACTCTGGGTCTGATGCTCGTCTCCGTCATCGGGGTGTTCGGGTCGTCGGCGAAGGCCAGTGTCGACGCGCTCGTCGACAACGGTGTCGAGGCGGACTTCATGCTCACCGGGCCGCAGATGTTCGGTGTCCCGGCCCCCGCCGCCGAAGCGGTCCGCGGGGTGGACGGCATCGAGGAGGTCGTGCCCGCCTACGGCGTGCAGGCCAAGATCGACGAGGACTTCGAGTTCGGCACCGGAGCAGGCGGACCCCTCCAGGACGTCCTCGATCTGGACATGGTCGCGGGTGCCTTCGAGGTGACCGGGAACGAGATCCTCGTCTCGCAGACCTCGGCGGACGACCGAGGCTGGGAGGTGGGCTCCACCGTTCCGCTCACCAGCCGCGACGGCGACACCGTCGACACCACGGTCGCCGGCATCTTCACCGACAACCAGCTGATCGGTCCGTGGGTCGTCTCGCAGGAGCTGTTCGAGCAGTTCACGCCGCCGAACAACCGGTCGGCGCTCGTCGTCCTCATGAACACCGTCGACGGTGCCGATCCGGAGACCGTGCGCGCGTCGATCGAGGAGGCCGTCAAGGACTACGTGATCGTGCAGGTCCTCGACCGAGAGCAGTTCAAGGGGCAGCAGGCGCAGCAGATCGACATGCTCCTCGCGATCCTCTACGGCCTGCTCGCCCTCGCCGTGGTCATCGCCATCCTGGGCATCGTCAACACCCTGGCGCTGTCGGTGGTGGAACGGCGACGGGAGATCGGCATGCTCCGCGCCGTCGGTATGCAACGCGCCCAGGTGCGTCGCACGATCTACCTGGAGTCGCTGCTCATCGCGGTCTTCGGTGCGGTCGTGGGTGTCGTGCTCGGTCTCGCGTTCGGCTGGGCATTCGTGCGCACCCTCGCCGATCAGGGACTCGACATCATCTCGGTGCCGTGGTCGCAGGTCGTCGGCATGCTCGTCGCGTCCGGAATCATCGGTGTCCTCGCGGCGCTGTGGCCCGGCCAGCGTGCGGCGAAGACGCCGCCGCTCGAAGCGATCAGCGACATGTAGGCAGAAAGTGCCTGTGGATACGAGTTGTCCACAGGCAGTGGAGTTGTCCACAGCAACCGGCCCGCGGAGCGATCCGCGGGCCGGTCGTCGTCGGTGCCCCCTATGCTTCCGCGGCAGGGGGTGGTGGTGTGCGGGTGGACGATCTGGCGGGGTGGGATCCGGATGCGCTCGAGCGCATGGCGACCGAACTCGCTGCGTGTGCCGACGCGGTGGACGCCGTGGCCGGCGACGTGGTGCGGTCGGCATCCTTCGGCGAGGCCTGGAGCGGTGCGGCTCACGAGGAAGCGAGGTTCGTATTCTCCTCGTACGGGCGGGATCTCGCGGCGCAGGCCGAGGCGTATCGGCAGGTGTCCGCGTGTGCGCGGTTCGTCGTGCCGCGACTGCGGACACTGCACGCCGAACTGGGCGAGCTGCAGGTCAGGGCCGCTGCACGGGGTTTCCCGCTCGACGCCGACGAACTGCTCGCCGCGTCGCTGCGATCGCTGCTCGTCCGCGCCGAGGGGCTCGACCGTGAGGCCGCCGCTCGCCTGAGTGCCGAATCCGAACTGTCGGCAACAATTCTCGGCGAACAGGATCGCCTCCACACCGCGATTCCGCGGTCCGGATCGACGACGCTGCCGGCCCTGCCGGATCCGGCCG
Organism: Rhodococcus sp. 5G237; assembly: GCF_053764735.1. NCBI lineage: Bacteria > Bacillati > Actinomycetota > Actinomycetes > Mycobacteriales > Nocardiaceae > Rhodococcus > Rhodococcus sp. 5G237. The sequence continues at coordinate 343,441 of NZ_JBSNCD010000003.1, read as the reverse complement.
CCGAACCCGTGCAGGTCGCGCAGTGGTGGAACGGTCTCGACGACACGGCACGCACCGCGCTCGTCGCCGAACATCCCCAACGGATCGGCGCTCTCGACGGACTGCCCGCCGCGGCTCGCGATCTCGCCAATCGTGCCCTGCTCGACGACGAACGCCGCCGCCTCGAATCCGTGGCGACGCAGTTGCAGGCCGAACTCGACGCGATGTTCCTCGGTGGCACCGTGATCGACCGTCTCGGCGTCACCGGACTGTTCACCGACGCCGATGCGGGCCTCGAACAGACAGTACGGAAGATCGAGGCCCTCGACGCGATCGACGCGACCCTCGCCCACGGCGACCGGCAATTGCTCGCCCTCGACCTGTCCGGGCGCGAAGCGATGGCAGCCGTGGCCGTCGGGGACGTCGACACCGCCGACCACCTGGCCGTCTTCGTCCCCGGCGCCGGCTCGACCGTGCAGGGCAATCTGCAGGGTTACGACACGCAGGTCGCGGCGCTGCGCGACTCTGCTCGGCTCCACCTCACCGGCGACTCCGCTCGCCTCCACCTCACCGACCACACCGACGGCGATCCCTCCGTCGCGGCGGTCACCTGGCTGAACTACCAGGCGCCCCACTGGGGATGGGGTCTCGCGTTCACCGAGCGCAGTCCGGTCTCCGACCTCGCCGCCCGGATCGCCGCGCCTCGCCTGGTCGACTTCCTCGACGGTATCGCGGCCTCGCGCCCCGACGACCCGCATATCACCACGGTCGGGCATTCCTACGGAGCCGTCGTCTCCGGTCTGGCGCTGAGGGAGACCGGTGCGGTCGATGCCGCGGTGTTCGTCGGGGCTCCGGGGATCGGGACCGGCGACGTGACCGACCTGCGGATCCCACCCGGCTCCGCCTATCTCGTCGAAGCCGAATGCGACATCGTCGCCGACGTCGGAACCTTCGGCGGCGACCCGAGCTTCCTCGACGGCCTGACGCATCTTCCCGCCGGTCCCGGCAGCACCGCCGCCGGAGCCCCGCTCGCGGGCATCACCGGCCACAGCTCGTATCTCACCCCCGGAACGTCGAGTTCCCACCACATCGCCGGTGTCGTCGCAGGCACCGCAGAACGGAGTACGCCGTGACCGCTGCGTGGAGTTCCCGGCTCGGGGCGAGCGTCGTCCTGCCGGCAGTACTGCTCGCCGCATGCACCACCACGGTGACCCCGGTCGCGATGCCCGAACCGGTCGCCACGACCAGCGCGGGCGCGGTCGAGTTCTACGCCGCCGTGCAGCGCGACGTCCTCACCGCACTGTCCGCCGAGTTCCCCGGCGTGCGCTTCGAACCGAAGTACGCGAGCACCACGGCGGGATGCACGCTGCCCGACGGCACCTCGGGGCTCACGGTGCACCTTCCGATCCACGGCTCCGGCCGACCGGTGCCGGTCGACGAACTCGACCGCGCGGCCAGGGTCTTCGAGGACACCGCCGCGCGGGCGGGCTTCCACGGTCGCCATGTGCTGCCTCCGGACACCGGTTTCGCCGTCCGGATGTTCGCGGCCGACGGCTCGTACATCACCTTCGGCAGTTACGTCGCCGCGACCGTCGGACTCACCGTCGGTTGTTACCGGGAGTAGGCCCGGATGTCGGTTAGGCTCGTCCGAGCGACGGCCGCTCGGGCCGTCGTGATTCGTGCTGGCAGCCGTGGAGGGACGAACAGATGCGCCCGATGCTCGGCATCTCCGTCGACGACGGTGAAGTGTGCGCGGTCCTCGTCGATGCCGACGTTCCGAGTCTCGGTCCGTTCGACTCCCAGCGAGGCTTCGGCGCACCCGGGGACACACCGGCCGAGGCCGCCGCCGCTGCCGCCTCCGCCATGGCGGAACGTGCCGCCGCGGCGTCGCTGACCCTGTCCGCGGCCGCGGTGGTGACCGGTCCCGAGAACGACGAGGACGCCGAACCGGTCACCGAGGCGGTGCGAGCCGTGCTCGGTATCGACGTCGACTCGGTCCTGCTCGACGAAGCGCGACTGGCCTTCCTCGCCGGAGCACCCGAACTCGCGGAACTGCCGGTCCTGGCCTTGCACACCCGCACCTACGGCGTCGAATCGGCATCGATGGTCGACGTCCCTTCACGCACGGTGCTGTCGACGGTCAGCCCCGACGGCGACGAGTTCGGGCCCTACACACAGTCTCTGCCCGAGGCGATGGACGAAGCGGTCGCCCGCGCCGGAACCTCGCCCGACGCTGTGGTGTTCCTCGATCTGCGTCCCGGCGATGCCCGTCCGGCACGAGAACTCGCCACCGTCCTCGGTGTTCCCTTCGTGACTCCGCACGGGGTGCCTTGGCACCGCGCGACCGGTGCCGCGCTCGTCGCAGCCGCCCGCCGTACCCCGACGGTGGTCGCCGCGCCCACGAACCGCCGTCGCGGCACCGTCCTGCTGGCCACGCTCGTCGCGCTCGTCGCCCTGCTGGGTGGGGGGCTGGCCGTCGCGGTGAGCAGTGGCGTGCAGGCGGAACGCTCCGCGCCGGGGTTGCAGACCGCCGTGGCACCGCCGCCGTCGCCGGTGCCGTCTCCCGACCGCGCACCCGTCGCCGATCCGTGCTCCGAGGCGCGACCGGCATCGTGGCCGGCCCACGCGTCCGATCCCGTCGACCCGGTGCAGACGCCCGAGACTCCCACCGAGATACGCTGCGGCAGCGCACCTCCCATCGCTCCGTGACCGGCCGGTGATCGGGCGCGCCGCTCAGACTCGCAGTGCCCGGCCGGCGCGCGTCAGCGCCTCCGCATCGGACGCGACGACGACCTCGGCGAACCGCTCGCGGTAGTCGCCGAGATCGTCGCCGACCGAACCGACCACCGCGACCACCGGAACGTCGCCGCAGCGCGCGAGGACCACTGAGACGATCTTGCCTGCCCGCGACTGGCCGTCGAGCCGTCCCTCGCCGACCACCACGAGATCGGCGGTGCGCACGGCGTCGTCGAAGCCCACTGCGTCGAGCACGAAGTCGGCTCCCGACCGCAGTTCGGCACCGAACCGCGACCACATCCCACCGGAGAAACCACCGGCCGCACCCGAGCCGTCGACCTCCCGCGGGTCGCGAGGGAGTGTCAGCGCGGTCTCCTCGAGGCGGCGCGTGAGCAGCGCGACGGCCGCCGCGTCGGCGCCCTTCTGCGGCCCGAAGATCCGTGCCGCATCGGTATAACGGGTCGTCACGTCGGACAGCACGGTCACGCGGGTATCGCCGAGCCCACCCCGCTCGTCGATCGCGGCGATCGCCCCCGCTCCACCGTCGGTCGTCGCCGATCCACCGGCCGCGACGACGATGTGCCGTGCTCCGCGCCGGACCGCTTCGGCCATGACCATCCCGGTGCCGTAGGTGTCGGCGGTGACCGCGTCGCGCGGACCGTCGTGCGGGGTGGTGATGCCGCTCGCGGTCGCGAGTTCGACGACCGCCGTGCCGTCCGGCGACATCCCCAGCAGCCCGCGGCACGGTGCTCGCCACGGATTCACGGCCTCGACCTCGATCCGGGCGAGACCGAGCGGCCCGGCGAGTGCGTCGAGTGTGCCCTCCCCGCCGTCCGCGACGGGCATCCGGATCGCGGTGTGCCCGGCGCTCTCCACACCGGAGGCGATCGCGTCGGCGACCTCGACGGCGGTGTAGGTGCCCTTGAAGCTGTCGGGGGCGATCAGGATGCGGGTCACCGGAGCACCCAGTCGAAGGCCTCGGCCTCGGAGCGGGCGCCCTGCCGGGCACGCGACCGGTTCGGTTCGTCCAGTTCGGCGACGATGTCCTCACCGAGGCGGACCAGAGAGCCGAAGACCTCCGGGTCCAGCCACGACGGACGGGTCGCGAAGAGCAGGTCCTCGCTCGCGGTGTTGCCACTCGCACCCGGTGCGAACGGGCAGCCGCCCAGGCCGGCGAGCGCGCCGTCGACGACGGTCGCTCCGGCGTCGATCGCGGCGAGGCTGTTGGCGACACCGAGGCCCCACGTGTCGTGACCGTGGTAGACGATCCGTCGGTCGGGGGATTCGGCGGCCAGCCGCGCGACCAGCGACGACACCTGGCCGGGCACGGCCTGGCCCAGGGTGTCGGCGACGACGATGTCGGCGGCTCCGTCGGTGCGCGGGTCGCACGCGATCTCCACGACGCGGTCGGGGTCGACCGGCCCGTCGAACGGGCACGTGAACGAAGTGGCCAGGCACAACTGGATGCTGCCGCCGACGGCGTGGGCGCGTTCGATCGCCGCCGGCATCGCGGCGATGCTGTCCTCGGTGTCGCGGCCGATGTTGGCGCGGTTGTGGGCGTCGGAGACCGAGAAGCAGTACTGGAACCGGCGGGCACCGGCCGCGATCGCCTTCTCGACGTGGCGCGGTGTGGCGACCCAGATCCAGCAGCGGTCGAGTTCCTCCTCGGTCAGCGCCGCCACGAGGTCGAGGGTGTTCGCCATCGGCGGCACGAGGTCGGCGCGGGCCAGGGACCCGATCTCGAGTTCGGGCACGCCCGCGGCGAGCAGCGCCCGGACGATCTCCACCTTGCGTTCGGTCGGGAGCAGCTTGCCGGTCAGTTGCAGTCCGTCGCGCAGCGTCACGTCCCGCAGGATCACGTCCGTGCGCGCTCGGTCACTCGTCGGTCCCGCCACAGTTTCCGCCTCCCCGTCGTGTTCCTGCCGACCCCACCGTCTCGAACCGCACCAGTATGCCCCGGTCACCGTGCGGGCACGATCCGTCGACACACCGATGGACTTTCGCGAGGACTGTGACAGATGACACTATCCTCACCGTTCTGATCGTGACTTGCCGGAAGGTGCGGGGAAATGGCTTCGGTCCTGGGAAAAGTACTGCTCTGGATCGCTCTGCTGGGGGGATTGGCCGGAGCGGTGATCGCCGTGTGGGCGCTGCACGTGAACGGGCTGGTGGCCTCGCTCATCGTCGCGTCGGTGACGGGACTCGTCCTGCTGCGGCTGCGCCCGGAGGCGCGTGACGACTCCGACTCCGACATCGCCCTCACCTGACGGGAAACAGGGTGTTCGGACTGTAGGGTGAGAACCGGCGTCCGGGTCGAGGGCGCCTCGCGTGGACGCGCTGCACGAGCGCGGCGTCGACGCCGGAGAGGGGGCCCGCGGCCTCCGCCGGGCGTGGAAGAGGAGCAACGGTCAGTGTCGCTGTGGTCTCGTGCCTTGTCGTCGGACGAACTCGACAGTCGTCGCTGGGTGGATCTGATGCCGTGGATCGACCGCTACGGATCGGCCCGCACCGCCGCTCTCGGGACGCTCGTGTCGTCGTCCCGCTGGTGGGAGAACGAGTCGCCCGCCGAGACCTGCGAGCACACCGAGATCCCCGAGCTGTGCGCCGAACTCGCCCACATCTACGTCACCGACCACCCGGAGCTGCGCTTCGCGGACGGTCTGCTGCGTGAGGACGAAGTGCCCGTGGCCGCACTCGATCTCGGTCCTGCCGCCGCGACCCTCGTCGCGCGCCTTCCACACGCACCCACCACTGCCGAGTTGTTCAGCCGCAGTCCGGCCGATCTGCTCGGGATCCGCGGCGCCGACCGCGACGCGGTGGAGGAGATCGTCTGCGCCGCGCTCGTCACGACGGTGCTCCGCGAACCGGCCACCCTCGAAGCCGATCCGCGTACCGCGCGGGTGCCTGCCGCGGCCCTGCTCCTCGACGACCTGGCGGCGCTGGCGCGGTGGAGTCGCGTGTGCGGCCGCGACGATGCGCCTCTCCTGCAGGCCGTGATCGACGACGGGGCGCCGGAGGAGATCCAGGACGCCGCGGCCCGGCTGCGGGCACTCACCGCCCGCGACCTGCCGGTGGCGGCGCCGGCCGACCCGATCGCCGAACTCATCGACTACCTGAAGGGCTTGCCCGACGCGGAACGCACGGCCCTGCGGCGCCGCGTCCACGACGACGTCGACGACCCGGCCGCGCCGTCCACCTTCCCGTTCGGCACGGCGGTCGGCGACCTGCTCGCGGCGCTGCGCGTCGACGTGCGGCCGGTGGCGGCCTTCGACCGGATGGTGCGCACCCACCCGGTGCTGGGCCGGACCGTCCCGGGTTTCGACGTGCCCCTGTGGCGGGTGCTGCACCGCCTCGACGACCGTTTCGAGGTCGCGGACGGGTGGGTCGCGGTCCCGGATCTGCCCGACGCCGAGAAGCAGACCCGCGGGCTGCTCTCGGAGTTCGAATCGCCGAACGGTGTGGTCGAGCCCGCCGCCGTGAAGGCCGTGTGGTCGCTTCCCGACGACGAGTTCGAGGCGTGGACCCGGTACTGCGGCACGACGACCTTCGAAGGCCGTCTGCTGTCCCCGCCGGACGGGCTCGCCGGTCGCGCCGCTCAGGTCCTCGAGGTTCTCGGCGACCCGCTGACCGCCGACACGCTCGTCGCGCGCATGGGGGTCAACGCCGACGTCCACACCCTCGTCTCCGAACTCGCCGACGACGAGCGCTTCACGTCCGACGGTGAACGTTGGGCGCTGGCCGAGTGGGACGTCGACGTGGTCACCGCCATCCGCACCCGCATCGCACGGCTGGTCGATTCCCGCGGCGGAAGTGCCGATCGCGACATGGTGGTCTCCGCGCTCGTCGACCGGTTCGGCATCTCCGAGGATTCCGCCCGGACGTTCACGGCCGGAGGAGATTTCGAGGTCGTCGACGGTCGTGTCCGGCGTCGTCACCGCTCGCACGTCCCGATCGCCGTGCCCGAGCGCACGCGCCGCCTCTACCGGCTGGGCGAGGCCTGGCGACTGCGGATCCCCGCGACCCGCGACCACCTGCGGGGAGCCGAGTTCACGGTTCCGTCCGCCGTCGCCGCGATCGCCGGGTGCGCACCGGGTGGGCACGTGGTGCTCCCGTCGCGGCTGGGCGGCCAGACCCTGCGCTGGACGGGACCGGTGCCGCGTCTGTCCTCGATCCGCCGGTTCCTCGAGGACATCGGGGTGGAGGAGGACAACGAGCTGCTGCTCGAGGTCCGCACCGACGGCCGGTTCGACGTCCTGCCACTGCGCACCGTCGCAGACAACGCTGAACCTCTGCGCAAGGCGCTCTCGCTCATCGGCCACACCGAACCGGAGACGGTCCCCGAAGAGCGGATCGCGTCGGCCCTGGCGGCCGCTCTCGGCCTCGACGGGGAGTCGCGCCCGCGCCGGATCCTGTCGGCCTACCGAGCCCGCAGGGAGACGGAAGTAGTGGCCCTGCTCGAACAGGCTTGGGTACGCGTCCCGAACTGAGCGGGAAGTGGGTACGCGTCCCGAACCGACCCGGAGGACGTGATGCATCCGGCCCTCCGACGTAGCACGATTGGGGAATGGCCGACACGTCGAAACCCACCGCCGCAGTCCCCACCGCCCCCGACGCGGTCCTCGAGGCGTTGCGGGGAGCAGTCGCGTCGGTGGAGGCCGCCGTCGTGCGTCTCGAAGGCGACGACGCGGCGCCCGGAACCGTCGACCGCGTGCTCGCCCTGGCCGGGGCGGAGCCGGCCGGCGACATCGTCGCGACCCACAATGCTCTGACCAGGGCGGCATCGATCGTCGACCACACGGGCGGTCTGCCCGACCGGGACTGGCAGGCGATCGCCGGCCTCGGGGAGGTCCTCGCCCGGACGGTGACGCGTCTGCGCGGGCACGTCTCGTCGTCGCTCGACGATCTCGGACTCGACGCGGCGGTGGGCGAGCACGTCGAACTGCTGCAGAAGGTCGCGGTGGAGGAGGCGCTGGGGGAGACGCTGCAGTTGCTCGTGATCGTCGAGGACTGCCTGTTCCTGTGGCATCGCGTGCACCTGGCGCGCACGCCCGACGAGGAACTGCGCGACGCGCTGGCCTCCGCGCGGCAGGTCCTGGCCGACCATTTCACGCAGGACGCCGAACTGCTGCGCCGCGCCCGTGCCGCGCTCGCCCGGTTCGCGGAGGGCACCCCGATCGAGGTCGTCCGACGCCTGTCGTCGGGACGGACGACGAAGGTGCTCGCGGGTCTGCGTCAGGACTTCGACGACTTCCGGTGGGCGTGCCGCGCCGACGAGGCGGGCTGGCTCGACGCTGAGGACCCGGTGATCGCCGAGGCCCTGGACTCGATGAGCAGCCCGCTCAAGGCGGTCGGGGGAGTCCTCGGCGACGTGTTCGAACGCGGCCGCGCGCGGGTGACGGAGACGTGGAGTCGCTCCGAGGCTTCGGAATCTGCCGCTTCGGGATCTGCGGATTCCGGATCGACCGACTCCGGCTCCGACGATTCCGCAACCGCCGGAGCCGACGACCGGCAGTAGACGCCACCGGACCGCTTCGCGGAGATCTCTCGGTCCTCATACCTAGATCTGCTAGGGTCACCGTTATCCATAGAACTTCTAGGTATGAGGACGACATGTTCATCGAGAAGGATCTGGTGGCCGCGTCCGCCACCCCGCTCGTGCTCGGCATCCTCGCCGAGGGTGAGTCGTACGGGTACGCGATCATCAAGCGCGTCAACGAGTTGTCGCAGGGCCGGATGCAGTGGACCGACGGGATGCTCTATCCCCTCCTGCACCGTCTCGAGCGGGCGGGGCACGTGTCCGCCGCCTGGCGTGTCGCCGACAACGGGCGACGCCGGAAGCACTACGCCATCACCGACGCGGGCCGCGAGGTCCTCGCCGAACGGGCGGCGCAGTGGACGGTCGTCGCCGAGGCGCTGCACCAGGTGTGGCAGTCGGCCCAGTTGCCTCCTGCTGTCGCACCGGGGTGGTCGTGATGACACTCGACGCGCATCTCGAGGACCGGATCGCCGGCTGGCGCAGCTACGTCGCCGATCATCGGGTCATCTCGTCCTCGGACATCGACGAGATGGAAGATCATCTCCGGGAACAGATCTCGGATCTCGTGTCGGTCGGACTGACGGCCGACGAGGCATTCCTCGTCGCGGTCGGCCGGATGGGTGGTCTCGACGAGGTCTCCCGCGAGTTCGCCCAGGAGCACTCCGACCGGCTGTGGAAGCAGCTCGTCCTCACCGGTGGCGGTCGCGGTGAGGAATCCGGAACCCCGCGTCGCCGTAGGGAACTCGCGGTCGTGCTCGCTTGCGCGCTGGGTGCAGGTCTGGCCGTCCGGGCCGGATTCGAGTGGCTCTCCGAAACCGCGCTGGTACGCAACGCCGCCGTGCTCGTGCTGCCCTTCCTCACGCTGTATTTCGCGTGGAAGCGTCAGATGAGCCCGAAGAGCAGTGCGCTCCTTGCCGTTCCGTTCGTCCTCGCGGCGATCGTGCTCAACGTCTTCCCGTTCGAACCGGGCGGCGCCACCGAGATCATCGCGGCGATCCACGCCCCGGTCGCCCTGTGGTTCGTCGTCGGTGCGGCCTATGTCGCAGGGCAGTGGCGATCCCATCGCCGTCGCATGGACTTCGTGCGTTTCACCGGGGAGTTCGCCGTGTACCTGGCGCTGCTCGCGCTCGGCGGCGGCGTGCTCATGGGGCTGACCGCAGGTGCCTTTAGCGCCCTGGGGATCGATATCGAACCGTTCTTCGAACAGTGGATCGTCCCGTTCGGGCCGGCCGGAGCGATCGTCGTCGCGGCCTGGCTCGTCGAGGCGAAACAGCAGGTCGTGGAGAACATCGCTCCCGTTCTCACCCGGGTCTTCACGCCCGTCACGATCCTCATGCTGGTCGCGCTGTTCGTCGCGGTGATCGCGTCCCACAGTGTCGTCGACGTCGACCGCGGCCTGCTGATCCTCATGGACCTGATCCTCGTGCTCGTCCTCGGGCTCCTGCTCTACTCGATCTCCGCCCGCGACCCGCACGCCGCACCGGACGTCTTCGATCTGCTGCAGGTCGTGCTGATCGCCGCGGCGCTCGCCGTCGACCTGCTGATGCTCACCGCGATGGCCACCCGCATCGCCGAGTTCGGCTTCACCGCCAACAAGGTCACCGCCCTCGGTCTGAACCTCGTCCTCCTGGTGAACCTGGTGTGGGCGGCGTGGCTCGGCGCCTCGTTCCTGCGGGGCCGCACCGGTTTCGCGGCGGTCGAGCGGTGGCAGATGCGGTACCTGCCCGTCTACTGCGGGTGGGCGGCACTGGCGGTCGTCGCGATCCCGCCGCTCTTCCGGTTCGTGTGAGCGCTTCCGCCCGGGACGACGGTCGGAGGCCCGGGACTACGGTAGGACCATGGCCAGGACGGACGCGGTGCCCACGTACACGATGAGGCAACTCGCGGCGTTCGTCGCCGTCGCCGAGTGGGGCACCATCACCGCGGCCGCCGACGCGATGCACATGTCCCACTCGGCGCTCTCGTCCGCGATCACCGACCTGGAGAAGGCCCTCGCGGTCAAGCTCCTCGTCCGGCAACGCGCCCGGGGTGTCAAGCTCACACCGACCGGTCACGCAGTGCTCGAGCGGGCGAAGATGCTGCTGCACCACGCGAGCGAACTCGAGAGCGACGCGCGGTCGGAGGCGGGGGACGTCGTCGGTCCGGTGGCGGTGGGGTGTTATCTCTCCCTCGCGCCGACGCTGTTGCCCGCCCTCATCGCCGAGTTCACCCGCTCCCACCCGCGCGCCGACGTCGACTTCCGTGAGGACACCCAGAACCGTCTGCGGATGCTGCTCGACTCGCACGAGCTCGACGTGGCCTTCCTCTACGACCTCGATCTCGAACCGGGACTCGAGACGGTCACCCTCGACGTGCGTGAGCCGATGGTGCTCGTCTCGGCCGATCATCCGCTCGCCGGAGGCTCGCAGGTGCGCCTGCGCGACCTCGCCGACGAGCCGATGGTGCTCCTCGACGCCCCGCCGAGTTCGGGGCACGCCCTGCGGGTGTGCGCGGAGGCCGGCTTCACCCCGTCCATCGCGTATCGGACGCAGACCTTCGAGACGGCGCGGTCGTTCGTGGGGCGCGGGCTGGGGTGGACCCTGCTGGTCCAGCGACCCGCCGTCGACGTCACCTACGAGGGCCGGAAACTCGTTCTGCTGCCCGTCGTCGACCCGACTCCGGAACCCGTGCGCGTCGTGCTCGCGTGGCGCAAGGACGCCCTTCCGAGCCGTGTTGCCCAAACTTTCGCGGACTTCGTCGTCGACGTCGCGAGGACCTCTCAGGCACTCTGACGTGGCCGAACGGCCCCCTCCACGGAATTTCCGGGGATATTCACCGACTTTGTGCGCTTTGCAAACGATGTGACCGCTCTCATGATTGGTCCCACTGCGTCCGAACGCTCGTTAATCGGATGCCTCGGATCGACCGCCGGAGAGGGCACTGAACATGACCGTCCTTGACTCGACGCCGCAGACGTCGGCAAGAGCCGCACGCAAAGCCGCGCTCGGCAGCTTCGTCGGTACCGCCATCGAGTGGTACGACTTCTTCATCTACGGCACCGCTGCGGCGCTCGTGCTCGGCCCGCAGTTCTTCCCCGGCTCGTCCGAGGTCGCGGGAACTCTGGCTGCCTTCGCCACGCTCGCCGTCGGCTTCATCGCCCGCCCCATCGGTGGCGTCGTGATGGGCCACTTCGGCGACCGCATCGGCCGCAAGTCGATGCTCGTCGTCTCGCTGCTGCTGATGGGCTTCGCGACCGTGGCGATCGGCGTGCTCCCGAACTACGCGGCCATCGGCGTCGCGGCCCCCATCCTGCTCGTCGCCCTGCGGTTCATCCAGGGGCTCGGCGTCGGCGGTGAGTGGGGCGGAGCGGTGCTCGTCGCCACCGAGAACGCTCCCGCCGGCAAGCGCGGCCTCTACGGCGCGGCACCGCAGATCGGTGTGCCGGCCGGTGTCTTGCTCGCGAACCTGGTCTACCTGCCGCTGACCGCCTTCCTCAGCGAGGAGACGTTCAACGCGTGGGGTTGGCGCATCCCGTTCATCGCCTCGGCGGTGCTCGTCTTCGTCGCCATGTGGATCCGCCTGGGTCTCGAGGAGAGCGCGGAGTTCAAGGCCGCCAAGGACGCCCCCGCGACCGAAGAGAAGCTGCCGATCCTCGAGGTGCTCACCCAGCACTGGAAGACCGTGCTGCTCGCCGGCGGCACCTTCATCGCCACCAACGGCATCGCCTACGCCTACATGGTCTACGTCCTCAAGTACGGCGAGGCCACGCTCGGGTTCAGCAAGACCACGATGCTCGCGCTGCTGATCGCTTCGTGCCCGTTCTGGATGGCCGGTATGGCCTTCGCGGCCTGGCGCTCGGATCTCGTCGGACGCCGCACCGTCTACATCCGGTCCTCGGCCGCCCTGGTCGTCGCGGCCGCCCTGTTCTTCCCCCTGATGGACACGGCGCTCCTGCCGGTCATGCTCCTTGCGATGGTCGGCCTCGGCTTCACCCTCGGCTGCTGCGCCGGCCCGCAGTCGGCCCTGTTCGCCGAACTGTTCCCCGCCAAGATCCGCTACAGCGGGGCGTCGCTCGGCTACCAGGTCGGCGCGATCCTCGGCGGCGGTCTCGCACCGATGGTGGCGACCTCCCTGTTCGCCGCGACGGGCACCTCGATGTCCATCACCGGCTACTTCGTGCTGATCGCGCTGATCAGCCTCATGAGCATCCTGCTGCTGCGCGTGCCGTCCGCCGGGCACGCGAACATCACCGACTCCCGCCGTTCTCCCGAGGAAGGTGCCTGACCATGTCGACCTACTACCAGCCGCCCAAGTACCCCGCGTCGGAGTTCGAGTCGATGACTCCCGCCGACGAGACGCTGCCCGTCGTCGTGGTCGGGGCCGGACCGGTCGGCATGGCCGTCGCCCTCGGACTGGCCCAGCGCGGTGTGCCCGTCACCATCCTCGAGGCCGCCGATCAGGTGTCCTTCGGGTCGCGCGCCATCTGCATCTCGCGCCACAGCCTCGAGGCCGCCGCCCGCCTCGGTTTCGGCGAGGAACTCGAGAAGATCGTGCTGCCGTGGGTCGGCGGTCGCAGCTTCTACCGCGACCAGCAGGTCCTGCACTTCCAGATGCCGCAGCGTGACTTCGACGTCCGCCCGCCCATGATCAACGTCTCCCAGTCGGAGTTCGAGCAGATCATGGTCGACACCATCGAGCAGAACCCGCTCATCACCCTGCATTGGCAGGCACCGATCGCCGGGATCCTGCGCGGCGAGGACGAGGTCACCCTCGAGGTCGACACCGCCGCCGGCAAGCGGCACCTGCGCGCACGCTGGGTCGTCGCCGCCGACGGTGGCCGCAGCCGCATGCGCGAACTCGCGGGCCTGCGTCTGCAGGGCACCAGCTACGAGGGCCGCTACGTCATCGCCGACATCCACTGGGAGTCCGATCTCCCTGCGGAGCGCATGGTCTGGTTCGACCCGCCGAGCAACCCCGGCTCGACGATCATCATGCACAAGCAGCCCGGCAACATCTGGCGCATCGACTACCAGCTCGACCCGTCCGAGGATGCCGAGATCGAGACGCAGGAGGAGGCGATCCGCGCCCGCATCGCCAAGCACCTCGACTGGCTGCAGAACGACCTGCCGTGGACCCTCGAGTGGAAGGGCTTCTACAGTGCCCGCGCACTCGCCCTCGACGAGTTCACCCACGACCGTCTCCTCTTCGCCGGGGACGCGGCCCATCTGGTGCCGATCTTCGGTGTGCGCGGACTCAACTCGGGCATGGAGGACGCCGAGACCCTCGCGTGGCAGCTCGCCGCGGTCGTGAACGGCAACGCCGAGCCCGCCCTGCTGAAGGCGTACTCGTTCGAACGCCACAACGCGTGGGAGCAGAACGTCGCCAACGCCGGCAAGTCCACGCTCATCATGAGCCCCGGCAGCCACGGCTACCGCACCACGCGCGACGCGATCCTCGCGCTCGCCGTGGGCCGTCCCGAGTTCGGGCACCTGATCAACCCGCGCCAGTCCAGCGCTACGCACGCACGCCTGTCTCCGCTGACCTGGTCTGTCACCCCCGGCACCGAAGGTGTGCTCCCGGGTGATCCCGTCGAGGACCGCCGGATCCGCATCGCCGATCGCGAGACGTCGCTGAACGACGCCCGCGGAACCGGATTCGCCGTGCTCGGAGTCGGTCTCGATGCGGCGGGCTCGGCTGCCCTCGCGAACGCCGCAGCCGGCCTGGCGCAGGCGCTCGCACCCGAGAGTGTCGCGGCCCTGGCCGTCGACAGCGCAGAGGTGGACGGTGTGACACTCCTCGAGGCGCCCGATCTCGGCGAGGCGCTCGGCGCGACGGCCGGCGAGGCCTTCGTGATCCGCCCCGACGGTCTGCTGCTGTGCCGTGTGCCGGTCGCCGACCTGGACGGTGTCGCGGCGTCCCTGCGCTCCGGTGCCGCTCCGGCCGGCGCGGAACTCCCGGCCCGCCCTGCCGAGCAGGTCACCGAGGACGATCAGCGGCGTGAGAACGTCTGGCTCGGCCTGTCCACCGCCCTGGATCAGGCCGCCGAGGACGACCGCGAGGGCTTCCTGGCGCGACTCGCGCTGGTGCTCGGCTCGCAGGTCGACCGCCGGCAGTTCGAGGAGGCCATCGCGGCCGCCGCGGACACCTCGCCGCTGCGCGTGGAGGAACTCGCCCCGCAGGTCTGAGCGATGACATCGCTCGAGTGTCCGTCCCCGGTTGCCCCCTGCAACCGGGGGCGGACTGCTGTGTAAGGGGTTACCGCAGCGCGTCGAGTGCCTCGTCGATCGGAACGTCGCCGTTGTTGAACTCGATGGTGCGTCCCACCGTCTCCGGCCGTTCGAGCACCGCTGCGGCGACGGCCGCGACGTCGGCGCGCGAGACCTGTCCCTTGTCGCTCGCCCCGTGCCCCTCGATCTCGATGCGGCCGGTGGGCGGGTCGAGGGTCAGCGCGCTCGGACCGAGGATCGTCCAGTCGAGGTCGGTACCCCGCAGATGGGTGTCCGCAGCCGACTTGGCCTCGGCATAGGCGTAGAAACTGTTGTCCTCGGGGACACCGTGGTCGGGGCGGGCCCCGAAGTACGACACCATCACGTACCGGCGGACCCCGGCCTCCTGCGCGGCGGTCATCGAGGCGATCGCCGCGTCGCGGTCCACCGCATAGGTGCGTTCGGGATTCCCTCCGCCCGCGCCTGCAGACCAGACCACCGCGTCGTGGCCGCGCAGCAGCTCGGTGATCTCGGCGATGTCCATCTTCTCGACGTCGGCGACGACGGGCGTGCCACCGGCAGCGCGGACATCGTCGGCGTGATCGGGATTGCGGATGAACGCACTGGTCTCGTGACCGGCATCGGCCAGCAGTCGCTCGAGATGCAACGCCACCTTGCCGTGTCCTCCGAAGAGTGCGATTCGTGCCATGGAGACCTCCTGACGATGAAGTGGTTCCCGTGCAGCATGCCCCGAAGCGGTCACTGCGAACCGTGACGTCCGCCGCCGGATGCCCGATCAGGCGATGCGTTCGAATGCGCGGTCGGCGAGATACTCCGCGATCGCCATCGAGGAGGTGGCGCCGGGCGACGGGGCATTGCGCAGGTGCACGACCCGTCCGTGCCCGGTGACGACGAAGTCGTCCTCGAGGCCTCCGTCGGAGTTCATCGCCTGAGCGCGGATGCCACGCGGACCCGGCCGCACGTCGTCGACGGTCAGCCCGGGCATGTACGCGGCCGCATCGGCGACGAACCGCCGAGTACTGGTGGCCGTGCGCAGTTCCCGACCCGCTGCGGGCAGGTTGTTCGCGGCGAACCGCCAGAAACCGGGCCAGACGACGGCATCGCGCAGATCTCGCCACGATCCGCGCCCGCCGCGATAGGCCTCGCGGCCGGGGGAGAGGAAGGCGTTGGGTCCCACCATCACCTCACCGTCGATCCGCCGGGTGAGATGCACACCGAGGAACGGATAGCGGGGGTCGGGCACCGGATAGATCAATCCGCGCACCTTCGCCGCCGCGTCGGGTTCGAGCAGCAGATAGTCGCCGAGGAACGGGACGATCCGCGGGTCGCGGGTGTCGCCCGAGGTGTGGGCGAGGCGGTCGGACTGCAGTCCCGCGCACGTGATCACCAGGTCGAAGGCCAGTTGATCGCCCGGGATGTCGACGACGACCTGCTCGCCCGCCTCACGGATCGCCGTCACGGCGGTACCGGTTCGCACCGTGCCGCCCGCGGCGACGACGTCGTCCGCGAGCGCGCGGGTGACGGCGACGAAGTCGATGATCGCCGTGTGCGGGGAATGAAGGGCTGCGATCCCGACGGCGTGCGGCTCGATCGCGGTGATCTCGTCGGCGCCGAGACGCCTGATGCCGGGGACCCCGTTCGCCGTGGCCCGCGAGAAGATCGCGTCGAGGCGGCCGAGTTCCGACTCGTCGAGGGCGACGACGACCTTGCCGCACTCGTCGTAGGGCAGGCCCTTGTCCGTGGTGAACGTCTGCAACAACTCCACCCCGCGCCTGCACAACCGGGCTTTGAGACTTCCGGGCGTGTAGTAGAGGCCGGCGTGGACGACGCCACTGTTGTGCCCCGTCTGGTGCGCGGCGAGCCGGTCCTCCTTCTCGAACAGCGTGACGTCGGCGTCCGTGAGGGCGAGTTGCCGGGCGGTCGCGGCACCGATGATGCCCCCACCGACCACCGCGACGCGAAGGCTGCGAATACTCAAGGGCCGCTCCCTGTTCTCCGCGGATCGTGACGTCCGTCCGCAGTCCGGCGAGTATATGTCGCGACCCTGTGAGGACAGGGTCGTTCCGGGACGACATGGTTGTTCCGAGATAGTCGGCGAAATCCCCCGAGTGAGGGATGGCCGGGGTCACGAACACCGGTCGAGACTGGATCCACGGAATGGAGAGGTTCACCGAGAACCCTCGTCGATCGGATATCACCATGAAGAAACATCGATCATCTCGTTCCATCGCAGTGCTCCTCGCCTCTTGTATTGCCGTGGCGGTCGGTGGTGTGGCATCGGCAGTGCCCACACCTGCCCACCTGCATTTCGGTCAGGCCGTGAGCGTCGGTGACGGAACTGCGCGTGCGTATGCGACCGTGGATGCGGACGGCGCCCCGACCGCCGTCGGTATCCGATTCTCGCCGGCGGCCCTCGACGGACTGCCCGATGCCGACGGGATGTACATGCTGCACCTGCCCGTTCAGGCATCCGACACTGTGTTCGACCACGTCATGCTGAACTGGAATCCGCGTGGGCACGACCCGACCGTGCTGTTCGGGAAACCCCATTTCGACGTGCACTTCTACATGACCGACATGGCGGCGATCGAGGCAATCGACCCGGCCGCACCGGATTACGCCGCTCGCGCCGAACGACTCCCGGACCCGAAGTACATGCCCGGCGACTACGTGACTCCGCCGGGGATGCTCGCGTCGCAACTCGCGGTGCCGTTCATGGGTGTGCACTGGCTCGACATCACGGAGGGAATGGTTCCCGGTGTCTACGACTTCACCGAGACGTTCGTCAACGGCTCGTGGGACGGCGACTACACCTTCATGGAACCGATGATCACGCGGGAGTGGCTGCTGACCCGTCCGACGATCCGCGAACAGATCAAGTTGCCGGCCGCCTATCAGCACTCGGCCTGGTATCCCACCGTCTACAGCGTCGGATTCGACGAGCAGGCGCAGGAATACGACATCGCACTCGGTGGGATGGTTCCGCGGCAGGCGTCCTGACCGGGAAATCTACGAAAACTGTTGCAGGACATCAGGAAAAGTTTGCTGCGACACCGATCCGAACGGAGGAAAGTCATGCCCGTAACCGAGGAATCCGTCGTCATCGACAAGCCGGTCGACGAAGTCTTCGCCTTCTTCGCCGACCCGGAGAACGCCCCGGTGTACATGACGAACGTGATGGACTACGAGCTGGTCTCGGGCGAGGGCGGCAAGGAGGGATCGCTCGCGCGCGCCACCGTCAAGGTTGCCGGGCGGCGAATCGAACTCACCGAGGAACTGGCCCGCGTCGAGCCCGGCAGAGCCCAGCACCGCCGCAGTGTGAAGAGCCCGATCCGGTACGAGACCGTCTATCGCTTCGAGCCGGTGGAGACGGGAACCCGCGTCACCTTCCACCAGGACACCGAGGACGTCGTGAGCTTCTTCGGCAAGTTCACCCAGCCGGTCGTGGAGAAGCTGTACGCGCGCGATGTGCGGAACAACCTCGAACACGCGAAACAGCTTCTGGAGGAGGGAGATGCGGTCGAAGGGTGATGCGAAGGATCGACCGGCACTCACAGGGTGCCGGTCCTTCGTGTGTCCGTCAGTGGTCGACGAGCGCCAGCACCCGGTCGGCCGCAGCCGACGCACCGTCGACGGTTCGGAGACGGGCGCCGAGTTCTGCTGCCGCCGTGCGATAACCGTCGTCGGTCAGCAGACTCTCCAGAGCTGCGCGTATCTGCTCGGGCGAAGCGGTCTTCCGGAGACGGATGCCCGCACCCGCCTTCGCGACCTCGCGGCCGATGATCGCCTGATCCGTGACCGCCGACATGGGCATGATCAGTATCGGAAGTCCGTGTGCGAGAGCCCGGAAAGCGGTCGCGTGCCCGCCGTGCCCGACGACCGCCGAGCAGGTCGGCATCAGTTCGTGGTGCGGAACGTATCGGTGGACGGTCGCATTGGGTGGTACGCGCAACCCGGTGGGGTCGATCGCCGGCCCGGTCGTGACGACGAACTCCGCGTCCATCTCCGCCGCGGCGTCGAAGATGTTCTGGTAGGTGCGGCGCTGACCCGGGAAGCCGGCGGTGCTCAGACTGATCAGCACGCGCGGCGGTGTTCGTCCGATCGCGGCAGCCGTCGCGTCGTGGATCGCACCGGTCCAGGTCAGCGAGTCGTCCGTGGGCCGGCGCGCGGCCGGGTCGAGCACTGGGTCCGAGCACACGAGTCGCATGTCGGCCTGTTCCCACAGTCGCTTCGGACCCAGACCGCGTAGTCGCGAACCGATCCCGAAAGGTCCGTGCCGGAAGGCGCCGTCGAATGCGGCGAAGAAGGAATGGAACAGCACCACGTGCGGCACCCCGGTGCGTGCCGCAGCGTCCTGGGCGTTGAACAGCATGCAATCGACGATCACCAGATCGGTCGGCTCCCTCGTGATCTCGTCCTCCACATCCCGCGCGACGGCGGGGTCGGTCATCATGGCGTAGGCCATGGTCAGCACTTTCGGGGTGCTCAGTTCTACGTGCGGGGTCCAGGTCGGCGATTGCCGGTAGCCGCAGAAGACGAGGCCGGCATCCTCCGCGACCTTCCGTTGCGATTCGTGACCGAGAACCCGAACGTGATGTCCGCGGCGGTGCAACTCGCATCCGAGCGCTGCTTCGGGCGGGTAGTTCCCGCCGCCCTCCAGGGTGACGATCAGGATGCGTGCCACGGTTCACCTCTTCCGATGTGCACCGACCGGGACGTTCGTCGGCGCCGGCTTCTCGACGAACCACCCGTCCGGCCCGATCTCCGTACCGACCCGGGGGAGGCAGTGCGTGAAGAACAGTCGTGCGACGAGTTCCTGGCGACTGTTCACACCCGTCTTCGCATAGATGCTCTTCAAGTGGTCCTGTGCGGTGTACGGACTGATGAACAGTCCACGTGCGATCTCGGTGCGTGTCTCGCCCGCGAGAACGCGGGCGAGGACATCGGTCTCCCGTTCGGTGAGACCGTGAAGGGCAGCGGTCAGAGCCACGAGCTGACCGGGCTGCGCCGGTTCGATCGCGACGACGATCCGGGCCGATTCTCCTCGGCCGTCGAGCAACCCGGCCCGCAGGACGAGCCACTGACCGTCCTCCGTACGGGCACGGACGACGCGCGCGGCAGCCCCCTCGTAGCGGAAGCGGACGGCGACGACCACCGCGGGGAGCATGAAGGAACCTTCGGCACCGAGTCGCTCCAGATACTCCACCGCCTGGGGAGTGGCCGATTCGATCTCGTTGTCCGCGCCCACGACCACGACTGCGGGACCGGAACCGCCGGGCGATGCGTCCGCCGCGAGTCGAGGGGATTCGCGGAGCAACGACAACCGCAGTCCGTCGCTGATCTCGCCCACGCATCCCGCGAGTGCCGCCACGTCGTCGGCGTCGAAGCGTCGGCCGGGGCCGCGCATGAGAGTGCCGCCGCCCCAGACGCGCCCGTCACGGCCTCGGAAGACGAGGCGCACCTCGTCGTCCATCCCCTGCGGTTCGAGGATCTCGCTGTAGGGCAGGGAATCGCGGATGTCGCAGTCGATCGCCTCGCGGATCGTCTGGACACCGGTGCGCGTCCGGGCGAGCTTGCGGTAGGTGTTCGCGAAGCGCGACGTGCCGTACTCGATGTGCGCCACCGTCTCCGCGGCACGTCCGGCCGGGGCGTCGGCGTCGAGCATGGTCACGGACGTGAACAACATGCTCGCCGGATCGACGAGAGCGATACATCCGATGTCGTAGCGGATGCGCCGCCGGATCGTGTCGAGGACGGCGTGCCGGAACTCGACCGGGTCGGCGGTTCCGAGTGCGATGTCCCGAACCTCGCTGCGGAGCGCCGACGCCTGCCGTGACGCGGTCATGCTCCCAGTATGTGCTGGTCACAATCGATTCGGCACCCTTCGGCGCGGGACGAACGACGCATATGCGGCGAATGCCGTCCCCGATCGGTGGATCGGGGACGGCATTGTCCGGAACGGGACGAATTCCTCTGCGGCGCTGTGTGAGTGCTCAGCGGTTGCGATCGGAGCTGTAGCCCCAGAGCCAGTCCGTGTACTTGTAGCTCGAGGTGTCGCGGGTGCGGAACAGTTCGTTGCGGGCCTCGCGACCGGCACCGTCGAGGTGCCACAGGTCGCCCCACATGCGTCCCGTGGTGAGGATGCGGTTGCAGCGCGGTGCGCGTTCGGCGTTGACGTCCCTCAGGATCTTCGGCCAGTTCGCGCTGTCGCCCTGCAGGTCCTCGGCGGCGTAGTCGGCGAAGCACTTCGCATCCTCGAGGGCCATCACGGCCCCGGAGGCGAGGTACTGCAGCGGCGGGTGCGCGGCGTCGCCGAGCAGGATCATGCGGCCGTCGACCCAGTTGTCGATGGGGTCGCGGTCGAACATCGGCCACCAACGGTCGGTCCACAGGTACTTCAGCGCGGCCTGCACGCTCTCGTGGCAGTGGTCGTAGGCGTGCGCGAGTTCGTCGGGGCTGCCCCAAATTTCCTCACCGCGGAGGAAGGCGGGGGACTGGAAGACCGCCACCTGGTTGAGCATCTCGCCCTGGCGCAGCGGGTACTGGATGAAGTGGCAGCGCGGGCCGATGTAGCCCACGACATCCTCGATCTCCTCCTCGAGCGGAACCTCGTTCATCGGGAAGGTGCCGCGGAAGGCGACGTAACCCGAGCCGACGGGCTTGTCGTCGGACAACTTCGGGCGCAGGTGCGAGTGCAGGCCGTCCATGCCGAGAGCGACGTCACCGACGTGCTCCTCACCGTTCTCCAGCACGACCCGCACGGTGTCGCCCTCGGTGACCACGTCGGTCACCGTCGAGTTCGTCCGCAGATCCGCACCGGCCTCGCGGGCCGCCTCGACGAGCACCGAGTGCAGATCCGAACGGTGCACCACGAAGTACACGCCGCCGTAGTGCTGCTGGTAGTCGTGTCCGAGATCGACCTTCGTGAGGATCTCCGCGGTCACGGCATCACGGAAGACGAGGTTCTTGGGCAGCACGCCCTTCGCGATGACTTCGTCGTAGACACCGAGCGACTGCAGGATGCGCGAACCGTGCGGGCCGATCTGAAGGCCCGCGCCCACCTCGCCGAACTCGGGAGCACGCTCGAACAACGTGACCTGAGCACCCTTCTGCGCGAGGGCGAGGGCATTGGCGACACCGCCGATGCCGCCACCGGCAATGAGAACTCGTGCGTCCTTCAGATCGGACATGACACTCCTTCGTATCGTGTGAAGCAGAGGGGAAGGTCGGGCGCGGTGCGATCAGTGCGCGGCGATCGCGGTGCGATCAGTGCGCGGCGACCGGGCGGAGCGAATCGTGACGTGCGGGGAACTTCTTCCAGACCACCGTCAGCAGCAGCGATGAGATCAGTGCGCTGACGCCGAAGAGGACGAAGTTGGAGTCGGCGCCGAGGCCGGCGGCAAGCAACCAGCCACCGATCTGCGGGGCCGCCACCGCGCCGATACGGCCGACACCGAGGGCCCAGCCGAGCGCGGTACCGCGCAGGTGGTCGGGATAGTAGGACGCGACCGCAGCGATGATCAGGGCCTGCGTGCCGTGGGTGCCCACACCGGCGAACACGAAGATCAGGTACACCGCGGCGACCGGAGGGTCGAGCAGCAGGGTCAGCAGCGCGACACCGGCGATCAGCGCGGCGATGATGCTGGTCGGGACCGAACCCCACCGCACGCCACCCCAGGCGGTGATGAAGGATCCGGCGACCGCACCGAGGTTCAGGGCCAGCGAGAACGTGAGAGCGTTGCCGAGGTCGGTGCCCTCACCCTGCATGAGCTTGGGCAGCCAGGTCCCGAGGCCGTACCAGGCGAGCAGTGTCACGACGGTGACGGCCGCGAACATGATGCTGATGGTGCGGAAACGGGACCCGAGCAGTTCCTTGAAACCACCCTGGGAGTTGTCCGGATGGGTCTTCGGCACGGCATGCGCGGGCAGCACCTTGAGCGCCAGCGGAACGAGGACGAACAGGGGGATCAACGCGAAGGCGAACATCGGACGCCAGCCCCAGTTGGGGATCACCGGGATACCGACGAGAGCGGCGATCGAGCCGCCGATCGGGACGCCCGACATCATCATCGTCGCGACCGCGGCGCGCCACTTGTCCGGCACCAGTTCGGCGGCAAGTGCGTTCGAGGTCGGCACGAGTCCGCCGAGTCCGATGCCGGCGACGAGACGCAGCAGACCGAAGATCACGGGGCCGGGCGCTACCGCGCACAGGGCGGTGAAGACGGAGAGGACGACGACGCACCCGATGACGGCGTTCTTGCGGCCGATCGCGTCGGAGAGTCGGCCTGCGAGGACCGCGCCGATCATCATGCCCACGAACGCGAGGCTTCCCAGTGTGCCGGCGGTGGAGGCGCTGATGCCCCATTCGTCCTGGAGGCTCGATATGACGTTGCCGTAGACGATGAGGTCGTATCCGTCGAAGACGACGAACAGCCAGCAGACGATCACCGCGATGACGTGGGCCCGGGGGAGGGTGATGTTGCCACCGGCCCGCGTCGGTGAAGCCTCGTTGGGGAGATGCATTCCTCAACGGTGGGCGCGCGCCACCCGGCGATGCAATAAAGTTCTGCTATGCAGAACAAGCCGATGGGCACGATCCGCAAGCCGACCTACATGCTCGAGTCGGTCGACAACGCGCTGCTACTGCTCCAGCTGCTCCGCGATGCAGGTGCGATCCGGCTCAAGGATGCGGCCGCGGAACTCGGGACGGCGCCATCCACCGCGCACCGCCTGCTCGCCATGCTCGTCTACCGCGGCTTCGCCGTGCAGGACGAGAAACGGATGTACCACCCGGGCCCGGCGCTCGGTGTCGGGCCGGCGAGTCAGGGGTGGACGCGGGACTTCACCGACCTCTGCCGCCCGCACATGGAAGCCCTCGCCGCGCTCGCCGACGAGACCGTCAACCTCGTGATCCGGGTGGGATCGCAAGCGCGCTTCCTGTGGACGGCAGAGGCGGCATCGATCCTGCGTGTGGGTGATCGCCGAGGTCAGGTGCTCCCCGCCGAGCTCACGGCGGGCGGACGCATCCTCCTGGCCGAGCTTCCTCGCGCGGTACTCGAACAGCTCTATCTACGGCCCGCGGACGAGCCCCACATCAGTCACGGGCCGAGCCCCGCCTACGAGACCGACCGCCGGATGGCGATCGGGGAGTTCGAGGAGTTCGCACACGAACTCGAGGCGGCACGGAAGCTGGGTTTCGCGGTCAATGTCGAGCAGACGGAGGAGGGCGTCGCGGCGCTCGGGGTGGTGATCCGCAACGGTCGGGGCGCGGCTGTCGGTGCCCTCACGGTGGCCGTGCCCATCAACCGCTACCGCCAGCATCTGCGCGGCAAATTGGTCGCGCAGATGCAGGCGGCGGTGCGGGGCATCGAGGTCGACGTCGCCGATATCGCCGGACCGGACGTCTCGAATTCCACTGTGCAGAAATAGATGGATTCCCCGGTTCCGGCGCCCCTAGTTTGGAGACAACGCCGGACAAGGAGATTTCATGACTGCCACCGAGCCTGTCGATCCCGAGCTCCAGAAGCTGTACGACGACTTCGAGACCGAACACCTGAACCCGTTGTGGACCCAGCTCGGCGATCTGATGCCGATGGCCCCGACATCCAAGGCGGTTCCGTTCGTCTGGAAATGGTCGACGCTGTACCCGCTGGCCCAGCGCGCCGGTGATCTCGTGCCGGTCGGCCGCGGCGGTGAGCGTCGCGCGATCGCGCTCGCGAACCCCGGCCTCGGTGGTGTCCCGCACGTCACCCCCACGCTGTGGGCGGCGATCCAGTACCTCGGCCCGAAGGAAACCGCTCCCGAGCACCGGCACTCCCAGAATGCCTTCCGCTTCGTCGTCGAGGGCGAGGGGGTGTGGACCGTGGTCAACGGCGACCCGGTCGCCATGCGCCGCGGTGACTTCCTGCTCACTCCGGGCTGGAACTTCCATGGTCACCACAACGAGACCGATCAGCCGATGGCGTGGATCGACGGCCTCGACATCCCGTTCGTGCACTACACCGACACCGGCTTCTTCGAGTTCGGCTCCGACGGTGTCACCGACGAGGGCACCCCGGACATCTCCCGGTCCGAGCGACTGTGGGTCCACCCCGGTCTGCGCCCGCTCGTGGGCCTCGACCGCAAGACCAGCTCGCCGATCGCGTGCTACCGCTGGGAGCACACCGACCGTGCGCTGAACGAGCAGCTCGCCCTCGAGGACGAGGGTTACGCCGCCACCCCGGAACCCGGCCACGCCGCCGTCCGCTACACCAACCCCACCACCGGCGGCGACGTCATGCCGACGATCCGCGCCGAGTTCCACCGACTGCGCGCCGGCGCGCACACCCGCGCCCGCCGTGACGTCGGATCCGTGGTCTTCCAGGTCTTCGACGGTGAGGGCCGCTTCCATCTCGCAGACAAGAGCCACGACGTCACCAAGGGCGACATGATCGTCGTCCCGTCCTGGGTCGAGTGGTCGCTCGAGACCGACAAGGGTGTCGATCTCTTCGCCTTCTCCGACGCGCCGATCGTCGAGCGTCTGCACTTCAACCGCACCATCATCTCCGAAGGAGCCTGAACCCCATGCGTCTCGCCACCCTCCGCCTCGACGGCGGCACCGCCGCCGTCCGTGTCGACAGCGACTCCAGCGCCACCGTCATCGACGGTTACGCCGATCTGTCCGCGCTGCTCGCCGATTCGAACTGGGAGTCGGTCGCCGAGCAGGCATCCGGAAAGACCGTCGACCTCGGCTCCGCCGACTACGCCCCGGTCGTCCCCGCGCCGGGCAAGATCGTGTGCGTCGGCCTGAACTACGCGACCCACATCAAGGAGATGGGCCGCGACCTGCCGGAGTACCCGACCCTGTTCTCGAAGTTCAAGGAAGCCCTCACCGGCCCCTACGACGATGTGGTCGTTCCCTCCTACGCGGGGTCGCAGCTCGACTGGGAGGCCGAACTCGCCGTGGTCATCGGCAAGCAGGCCTACCAGGTCTCCGAAGCCGACGCCGCCGAGTACATCGCCGGCTACTCCGTGATCAACGACTACACGATGCGCGACTACCAGTACCGCACGCTGCAGTGGGATCAGGGCAAGACCTTCGAGAAGACCAGCGGTTTCGGTCCCTTCCTCGACACCGACTACCAGCTCGGCACCGCCATCGAGACCCGCCTCGAGGGCGAGGTCATGCAGTCGTCGAACACCAACGATCTGGTGTTCACCCCGGCCAAGCTCGTCGACTACATCTCGCACATCGTGACCCTGCAGCCGGGCGATGTCATCATCACCGGCACCACCGGCGGTGTCGGCCACGCCCGCAAGCCCGCTCGCTACATCCAGAACGGTGAGGTCTGCGAGGTCACCATCGAGGGCCTCGGCACCGTCCGGAACAAGACGATCATCAAGTAGGAGAAGCCGAACCGTGGGATTCAACGATCTCGACCTGTCCGAGCGGCTCCTCATCGCCCGGCGGGGCACGGCGTACCTGTCGCAGCGGCTCGCCGAGCTCACCGACGACGAACTCGACGGTCCCACCCTGCTCGACGGGTGGACGCGCCGGCATCTCGTCGCGCACATCGGCTACAACGCCGCAGCATTGTGCCGCCTCATGGACTGGGCGGCGACCGGTGTCGAGACCCCGATGTACTCCTCCACCGAGCAGCGGGCGCAGGAGATCGCCGAGGGCGCGACGCTGAATCCCGCCGCTCTGCGGAACCTGTTCTCGCACACCGTTGCCCGCCTCGACGAGAAGTGGCGGCACCTGCCGGAGGCGGCGTGGCAGTCGCAGGTGCGCACCGCGCAGGGCCGGCTCGTGCCGGCCGAGGAGACCGCCTGGATGCGCACGCGCGAAGTGTGGATCCACGCGGTCGATCTCGACAACGGTGGGCGCTTCGGCGACTTCCCGCCCGTCGTCCTCGACTCGCTGCTCGACGACATCGTCGGCATGTGGCGCAAGAAGGAGCTCGGTGCGGGCATCGCGCTCGAGGTCGAGGGACGCGACGCGGTCCGGGTGAACGGCGACGCCGAGACCACCCACACCGTCCGAGGCGATCTCGCCGGTGTCGTCCGCTGGGCGGCCGGTCGCGGCGCCGTCGGCGTCACCGGCGGAGAACTCACGCCGCCGCGCTGGCTCTGAGGTTCCTGCACGTACGAACGACGAAGGCCCTTCCATCCCCGAGGATGGAAGGGCCTTCGCCCTTCTGCGGGAATGGAAGAGCTCTCGTCCGTCTACCGGACGGACCGATCAGCGCGGATCGCGCTCGCAACCGATCCCGTCGTTGTCGCGGTCGAGACGCGGAGCGTATCCGGGGTCGTTGCGGTGGACCGGAGCAGCGCCCGCATTCCATGCCTCGGTGCAGTTCTCGAACCCACCGCTCGGTGCGGCCGGAGCCTGACGGGCCGGGGGTGCCGGCGCGACCTGCGGAGCCGCCTGGGGTGCCGGCGGGGCAGGGGGAGCCGGAGGTGCCGGCGGCGGAGCGAACGGATTGAACGATCCGCTCGGAACGAGATCGGCGATGCCCTTCGGGAGCAGGTCCACGAGAGGGAAGGCGGTGGCGGTCGACGGTGCGGCGACCGTCAGAGCCACACACCCCAGCGTCGCAGCGACGATGCGGCGGAACTTCATGCGCGAGGCCTTTCTGTACTTCGTCCGGATCCGATTTGTCGGATCCGATCGAAATGTCGGCCTGGGCGGCGCGGGTGTTACGTCGCCCGGTCGCAGACGACGATCGGCCCGCTCGCGACCGGATGTCGCGAACGGGCCGATGTACTCCGGGCCTGCCGGGGGACGGCCCGGATGCCTGTCGTACGCCGGGATCAGCCGGCGTCAGTCTCCTCGAACGGCACGACCACCTTCGGGTCGATCCGCATGACGGTGTACCCCGCCACCGCTCCGGCGCCGAAGCCGGGAGCGAAGATGCGAACCGGTTCGGTGATGACCCCGTCGCGGACCGCGTCGTGGATCGCGAGCGGGATGCTCGCCGACGACGTGTTGCCGACCTTCTCGATGTTGAAGTACAACCGGTCGGCCGAGAGTCCGGCGTTCGCGGCGAGCTCGATGACCATCGTCTTGTTCGCCTGGTGGGGAACGATGAGATCGATGTCGTCGAGCAGCGAACGCTCGGCGTCGTCGGGGGACGGGAGGGCCTTGATCTCGTCGAGCATCTGCGCCAGATAGCGACCGGCGAGCGTCTTCACTTCGGGTCCGTAGACCGTGATGAAGTTGTCGAAGTCCGGATTCGGCCAGATGATCGAGTTGACCTCGCTCGTCGGTCCGCTCGCGTAGCTGTTGAAGAACTCGAGATCGGGTGCTTCGCCCTCGGCGGCCGGCGAGATCACCATTGCCGCGGCGCCGTCACCGAAGATCATGCGGGACGGCCGGACCGTGCCGATCTTGTCCGAGAACTTCTCGACGCACACCACGAGGACGGGACGCTTGACCTGCTGGAGGATGCGGGTCGCCTCGGCCAGGCCGTAGGGCAATCCCGCGCACGCCGCGATCAGGTCGAACGAGGCATGGGTCTGCCCGATGCCCAGTTCGCCCGAGATCCACGTGGCCAGCGACGGGATCAGCCGCCCGCTCGTGCACGTGCAGGTGATGACCGCGCCGATGTCCTGCGGGCCGACACCGGCGTGGGCGACCGCCTGCTTCGCCGCCGTCAGGGCCAGGTCCTCGAAGGTTCCCGAGGTGTACCGGCGCTGCTCGATCCCGGTCTTGGCCGTGATCTCGTCGGCCGACATGGGCGACCAGTTGTAGGCGGTGTTGCGGATCAGGTCCTCGTTGGTGCACACCTGGTCGCCGTGCGCGACCGCGATCGCGTCGATGCGGGGTGCGATCGCGAACTCCGAGCGCACGTCGACGGCCGGGTAGGGCGCAGACGGTGCCACCGGTTCGTGCCGCGTGTACGAGGTGGCCTTGCGGGTCTTGCCCGACATGACCCGGTTGATGAACCGCTGGACCTCGCGATTGCGTGGATGGGAGACCACGACGTAGTCGTCGTCCTTCAGGTCCGCGACCCGGACGAGTTCGGTTTCGCTTCCGTCCCAGGGCTGCTGGTTGTGCAGAACCATCGACCAGCGGCTCAGGGCCTCGAGTTCGGCGACGTCCTCGTGGCAGTCGAGGATCTCGTCGTATCCGAAGACGGGATGGTTCGGATCGTAGTGGCGAACACGCAGGGTGATGTTCTCCGGATCGGAGACCAGCTGCGGCACAGTCGGCTTGACCGTGGGCAGGTCGCCGGCGAAGTGGCGACGCGAACCGAAGACCGCGAAGAGCCGATCGAAGATACGGTCCTCGGCGGCACTGTCCCACGCGCGGGGGAGAGCGCGGTAGGCCTCCTCGACCGCGCCCAGCCGCTCTTCGGCCTCGGGCCAGGGAGTCAGGCGCGGCATGTAGACGTCGTCACGGTTGCGGGGCACGTCGCCCCAGCGGGTGACGCGCCGCTCGAACATCATCAGCGGGAAGCGGTCGGCCCAGAAGACGTTGAGGGCCATGTCCCGCATGATCTCGAACTTCGAACCGTACTTGCCCAGTTCGTGCCGGGAGAGGATCTCCGAGACAGTGGGTGCCTTGGTGTCGAAGTCGCGACGGATGACGGCGTCGAGGTGGTCGACGCTGCTCAGCGTGGAGAAGTCGAGTTCGGGAACAAAGTTGGAAGGGAAGACTATTCGGCCGTGCCGATTGAGCTCGAATGGCTGCATGTGCGAGGGGACCGTTCGATTCGAAGTAATGGGTGGGGAGGGCGGATCACATGTCCAGGCCGCCGTTGACGCCCCACACCTGACCGGTGATGTACGAGGAGGCGTCCGCGGCGAGGAAATGCACGACCCGGGCGATCTCCTGCGGGTCGGCGAGTCGCTTCACGGGGATGGTGTCGGTGATGCGCGCGAGAACCTTCTCGGGGATGGACTCGACCATCTCGGTGGCGACGAAGCCCGGGGTGACGGTGTTGACGGTGACGCCGATGCCGTTCGGGTCCAGCTTGTCGTTCTTGGCCAGGTGGAAGGCCGCTTCCTTGGCGAGGGTCTTGGTCAGACCGAACAGGCCGGCCTTCGATGCCGCGTAGTTGGCCTGCCCGATGTTGCCGGTCTCGCCGATGACGGAGGAGACGTTGACGATGCGTCCGGTGCCGCGCTCGAGCATGTGCCGCAGCGCGGCCTGTGCCAGGTAGAACGCGCCCGAGAGGTTCACGCCGAGGACGGTGTCCCAGTCCTCGTCCTGCATCTTCAGCACCGTGCGGTCGATGGTGATGCCGGCGTTGTTGACCAGGATGTCGAGGCGACCGTGCGTGTCGATGACCTCATCGATGGTGCGGCGGCAGTCGTCGGCGTTCGCGACGTCGCCGCGGTGCACCGAGTAACGGACGTCCTTGCGGCCCTTCTCGTTCAGGTCTGCGAGGAACTGATCCGCCTGAGCCGTGTTGCGTCCGTAGCCTGCGGCGACGGTGGCACCCTGGCTCGCCAGGCTGCGGCTGATCGCCGCACCGATGCCGCGCGTGCCGCCGGTGACGAAGGCGACGCGTCCGCGGAGCTTGTTTCCGCCGGCAGCGATCTGCGAAGTGGGTTCGATGGTGCTGGTCATGCTGATCTCCTCGCTGTGCGAGGGGGCGACGGGCGCGGCTGTTCGCCGACGTCGCACAAACGCCCCCTGCGCGTTGATTTCCCTGTGGAGGAGCACGTTTCGAATCCCCCTGATTCGAACGCGTGTCCCCTGATACGGGCCTTTATTGACTCGTAACTCCCTGCAGCAACAATCATGCACCACCTCGATCATGTTGTCACCAGGAACAATTCGAGCCTCGAATTTCGGCAATTTGTCCGAATAGATCGAGAATTGTTGTAGCGCAATCGAATTAGATGAAGATTCAGGGTTACTTCATGGTACGGACATGCTGAATGTTCGTACCGGTCCTGGACGTACAGCCTGTACGGATCGGATTGTTCCAGAATGGCACAACGTGCTACCGGGGAGTCAGGTACAACTGTGTGCACATGGCGTGGATGCGAATGGCCTTCGACGTTTATATCGAAAGGTGTTGCAGGAAAACGAGTTATGAGTCGATCGCCTGACAGGGGTGGCCGCTCGGCACCCGTCGCGGAGAGGCGCACTCCGTGCCGCGGAAGCTCGACCGAGGCGAGCCTCCCTGTATTCCCCTTTCGAAAATGCGCCACACCTCGCATCGGTGTGATTCTCGACACTACGGCGGGTGATTGTGTCGAAGCACAGTTCTTTCCGGTGGTGAGAGGATGGCCGCGTGAGCAACACTCGTCTTGTCGAAACACCGGTGGCCGAACTCGAGGTGCGTCTCGACGGGGAAGGGCCGGTAGTCGTCCTGCTTCCCTCCCTCGGACGCGATTCCTACGAATTCGATCCGATCGCGAGCGACCTTGCGGCAGCGGGATTCACCGCTCTGCGACCGCAACCCCGAGGAATCGGCAGGAGCCGTGGACCCATGACCGGCCTCGATCTGCACGACCTCGCGGGTGACGTCGCCGCCGTCGTCGAGCATTTCGACGCCGCACCTGCCGTGGTGGCCGGCCACGCATTCGGGCACTACGTGGCCCGGGTGCTCGCAGCCGATCGGCCCGAACTCGTCCGGGGGGTCGCCGTGCTCGCCGCCGGTGCCCGCCGGTTCCCGGCCTCGCTGACCGAGCGTGTCGCCAAGTGCTCCGACCTCTCGCTTCCCGATCATGAACGACTCGTGCACCTGCGCGACGTCTTCTTCGCCGAAGGACACGATCCGGCGGTGTGGCTCGACGGGTGGTGGCCCGAGGCGATCGTGTCGCAACGGGCAGCGATGGCTGCGACCGACAAGGAATCGTGGTGGACGGTGGCGCTGTCACCTCTGCTCGACGTACAAGCAGGAGAGGACGTCTTCCGGCCCGCGGAGACCCGCGGTGAGCTCGTGGACGAGTTCGGGAGCGAACTCGTTTCCACGGCCGTCGTGCCGGGTTGCGGGCACGCCCTCGTCCCGGAGGCTCCTCACGAGGTGGCCCGGATCCTGGTCGAGTGGATCCGTACGCGTCTCGGATGAAGATTTCGTCATCTTCGACTCATCGACCCCTCATCGTCGTGCGCCAGAGTTATCGGTGACCAGGACGAACACCGAGTCGAGGAGAACGATCATGGCGATGAGTCGCACCGCATGGGCCGTGACCGCTGTGGCGGTCGCGATGACCGCCGGCACAGTCGGTTTCGTGTCGGCGAACCGGGGTGAGTCCGCTCCCTCCGAACCGTCGTCGTTCACCGTCGCCCGTGTGGCGGACGAGACGACGACCGGCGGCCCGGACGGAACCGTTCGGGCGGGCGTCGACCCGGCCCGGGATGCGCGGCCGGGAGAACTGCCCACCGACATCCCCTACATCGACGTCACGACGTGCGATGCGTGGTTCGAGGACTGGGACGACACGGTGCCGGACCACGTCGAGGACTTCTACGACGAGTGGGACGACCGCTGCGACGATCTGCACGACGACGACCACGACGACCACGACGACGACCACGACGACGACTGGGACGACGACCACGACGATTGACCGGCACGACGGCCCCACGACGACGAGACCCCACCGGAAGTGTTCCGGTGGGGTCTCGGTCCGTCTGCGTGGGTTACGCGAGCGTGCGTGCCATGCCGCGCTCGACGGCCGCGATGATCTGCGGCCGCAGCTCGACCGCCGGCACGATCGCGTCGACCGAGCCGACCTGCTGTGCGCGCTGGATGTTGTGGATCGCCTCGAACTCGGCTGCCACCTCACCGAGCTTCTCCGACCGCACCGCGGTGCGCAGAGCGGTGAGCTCGACACCCAGTCGCGCCTTGTCGCCGTCCTCGGCGGCCCGCAGCTGGGCCTCGAGTTCCACGACCCGCGGATCGCTCGCGGTGCGCTTGTTGACGTCACGGGTGAAGACCACCGCGGCCGCCGGAGCTCCACCGAGCACCGAGGCGAACGAACCCTCCACGGCGAGGACTTCCATGTTCTCGTTCAGTGCGCCCGAGAACACCACGAAGGCACCACCGTGGTAGCGGGAGACCACGACGAACACGATCGGACCGTCGAAGTTGACGATGGCCCGGCCGATCTCGGCGCCGTACTCGAGCTGAAGGTTGCGCAGCGACTCGGGGGAGCCGTCGAAGCCCGACAGGTTGGCGAGCACCACGAGCGGACGGTTGCCGCTCGCCGCGTTGATCGCCCGCGCCGTCTTCTTCGACGACTTGGGGAACAACGTGCCCGAGGTCCACTGGTCCGGTCCGTCGGCCGGGAACCAGCCCTTGCGCGGGATCGCGCGGGACTCGATGCCGATGACCGTCACCGGGTTTCCGCCCAGGTGCGCGTCGAAGACGACCGAGGTGTCGGCGTCGGCCATGTCGGCCCACCGCTCGAGCACCGCGTGGTCCTGGTCGACCACCGAGCGCATCACCGTGCGGATGTCGAACGGCTTCTTGCGATCCGGGTTGGTCTCGGACGAGAAGATGTCGCCCACGGTGGTGAAGTCGCTGGACGGATGCACGTGCGGGTACACGCACACGTTGCGGTCGACCGGGTCGGTGGACGTGGCCTTGCGCGGGAAGCGCTCGCCCGGCGCGACGTAGGCGTGGGCATAGTGCGCGAACAGCGTCTCGATGGCGGCACTGAGGTTGGGAGCCCAGTACTGCGCCTGACCGTTGGGGCCCATGACGCGGTCGTAGCCACCGATACCGAAGTTGTCCTCGGCGGAGACGCCACCCGAGTAGTCGAGCGACTGCTTGCCGGTGAGCACCATGGCGCTGTCCGGGGTCATCACGAGGATGCCCTTGGTGTGCATGAGCATCGTCGCCTCGGCGTTCCAGTACGGCTGCGCGCCGACGTTGATGCCGGTGACCACGACGTTGATCTCGCCGCCGTTCTGCGTGAACGTGATGATGCGGCGCAGACCGCGCGACACCCAGTCCATGTTCTCGGTGCCCGAGTCCATGGAGATCGTCGCGCCGGACGACAGCGCGAACCACTCGACGGGGGCATCGAGGCTCTCCGCCAGGTCGATCGCGGCGACCACGCGGGAGCACTCGGCCTCCGCGACGGTGCCCAGCGCCTTCGTGGGATCACCGAACAGCGCGACGCGCTTCATGCCCTCGGGGTAGCGCGGGGTCGGGGTGTCGACGACACCGACGATCAGACCCGCGGTGTTGCGGCCGTAGGGGCGGTCGACGGGCACGAGGGCGCCCTGCTCGTCGAAGTCGTACTCGACGAAGGTGCCCTCGCTGCCGGTGAGCAGCGGGATCAGCTCGTACGGGTAGACGGTGCCGCGGGCACGGGACCGCTGGACCTTCTGGGTGTACTCGTCGAGCGGCTTCAGCGGCTCCTTCGGCGGCTCGGTGACCCGCACGATGACGCCCGCACCGGAGCGGTACGAGAAGCGCAGGGCGACCTCGCGTGCCGGCTCGTCCTGACGATCACGCCACGACCCGATGACGGTGATCTCCTCGAGACCGGCGCCCACGGTCAGCGGCGCGGCGTTGCGGCCGATGCGGCGCAGATCCTCCATGTCGAGATCGACGGCAGGCCACACGTAGAGCACCACGCGGTTCGCGTCGAGACGTCGCCCCCCGCGGTTGGCCTGGGCGCGGCGCATGCCGTCGAGCGAGCTCGCGAGAGCACGTTCGAAGGCCGGCAGTCCGACGATGCGGCCGGACTCGTCGCGCTGCGGCGTCAGGTCGCGCACCTCGGCGAGGGCGATGAACCGCTCGTCGGACGGATTGTCCTGCGACACCAGGTGATACAGGTAGGTGTCCGGGTTGGCGGGCAGGCGGGTGCCGTCGAAGTTCTTCAGGCGCCAGAGATCCAGACGCTGACCCGTGAGCGGGTGGATGTCGCGGATGTTGGCCTCTTCCGCGTACCCGGTCTCGTAGGGGCGGAAGGTGAACACGTGCTCTTCTGCCGTGTCGGTGTGGCAGACCGTCACCGTCACGCGACGGGCCGCACCGGTCACCGGGCGTGCGGCGAGTTCGGCGCGCAGCGCGTCGGCCTGGGCGTCGGCATCGGCCGGAGCGTCGTCCCACGCGAGGTACAGGTCGATCACGAGGTTTTTCGTGTCGGGAACCGAAGCCGCCGACTCCTCGACGGCGTCGAGCAGCGACGCGAACTCCGCCTGCGGAGCCTCCGCGGACATCAGGTACAGACGCGTGCCGCGCAGATCGAAGTTGCCGGTGACGAACTGGTGCCCGCCGACCGTGCACGAACGCACGTCCTCGAGGGTGCGGATCTTGTACGCCCGTCGGACGATGACCTCGAGCAGCGGGCCCGGAACGGACTCGGGACGCGTGATCTGCTGTGCGAGAAGGTCGATCAGCGGCTCGGGCGTGGCGACGAGCGAATCGATGCGCTGCGCGTAGTCCGTCGCCTGCGGATGCTCGGCGAGGTACGCGAGCGAACCGCGGACCCCGTCGTAGGCCTGCTCGCGGGCCTTGCGGATCACCGGCTCCTCGAAGTAGCGGTACCGCAGGTTGCGGGCGGTGTCGCCGATGACCGGGAAGCGGACCTGGGTCGCGACGATCAGTCGGTCGAGGACCTCGTTGAGCTCGTGGGAGATCCCCACCTCGGTGTCGTCGCGCTCGACCCAGCGGTCGAGCAGCGAGGTGACCACGGGGACGTGGGCCTCGATGCGCTCGAGCGCGAGGAACAACCGGTAGACGGCCTCCTCGAGCTCCGGGGTGCGATCGAGTTCGAGGACGTCGTAGTGCCGCAGGGCGCGGGCGAGGCGCGCGCGGAAGCTGTCGGGCAGACCCCCGACCTCGACGTCGAGCGACTGCAGGTAGCCGTGGAAGAACTCGCGGGGGCTGTGGACCCGGTCGTCGCTGTTCTTCTCCTCCTCGGTCGGACGGTTGCGCGACAGTTCGCACACGTCCGCGAAGGTCGTCAGCAGCGAGAGTTCGGCGCGGACGAGTGCGCACGAATCGACGGAACCGGAGAGACGCTCGTACTCGGCGAGCAGCGCCGCGGTGCGCTTGGCGGACACGTCGTATCCGGTGACCAGAGCGGCGAGCGAGTCGAGGCGGGCGAGAGCGTCGGCCGCGACGTCGTCGCTGACCGAGGGCGCCGGTGCGGCGAACTCGACGCGCTCGACGGTCTCGGTAACGACCTCTTCGACGATCTGGTCGACCCGCAGGAGCGGGGCGCCCGCGTCGACCTGCGCGTTGACGACGCCGAGGATCTCGCGGACCTTGCCGGCGAAGGGAGCGCGGACCGCGGTCTCCATCTTCATCGACTCGAGCACGACGAGCGTCTGGCCGGCCTCGACCTCGTCACCGACGGCGACGGGAACCGCGACGACCACGGCCGGGGCGGGCGTGCGCACCACGCCGGCCTCGTCCTGGCTGATCTGGTGGCTGATGCCGTCGACCTCGACGAGGAAGTGGGCGGGACCGGCGATCGACACCACGTTGTGGCGGCGTCCGCCGAGGGTCAGGCGCGACTCGTAGTCGCCCAGCCGCTCGACGTCGACGTCGAACTCGGCGGATCCGGTGTCGACCCGGTAGCGGTGCGGGCCGACCTGGCCGACGACGAGTTCGTAGGCCTGGCCCTGGTAGCTGAGCTCGATCTTGCGTCCCACGGCGTGTCCGGCACGCGGGCGACCGCCGCGGGCCGAGGCGAGGAAGGCGGAGCGCTCGCGGGCCTCGTCGGTGTCGTAGACGTCGACGGCGGTCGCGATGAGAGCGACGTCGGCGACCTTGGACGGACCCGTCTCGGTGCCGGCGCCGGTGCGGTCGAGCCAGCCGGTGTCGGCGGAGGCGTCGACGACCTCGGGGCGGTCGAGCAGATCGAGCAGGAACGACTTGGTCGTCGTGCCGCCGTCGAGGACGACGGTGGTCTCGCGCAGAGCGGTGCGCAGGCGGGCGAGTGCCTCGTCGCGGTCGCGGCCCCACGCGATGATCTTGGCGACCATCGAATCGTAGTCGGGCGGGATGACGTCGCCCTGGGCGATGCCGGTGTCGACACGCAGACCGGACCCGAGCGGGAACTTCAGCAGCTGCACGGTGCCGGGGGCGGGTGCGAAGCCGTTGGCGGCGTCCTCGGCGTTCAGGCGGGCCTCGACGGCGTGGCCGAACTCGGAGGGGCACTCGCCGGGCAGCTTCTCGCCGGAAGCGACGAGGATCTGCAGCTTCACGAGGTCGATGCCGGTCGTGGCCTCGGTGATGGGGTGCTCGACCTGGAGGCGCGTGTTGACCTCGAGGAAGGTGAAAATCTTCAGGTCGGGCTGGTAGAGGTACTCGACGGTGCCGGCACCGGCGTAGCCGGCGGCGCGGACGAGATCGGCCGAGACCGCGCGCAGGTGGTCGGACTGCTCCTTGGTGAGCAGCGGCGAGGCGGACTCCTCGATGACCTTCTGGTTCTTGCGCTGGATCGAGCAGTCGCGCACACCCGGGGCCCACACGTTGCCGTGCTTGTCGGCGATGACCTGGACCTCGACGTGGCGCGCGTCGGTGACGAGACGCTCGATGAACACGACGGGGTCACCGAAGGAACGCTCGGCCTCACCCTGGGTGCGCTCGAGGGCGAGCTCGAGCTCGTCCTCGGCGTAGACCTTGCGGATGCCGCGGCCACCGCCACCGGAGCGGGCCTTGATGATCAGCGGGTAGCCGATGGCCTGCGCATGACGGCGCGCGTCGGCGCGGGAATCGACCGGTCCACCGGACCACGGTGCGACGGGAACGCCGACCTTCTCGGCGAGGATCTTCGCCTCGACCTTGTCGCCGAGCAGACGCATGGCGTCGGCGGAGGGGCCGATGAAGGTGATCCCGAGGCGGGCGCACAACTCGGCGAAGGCGGGGTCCTCGGCGACGAAGCCCCAGCCGACCCACACGGCGTCTGCCTTCGCCTCGAGAAGCGCGCGCTCGAGTTCTGCATGATCGAGGTAGGGGGTCGCTGCCGTCGTCGACGGACGGAGGGTCACTCCTTCGTCGGCCTGACGGACGAACATCGCCCGTCGTTCGGCGTCGGTGTGCAGAGCGATGGTCCTGATGTCGTAACCGTGCTCGGAGTTGAGCTCCCGGACTGCCCGGATGAGGCGTACGGCCGCCTCACCACGATTGACCACTGCGATCCGCTTGAACATACTCGTTGCCACCGTTCTCCATGGTTTGTGCACGCACCGGGCGCGCGTCTCGAAGCTCCACCCCAATGAGGAGGACGAATCAACCGGTCCTACGTCCCACGTCTCGTGTTGGCGACGCGAGCGGGAACATGTAGCGGTCGGCTCCTCGTGGTTGGCATGGGCATGCGTGTTCGTCGTCGATCCACCGGGCAACATCCGCGGTGTCCGAAGGACCGTTTCGAACAGGTCTCCGCAGCTACGGCCGTCGGTTGTGACGGTCACGTCCCCCTGGGCGAAGGCTCCGTTCGGATAACAGCATGGAGGAAACATGAGGGTTTGTCACGTTTTGCTTCCATGCGGAGCGATCGGCGGCCTTCTCCCGGTCGAGTTTTCTCACTGATATTCGCACGCAGGGGCTTTCGTTCGGGAGCGGGTGTCGGGACGGGGCTCTCCGGCTCCGGGCGTCGCCGGTACTGTGCAGTAACACCGATCGGTAACTTTGCGAGGCGTTCGGAGCCCCTCTCGGGAGGCTCCTCGTTTCCGCTGGTACACACCGGTTTTCGTGCGCCCGGAATCGGGCCCGGTCCGGGATCGGGTAAATCGCTCCGAACCCTCCCGGACATGCTGTGACATCCGTCACGACACGCGAAAATGTGAAGGTCGCAACCGAACCGGAGTGTGGCCGTCGACGTGTCCGATCGTGACCGTCGGGCGTGCGGGATCCGGGTCGTTACCGGGCATTTCTCCGAGCCCGCGCGGAATCTGGAACAGTGGACAGTACATGCCTGCGGACGAGCCGCGAGGAGGATCCCCGTGTCCGAAGCCGATCGACCCCACCTCCCGGGACGCGACGACGCGTCCGGTCGGGACATCCCGTCGGTGGACCGGCGGACACGTATCGCCGGGCAGGTCCGCCGGTGGTGCGAGACCGGCAGCATCGAGGGCAGGCACGCTCCGCTGTCGGATGCTGCAGCGGTCGCGCTGGCCGCCGGCCACCTCGACGAATCGGCGCGTGCGGTGCTGGCGAACCGCCGACGGGTCGGCCGCCGGCTGCCCGCGCTCGACGGATTCGGTGAGCTGCGCCGACTGTCCGACGAGCACGCCCGCCTCCGCGCCCGCATCGACGGTCTGCGCCCCGGTGCCGCGCGACTCGCACTCGAGTACCGGGCCAACGAGCTCGGCAAACGCATCCGGGCGGCGCGGCAGACCGTCGTGCACTCCCCGCTGCACTACGCCCAGGGCGTCCGCGCCGTGCGCCGCGACCGGCGCGACGGACTGCACCTCGAGATCGACCAACGCGAGGCGCTGTTCGCCGCGCTGCAACGCACCCCCGCGCCCCTGCCCGTCGCGCCCGTCGAGCAGGCCCGAGGGATGGTGCTCGGTGTCGCCGTCGACCGAGTGGGCCGCTGGTCCGAGCGCACTCCGCTCGCCGACGCGGGTCGTCGCGTCGCCGAGCGGCTCGGACGCGAGGTGACCTCCGGTGACGACCGCTTCGTCGACCGCTACGACACCCTGCTCTTCCTCGCCGGGTCCCTGTACGACCGCATCGAGGCGTCGGCGGCATGGCGTTCGGAGTACTTCGAGGTTCAACGAGCCCAGCTCGACCTCGCCGAGGAACTCACCCAGATCGCGGTGGACACCGTCGCCCTGCGCGACCTGCTCGACGAGCTGCAGTCCGCGATCCGATCGGCGCCCGAGGCGCGGTCCGGTCTCGAATCCCGTGTGGCAGCTCTCGAACCGGTATGGGATCAGATCCTTGCGCGTGTCACTGCGCTCGCACGCATCGGCGACCTGCTCACGCGGGCGGAGGACCATCTGCATCTCGCGCACATCGCGCAGCGCACCGCGAGTCTCGACCAGCGGATCGACGATCTGATCGGCAGGTCGGGTGCGCGCGAGTTGTCTGCCGAGAACACCGATTTCGTCGGCGACCAGCTCGGTGCTGCGGCCGAACCGATGGTCGCGCTCCGCAGTGCTCTGTGGACGGACATCGCCGAGCTCACCGCGAAGGAGTAACTCGGAGTTACTGTCATCGGTCACATCGATTCGGCTGCGCTTCGGGCCGGATCCCCGAACTCGCGAAAAGTGATCGGCTTCACTGGTGCATTTGTCCGAACCGGTGGTAGCTTCCTCGCGTCCGGTCGGGGGTCGATACACAGGGGGACGCGGTGGCGTCGCGGTTCGTGCGTACGGGTTTTGCGCTGGCTGTCGCTGCGGCGCTGGGGGTCTCGGGTTGCTCGGAGGCGACGAGCGTGTCCGTCGTCGACGACCCGAGGCTCGAGGCGGAGTTCGAATCGGTGCTCGTCTCCGGACGGTCCCGAACACTCGGGGAGGTCGCGGCCGCAGCGGGTGTCGAGTCGTGGGACCGGATGTACTACTTCCGTGTCCCGGTGTTGATGAGCGAACTCAACCGCGTGATGCACACCCCGGGAACCACCTGGCGGAACATGCCGGGATCCGATGCCGAAGGGCTCATCGTCTTCGTCTCGGAAGGGCAGATCGTGCGCGCGGTCGCCGACCGTGAGCCGCCACTGTACCTGAGCGGTTTCGCGACCTCCGATTCGTACGTCACCCCCGATGAACTCGCCGGCATGCCTCGTCTCGCGGTCGAGTCGAGGGGGCGCTGACCCGGCAGCTGCCACCCGGCTGCCCCGTATGTCCGCCTTCGGGTAGTTTGCTCGCAACAACGAGTAGTGAATTTCTTTCCCGAAGAGGTGTGGGGTGGCACGGGTAATCGCGACGATCAACCTGAAGGGTGGTGTCGGCAAGACCACGACGACGGCCGCTCTGGGCGAGTTCATGGCGGCGGAGTTCGGACAGCGGGTGCTCATGATCGATCTCGACCCGCAGACCAATCTCACCACCATGATGGTGGGGGAGGAACGCTGGGAAGAACTGAACGAGCTCGGTCTGACCCTTGCGACGCTCTTCGAGAAGGCGATCAAGCCCGACGCCGACGCGTTCGACATCGAGAAAGCCGTCCAGAAGAACGTCTCACCCGTGCGTGCGGTCCGTGATCTCGACCTGCTCGCGTCGTCCCTGGATCTCATGGACATCCAGGAGGGTCTCACCCATCAGCAGTACGCCGATCCCGGCTCACACCGTCCCGTCGAAGTGCTGCTCTCCGCTATCCGGCCCATCGCCGACCGGTACGACTACATCCTGATCGACTGCCCGCCGAATCTCGGGATCCTCACCCTCAACGGCTTGCGTCTCGCCGACGGTTATCTCATCCCCACGATTCCCGACATCCTGTCCACCTACGGAATTCCGCCGCTGCAGACGAAGATCCAGGAATTCGCGACGCGGACCGGACACACGGTGCGGGAGATCGGTCTCGTCATCACGAAGTACCGCAGTGCCTCGAACCTGCACCGCACGATCATCGAACAGCTCCAGCGCGACCCCCGGATCGCGAACGTCGTTCCCGCCTGGGTGCCCGAGGCCAACCAGATCGCGGCGTCCGCCGAGTTCGTGCCCTACGGCACGCTCAAGCGCAAGTACGGCAACACCGGTCAGTACGACGCACTGCGAATCCTCACCGAGACGATCATGATGAATGCGCAGGTGTACTTGTGACGAATCCCGGCACCGACACCGACATGGCACAGGCGCGTCTGCGGGTGCGCATCGGTGAGGCGAGCTCGGCGTTGCTCCGTCTCGACGAGGCGGCACCCGGCACGGCCGGCGCGCTCGTCGCTCTCGTCCAGGTGATCGCCGACGAGGCCGCACGCACGCCCCGCTTCGCGAAGGCACTCGCGGGAGCGCTCTCGGTCACCGCAGACCCGAGTGCCCCGACACCCGTTGCCGCTCCCGCTCCTGCTGCGCGCCCCGCCGCGGCCCGGACGTCTGCGCGTCGCAGCCGTCGCGCACCCGGGGCCTTCGACCCGTTCGTGGTGTTCCGCGAGAGCGGGGAGGCGACTCTGCGGGAGCAGCTGTCGACCCTCGGGGTCGAACAACTCAAGGACATCATCGCCGAGCACGCCATGGACTACGACAAACTCGCGATGCGCTGGCGTACCCCCTCCAAGCTGCAGGACCGCATCGTCGAACGGGTCAAGGCGCTCACCACGAAGGGTGATGCTTTCCGGTGATCGGTCACAGACGGTTCTTCTTCTGCTTTTAGCAACGTATGGTCGCACCATGCCTCCGGTCTCGACGAGACCGCGCAGGCGTGGGCACACCGAGCGTCGATCCCGACTCGCTGCTCGATGTGCGCACCGAGAAGAGGAGTCGATATGGGGGACATCGTTCGACAGGGAGTCGTGGCCTTCCTGGCCGAGGTTCTGGCGCGCGGCGGCCGGGCCGAGCCGATCCCCGGACAGCGGGACGTTCGCGTACAGGGCGCGGACGGATCCGAACGTGTGGTGCGGGTGTGCTCGACGGCGAGCGATCCGTGGCTCGCGCGACGCCGCGACGGAGTTCCCGCCGCCGACGGCGCAGGCGTGTCGCACTGGGTGTTCGTCGATCTCGCACCCGTGGTACCGGAGTTCTACGTGGTGGACGCGGACGACATCGAAGCGGGGATCGAGGAGGAGGTCGCGCTCTGGCTCGCCGACCGGCCCGGCCGCACCCCGACCGGCAGCCACCCCATCCAGCGCAGCAATGTCGTTCACGGTCACGATCATTGGGATCTGCTCGGTCTCGACACCGTCAAGGATCCCGACCACGACGCGGCGCCGGTGCCGGCAGCGCGGGTCCGCGCCGAACGTCCGGCCGTACGTACGGTCGCGGAACCCGAGGTCGTCGACGAGCGGCGCGCAGTGGTGGCGGACATCGGCGGGTATCGCGTGCAGGGGCGCCTCGATCCGGCCTCAGGGACGCTCGAGATCACCCGGGGACCGATGGAGGGGCGCCGGTTCCCGGACGCCGTGACAGCCGCACGTGCGCTCGTCACCTTCTTCGACGACCACGAGACCGTCCCCGACGGCGACACCTTCTGGCGGAGCGAGATCCTCAGGTGAGAACGCACTCCCGATAGCGACTTCGACGAGCGCTGAGACAGCAGAGCGCGAAACGGTCGTCGGAGCGCGAAAAATCCCGCGCCGACGACCGTTTCGCGCTCCGCGGCGTCAGGCCACGACGTACTTCTCGTTCTCGCGGACCCACAGCACGCCGTCGCCCGCTGTGGGTCCTTCCTTCTCGAGTGCGCGCTTGAGGATCTTGTTGGTGGCGGTCGTGGGCAGATCCGCCGCGATCCGTACGTATCTCGGCCACGCCTTGGGGGAGAGGTCCGCCTGCTCCGAGAGGAACTTCTCGAATTCCTCGGGGACGAGCGACGTCTCGTCGCGCAGTACGATCGCGGTCATGACCTGATCGCCCACGTGTTCGTCGGGCACACCGTAGACGGCGACGCGACTCAGCTGAGGCAGCCGTTGGAGGATCCGTTCGATGGGGGCGGCGGCGAGGTTCTCACCGTCCACGCGCATCCAGTCGGCGGTGCGGCCGGCGAGGTAGATCCAGCCGTCCGCGTCCTTGTAGGCGAGATCGCCCGACCAGAACATGCCACCCCGCAGACACTCGTCGGTGGCTGCCTTGTCGTTGTAGTAACCGGTGAAGAATCCGGCGCCCTGCGTGTTCACGAGTTGACCGACGGCCTTGTCGGCATTGACCAAGGCGCCGTTGTCGTCGAACTCCGCGTGGGCGCACGGAGTGAGGGTTTCCGGATCGTAGACGTCCACACCCGGCAGTCCTCGGCCGATCGATCCGGGTGGGGTGCCCGGGTCACGGGTGATGATCACCGCAGCCTCGGTCGACCCGAAACCGTCCCAGACGGTGCAGTCGAAGCGCCGGCCGAACTCCTCGATGTCGCGGTCGGTGGCCTCGTTGCCGAACGCCACCCGGAGCGGGTTGTCGGCGTCATCGGGTCGTTCGACGGTCGCGAGGATGTAGGCGAGGGGCTTGCCGACGTAGTTCATGTAGGTCGCGCCGTAGCGGCGCACGTCGTCGAGGAAGTGCGAGGCGGAGAACGACGCCGGTGCCATCGCCGCGCCGCTGCACAGCGACACGCACCACCCGGCGAGAATGGCGTTGGAGTGGAACAACGGCATCGACAGGTAGACGACGTCGTCGCTTGTGATCGAGAACCGCGGGACGAGCGTGCTGCCCGAGAACAACACCATCATGTGGGCGAGCATCACCGGCTTCGGATCTCCGCTCGTTCCCGAGGTGAA
The DNA here is from genome assembly GCF_053764735.1 of Rhodococcus sp. 5G237. Taxonomy (NCBI): domain Bacteria; kingdom Bacillati; phylum Actinomycetota; class Actinomycetes; order Mycobacteriales; family Nocardiaceae; genus Rhodococcus; species Rhodococcus sp. 5G237. Next base: position 299,770 of record NZ_JBSNCD010000003.1, on the reverse strand, counting down.
GATCAGCATGAACGGATCGGTCGGCCCGACCTCCCGGTACGGCTCGAGCGGACCGGCCCCGTCGACGAGCGCCCGCCACTCGGGGCTCGCGACGTCGAAGACGGTGACGTCGCCGAGATCCAGGCCGTCGAGCAGAGGGGCGTGCTCGGCGTCGGTCAGCAGGATCTGGCAGTCCGCCCGCAGGATGTCGCGGGCCAGACCCTCACCGCGTCGGGTGTTGTTGATACCGACGAGCGGGAACCCCGCGAGCCCGGCCCCTGCGATCGCATGGAGGAAGGCGGGGGTGTTGCCGAGCAGCGCACCGACGTGCACCGGCCGGTCGCGGTCCATCAGCGACAGCAGTGCCGCCGCCTGAGCGGACGCCTCCTGCAGGTGCTCGCGCCAGGTCCACCTGCCGGTGTCGTGGACGATGGCCGCGGTGTCGTTCTCGAGCAGGTCGCGGAGTGACTGCTGGACGGTCTCTGCCATGGCTACCTCGGATTCGCGAAGGGAAGGGATCGGCGAAGACGGATCCCTCGGGGTTACTGCGCAGCGAGATGTCGGGTCAGGAAGTGGATCTGATGCTCGACGGCCCGGTCGAACCAGTCCTTGCCGGGCCAGACGTCGAAGTGGTCGCACGGATAGTGACGCACCTCGGCGCGAGCGCGGAAGGCTGCACGCGCCGCGGCGTGCGGGGGAGCGCTGCGATCGAAGTCCGCGATCTGCACGAGGACGGGACATGCGACGGACGACGCGTGTCGCGCGGGACGGTAGGTGCCGAGCGACAGCACGACGTCGGCGTCGATCTCGTTGCGCCAGGTCGGGCCGGCCAGGGAGAGATAGTCCTCGTGGTAGCCGTCCAGTGACAGGGCGGCGACCGTGCCGGGTGGTCCCACGATCGGGATGGTGGTCGACGAGCGCCGCGCAATCGATCCCACCCGGCTGCGGAGACCTGTCGCCGTCGAGCGGGCGAGCGCAGAGGGCGCGTGATGCCGTGCGGCGAGAACCCCCGCGGCCGGTCCGTCGACGAGAGGTGTCATGGACACGACGGCCGCGACGTCCCGGTCCTGGGCCGCGACGGACAGGACGTGGCCGCCCGACAACGACACGCCCCACAGCACGGCGCGACGGGCATCGGCGCCGTCCAGTCGCCGGGCGGTCGCGACGGCTGCGCGGTAGTCGGCGATCTGTCCCGCGACGTCGACGCGTTGACGGTCGGAGCCTCCGGACTCGCCGAATCCGCGGTAGTCGAAGGCGAGCACGTGCATGCCCGCGGCGGCGAGCCGTTCGGCGAACGGGACGAGCCCGGAGTCCTTCGTCCCGCCCAGACCGTGGGCCATGACCACGACCGGTGCCCCGTCGGTGCTGTCGAGAACGTCGGAGCCGGGAGTGAAGTGCCAGGCGTGGACCGTCTCGCCCTCGGAGGGGAAGGTCAGTGAACGCGGGTGCACGAGGCGTCCTCCTTCGATGCCCGGCCGGCGCGGGCGATTCCGGCGGGTATCTCGCGCGTCCGGATGTCGAACTCGTAGGCGAAATAGTCGAGCTGTTGCGTGTGGCGGGGACGGTCGAGCATGTGCCCGGTGAACTTGCGCTGGTCCTCGACGATGATGCGGTGCATCTCGTCCTCGGGCGGAAGTGCGTAGCGGCCGATCGCATAGGCCGCGATCAGTCGCGCCTGGCATTCGACGAACGGGAACAGGGTGGGCGTGGCCTGAGCGAAACCGGCGAACGCGAGGTCGGGGATGCCCGGTGCGAAGATCCGCTTGTACAGCGCGATGTGGTTGTCGGGAGCGCTGATGAACTCCGGATCGAAGAACGGGAAGGTGATGTTGTAGCCGGTCGCGTAGATGACAACGTCGAACTCCGCCGACGTACCGTCCACGAAGCGGACCGTGTGGTCGTCGAACCGTTCGATGTCGGGTTTCGCGACGATGTCGCCCGAGCCGAGGCGGAGCGGCAGTTCCACCGACTGCGTGGGGTGCGCCTCGAAGAACTTGTGGTTCGGAGTGGGCAGCCCGTACCGCTCGGGACGTCCCGACAGCAGCGGCTGGCCCCACTGCGCGATCTTCCGCTGCCACGACATCGGTATGTAGGGGACGGTGCGGTAGAACTTGTCCGCCGGCCGGCCCGCGATGTACTTCGGAACGATCCACGCGCTCGACCGGGTCGACAGCGTCACCTCGGTCTGCAACGCCTTGGACGACAGCTCCACGGCGATGTCGGCTGCGCTGTTGCCGAGCCCCACCACGAGGATGCGCTTGCCCGCGAAGTCCATCGGGGTGCGCGGGTCGATGTAGTGGTGGGAGTGGAGCGACTCGCCGGCGAAGTGCCCGGGGAACTTCGGCACACGGGGATCCCAGTGGTGACCGTTGGCGACGACGAGGAACTCGAACGCGCGCGTGCTGCCGTCCTCGAGATCGAGCTCCCACCCGCCTTCGGACCGTCGCCGCGCGTGGCGGACGCCGTTGCGGAACTCGATGTTCCCCCGCAGACCGAAGGCGTCGGTGTAGCCGTCGAGATACTCCTTGATCTGTGTGTGGTGCGGGAAGTCGGGATAGGACTGCGGCATCGGGTAGTCCTTGAACGACAGCTGGTGCTTCGACGTGTCGATGTGCAGCGATCGGTAGGCGCTGCTGTGGCCGTTGGGATTGCCGAACGCCCAGTTGCCGCCGATGCGATCGGAGCTCTCGAAACAGGTGTAGGGCACCCCGTAGTCGCACAGCATCTTTCCGGCGGTCAACCCGCTGATACCGGCGCCGATGACCGCGGTGGTAGGTGCCGACATGGTGTCCCTTCGAGGCTGCGATGCAGGTGCTCGGAGCGATTTCCTGCAGTGACGACGGTCACAATGTAGAACACGTTCTCTTCCGTGTACACGGGTTGTTCCGGTCGCCCGTCGTCGCGTCGCAATTCGGTCCGCGAACCCGGTGCGCGTGTGAGGTGGAACGCCTACTCTGAGTTCACCTGCAGCATCGCGGGTGGTGATCGCCGCGCGCCGTCGATCCCGTCCGCGCCGCACCGTTGTCGCCTCACGGCGGCTCGAGGAGGCCCGATGAACGCGGTTGTCGCTCCCGTCAAGCCCACGCGGCCGTATCCGCCGCGGTTCCACTCCAAGGGTGCCGTCCTCTACGACCTGATCACCACGACGGATCCGAAGAAGCTCGGGCTGATGTACATCTTCACATCGTTCGCGTTCTTCCTGTTCGGTGGTCTGCTCGCTCTGCTGATGCGCGCGGAGCTGGCGGTGCCCGGCCTGCAGTTCCTGTCGAACGAGCAGTACAACCAGCTGTTCACCAACCACGGCGGCATCATGCTGCTGATGTACGCGACGCCGGTCGTCTTCGGTTTCGCGAACTACATCCTGCCGCTGCAGATCGGCGCCCCCGACGTCGCCTTCCCCCGTCTGAACGCCTTCAGCTACTGGCTGTTCCTCTTCGGCGCACTCACCGTGGCGTTCGGGTTCATCACCCCGGGTGGTGCCGCCGACTTCGGCTGGACGTCCTACATGCCGCTCGCCGACGAGATCCATTCCCCGGGTATCGGCGGCAATCTCTGGTTCCTCGGACTGGTCGTCATGGGTCTGGGCACCATCCTCGGCGGCGTCAACATGATCACCACCGTGGTGTGTATGCGCGCACCGGGCATGACCATGTTCCGGATGCCGATCTTCACGTGGAACATCTTCATCACGATGCTCCTCGTGCTCCTCGTCTTCCCCCTGCTCGCCGCGGCGTTCATGGGCGCCTTCGTCGACCGGGTGATCGGCGGGAACATCTACGATCCCGCCACCGGCGGCGTGATCCTGTTCCAGCACCTGTTCTGGTTCTTCGGTCACCCCGAGGTGTACGTCATCGCGCTGCCGTTCTTCGGCATCGTCTCGGAGATCTTCCCAGTCTTCTCGCGCAAGCCGATCTTCGGATACAGCGGCCTCGTCTACGCGACCATCGCCATCGCGGCGCTGTCCATCGCGGTGTGGGCGCACCACATGTACGCCACCGGCGCCGTGCTGCTGCCGTACTTCTCCTTCATGACCTTCCTGATCGCGGTGCCGACCGGTGTGAAGTTCTTCAACTGGATCGGCACGATGTGGAAGGGTCAGATCACCTTCGAGACGCCGATGCTCTTCGCGGTGGGCTTCATCGTGACCTTCCTCTTCGGTGGTCTGACCGGTGTCATCCTGGCGAGCCCGCCGCTGGACTTCCACCTGCACGACTCGTACTTCGTGGTGGCGCACTTCCACTACGTGCTTTTCGGCACCATCGTGTTCGCGACCTACGCCGGCATCTACTTCTGGTTCCCGAAGATGACCGGCAGGTTGATGGACGAGCAGCTCGGCCGCTGGCACTTCTGGCTGACCTTCATCGGCTTCCACACCACCTTCCTGGTGCAGCACTGGCTCGGTAACGAAGGCATGCCGCGTCGTTACGCCGACTACCTGCCGTCCGACGGGTTCACCACCTTGAACACGATCTCGTCGATCGGGGCCTTCGTCGTGGGCGCGTCGACGCTGCCGTTCGTGTGGAACGTCTTCAAGAGCTACCGTTACGGCCAGGTCGTCACGGTCGACGATCCATGGGGCTACGGCAACTCGCTCGAATGGGCGACGACCTGCCCGCCGCCGCGGCACAACTTCTACGAGCTGCCGCGGATCCGCTCGGAGCGTCCCGCCTTCGAACTGCACTATCCCGACATGGTCGAGCGGATGCGAGCCGAGGCGCACGTGGGTCCCGGTAGCGACAAGCACGAGGTGAATGTGCTCGAGGGCGCCGACCGCACGCCGGGCGACCTTCCGCGTGAGTGATCGACACGTGTAGAACCGCCGATCGAACGCACCCGCCGAGGGACGGAGCCGAGCGAACATGACCGGAATCGAACCCGGCGGGAGCCTGCCCGCCGAGGTGGACGTCCTGATCGTCGGCGCCGGTATCTCCGGCATCGGCACGGCCTACCACCTGAAGACGAAGAGACCGGGGACGAGCTTCGCGATCGTCGAGGCGCGCGACACGCTCGGCGGCACGTGGGACCTGTTCCGATATCCCGGCGTGCGCTCCGACTCCGATCTGCACACCCTCGCGTACGAGTTCAAGCCGTGGCGGAAGAAGCACGCGTATGCCGGAGGTAGCGAGATCCTCGGCTATCTCCACGAGACGGTGGACGAGCACGGACTGCGTCCCTATCTGCACCTCGGGCACCGCGTCGTCGGCGCGTCGTTCTCGTCCGATACCGGCAGGTGGACGGTCACGCTCCTGCGCACGAGCGACGACACCACGCTCACGGTGACCTGCTCGTTCTTCTTCTCCGCGACCGGCTACTACGACTACGACGAGGGGTACAGCCCGGAGTTCGAGGGCAGCGACGACTTCCGCGGCACGATCGTCCATCCCCAGCACTGGCCCGAGGATCTCGACTGTGCGGGCAAGCGCGTCGTCGTCATCGGCAGCGGCGCCACCGCGGTGACGCTCATTCCGGCGCTGGCCGGGGTCGCCGAGCATGTGACGATGCTGCAGCGTTCCCCGTCCTACGTCCTGGGATGGCCGAAGGAGAACAAGGTCGCCAACGCGTTGCGAAGTGCTCTCCCGACATCGGCGGCCGACCGCGTCGTCCGCTCCCTGAGCATCCGTCTGCTGCACGAGATGTACCGGACGAGCCGACGGGCGCCGAACCTCTTCCGTCGGCTGCTGCGTCTGCGGATGAACAGTGTGCTGCCCGACGACTATCCCGTCGACGTGCACTTCAACCCGTCCTACGATCCCTGGGATCAACGCCTGTGCGTCGCGACCGACAGCGATCTCTTCCATGCCATCGCCACCGGTGAGGCGTCGGTGGTCACCGATCGGATCGTCCGGTTCACACCCACGGGGATCGCCCTCGAATCGGGGCGCGAGATCGAGGTCGACGTCATCGTCACCGCGACCGGGCTGAAGATGGTGCCGTTCGGGCGGGTCGCACTCGACGTCGACGGCGTCCCGGTCGACTGGCACGAATGCATCACCTACAAGGCGTCGATGCTCACCGGCATACCCAACTTCGTCTTCGCTTTCGGCTACGCCAACTACTCGTGGACTCTCAAGGTCGACCTCACCGGACATTATCTGTGCCGGTTGCTCGACCACATGGACGACCACGGCTACGACGTCGTCACCCCGGTCTGCGACGATCCGACCGTTGGTGGGGGACCGTTCTGGGACCTCACGTCGAACTATCTCCGGCGATCGGCCGACGTGTTCCCCACGTCCGGGGAGGACGGCCCGTGGTCGATGGAGCAGAACTACTATCTCGACCGCAGACGGCTGCGCCGCGGACCGGTCGACGATCCCGCCCTGCGCTTCACGCGGGTGGCCGAGACGACGGGGCCATCGAGCCCAGCAGGTCGCCGGGAACCCCCACCACGAGTGCCCGAGCAGCGCTCGTCACTGCCGCAACGTCGCTGACACCGAGAACCGTCAGTGACGCCGTCGCGAGCGCCTCGGGTAGCCCGGCATCGACGTCTCCGTCGTCGGCCCGCATGCCGATGACCGATTCGACGATCCGGAACGGCAGGTGCGCGCGGGGATCGCCGTCGCCGACGATCTGCGTCGCGAGACTTCGGTAGCGCTCCATCAGTTGCCGGCGCTCGTCCCGGAACCTGTCGAACGGCTCGGTGCGAATCTCCGGAAGATGGTACAGGGCACCGAGATTCCATCGGCCCGCGGATAATTGGGCCGTGTCGAACCAGGCGAGTGCGCACAGGCGCACCTCGGGCGGCAGCGCGTCGTCGAGATTGTCGTCGAAGTCGAGGGTCGGTTCGACGGTGTCCTCGAGCAATGCCACGAGGATGTCGTTCTTCGTCGCGAAGTGGTTGTACAGCGATGCCTGTCGGATCCCCACCGCCTCGGCGATCGTGCGTGTCGACGTGGGGGAGAACCCGCGGGTGGTGAACAGCTCCGCGGCGGCGTCGAGGATCTCGGCACGCGCGGTCGGTCCGGGCCGTCGCGGCGCGTGGAGGCGGGGGCGTCCTGGTCCTGCATGGGTCACCCCTCCACTGTGACACGACGAAAGACGCTGCAGCACCACGGTCTTCGGGCGTGAAGTTTTCGTCACACGGACGAAACACACGTCACGGACTCGTTACGCCGTGGACATTCCCCGAAGATGCGCGATCGGAAAACTGTCGATCGACAGTTTCCCCGACCGCCGATCGGAGCACCATGACCGAGACCCTCGCGACCGCCACCACGCACGCTGCTCGCGCCCATGCCCGAGCGCAGGCAGGAACCGTCACCGACGCCATGCCGATCGTCCCGGCATCCTCGTGGCCGGCTCCGCCCAGCGGTCGCGCGGCGTCGATGACCTGGGCCGAGACTGTTCCCGGTGGCCGTTACACCAGCAAGGTCCTCGCCCGCGGCACCCGCCTGCGCCTGCGGGACGTCCACGGCTCCGCCTGCGCCAACCTCCTGTTGTTCCGCGCCGACGCCCCGCACGAGCGGCTCAACGTCGCCGACACGGTGAAGGTGCCGTGGCAGGCCTATCTCGGTGTCGGGCACCCACTGCTCTCCGATCAGGGCCGCGTGCTCGCCACGATCGTCGCCGACACCTCCGGTCGCCACGACGCGCTGTGCGGCACGACCCACCTCGCGGGGAACACCGCGAAATACGGTGAGGGATCGCTCCATTCGAGTTCTCCTGCGGGTCGTGAACTGTTCACGGTCGCCGCGGCCAAGCACGACCTGCAGCCGCGCGACCTGCCGCCCTCGCTGTCCTTCTTCCACGGCGTCCGCGTCGAGAAGGACGGCAGCCTCGTCAGCACCGGCAACGCCGGTCCGGGCGCCGTCGTCGACCTGCTGATCCACTTGCCGGTCATCGCGTTGATCGCCAACACCGCACACCCGCTCGACCCGAACCCCGAGTTCACCACCGGCAGCCTCGAAGTCCTCGCCTGGCGGGCGCCCGGCGAACTGAACTCGCTGCCGAACACCGACCCCGAATACCAGCGCGCCGTGCTCAACACCGACGACGCCTGGGCCGCCGCCACGTCCGAAACGGAGATCCGCCGATGACCATCACCGCCGACACCGCAGACCTCGCCCTCGTTCCCGGTCGCGTTGTCCTCGACGAGATCGTCGGACTCCGCGGCCCCTGGTCGGCCGTCGTCGCCGCCGGCGACATCCTCACCATCGTCGACCTGCACGGCAACCAGGCCGTCGACACCCTCGTCTACGACGCCGCCGACCACACCCGCCGCTACAGCGCCGCAGCCACCGTCGCCGCCCAGCAGAACCTCTTCATCTCCACCGGTTCGGTTCTGCGCGATGCCGACGGTGAGCCGCTGATGACGCTCGTCGCCGACGAGGTGGGCAGCCACGACACCGTCGGCGGTGCGTGCTCGCAGGAGTCCAACACTCTGCGCTACGGCCACCACACCAAGCACCAGCACGCCTGCGTCGAGAACTTCCTCATCGAGGGCGCCAAGTGGGGACTCGGCAAGCGCGACCTCGTCTCCAACATCAACTTCTTCATGAACGTGCCGGTCGAGGCCGACGGCACCCTCGGCATCGTCGACGGTCTGTCCGCACCCGGCAAGCGACTCGCGATCCGCGCCGAGCGCGACGTGCTCGTCCTCGTCTCCAACTGCCCCCAGATCAACAACCCGTGCAACGGTTTCGACCCCACGCCGGTCCGCATGATCGTCACCCGCGGGGAATGAGGTAGTCATGACCACCAAGATCACCGTCGAACGTCCCGGAATGCTCACCACCGTCCAGGACTATCCCGGACGCACCGGTTACTGGCAGATCGGCGTGCCACCCTCCGGCCCGATGGACGACCTGTCGTTCCGCCTCGGCAATGTCGCCCTCGGCAACGACGAGGGCGCTCCCGGCCTCGAGACCGCCATGGCCGGCCCCGCCCTGCGGTTCACGGAGAAGACCGAGGTGTGCGTGACGGGCGCACCCGTCACCGTGCGCGTCGACGGAGTCGTCGTCCCGCAGTGGCGCCCCGTCACCGTTCCGGCGGGGGGCCTGCTCGACGTCGGAGCGGTCTCCGGGCCGGGCCTGCGCGTCTACGTCCTCGTTCGCGGTGGTCTCGACGTCCCTGAATTCCTCGGCAGCGCATCGACCTTCACACTCGGCACGTTCGGTGGTCACGAAGGCCGCACGCTGCGCGAGGGTGACGTCCTCGTCGTGGGGGAGAACGCTCCCGGTACGAGTGCGCCGGTCCCGTCCGAGCACGTGCCCGCACTGAGCACGCGCTGGGAGATCGCGGTCACCGAAGGTCCGCACGGCGCACCGGAATTCTTCACCCGCGCCGACATCGACGCCCTCTACGCCACCGACTACGAGGTGCACTTCAACTCCGACCGCACCGGCGTGCGGCTCATCGGCCCCAAGCCCGAATGGGCACGCACCGACGGCGGCGAAGCGGGCCTGCACCCGTCGAACATCCACGACAACGCGTATTCCGTCGGCGCACTCGACTTCACCGGCGACACACCGATCCTGCTCGGTCCCGACGGTCCCAGCCTCGGCGGGTTCGTGTGCCCCGTGACCGTCGTGGCCGCCGACCGCTGGAAGCTCGGCCAGCTCGCTCCTGGCAACACGGTCCGGTTCGTGCCCGTGAAGTCCGAGCACACTGCCTCCCGTCGCGAACTGGGTGTCGCGCGTCGCGCCGGACTGTCCCTGGTCACCTCGGCCGGCGGCGACGGCGACGACGGGGTGCTCACCCGCCGCGACGGCCACACCGCCGTCACCTACCGCCGCAGCGGCGACGACAACGTCCTCGTCGAGTACGGCGACATGACCCTCGACCTGGCGCTGCGGGCCCGCGTGCACGCGCTGCACCAGCGCCTCGAAGCAGACCGTCCCATCGGTCTCCTCGAACTCACCCCGGGTATCCGGTCGCTGCAGGTCAAGGTCGACCCCGACGTCCTGTCCGTGCCGACCCTGCTCGGCCTGCTCGGCGAGGTCGAGGACACCATCGGCGACAGCGACGAACTCGAGGTCCCCAGCCGACAGGTGCGCTTGCCACTGTCCTGGGACGACCCCGCCACCCGCGAGGCCATCCAGCGCTACATGCACGGTGTGCGTTCCGACGCCCCGTGGTGCCCGTGGAACATCGAGTTCATCCGCCGCATGAACGGCCTCGACACCGTCGCGGACGTGTTCGACACCGTTTTCGCCGCCGACTACATGGTCCTCGGTCTCGGCGACGTCTACCTCGGCGCCCCGGTCGCGACGCCGCTCGACCCGCGGCACCGCCTCGTCACCACCAAGTACAACCCCGCCCGCACCTGGACACCGGAGAACGCCGTGGGCATCGGCGGCGCCTACCTGTGCATCTACGGTATGGAGGGCCCCGGCGGCTACCAGTTCGTCGGCCGCACCACCCAGGTGTGGAATCACCGGCACCCGCAGCCGGCCGGACCGTTCGAGGACGGCACCCCGTGGCTGCTGCGCTTCTTCGACCGCATCTCCTGGTACCCCGTCGACCCCGACGAACTGCTCGATCTGCGAGCAGATCTCGCCGCGGGTCGCGGTGGGGGAGTGGAGATCACCGACGGCACCTTCTCCCTCGCCGCGCACCGGAAGTTCCTCGCGGACAACGCTGCTTCGATCAGCGAGTTCCAGGCGACGCAGTCCGTCGCCTTCGGCCAGGAGCGCGCGCGGTGGAAGGCGAACGGCGTATGACGGTCGCCGAACGGATCCGTCCGGTGGGAACCCAGTTCGAGCGAACACTGTTGGCTCGGCCGGGAGCCATCCCGGACACCACCACCCGCGTCACGTGGCTGCAGGGTGAGCGGTTGTACTGCGACCTGCGACGACCGGCGACACTACCGACGGTGACGGCTCCTGCCCTCGCCGAGATGGAGATCGACGACCTCGTCGCTCTCGCGAGCCAGGACGGATTCGCCGGCCGCCTGCTCGACAGCAGCGACCATGTCGAATGGGAACGGGCCGTGTCGTTCCATCCGCTCGGACCGACGCCCGATGCCGGCACCCTGGCGACCCTCGACGCCGACACGCTCGTCGAACACGGTGTGTTCGAGGAGTACACCGAGCACTGGCGCATCGTGGATGTCTCGCCCGACATCGAGGAGTATCTCCTCGAGGACGTCGAGACCGGAGCTACCGCAGTGCTCGTGCGGGTCGGAGAGTGCTTCGCGTTCGGACGTGGTCGCGATCGTGCGATCGGATCCGAACCGCTGGTCGAGCAGATCCTCGGCGCAGCGACGGTGTCGGATGCCCGAGCGTTGCTGGACTGCGAGATCGCGGTGGGCCGCATCGAGGACGACCGGTGGACCATCGCCGCATCGACCCTTCCGTTCCGAGCCGGAAGCAAACTCCAGCCAGTCTTCGGTCACGAGATCCGTACCCGAGACACAGCATTCGACGGAACGCCCGTCACCCGGCGATGGCGTTCGGTCGACCCGACCCCGAGGAGCGACGCATGACGTTCACGAGCATTCCCGTCGTCGATGTGCATGCACTGGTGTCCGGCGATGAAATCGGACGCGACGCCGTCGTCGCCGAACTCGGGCGCGCCGCACGAGAAGTCGGCTTCGCGCAGATCGTCGGACACGGTGTCGATCCCACCCTCGTCGGCGGATTGAAGGACGCGGCCGAACGCTTCTTCGCTCTTCCCGACAAAGCGAAAATGGATGTGTACATCGGCAATTCCACGAACCACCGCGGCTATGTGCCGCCCGGTGAGGAAGTGTTCGCCGGTGCCACGCCGGACCACAAGGAAGCGTTCGACCTGTCGATCGACCTTCCCTCCGATCATCCCGAATATGTCGCCGGCAATCCGCTGCTCGGCCCGAACCAGTGGCCCGACCTGCCGGACTTCGACAAGCCCGCGAATGCATACTACGAAGCCGTCTTCGCTCTGGGTCGTGTGTTGTTGCGCGCCTTCGCCGAAACGCTCGGCGAGTCGGCGGATCGGTTCGACCGCTATGTGACCACGCCGCCTGCTCAACTTCGAATGATCCACTATCCCTACGATCCCGACGCCTCGGACCGTCCCGGCATCGGTGCCCACACCGACTACGAGGTGTTCACTCTTCTGCTCCCAACGGCACCGGGACTCGAGGTCCTCAACGCCGACGGCGACTGGATCGACGTGCCCTACCGCGACGATGCCTTCGTCCTGAATATCGGTGACCTGCTGGAGATCTGGACCAACGGAGTATTTACAGCGACGTCACATCGGGTGCGTAAGGTTGCCGAGGAACGTTACTCGTTCCCCTTGTTCTTCAACGTCGACCACGACACCCGGGTCGAGCCGCTGGAGAGGTTCGTCGACGCCGACGGACCGCGCTACGGCGGAGTCACTGCCGGCGAGCACCTGTTCGCCCAGACGGCCCAGAGCTTCACCTATCTCCGCAAGCGGCTCGCCGCGGGCGAGATCACCCTTCCCGACAATGCACGCCCCCTCTACTCGCTCGGACGCGAAGCCCAACGCAGCGCTCCTGCCGTCTGACCTTCTCCATACGGAGCTGCCATGATCATCACCGGTGTCGCCGTGTGCCTCGTCGTACTTCTCGGGGCCGGCTTCTACTCCACCCGCAAGGTCCGCGGACAAGCCGGGAACTTCCTTCTCGCAGGTCGCTCGCTCGGTGCTCCTGTCCTTGCCGTCCTGCTCATGTCGCAGGTCATCGATTCCAACGCGACCCTCGGTTCCGCCGACCTCGCGGCCGGATTCGGATTCTGGGCCGGAGCGGCGATGCCGCTGGGTGTCGCGCTGAGCGTGCTGCTCGTCGGAGTGTTCTTCGCGAAGCGCCTACGCGCGACGGGTGTCGTGACCCTGCCCGAGTTCTTCGCGCGTCGCTTCGGGCGCGGTACCGAGATCACCGCCTCGGTCCTCACCGTCGGGAGCTTCGGCATCCTCCTCGCCGGCAACCTCGTCGCCCTGGGCTACCTGCTCCAGTACTTCCTCGGACTGAACTACACGGCAGCGGTGCTGGTGATCATCCCGTTCGTGTTGGCCTACACGATGGCCGGCGGCATGTTCGCCAGCGTCTACACCGGCATGGTGCAGTTCGCGGTGATGGCGGTCGGCATCGTCTCGCTCCTCGCGTGGGTCGCGTTCGGTCCCGGCTTCACCCACGGCGACGGACTCGGCATCGGCGATCTCGGACAGCTCACCGATCCGGCGCAGGGGGCCGCGATCAACTGGGCCACCATCGTCGCACTCGGTCTCGGCAACCTCGTCGCAATCGACCTGATGCAGCGTGTGTTCTCCGCCAAGTCCCCGATCGCCGCGCAGCGTGCCTGCTTCTCTGCGGCGACCGGCATCCTCGTCCTGTGCGTGCCGTTGTCCTTCGTCGCCCTCGCGGCCGTGTCGATCGTCGGTGACAGCGCAGCCGACGCCCCGATCCTCTACGTTCTGCTGGGCGAGTACACGCCGCAGTGGTTGTCGATCCTGGTGCTCTCCGGTCTGGTGACGGCTTCGCTGACCACGATCAGTGGTGTGCTGCTGTCCACCGCGACGGTTCTGGTGCGCAATGTCTTCCGCGTCGGCGGCGAGAACGCCGCGATGTCGTCCGACGTCATGAAGGCCACCCGCCTGCTCATGCTCCCCATGGCGGCTTTCGGTGCCCTCGTCGCGCTGCGGGTCCCGCAGACCGGCATCCTGCTCACGCTCACCTTCGACCTGCTGCTCGCCTCGCTGGTCGTGCCGTTCATCCTCGGACTGTTCTGGTCCCGCGGTGACGGTCGCGCCGTGGCCGCCGCAGCGATCGCCGGTATCACGGTGCGTGCCGGCTTCTTCGTCCTCACCCCGACGATCTACGGCGTCGACAACACCCTGCTGTACATCCCCAACTCGCTGGTGACCTCGAGCGTCGACGGCTGGACGACCTTCATCGGCTTCCTGGTCTCGCTGGTCGCGTACGTGACCGTGGCGCTGGTGCGCCCTCCGGTCCCGACGACCACCGTCCCGGAACCCGTCGTCGTCCCCGCGAAGCAGCCGGTCGCGGTGTAGGTTCACCCGCCGAAACGAGGTTCGCCCCTGCTGCAGGAGGGGCGAACCTCGTTTCAGCGGGCCGGATGCACGGCCGACGCGCGACGAGCGGCCTGCCGCAGCCGTTCTGCGACGACGTCGAACCGCCCCAGCTCCGCCCACGTCCACCGCACCACCTCATAGCCCGCGTCGCGGATCGCGTCCTGCCGGAGCTTCTCATCGAACAGATCGCGCGGATCGGAATACTTGATCCGTCCGTCGAACTCTCCGACGACGCCGTTCTCCCAGAAGAAGTCGACGCGATAGCGCCGCCCGTTTCCACCCACGATCTCGTACTGGAGGATCGGTCGCGGAAGTCCCGCTTCCGCAATGCGTAGACGTGACAACGACTCCCCGACACTCTCGCTCCGGCCGTCCAGGAACGGAACGACGGCACGGGCCTTCGCGAGACCGTGCCTGTGTCCGGATCCGGCGAGCACCCGGTGCAGGTCCGCTGCGGTGTCCGGATACAGCCGCAGAGCCGAGTCGCCCACGGCGACGGCTTGATCTCTCGGCAACGTCCGGGCGAGGTCGACGACCGTCCGGGCGACCGATGTCACCGGCAGGCCGTCGAGGAGAACGACGTCGTCACCGAGTTCGGTCGGATGCACATGGATCTGCGACGTCATCCGTCCGTGCCGGTGCGGTGGCCTGGAGACGTGTACGTGTTCGAGCGAGGCCTTCCACAGATCCAGCCCGTGAAGGGACGCCGCAGAGACGTGGCTCAGGACCGTTCCTGCGGAGAGTTGCCGACCGAGATGCCGTGCCCGGACCCGGTGCACCCCGACCTCGCCGAGCGCCTCGACCTCCGATCGGTGCAGGAACATACCGCGTCCGAGGCGGACGAGATCTCCGGCCCTGGTCGCTCTGCGGATGTCGTTCTCGGACACCCCGGATGCCGTCAGTACCGCGGTCGTGAGTATTGATGGATCGCCCATGAGGCGATCGTCGCAACCCGTGCGGGTGCCGAAGCGCTGCAGAAAGGTCGCGGGCGCATTCTGTGGATGAATGCCTCTGCTGTGGAGAACCCGTGCCGTACAGCAGTTCGCCCGCCGAACCCTACTTCGCCCGTGCTATAGGCGGGGTGAAGTACGGTTCGGCGGGCGAGGTTCTGCCGAGTATCGCGGGATGGACGGCTGTCAGTCCATGGCACTCCCGCTGAGCGGGGACGTCAAGAGGCATGTGCGGTCGTGCGCCGGGTGCCGAAGCGTCACGTGATCCGGTTTGCGCGTCGAACCGGGGCTCGCTACCGCAACACGCGGGGCGAGCCCCCGTTCACCGCGTCAGCTTCGTGACGCGACTGCCCTCAGCGCTGCACGACGTCGATCGTTCCCTTGCACACCGCATTCTGGGTGTTGACGAACCACCAGCCCGCTCCGGTCTGCAGCGTGACGGTGAAGTCCACGGTTCCGGGTCCCGTCCAGGAACGGTTCACCGGGATCCGCGGATGTTGCTGCCATGCCTCCTGGTCGCTGACGCTCCGCCCGGACTCGCCGGTGTTGCGGTTGTGCCAGTCGACGAGCACCTGGGTTCCGTACCAGTTGATCCCGATGCTCGGGATCAGGCCGCCGGGCGGCACGGGCAGTTCGTTGCCGCCGAAGAGATGGAGGGCCGGCTCGAGCTCTCCGCCGGGCGGTGCGGATTCACCGGACGACGCGGTGACGGTCCACGTGAACGGTGGCGCCCAGAACAGCGGGTTCGCGCTCGAACAGGTCATCGTTGTCGACGTCGGTGCCGCCTGAGCGACCCCACCCGCCGCGATCATGGCTGCACCGACCGCGCCCGCAGTGAGTGCTGCAGTTCCTACCCGACGCAGAGCTCGCACGTTCATGAACCTCCCCATCCGATGAATGACGACGATGACACTGTGCAACATCCGTCACAGAAAATCTCGGCATTTCACGAGACAGGCACCGCGACGTGACGAGGAGCGAACGGCTCACGCGCCGGGGCGACTCGCGACCACAACCTCCTCGGTTGCGGGATTGCTGATCGTCGGATCCGGGCTCCAGCCGAGGATCGGCGGCACGAAGACGCACTCCAGCGGCCCTGCCGAACCCGGATCGAGCGCGTCGAGGACGAACCATGCCGCGTTCGGATCGTTGACGATGCCGGCATGTTCGACGAAGTCGTTCGCGCAGTGGTCCTGCAGCACGATGTTCGTCGCGTTGGGTGCCTCGCGATAACCGCTGGTATACGGAAGGACGATCTCCTCGTATCGGGTCATGATGTTCGTGTACGTCACCTCGTCGGCGTAGACGCCGGCCTCTTGGATCGTGTGGATCCAGTCCGATCCGGCGAGGACCTGCGGGCACGCACCGCACCCGATGAAGTGAACGAGATTCTCCACGTCCTGTCGTACACCGACGTGCTCGAACAGCTCGAACGACGCCGCGAGCAGGAAGGCGTGGCTGCCCTCGTAGACCGGTCCGAGCGAGACGTAGTCGTCGACCTTCTCGTTGCCGCCGAGGAATTTCACGTACCAGACAGGCATCAGGGTGCCCTGCGAGTGCCCGACGAGGTCGACCTTCTCCGCGCCGGTCGCGGCGAGGACCTCGTCGACGAAATCGGAGAGTTGCTGCGCGCTGTCCTCCATCGGCAGCAGTCCGCCGACGGAACTCAACGGCCAGGGGAGGTCGGCGTGGTTGCCGTAAGTGAGGGCGAAGACGCAGTAGCCCTCGTTCGCGAGGAGCGGTCCGAGGTACGACCAGTTGTTGTGCCGGTTGAGCACCGTGCCATGGACGAGCACGACGGGATCCGGATGTTCCTCCGACGGGACGCAGTCCCAGTCGTTCGTGCCGAGCGCGCTGCCGTTCGGATCGCCGAACTCGTGAGCGAACCCGTCCAGAAACGTTTTTCCGACGGGCAGGGGAGGAGCGGGCTCCTCGGCGGCTGCCGTTCCTGCCCCGACCACGGTGAAGGTGACCGCGAGTGCCGCGGCGACCCAAGAGCGTATCTGCATTCCCATCCCCCCGAAGTATGTGGATGGGCATGGAAGTTAACAGAAATTCTCTCTGCCGGGCAGTGGGGTTCCCATGCGGGTCGGTGCTGCCTCAACCTTCGGTGTTCTCCGGAGAGCGCGCGGACTCGACGGCGTCGGTCATGGAGCCGAGGAACTCCCGCACGACCTCCAGTTGCGGCTCGGAGAAGGACTCGAGCGCGGCGGATGCCCGGGCGAAGAGTGGGCCGAAGAAATCCCAGCCGAGTTTCTCGGCGGCCGGGGTTACCCGCAGGATGACGCGCCGCCGGTCGTTGCTGTCGCGATCCCGGCGCACGTGACCGGCCCGTTCGAGCCTGTCGACGAGTGCGGTGACCGATGCGGTGTTGAGTCGCAGGTGCTCGGCGAGCCAGCCGGGTGTCGCGATCTCCCCGGCCCGTTCCCGGTCGAGAAGTCCGATCAGTGCTCGCAGATCGGTGGGATGCAGCGCGTGTTTCTGTGCGAATTCGGCGCCGAGCAGATCGAGTTGCACGGTGAGCGCGCGCAGCCGGTGGATCATGTCGAGTCTGCCGTCGTCCGTCATGTCACCTCCGCCTCTCGACAGACTCTACTCGCCCACCTAGTATCTCGATCATCGAGATATTCGGGGGTGGAGGTTCCGATGCTCCGGTCACCACGCACATCGTTCGCAGAATCAGACGAGGGCCGCGCCTTCTACGCCGCGTACGACGCGCTCCTCGCGAAATGGCCGCGCGGCACCGTGATCCACGATCTCGACTCCCGCTTCGGCACCGCCCGCGTCACCGAGTACGGGCGACCCGACGCACCGCCGGTCCTGCTGCTCCCGGGTGCCGGCGCCACGTCGATGGCCTGGTTCGCGACCGCCGCGGCGTTGGGGGAGACCCACCGCGTGCTGGCCGTCGACATCATCGGCGACGTCGGACGCAGCGTCGCCGGTGGTGATCCCGTCCGCAACGTCGACGATCTGCTCGAATGGCTCGGGTCCGTCGCCGATGCTCTCGGGGCGACGCGGTGCGCACTCGTCGGTCACTCGTACGGCGCGATGATCGCGCTCGCGGCGGCCGTCCGGACTCCCGAACGGGTCGATCGGCTCATGCTGCTCGACCCCAACTCGTGCTTCACCGGGATGCGGTTCGGCTACCTCCTGCGGGCACTTCCGGTTCTCGTCCGGCCCACCGCCGCCCGCGAACGGGCATTCCTCGAGTGGGAAACCCGAGGGGCACAACTCGATCCCGACTGGGTCACCCTGATGGCGCTCGGCGCGGCACACTTCCCGACGGCGAAGACGATCGTGCCCCGGCGTCCGTCGTCCGAAGAGTTGGGACGGTGCACTGCCGATGTCACGGTGATGCTCGCGCGGTTCGGACGAGTGCACGACCCGGACAAAGTGGCACGCGCTGCCCGGCAGGCCCTGCCGTCCTGCCGGGTCGTCACACTCACCACCGGTACCCACCACACCCTGCCGATGTACCCGAGCGACGAGGTCGACGCAGTGCTGCAGGATGCATTGGGTGCCGGTGCGCCCGTCGAACTGGATTGTGACCCAGATCACCAGTGAATGTTCGATTGTCCGTTTCCGCAGGTCACCGCGCAGTAACGAGGTGTTCGCCGGAGGTTCGGGGTCTCGATGTGATCCAGAAGTCATGGAGTCGTAGAAACAGACTCGCTACCGTTGATGGCGATCGAGTGCCCCGAAACGGGCGAATGGAAGTGAGAGATCATGGGCAGCTCTCCAGCCCCTGAGCGAATTGCCGAATATCCCAAACCTTCGCACACCCTCCTTCATCTCACCGATACACACCTCGTCGGTGGAGACGAACTCCTCTACGGCACCGTCGACGCCGACACCCGCCTCGGACTGATTCTCGAGGACATCCGTGCGTCGCAGGTCCGTCCCGATGCCCTGGTGTTCACCGGCGACCTCGCCGACCGCGGCCAGCCCGACGCCTACCGCAAGCTCCGCGGTCTCGTCGAACCGCTGGCAGCAGCGCTCGGTGCCGACATCGTCTGGGCCATGGGTAATCACGACGACCGCGCGACCTTCCGTGAGGAGCTCCTCGACGAAGATCCCGTGGGCGCACCCATCGACGAAGTCCACATGGTCGGCGGACTGCGGATCATCACGCTCGACACCTCGGTTCCGGGCCATCACCACGGCGAAGTCTCCGCCGAGCAGCTCGCCTGGCTGGCCGACGAACTCTCGACACCCGCCCCGTTCGGTACCGTTCTCGCACTGCATCATCCGCCGGTACCGAGCGTGTTCGACATGGCTGTCCTTGTCGAACTGCGCGACCAAGCGGGCCTCGCCGAAGTACTGCGTGGCACCGATGTGCGCGCCATCCTCGGCGGTCACCTGCACTACTCCACCTCGGCCACCTTCGCAGGCATCCCGGTGTCCGTCGCCTCGTCGACCTGCTACACCCAGGATCTGAACGTCCCGGTCGGCTCGCAGCGCGGACACGACGGCGCGCAGGGCTTCAACCTCGTGCACGTCTATCCCGACACCATCGTGCACTCCGTGGTGCCCAGCGGAAGCTACGCC
The DNA here is from genome assembly GCF_053764735.1 of Rhodococcus sp. 5G237. Lineage (NCBI taxonomy): Bacteria > Bacillati > Actinomycetota > Actinomycetes > Mycobacteriales > Nocardiaceae > Rhodococcus > Rhodococcus sp. 5G237. The sequence continues at coordinate 280,316 of NZ_JBSNCD010000003.1, read as the reverse complement.
ACCGCCGGGCAACCCCACACGGCCGAGGACGCGGCGCGGCGCCTGGCCGAGGCCGGCATCCGCATCCCCGAGAACCCCGACCTCACCGTTCGCGTCTAACCGACGTCCGGTCGGCCCGGGTAGTCGGTCTCCCAGGGCGCCGGAATCGGGTAGTACCGCTCCAGGAACTGCGTGACCTTCGCGGTGCGCAACTCCAAGTCGACCTCGGGCGTGCTGCCGTCGTTGAGGCAGAACAGGTCGAGATCGCGACGCGCCAGGATCGTGTCCAGATGTCGCAGACCGGACTTCACGGTGGTGTCGACGTACTCCACCTTCGCCGTGGTCTGCTGCACCGCGCGGCCGGTCAGCAGCGTGTAGTAGTGATAGAAGGAGTTCGTCACCGAGATGTTGTCGGCCGCCCGGAACGGGCTCGCTGCCGTCGCAGCGAACTCGTCCGCGAACTCGCGCTCCATCTCTGCCATGATCGACCTGCGCAACGGGACCGGTGTGTGCTCGAGGTGCCGAGTGATGGTGACCCCGAAGCGGTCCTGCAGGAGCTTGCGGTTCATGCGCGCGGAGTTCTCGAATCCGCTGCGCGACGCGTTGTTTCGTCCGAGGCCGATCCGCACATCGCACTCGATGAACTTGCCGACGCCCCCGCCGGAGAAGAACAGGCTCGGGCTCACCCGGCGACCGAAGAACATGTCGTCGTTCGAGTACAGGAAGTGCTCGGACAGTCCCGGGATGTGATGCAGCTGCGACTCGACCGCCATCGAGTTGTAGGTGGGCAGCGCCGACGGATCGGTGAAGAACTCCTCGCTCCGCACGAAGGTCACGCGCGGATCGTCGGCGAGCCACGCCGGTCGCGGCGAGTCGGTGGCGACGAAGATCCGCCGCACCCACGGCGCGTACATGTGGACCGAACGCAGGGCGTACTTGAGTTCGTTGATCTGCCGGTAGCGCGCCGGCGAGTCGTCACCTTCGCCGACGACATAGTTCTGCATCAGCTTCGCGCGCTTGGCCTGGAACGACTTCGACGACCCGTCGACCCACGAGAACACGAGGTCGATCTCGAACGGGATGTCGCCCGGATGGCGGTCGAACATGCCCTCGATCGTGGGCCACAGCTGTCCGTACCGCTCGACCGTCGTCCGGCGCATCTCGTCGCGCAGTGCGATCGTGCGGGTGAGAGCGTTCGGGCGAGGCATGATCACCTCGTCGTCGGTGTAGGTCCACAGTTCGATGTCGACCCCGTTCGACGCGCCGTACCGCAGCCCGCTGGTCAGCTCGACCCGTGGACGGAACAGCCGGAACACCCGGTCCTTCCTGTCGCGCGAGAGCCGACCGTCCGCCACCGGGACCGGACGCCGCTTCGAACCGACGGCCTTCGAATAGAACGGCTCGTCGGCACACCCCTCGGCGAGAGCGGCGCGCAGCCTCTTCCGGTCGGCGCGGTCGATCGCGAGGATCGGGCGGTCGCTGTCGTCGCGCACGAGCAGGTAGTCGATGTGCGCCCGGTCGAGCACGCGGCGCAGGAGCAGCGCGTCCTCGATCCGAGCCTCGTCGGGCGTGGTGGTAGTGATCGGGATGGCGTAGCGATCCTCGAACCACACCACCTCCTCGTGCCTCGCGGGGCCGCGGACCGTGGCGCGGCCGAGCGGCGGAGCATCTCCGACCTGCTGGGAAAGGGAGACGTAGGGAGCGTTGTGGGGGGCCGGCGTGTGCGTCGGAATCTCCTTTCACGAGTCGGGACAGGAATGGCCCATTTTAACGCCGATCTGAGCTAAGTTCCCGCGTCGGGGATGTGACGATCCGGTGAAGTCTGCCGTGACCGGCTCTCGAAGCGGTGAAACCGCGCGGTGTAGCCTGTCCGCAGGACTCGACACGGGGTGCCGGAAACGGCTGAGAGAACACCCGTCGAACCTGATCTCGATCATGCGAGCGAAGGGATGCCGAGCCGGCGACAGGGCACAGGTCTGTCGCCCTCACGCACCCTTCCCCACACAGGGAAGGCACAGAAGATGTCATTGCAGAACCAGGTCGTCCTCGTCACCGGCGCCGGTCGCGGCCTCGGCCACTCCATCGCGCAGGCGTTCGCCGACGAAGGAGCCGCCGTCGTCCTCGACTACCGGCGCAGCGGCGAGGGCGCCCACGAACTGGCCGACAAGATCGGACCCGAACGGGCGGTCGCGCTTCAGGCCGACGTCACCGACCACGCCGACGTCGAATCGCTGTTCACCCGGGCCCGCGAGCACTTCGGACGACCCGTCACCACCGTCGTCAACAACGCCCTGCCCGACTTCTCGTTCAACGGCGACGCCCGGCCCAAGGCCGACGAGATCGGATACGACCGGTTCGGAGCCCAGTTCGACGGCGTCATCGGCGGCGCGGTCAACGTCATCCAGGCAGCTCTGCCGGGCATGCGGGAAACCGGCGGTGGCAGCATCGTCAACATCGGCACCAACCTGTTCCAGCACCCCGTCGTCCCGTACCACGACTACACCGCCGCCAAGGCCGCACTGCTGTCGTTGACCCGCACCTTCGCCGCCGACCTCGGCCCCGACGGGATCCGCGTCAACATGGTCTCCGGGGGCCTGCTGCGCACCACCGACGCGTCGTCGGCGACACCCGAAGCGGTGTTCGACCTCATCGCGTCGTCGACGCCGCTGCGGAAGGTCACCACGCCCGAGGACTTCGCGGCCGCGGTGCTGTTCTTCGCCTCCGACTGGTCGCGAGCCGTCACCGGACAGAACCTGGTGGTCGACGGCGGACTGGTGATGAACTGATGGCCGGACCACGCACTCTTCACCTCAACGCCTTCCTCTACGGCGTCGGGCACCACTCGTCGGCGTGGCGGCATTCCGGTTCCGCGGCCGAACGCATCGGCGACATCACGTATTTCGAGGAACTCGCCCGTACCGCCGAACGGGGATGCCTCGACGCGGTGTTCTTCGCCGACGGTCACAGCGTCAACCCGAAGTACACGGCAGGCACCCCGTGGTTCCTCGAACCGCTCACCGCACTGTCGGCGATGGCACGCGCGACCGAGCACATCGGTCTCGTCACCACCGTCTCCGCGAGCTTCTTCACGCCCTTCCACGCCGCCCGGATGCTCGCCTCGCTCGACCACATCAGCGGGGGACGGGTGGGCGCAAACATCGTCACCTCGATGTTCGACGAGGAAGCACGCAACCATGGATTCGACTCCCTGCCACCGCACGCCGAACGGTACGCGCGGGCAGAGGAATTCATCGAGGTGCTCTGCGCGCTGTGGGATTCGTGGGACGACGGCGGTGTCCTCGTCGACCGGGCGGGTGGCAGGTTCCTCGATTCCGACGCGATCCGTCCGATCCATCACCGGGGCAAGCACTTCCGTGTCGACGGTCCGCTGACCGTGCCGCGGTGCCCGCAGGGCCGTCCGGTGCTGTTCCAGGCGGGAGCGTCGGAGACCGGGCGCAACCTGGCGGCTCGCCATGCCGAGGCCGTCTACTCCGTCGCGTGGGACATGACTGCGGCGCTCGAGTACGCCACCGACCTGCGCGCGCGGATCGCCGCGGCCGACAGGGATCCCGGTACGGTCGCCATCCTGCCCGGACTCGTCACCTACGTCGGTCGCACCGAAGAGGAGGCGTGGGCGAAGAAGGCGGAACTCGATGCCCTCCTCGACCTCGATGCCGCCGTCACCCAGCTCGGCGTCTTCACCGGTCAGGACTACACCGGCCACGACCTCGACGCGCCGGTCGCCGACCTGCCACCCATCGAGGAGTTCAATGGGCCGCAGGGGCGCTACGCGACGGTGCAGCGCATCATCGAGACCCGCCGCCCCACCCTGCGCGAACTGCTCGGTTACCTCGCCGCGGGTGGTGGTCACGCGACGATGATCGGCACCCCCGAGTCTGTCGCCGACAACATCGAGGAATGGTTCACCGCGGGTGCCTGCGACGGCTTCAACCTCATGTGTCCCGCCTATCCCGATTCTCTCGACGACTTCGTCGACCTCGTCGTCCCGGAACTGCAGCGCCGCGGCCTGTTCCGGACCGAATATCCCGGCTCGACCCTGCGCGACTCGCTCGGTCTGAAGGCGCTGTAGCGGAGAAGAGCGCGAATCGGTCATCGGAGCGGGTTGTAGCGCGCGCCGATGACCGTTTCGCGCTCCTGAGCAGCCCGACGTGCCTGCTGTCGGCGACGTGCACGCTCGAACCGATCGACGACGATGTGGAATCGCGACAGCTCCGCCCAGTTCCAGCGGATCACCTCCAGCCCAAGATCCCGCAGCGCATCCTCGCGCTCCTTCTCGGCGAGCAGGTGGTGGCGCTCGGTGTACTTTCCGGCGCCACCGACTCCGCCGCGACGATCCCGGTCCTACTGCGACACGCAGTAAGGATCCGGGGCAGCTCGAGACCCGCCGTCGGATCCGCGCGCAACGCCGAATCACCGATGACGAGAGCACGCGGACGCGACAGCGTGCGTGCGGCATCGACGACGGTACGAGCGAGCGACGTGACGCGCAGACCGTCCACCTCGACGACGTCGCCGTCCAGGTCGGAGGTGTGGATGTGCAGGTCGTCGCTCACCCGGCAGCTGCGCAGCGGCGGGCGCGTGACGTGGATCCGTCCCAGCGGCGCGTCCCACACGTCGAGGCCGTGGACGACCGCGGCCGTCACATGGCTGAGCGCCTCGTCGGCGTCGAGATGCGAGCCGACGAGGCGTGCCCGGGCGAGGTGAACTCCGACGGGACCCAGGGCCTCGACGTCCTCCCGTGTCATGTACGTGCCGCGAGCGATCCTGACGAGCTCGCCGTGCCGGAGTCGTGTGCGCACCGCACGATCCGAGATGCCTGCCTCGGCGAGCATCGCTCTCGTCCACACCTGTCGGGTCATGGGACCGATCATGGGGCACGGCCGGACCCCGTTCCGGGGCCGTCGCACTCCGATCGGCTCGATCTGTGGAGAACCCGAATGCCTGTGTGGACAACCACGTGATCCGGACGTGCCTGTCCACCGGCGGTCGGTACGATCAGCCTCCCGGCGTCGGCGCGGGTGTGCTCTCCTCCGCTCCGGGAGCCCGTGCCGGGTCGCCCGGCGGCTGGTAACTGGAACCGTAGAAGATCGGCAGGATGCCCTTGACGAGGGTCAATGCCGAACCTTCGCCGGACGGCACCGTCGACAGGTTCGTGGCGATGACGATCGTCAGGTCGGTCTCCGGGTCGTGGCCCATGAAGGTCATGAAGCCCGGAAGCTGACCGTCGTGTCCGAGCAATGGACCGAACTGTGCCATGCCGAGGCCGTAGCCCGCGGTTCCCCCGCCCACCGACTGCACGCTGTCGAGCCGGGCCTGCTGCATCTGCTCGTCGAGCAGACCACCACCGACCAGCGCCTTCACGTAGGTGGTCATGTCGTCGACGGTAGAGATGGCGGCGCCCGCCGTCCACGCCCAGGATGGATTGTCGTCGGTCACGTCGTTCGGCTTCAACGTCCCCGCGACCGCGGCGGCCTGCTCGTCCTCCGGCAGCGCGAAGGTATCGATGGTGGAGACATTGGTGCCGAACATGTAGCCCTGCGGATGTGGGTCGGGGATCGAGGCATCGTCGATTGCGGGGAACGAGGTGTTCCCCAGCCCGAGCGGAACGAAGATGCGCTCGTCGAACGCCTCCGCGACCGGCATGCCCGTCAGTTGCTCGATGACGAGTCCGAGCAGCACCGTATTGGTGTTGCTGTATTCGAACTGCTCTCCGGGCGGGAAGTTCACGGGCTGGGAGAACGCGATCTGCAGCAGCTCCTCCTGCGTCCACGCCTTCTCGGGTTCGCGGTCCAGCGTCGCGTTGAATTCCGGATCGAAGGTGTAGCTGTACAGGCCGCTCCGCATCTCGGCGAGCTGCGCGATGGTGATCGTGTCGCCGTTCGGGACGCCGTCGATGTACTTCGAGATCGGGTCGTCGAGCGACAGGCGACCGTCCTGCACCAGCTGCAGGACGGCGGTTACGGTCATTGTCTTCGTATTGCTCCCGATCCGGAAATGATCGTCGGCGGAGATCGGGTCGTCGGCGTCGATGGTGGAGGTGCCGAACGTGCCGGTCCAGTCACCGCGGTCCGGGGAGCTGATCCGAATTACCGCGCCGGGAATGGCGTTGTCGCGCATCAACCGGTCGACGGTCGATTCCAACTCGGCCACGTACTCGGGTTGCGCCTGATCCACCGGGGTGGAGGAAGGGTCCGTACCGGACTCGGTGTCGCCGGAGCTACATGCCGAAGCTGCCAGTAGGGCGACCGCCATGATCGAGGCTGCGAGTGTCTTCATAGGTCGTCTGCTTTCGGGATCTGGAGCCCAGAGAACGGAGGTTCTGTGATGTTGTCACAGAATTCGTGCATTTCCCGATGTGGAGACGAATTTTCACCCTTCTCGAGGGAGGGCGGTCGATCGTCGAATGCGGAGAGCGCTCAGATCTTTCCGAGATCCGGTGCCACGGCCTTCTGCATGTCCTCATACGCGCGGTCGGCGTCGAGTGTGGGCGCGATGATGAGCAGCCGGAGACAGAGTTCGCCGCCGCCGTAGACGTACATCAGGCCGGATGGTTGGTCCGGTGCGGGGCCGACGATGTCGATTCCGTCCGGAGCATCGATGCCTCGCTGGGACACGCTGAGCGCATTCCAGTCGAACGCGATCCGTTCGGTTCGTCCCAGGCGTGGGGTCAGTGCGGACACCAGATCGTGTAACTCGGCGGTGAGATTGTTGCCTCGCGGCCACCATGCACCGTCGACGCCGGGGGAGTGCTCATCGGGGTCGCGGAGAAGCAGACGCACCGTGCGAGTCGGGACGTCGAAGGGCTGTCCGCCGTCGGCGGCGGCCTGGAAACGCCCCAGGCCGCGGCCGGTGAACGGGCGTCGCGGGCTTTCTGTCATGTCACACTCCGGTGCGGGAAACGGATCGAGGTCAGTAGAGGCATCCGATGTCCGCTTCGGTGGGTGAGGCGTGACCACCCTCGCTGTCCCAGCTCTGCAGTGCTTCGGAGGTGCCGGAGACGGCTCGGCTCGCGGCGTTCAACAACTCGTCCGCAGTGAGCATGTTCGACGGTTGCGACGCTCGATAGAGCAGCGCCCGAGCGGATACCGAGTCGGTCTCGGGCGGTACGACCATCAGAACGTGACGAGTTCCGTCCAGGCTGCGGACACCGAGTGTGCCGCCGGACTGATAGTGATACCCGTCGAGACGGACGGGATGGTCCTTGACTTGTCTGCGCCCTTCGATGGGCTGCCATGCAGTCATGCAGTAGGTGAGACGGTCGAGTACGCCGGCTCGGCCCGCCAGCAGCGTTTCGAGTTCGTCGAGTTCGGCGGACAGGTCGTCCGAGCGCGGCCACCAAGCCCCGTCCACGGGGCCCGTGGTCGGGTGCCCGGGTGTCAGCGACAACCGCGCCGGAGGCGTGGATGCGTGGTGGGAGGGCGAAGAAATGGGTCGATCCGAACGGAGTCGGTCGTGGTGCAGCGTCATGGCGACGCTCCTGACTAGGCCGCTCAGCGGCCTGCTCATTGGACGGTGGCAAACGAGAGCGGATGGCCTCATGCTCACCGATATCTCCAGCCTACCCTCGTCACGAGCGCAAGCGGTCGATGCCTACTCGAACATCACCCGCCGGTGAATCGTCGACGAATACACTGAGTCCCCGACGACGCCGTCGGCGAGGTCTGTTTGTTCGGGATGACGGTGACAAACATGGAAGCGAATTTCCGGTCGGTGGGGCATCGGAATCAGCGCCTGTGCGATACACAGGGCCGGTCGGTCTTTCGCGCTCCCGGCCGGCGGTGGTCGATGACCATCAAGGACCGGGTCTGGGATCTCGGGTACGCGGCCGGGTGACGGATGGTGCGCGATACCACCGAGGCCTGCGATGCGCCTGTTCGAGGCTGCGGCCCGATCGAGCGGCACGTGATGGGGGACCGGTTCAGTTGCGGCGCAATCTTGCTCGTGTGCTATCTACGTGCCAGGAGCAGGTACCCGACGAGCTCGTGCGCGCGAGTTTGCGCTCCTACGCGCGTTATGGGTGTGAAGCGTTCCGGTTGCCGTCGGTGAACCGGCGTGCATGCCGCCCATCCGGCCGACTGGCACATGCTGCAACCGGTATGGACCGCCGATCGGCGTGTCCACGGCGATGCGTGATCCGGATCGAGTCGATTCTGCTGCACTCCGGTCGCGTACACGGAGGCGTAGGCTCGGCTGTATCCGACGGCATCATGCGCTGACCACCCAGTTGCGCCGTCGCCGGAGTCGACGAGCAGGCCTTCCCGGAGGCCACGACGGGAGCGTCTCATGACGCAAGCACCTCGGTCCACGCCATCCCTACCGCCGCGCGCGCTTACTCCGACCCCGCGAGTGCATCTACGTACGGACCCGAAGGATTACATCGACGCCACCTGGTGGCCGCGAACGAACAACCTCGCCACCGAACTTCCCGACCTGATCACCGCACTGCAGCTACGGACAGGCCCGATATCCCGCGTCGTCTACGACCCGAGTGCCTGGTCTCCTGCCGACTCGCCGTTGATCGTGGGCGAGCGCCGCGTCCGCCTCGACCCGTACCCGTTCGAGTTGTCCGACACCGTGTATGTCTACGGAGTCAACGGCAGTGTGATGGTGCTGCAGGCCGTTCGCCCGATCGGCTCGATCGAATCGTAGCCTCCGAAGGAAACGGCCGGAGATGCTCGTTGCCCCGAAAGGTTCCGATCCCTGTATCGCTCGTGGCACCCTGAAATAGGACCGAAACCGTCGGCGAAAGGTCTGACTGTGAAGGCACTGGTATTTCACGGACCGGGGAAACGATCCTGGGAGGACGTTCCCGACGCGACGATCCAGGACAGTACCGACGCGGTGGTGCGGGTCGACGCGGTCACCATCTGCGGCACAGACCTGCACATCCTCGGAGGTGACGTCCCCGAGGTGACCGACGGGCGGATCCTCGGTCACGAGGCCGTCGGGACCGTGGTCGAAGTGGGCGACGGAGTGCAGACACTCGCGCCCGGCGACCGAGTGCTCGTCTCGTGTGTCACCGCGTGCGGCACGTGCCGGTTCTGCCGCGAGAGCCGCTACGGGCAATGCCTCGGAGGAGGCGGCTGGATCCTCGGGCACCTGATCGACGGCACCCAGGCCGAGCTGGTCCGAGTTCCGTACGCCGACAATTCGACCCACCGGATTCCCGATGGGGTGAGCGACGAGCAGATGCTCATGCTCGCCGACATCCTGCCCACCTCCTACGAGGTCGGCGTTCTCAACGGCTGTCTCCGGCCGGCGGACGTCGTCGTCATCATCGGTGCCGGCCCCATCGGGCTTGCTGCCATCCTCGCCGCACGACTGTTCAGTCCGAGCCGCATCGTCGCCGTCGACCTCGCCGACAGCCGCCTCGAGGCAGCGAAGGCGTTCGGGGCGAACGTCGTAGTCAACAGCGGTCGCGACGACGTGGCCGCGGTCGTCCGTGATCTCACCGGAGGGCTCGGAGCCGACGTCACGATGGAGGCCGTCGGATATCCGGAGACGTTCGAACAGGCGGTCGCGCTCGCTCGCCCGTGCGGGCACGTCGCCAACATCGGTGTGCACGGCAAGCCCGCGACGCTGCACCTCGAGGACATCTGGATCAAGAACCTGACGATCACCACCGGCCTCGTCGACACCTATTCGACGCCTACCCTCATCGGTCTCGTGAGCAGCGGTCAGCTCGACACGTCACCGATGATCACGCACCGGTTCGCGCTCGATGAGTTCGAACAGGCCTACGACGTGTTCTCCCGCGCCGGCGAAACCGGTGCGTTGAAGGTGCTCCTCACCGCCGGTTCGTGACCGGCCCTGCACTCACTCGCTGGTTGACCACATCGAGAAGTTGCTGGATCTGCTCCGGCTCGACCCCCGGAGCGAATCCGGCGAGACGACCGAGCGGCATCGACGCCGCCATCTTCAGGACGCTCTCGTCGATCCCGACGTCGCCACCCATCGAACCGAACGCCTGCAGGACGATCTCGGCGGCCTCGGGGTTCTGGAACAGTTCTCCGAGAGACGATTCCATCGTCAGCGGAATCCGCACCGAGTCGCCCTCCACGTCGACGGTGAGCGTCTTCCGGATGTCGCGACTCGATGCGCCGATCTCGAGGCTGTACGTGCCACCTTCGACCACCCAGGAATCGACGCGGGTGTCCCAGTAGGCGAGGTCGTCGCATCGCACATGCACGGCGACCCGCTGCGATTCACCGGGATCCAGACGGACCTTGGTGAATCCCTTCAGCTCTCGTGGTGCCCGCGCAACCGAGGAGTCGGGCACACCGACGTAGACCTGCACGACCTCGGCACCCGGACGCTCACCGGTGTTGGTGACGGTGACGTGCACCGTGAGATCACCGTCGGATTGCACTGTCGCATCGGCATATTCGAACGTCGTGTACGACAGGCCGTGACCGAACGGGAACGAGACGTCGAGGCGACGCGCGTCGTACGAGCGGTATCCGACGAACAGCCCTTCGCCGTACCGTACGTGGCCGTGCTCGCCCGGGAAGTTCGTGTGTGCCGGGGTGTCCTCGAGACGGATCGGGACGGTCTCCGCGAGGCGCCCACTCGGATTCACCTGCCCGTAAAGGACGTCGGCGACGGCACCGCCACCGGCCTGCCCGAGCAACCACCCTTCGACGATCGCAGGAACACGATGGGCGAAGCCGCTCAACCGCACGACACCACCGTTCGACAACACGACGACGACGTTCGGATTCGCCACCAGCACCGCGTCGAGCAGCGCGATCTGGCTGTGCGGGAGTTCGAGATCGTCGCGGTCGAAACCCTCGGATTCGAGTTCGGCGGGCACACCCAGGAAGACGACCGCGATCTCCGCCTTTCCGGCGAGCGCGACTGCTTCCTCGACGAGTTCGGCCGAGTCCGATCCGTCGAGTGCATATCCGGCAGCGAAGGGCACATCGCGACCGGACAGCGAGCGCATCTCGTCGAGCGCGTTGTCGAGGCGCGTCGGTTCGATACGGGACGAACCGGCGCCCTGGTAGCGCGGCGTGCGGGCGAGTTCGCCGATCACCGCGACGTTCGCATCGGCGGCGAGGGGGAGCAGGTCGTTCTCGTTGCGGAGCAGGACGATGCTCTGGCCGGCCACCTCGCGGGCAAGGGCGTGGTGGGCATCGGCGTCGAAGGTTGCGTCGGGATCGGCCGCAGCGACGGCCTTCTGCACCAGTTCGATCACTCGTGTAGCCGCCTGGTCGAGCACCGACTCGTCGACCGTGCCCGCCCGGACGGCCGCGACGATCTCGGCGTCCGTACGACCTCCCGTCGACGGCATCTCGAGATCCAGACCGGCGGCGAGGGACGCCACGCGGTCGTCGACGGCACCCCAGTCGCTCACGACCAGCCCCTCGAAACCCCACTCGTCGCGCAGGACGTCGGTGAGCAACCACGGGTTGCGGGAGGTGAACACGCCGTTGATGCGGTTGTACGAGCACATCACCGTCCACGGCTGCGCGTCGCGCACGACCCTTTCGAAGGCGCGCAGGTAGATCTCCCGCAGCGGCCGCGGATCGATGTCGGCGGAGACCCGCATCCGGTCGGTCTCCTGATTGTTCGCCGCGAAGTGCTTGAGGGACGCACCGACGCCCTGCGACTGCAGGCCGCGCACGAGCGCGGCGCCCAGGACGCCGGAGATCAGCGGGTCCTCCGACAGGTACTCGAAGTTCCGCCCGCACAGTGGCGAGCGCTTGATGTTGATGCCGGGTCCGAGCAGTACGGCGACCTGCAGCGCCGTGGCTTCCGCGCCCAACGCTGCGCCGACCCGTTCGACCAGCTCCGGATCGAAGGAGCACCCCAGCGCGACGGCGGGCGGGAAGCAGGTCGCGGGGACGGACGAGTTCAAGCCGAGATGATCGCCCGCCGCGGTCTGCTTGCGTACGCCGTGCGGACCGTCGGTGAGCATGATCGAGGGAATGTCCGCGCGCGGAACGGGTTCGGTGTGCCAGAAGTCGAGGCCGCTCATGAGCGACGCCTTCTCCTCGACGGTCAGTTGCGCCACGATCTCGACGGGTGAGCGGTCGGTCATGCTGCTCCTTCGGACGGGTCGGTCCGCTGAACCATAACCCTCGGCAAGGACGGACGATATCGGTGGCGTCGAAGAAGGCGTCACAGCGGGAGGGCGGTTTCGATCCTGTCGGTAGGCAGGTTGAGAATGTCCGATCGTGGTGGTTCTCGTCGGGGGACGAAGCGATCGGAGGAGTACGTGATCGAAGTGCACGCGCCCGCGGAGGGGGCTGTGATGTTGCCCCGCGACCATCGGTGGGTGGTGGTCGACGTCGAGACCTCAGGCGTGCGTCCCAACGCCCACCGGGTCCTGAGCGTCGCCGCCCTCGTATTGCGCGAGGACGGGTCCGTGGAGCGGGAGTTCTCGACCCTCGTCGACCCCGGCTGCGATCCGGGACCGGTGCACGTCCACAACCTCACACGGGAGCGCCTCGCCGGATCGCCGCGATTCGAGGACATCGCCGGTGAACTGGCCGGGATCCTCGACGGCGCCACGATCGTCGCCCACAACGCGTCGTTCGACTACGGGTTCCTCGACGCCGAGTTCCGCCGGGCCGGCACCTCGCTCCCGGCCGAGCATCGCCTGTGCACGCTCGCGTTGTCGCGCCGGCTCGAACTCGACGTCCCCAACTACCGGCTGGCGACCCTCGCGCAGCACTGGCAGGTCCAGCAGCTGCAGGAGCACGACGCCTACGACGACGCGCGCGTCCTGTCGGAGATCTTCCTGCGTAGCGCCGCGATGGCCGACAACCTGCAGTTGCCGCTGCCCGTCGTCAACTGCCGCAGCCGCAAGTCGGTGTATCCCGCCTCCGTCCCGCGGGTCGCGTGCCAGTGGAAGAACCCGGGTCGCCTCGACGACGACGGCCTCGTCCAGGGCATGAAGGTCGTGATCAGCGGCTCCACCGTCACCCCACGGGTCGCGCTCGCGAACCGGCTGACCGAGGCCGGACTCGACGTGATGAACAATGCGAGCAAGCAGACCAGCGTCGTGGTGTGCAACGACCCCACGGTGCAGACCGCCAAGGTCCGCAAGGCGATGGCCGAAGGCATCCCCGTGATCAGCGAGCAGCAGCTCGAGGACCTCCTGACGCGGGTGCGACCGGGCGAACCGAAGGTCGCGACGGTCGTCGACATCATTCCGCCGCCGGAACCGCAGGTCGCGGTGGCGCCCCCGGTCCGGCCGCTGACCGGACAGAAGCCCAAGCTGTGGACCGGACGCAAGGTACTGCTGCTCGGCGGCACGCACCTGCAGGCCGTCATGATGCGCTCGCGACTCACCCAGCTCGGTGCACGCCCGGCCCTCAACTTCACGGCCGCCGTCACCGACGTGCTGGTCCTCGAAGGAGGAGAGGCCGACAAGCGGATGGCGCGGGTCGCCGCGCGCGAGCTGCCCGTCCTCCGGCCCGACGATGTCGACTCCGCGGTGGAGAAGGGCATCGTGCCCCCGCACATGCGCGTGGAGTCGTGGCTGACGGCGCCGGTGCTGTCGCGCGGCGAGGTGATCGACCTGCCGTCCGACAGTCACCGCTGGGCTGTGAACGTCGCGTGGAGGGCCGAGACGGCCGGCGACGAGTTCGACCTCGACGTCGTCGCCTTCCTGCTCGGTGCCGACGAAAAGGTCGACACCGACGACGATTTCGTCTTCTACAACAACCCGCTCTACGACGACGGCGTCGTCGAACTGACCATCGACGGTTCGAGCGAGCACTGCATCCGGGTCGACCTCGCGGAGCTCCCCGCCGAATGCGAACGCATCGCCATCGCCGCGGCCATCGACGGCAACCGCACCTTCGGCGAACTCGGCGCGGTGTCGGTCGGCGTCGACAGCGACAGCGGCACCGCCGCGACGTTCGTGCTCGACGCCGGCACCACCGAACGCACCATGGTCCTCGCCGAGATCTACCGCCGCGCCGGCAAATGGCGGCTGCGCGCGGTGGGGCAGGGGTACGACGACGACCTCGCGGCCCTCGCACGCCGATACGGGGTGGATGTCGACGACTGACTTCTGCTCCGCTGTCGGGTTCGGTGTCGGTGCTTGGGGCACCTTCTCAATGCATCCGCTCGCGAAATTGCTATCTGCACCTGCCGTAACCGTAGCGAATGACGAACCTGCGAGCGGATGGAAGTCGAATCAGCTGCGCCCCTTGCCTATTCGGCCCCGACCGATTGTCGGCCGACACCAACACAACTGCTCGAACGTGCGAAATGGTCATCGGTGCGCATTATTGCGCGCTCTGATGACCATTTCCCGCTCCGCTGTCGGGGTCGGTGGCGGCGAGTTGGCGGGCCCAGTCGGATTCGGTGTCGAGGAAGGCTTCTCCACCGGCGGCGAAGGCGTCGCGGAGTTGGGTGAGGGCATCGATGAACTGCTGCATGCGCTCGCTCGCAGATTGTGGCGTTCCAGCGCCCTTGCGGCGATAGCCCGCAGCAAGCTGTTTGGCGGACTCGAAATCTCCGAATCCACGCACGTCGTAGAGTCCGTCCGCGAGCGTCTTGGACTCTCGGAGTTCATCCAGCATCACCTCGCAGATTCGAAGTATCTCCGCGACCACAGCCGGTTCCAGCCGTACGAAGGGCGACGACATGCTGTCTCCTGACGATTCGACAGTTCAATCGGTGACATACGGCTCGATCGAAGACACCAACTCCTCGAAGTCGGTGCACCACTCTTCGATCGGCGGACCCCCGGGGTAATCCGGGTGGTAAAGCCTGTTCAAGATGACGGCCCCGAAGCTCGTTTGCAACAGGTAGCTGCAAGTGAGGCTTCGATCGGGATCGACCCTCACCGCAGCAGGGCGACCGTTGATGGTCGTCGGTGTCGCTCCGGTCGGATTCTCCGCAAGCTGTTCGTCGAGAGACACGTTTCCCGACAACAAAGTGAGGTCGTAGCGAGCGAGCACCCCCGGGATCTTGATAGTGCCCTTGTATCGGCACCCCAGGTAGGTGTACGTCCCCATCGGCATGTCCGCGAGCTCTTTCTTCGCCGCGTCGTACCCGGATGCGCTCATGACGTCGTCGGGGATGTCGTAGCAGGGGTCGAAGGTGACCGGTGGTCGGCCGGAGTCGTCGGTGATGCGCGGGGTACGGGTGGTCGACGTGGATGCTTCGTCGCTCATCACGTCGTCTGCAGCGCTCGGGCTGCACGCCGTCGCCACGACCGCGAGTGCTGCGAGCGCGACCGTTCCCCACCTACCCATGCGACCCCCCGATCGATTCGTCGGCAGACGCTAACACAACGGATCGGTCGGGCACTCCGGCGCGCGAAGTGGTCACAAGAGCGCGTTGTTGTGCGTTCCGATGACCGATCCCCGCTCCGCGCGCAGACAAAGCAACGGTGCTCTGCTTCACAAGATCAGTTTGATTGTGACTGCAATCGCATCTACTGTCTGCATCGTTCCGAATAGTAGAACGACGTTCCGAACTGCGAGGCCGCTATGACCCACTCTGCCGCTGTCACCACCGACGAGAACCGTCGATCCGTCTTGGGGCGCGCATTCGACATCCTCGAGTGCTTCACCGACGCCGAGCCGGAGCAGACGATCGGGTCGCTGTGCGCGGCCACCGGCCTCCCGCCGGCGACCGTCCACCGCATGCTGGCCAGCCTCGTGGAGTGGGGAGCCGTCGAGCGTGCGGCACGCGGCAAGTACCGCCTGGGTATGCGCCTGTGGCGTCTCGGGTGGGGTGTCCCCGGCGCGCGGACCCTCAAGGACGTCGCCCGCCCGCACCTGGTCGACCTGCACACCAGCACGCGAGAGGCCGTGGCCCTGGCCTCCCGCGACGGGGGCAGCATCGTGCTGGCCGATGTCATTGCCGGCAGCTCCACTCGCACGGGTCGGATCCTTCCCCGGCGCCTGGACCTCGTGAACTCGGCGCCCGGATCGGTCTTCATGGCCTACATGTCCCCGGACGAGGTGTCGGAGCTGACCGCTCACACCCAGCACGACCACAACGACGCCTTCCGCCTGCGGCAGGAACTGTGCGAGATCCGGCGCACCGGCGCAGCCGTCGTCCAGAGCGCCGACGGTATGTACTGGATCGCGTCGCCGGTCTTCGCGAAGCCCCGGGAGGTGCGGTCGGTCGTGTGCATCGCGGTGCATCGTCCTCGGTTCAACATCGGTGCGCTGGTCCATGCCGTGGTCGACACGGCGCGCGCCGTCAGCGACGGTCTGCCTCCCTCTCTCCGTTCGGTCGGCTGAGGTGTCCGTTCTCGACAAGGCCGTGCAGCTCGTCGACACCCTCGGCCGCGCCCCCGGACCGATGCGTCTCGGGGCGCTCGCCGAGGAGATCTCCATCCCCAAGTCGTCGGCGCACCGGCTCCTCGTCGAACTCGCACGTCACGGACTGGTCCGCAGATGTGGCGACGGCGAGTACACGATGGGGTACCGACTGGTCGAGTGGGGGAGACTCGCCGACCGGTCCATCGGAATCCGCGACGTCGCCGCCCCCGTGATGGCGACCTTGCGCGACCAGGTCCGCGAGAGCGTGCACCTCTACGTCCGCGACGGTGACTCGCGTGTCTGCGTCCATGCCGTGGAGGGCCCGCACGCGCTGCGCCCGGTGGTAGTCCTGGGCAGGGCGTTGCCATTGGGCTACGGGGCGGCGGGGAAGTTGCTCCTCGCCTATGCCGACGACGCGACCGTCCGCAGAGTGTCTCAACAGTTCCCGGTGCACCGCAACAGAACTCTGCCCACGTCCGATGATCTCGCGACGATCCGGGCAGGAGGGTGGTCCGTGTCCGTCGACGAGATGGAAGACGGACTCACCTCTCTCGCCGCGCCGATCTCCGCACCGGGTGGGGGAGTACCAGCGGCGCTGGCCATCGCCGGCGCCACCACCAGGATCGCGCCGGAGAGATACGACGAGGTGCGCGGCCTCGTCGTCGATGCCTGCCGCGAGATCGCTTTGTGCAGTTCCTGAATGGTGTCGCCGGAACAGATTTCGGCAATCTCTCGAAATGTGCCGCATATCGGAACGATCCGATGGAAGGGCTTCGGCAGGGATGTGACGCTCCTTACCAAGAGCCGCGCACCTCTTCTTGCGGCACACAAGCTGAGACGAAAGGGGCAGTCATGCCAGCCCACCTCTCGGAGGCCGAAACCAGCCGGTACATCGACACTCCCCACGGGAAGATCCACCTGCATCAGGCCGGTGCGGGACATCCGATCGTGATGCTGCACGGCAGCGGCCCGGGGGCCACCGGTTGGAGCAACTTCAACCCCAACATGGCGCAGCTCGCCGAGGACTTCCAGGTCATCGCGCCGGACATGCCGGGCTGGGGCAAGTCCGATTCCGTCACCTACGAGGATCGCGACCACGTCACCTCCGCGATCCACCTGCTCGACGCCCTCGGAATCGAGAAGGCCGCTTTCGTCGGCAACTCGATGGGCGGCGCTACCTCGTTGAAGGTTGCTGCGCGCCATCCCGATCGCGTGTCGCACGTCGTCTCGATGGGTGCCGGCGCCCCGGGCCCGCGCATCTTCAGCCCCGGCAACGGCCCCTCGGAGGGTCTCAAGGTTCTGCACCGTGGCTACCTCGATCCGTCGCCGGAGACGATGCGCGCGCTGGTCGACATCATGACCTTCGACAAGGAGTTCGCGACCGAGGAGCTGGTTCTGCAGCGCTCGGAGAACGCACGCGCACGCCAGGACCACCTCGACAACTTCGCTGCCGGACTGGGTCGCCCGCGCCGCGGTGAGGCGTCGATGGACGAGATCGCGTCGATCAAGGCTCCCACGCTGGTCATCCACGGTCGCGACGACCGAGTGGTGCACTTCGAAGCCGGCCTCCGCCTGGTGTCGATGATCTCCGACTCGCGTCTGCTGCTCCTCAACCGGTGCGGCCATTGGGCGCAGCTCGAGCATGCCGACGAATTCAACCGCGTCGTGCGCGATTTCATCCTCAACACCGCCCCGAACGCCTGAGACCGGAGAGACAACGATGAGCGAACTGGTGCAGCGGGTCGAGGAACTCGCCGACTTCTTCGAATCCCAGGCCGAGGAATCCGACAAGATCGGTCACCTCACCGAACCCACCCACAAGACCCTCCGTGAGGTCGGCATCGTCCGCGCCTTACAGCCCAAGGACTTCGGCGGATCGGAACTCCACCCGCGCGAGTTCTTCGAGGCCGTGCTGGCGGTGGGAAGCCGCTACGCGTCTGCCGGATGGGTCTCGTCGGTCGTGGGCGTCCACTCCTTCGAACTGGCGCAGGGAACGCGTCAGGTCCAGGAGGAGATCTGGGGCGAGGATCCCGACACCTGGGTGGCCTCGCCGTACGCTCCCATCGGGCGGGCACGTCGCACCGAGGGTGGTTGGATCTTCTCGGGCCGCTGGCCGTTCTCGTCGGGCACCGACCTGTGCGACTGGGTCGTCCTCGGCGGCATGCTCACCGACGACGACGGCAATGTCCGTCCGGACGGTCTGCGTCACTTCATCATTCCCCGCAAGGACTACACGATCCTCCACGACTCGTGGGACGTCGTCGGCCTCAAGGGCACGGGTAGCAAGGACGTCGTGATCGACGGCGCCTTCGTGCCCGACCACCGGATCATCGACCCCGAGGATCTCGGATCCGGAGCAGCCGCAAGCCAGGCAGGCCGCGGCGACGTGGCGCTGTACCGGATGCCGTTCCACTCGATGTTCAGCGGGGCCATCACCGCCGGCACGCTCGCCGCCGCCGAAGGCGCCCTCGCACACTGGATCAACTACACCCGTACCCGTGTGTCGGCCCGCGGCGTCACCGCTGCGACCGACCCGCGTCAGCTGCACGCCCTCGGCGAAGCGGCATCGGACCTGCAGGCCAGCCGCATGCAGTTCCTCGCCGACATCGACCGCCTGTACGAGGTGGCGCAGTCGGGCAAGCCGATCGACATCGCTCTGCGGGCCGAGGTGCGACGCAACCAGGCGCGTGTGTCCCGACGCGCGGGTGCTGCCGTGGACAAGCTCGTCTCCCATGCCGGCGGCTCCGCGATGCGCATGGACAACCCGATCCAGCGGTTCTGGCGCGACATGCACATCGCCCTCGGGCACGGCGCGAACGTCGCCGAGCCGATCTACGAGGCCGCGGGCACCGTCACCTTCGGTGGCGAACCCCCCAAGAACGTCCGGATGTGACGAAGCGGGGGACGGTGCGCACCGTCCCCCGCCTCGAGAAAAGTTCAGATCTGCGAGCTCGTGTTCCGACCGCGAGCAGCCGAGATATCCGCTGCTGCACGACGAACGAGCATCTCGGTCCGGTCCCACCGGACACCCGCGGTCGGTCCGGACACCGACACGGCCGCTTCGATCGCCCCGTGAACGATGATCGGGGCAGCGACGCAGACGAGTTCGCGCGAGAGCTCTTGACGGTTGTAGGCGACGCCCGATTCCCTGATCCGTTTCAGCTCGGACATGAAACGACGAGGGTCGGTGATCGAGTGCGGCGTGAAACGAGGCAGACCGGCGTCGAGCGCGGTACGGACGTCCTCGGAACTGCCGAAAGCGAGAAGTGCCTTGCCGAGTGCCGTGCAGGATGCGGGATGGCGTTGGCCCGGCATCGTGAGAACCACAGGGTTGTTCGGGCCCTGGACCTTCTCGACGTGCAGGATCTCGGGGCCGTCGAGGACAGCGAGATGAGCCGTGAGACCGGTAGCCGTGTGGAGGTGACTGAGGAAATGACTTGCCGTGTCGCGCAGACCGTTCGGACGACACATGCTGTAACGTGCGCCGAGTTCGAAGCAGGACAGTCCGAGCCGGTATTTCGTACCGTTGCGGGCGACGAAACCGGACTGTTCGAGCTCGGCGAGCAGACGGAAGGCCGTCGACTTCGGCACATCGGCGCGACGCGCGAGTTCGCTCAGACTCATGTCGGCGCGTGCCTTGCGGAATGCGTCGAGCAACTGCAGGGCCTTCGCCACCGACGTCATCTGGCGGCCGGCCCGCTCCTCGCGGGCCCCGTTCGGGGTGTCGTCGAGAACGGTCAACGGTTCCTCCACTCAGCGATGGACACGATCGAATCGCTTGCCATGCGGTCCACGTTAAGGGGCGGCCCACCCGGATTTCGTGGTTGCAATCACCCAATGGAATTTCGGTTCCCCCGCCGCCCCGGCCCTGGCAGATTCAGCAGCATTCGTTGCGGTGCTGCCGGTGCCGACCGGGCCTGATGTCGACGAACGGACGAGCAGTCCCGCCCCCCTCGACGCCCGTTCCCCACCTGTACAGCGACTTCTTCCCAAGGAGCCCCATGAACATCACGAACTTCCCGCGCCCGCTCAAGGTGCTGGCCCTCGGCGCACTGGCCTCGCTCGCGCTGACTGCGTGCGGCGGATCCAGCGACGCCGACACCGCCGGCGACGGCACCGTGCGCGTCGCCGTGTTCCCGAGCTTCAATGCCCTCGGACCGCGCACCGCCGACCTCGAAGGAGTCTTCGACAAGCACGGCCTCGACGTCGAACTCGTCACCGTCGCGACGCCCGGCGAGGCCACCCCTCAGCTACTCGGCGGGAAGATCGACTTCGCCCTCATGGACATGGTCAGCCCGATCATCGCCAAGACCGAAGGCGTCGACCTCGTGATGGCCGCTCCGGGAGCCCTGGGAGCTCCCGCGAAGGACGACGGTCTGACCAGCGGCCGCTTCTGGGTCCGGGCGGACAGCCCCATCCAGAGCGTTGCCGACCTCGAGAACGCCACCTTCGGCATCCCGCAGACCAAGGGCCAGCTGTGGCTCGACGTGCGCGAGGCCATCGACAACGCCGGCGGTGACTCGTCGAAGACCGAGTTCGTCGAGGTCCCCAACACCCTCGCCGCACTCCGCTCCGGCAGCGTCGACGTCGTCACCACCGCGGAGCCCTCGGGTACCGCCACCCTCAACGATCCGGACCTGCGCGTCCTCGACCACTTCGTCAACGCCGGCGGCGACCTGTCGTACGCCTACGTGACCACGCCGCGCTACGCCGCGGAGAACGCCGAGAACGTCGAGAAGTTCCGCGACGCGGTCGTCGAGGCCAACACCATGCTCGCCGAGCAGGACGGTCTCGCCGCCGAGGTCGCCGCGACCTACATCGAGGTCGATCCCGCGATCCTGTCGCAGGCCATCTACCCGAAGTTCCCGACGACCCCGATCACCGAGGACAACATCGACTCCACCCTCGACCGGATGGTCCGTTACGGCCTGGTCCAGGAGGCGGACGCTCCCGCTCCCGGCGACATGATCGTGGGTGGCTGACATGAGTCCCACCGCCACCGCGAATGCGCCCGGGGCAGCTCGGGAGGTGACCGCTCCGCGCCCCGCCGGTTCGATCGGACGTGCCGCAGCGCGCAAGCGCAAGACGATGTCCGCGCGACTCACCTCCGCTGCCGGCAAGCTCGTCGCCCTCGCGATCGTCGTCGTCGCTTGGCACGTGTTCGTCACGGGACCGGGCAAGGCCTCGGGCATCCCGACGCCGCTCCAGCTGATCGAGACCGGCGCCGAGCTCGTCGTCACCGGCCAGTACTGGGACGCCGTCGGCAACACCCTGCTGACCGCCCTGATCGGCTTCGGGCTCTCGGTGCTGATCGGCGTTCCGCTCGGTTTGGTCAACGGCACCTACCGCAAGATCGAGCAGAGCACTTCGTTCGTCGTTGACTTCGGACGCACGATCCCCGGTGTCGCGATCCTGCCGCTCGTGCTGCTGCTGTTCGGCGGCACCCGCACCATGGCCGTCGTCCTGGTGATGTTCAGCGCCGTCTGGCCGATCCTCGTCCAGTCGACCTACGCAGCACAGCAGCTGTCGTCGCAGATGAAGCAGGTGGCCCGGGCGTTCCGCCTGTCGCCGGTGAGCCGCATCCGGGACATCTACCTCCCGTCGTCGATGCCGTTCCTCATGACGGGTCTGCGTATCGCTGCGACCATCAGCCTCCTGATCACGATCTCCGCGGAGTTCCTCGGTGGTGCGGACGGCATCGGCCAGCGCCTCTACCAGGCACTGACCGTCGACGACACCCAGCGGATGTTCGTCTACGTGTTCACCGCCGGTGTACTCGGTATCTGCCTGAACCGTCTTCTCGTTCTCGCGCAGAGCCGCGTGCTGTGGTGGCACCCGTCCGAAAGGGTGAACAAGCCGTGACCGTCGTACGCCGCCTCGCGTGGGAGCTGTGGCTCCCCGTCCTGCTCATCGCACTGTGGGCGATCTTCAGCGCCACCAGCACCGACCCCTACTTCCCGCCGCTGTCGGAGATCCTCGACAAGTTCGCCGACGTGTGGTTCTTCGAAGGGATCCGCACCGAGATCTGGCCGAGCCTGCAGCGACTGTTCGTCGGCTTCGCACTCGCCTGCGTCGTCGGTGTCGGCCTCGGACTGGCGCTCGGCGTGATGACCCGCGTCGACAATGCGGTGCGACCCATCGTCGAATTCCTCCGTGCCACACCGGGCGTCGCGATCCTTCCCGTGATGATTCTGCTGCTCGGCCTCGGTGACTCGATGAAGATCGCCATCATCGCCCTCGTCGCGACCTGGCCGATCCTGCTCAACACCATCGACGGTGTCCGTTCCGTCGAACCCGTCCTGCACCAGGTCACCGCCAGCTACCGCATCACGCTCGCGGA
The DNA here is from genome assembly GCF_053764735.1 of Rhodococcus sp. 5G237. Taxonomy (NCBI): domain Bacteria; kingdom Bacillati; phylum Actinomycetota; class Actinomycetes; order Mycobacteriales; family Nocardiaceae; genus Rhodococcus; species Rhodococcus sp. 5G237. Next base: position 257,738 of record NZ_JBSNCD010000003.1, on the reverse strand, counting down.
CCGGATCCGCTTCGTGATCCTGCCCGCCGCGTCGCCGCAGATCTTCGCCGGTGCACGCACCGCACTGGCGATCTCCATCGTCGCGATGGTCGTCGCCGAGATGGTCGGTACCCCCGGCGGCATCGGCTACTACATCCTCGACGCACAACGTGGATTCAAGATCACCTCGATGTGGGCAGGCATCATCGCGCTGGGGATCCTCGGCTACCTGCTCAACAAGCTCTTCGCGCTCGTCGAACGTCGTGTGCTGGCCTGGCATGCGGGCATGACCGCGCACAACCGTGGAGGCAAATGATGACCACTACCGAAGCGACCAAGCCCGAGACCCGCACGGGTACGGTGCTCGAAGTGCGCGGTCTCGGACACAGCTACGGCGGACCGCAGATCTTCGAAGGCCTCGACTTCACCGTCGGCAAGGGTGAATTCGTGTGCATCGTCGGCCCGTCCGGCGTCGGCAAGAGCACGCTCCTGCAGTGCCTGACCGGACTCCTGCGACCCAGCCAGGGTGACATCCTCTTCGAGGGCAAGCGGGTCACCGAGCCGCCGGAGGGCCTCGCGATCGTCTTCCAGGATTACAGCCGGTCGCTGATGCCGTGGCTGTCGGTCATCGACAACGTCGCACTGCCGCTGCGCTCGGCCGGCGTCAAGAAGGCCGAACGCCTCGCGCAAGCCCGTCAGGCGCTCGTCGAGGTCGGCCTGAGCGACGTCGCCCAGGCGTATCCGTGGCAGCTGTCCGGCGGCATGCAGCAGCGCGTCGCCATCGCGCGCGCCCTCGCATCGAACCCGCGGGCGATCATCATGGACGAGCCGTTCGCCTCCGTCGACGCGCAGACCCGCGCCGACCTCGAAGATCTCGTGCTGCGCGTGCGTGACCATCTCGGACTGACGGTCATGCTGGTCACCCACGACATCGACGAGGCCGTCTACCTCGCCGACACGGTGCTCGCACTGTCCGGCCGTCCCGCGCGCGTCACCGCGATGCTCCCGATCGACCTGCCGAAGCCGCGCGACCAGCTGTCGACGAAGGCCCTGCCGGAGTTCGCCGACCTGCGCGCCGAGGTCTATACCCTCATCCGCAACCCGGCGACCGCGTAGGGGAGAGGTCATGCAGATCCACGGCACGATCGACCCCTCGCGCTTCCGCCAGACCCTCGGGCACTACCCGACCGGCGTCGCGGTCATCACCGCGATCGACGCCGACGGGCAGCCTGTAGGCATGGTGGTCGGTTCGTTCACCTCGGTGTCGCTGGACCCACCGATCGTGGCGTACCTGCCCACACGCGAGTCGCGCACCTACGCGCGGCTCCGCACGAGCAGCCACTTCTGCGTCAACGTGCTCGCCGCCGACCAGCGTGAACTCTGCGGGCGGTTCGCCGCCCGCGGCGACGACAAGTTCGCGGGGGTCGAGTGGACGCCGGCACCGTCGGGATCCCCCATCCTCGACGGAGCCGTCACGTGGATCGACTGCGAGGTCGCCGACGAACTCGAAGGTGGCGATCACTTCATCGTCATGGGTCGCGTGCAGGACCTCGACGTGGCCCGCCCGACGCTGCCGCTGTTGTTCTTCCAGGGCGGATACGGCAGGTTCTCCCTCCCGACCTCCGTCGCACCCGCAGATCCGGAACTCATCCGGGGCGTGCGCATGGCCGAGGCGGCCCGCGACGGACTCGAAGCGCTCGCCGCCGGCGTCGGCGCGGACTGCGGTGTGCTCGCCCGCGTCGGCGACGAAGCGGTCTTCGTGATGACCGAGAACCACTCCGGTGATCCCGATGCCGTGGAGATCGGACAGCGGATCCCGCTGATTCCGCCGCTCGGCACCGTCTTTCACAGTCAGGCCTCCGACGACGAAGTGCAGCAGTGGCTCGGCCGCGCCGGAAGAAACGACGACACAGCAGCTTTCGTGTCGAACCTCGAGAAGGTTCGTGAACGCGGCTACTCGATGTCGCTCATGCCCGAGACGGAGCTCGCTCGCGTGTCGGTGATGAACGACTACTCCGGATGCGACGTCCTGCCCGAGCACGACCGCCGGATGAAGCAGATGATCTCCGGCACCGCGTCGCTGTACGAACCCGACATCGACCCCGACGGCACGTACGACCTGCACTCGGTCGTCGTCCCCGTCCCCGACCCCGAGGGACGCACCCGCATCGCACTGCGACTGTCCCGGCTTCCGCGCGCCGCGTCCGGTGACCAGGTGCTGCGCTGGATCGACGATTTGCGATCCGTCGCCGCCGACACCGCCGAGGCTCTCGCCGCGCGCACCCCATCGACCAAGGAGAAATGATGAACGCTCGAGTCAGGGCACTGGGATATGCGGTCGTCCGCGCGAAGGACCTCGATGAGTGGGTCGCCTTCGGCTCCGAACTCCTCGGCCTGCAGGTCGCCTACCGCGACGACGACCGGATGCTGCTGCGGATGGACGAGTACGCCTACCGCCTCGACGTGCGTCGCTCCGACGATCCGGGTGTCACCGCGCTCGGCTGGGACGTCGGTGGACCGGAAGCCCTCGAGGAGTTGTCCAAGCGCCTCGTCGATGCCGGCTACCACGTCGAGTCGGTGGACTCCTCGGTGATCGAGGAGCGGCAGGTCATGGACCTCGTCCGCTTCCGCGACCCCGAGGACGTCCTCGACCACGAGTTGTTCTGGGGTCTGCGCAACGCCATCGACAAGTTCGTCTCACCGACGGGCGCGAAGTTCGTCGCGAGCGACCTCGGTTTCGGGCACGCCTTCCAGGCGCTGCACGGTGATGCGAAGGTCTACGACCGTCTGTTCCGCGAAATCCTCGGTTTTCGGCTCAGCGACCACATCGACATGCCGGGCTCGGTGGGCACCTTCCTGCACTGCAACCCGCGCCATCACTCGTTCGCGTTCGCCCATGCGCCGCACCGGAATCAGGGCATCGGGCACCTGATGTTCGAGATCGACGACCTCGATCTGCTGGGTCGCCAGTGGGACAAGGTGGAGGACAGCGACATCCCGATCCTCTCCACCCTCGGCAAGCACACGAACGACAAGATGATCTCGTTCTACGTCCGCAGCCCTTCGGGTTTCGGCATCGAGTACGGCGTCGGTGGCATTCTCATCGACGACGAGAACTGGCTCCCCACCCGCTACGGTTCCGCCCACTACTGGGGTCACCGCCGTCCGCAGGGCTAGTACTCGGTTCTGTGCAGTCGTAGGAGCGCGGAATGGTCATCGGTGCACGTTATTGCGCGTGCTGGTGACCATTTCGCGCTTTGCTGTCGGGGTCGGTGGCGGCGCAGGGGGCATCTTCTCACTGCATCCGCTCGCGAAATTGCCAATTGCACGCGCCGCAACCGTAGCGAATGGCGAACCGGTGAGCGGATGGAAGTCGCATCGGCTGTTCCCCTTACCCAGTCGACCCCCGATCGATTGTCGGCCGGACGCCAACGCTACTGCTCGAGCGCGCGAAGTGGTCAAAGGTGCGCGTTATTGCGCTGGTGACCGTTTCGCGCTTCGCTGCCGGGGTCGGTGATGGCGCTGGGCATCTTCTCACTGCATCCGCTCGCGAAATTGCCATTCGCACCTGTCGTAACTGTAGCGAATGACGAACCGGCGAGCGGATGGACGTCGTATCAGTTGTTCCCCTTGCCTGTTCGACCCCGATCGGTCGGCCGGATGCCAACACAACTGCTCGGGCGCGAAGTGGTCAAGGTGCGCGTTATTGCGCGTTCGGATGCCCGCTTCCCGCTCCGCTGTCGGGGTCGGTGGCGGCGAGTTGGCGGGCCCAATCGGATTCGGTGTCGAGGAAGGCTTCTCCGCCGGTTGCGAAGGCGTCGCGGAGTTGGGTGAGGGCGTCGATGAACTGCTCGACGCGTTCTCTGGCCGACTCCGGTGTGCCTGCGGCTTTGCGTCGATAGCCTGCGGCCAACTGTTGAGCGGAGTCGAAGTCGCCGAAGCCTCGGGCGTCGGTCAGCTTGAAAGTCTGTTTGTACGACTGGTCGAACTCATCCAGCATGGTCTTGCAGATTCTCAGGATCTCTGCGACGACGTGGGGCTCGAGCCTGCTGAACTCCGGCATGTTGGTCCTGTCCGATCTCAGTTCGCGATGGAGGGTTCGACCGAGGCGACGAGGTCTTCCATACCTACGCACCAATCGGTTTGAGGTGCAGGACCCGAGTGGTCGGCGTAGAGAATTCGAGTAACGAGTACCACTCCGAAATCTGTCTGTAGGGCGTACTTGCAACCGTTTCGTGCGTCAGGGTCTACTTCTAGGAGTGCGGGTCTGCCGTTGATGCTTGTCTGGTCAGCGACGTGTGCGTTCTTCTGGAACTCCTCCTCCAGAGTGACATTGCCAGCCAGGATATTGAGGCCGTATCCACGTCTGACTCCCGGGATATGGTCCCTGTTGTCATATGTGCATCCGAGGAAGGTGTGTGTCCCCATCGGCATGTCCGCGAGTTCTTTCTTTGCCGCGTCGTACCCGGCCGCGTTCATGACGTCGTCGGGGATGTCGTAGCAGGGATCGAAGGTGACTGGCGGTCGACCGGAGTCGTCGGTGATGCGCGGGGTTCGGGTCGTCGATGTCGTTGTCTCGTCGCCTGCGGCGTCGTCCGCGACGCTCGGACTACACGCCGTCACCACTGCTGCGGCTGCTGCGAGCGCGACGATTCCCCACCTGCCCATGCGACCCCCCGATCGATTGTCGGGCAGACGCTAACACAGAGTGCGCCGGCGGTGAGGAGACGTCGCCGAGGGTGCTACCACCTACACGAATGCCCCCGACTCTTGCGGAGTCGGGGGCATTCGCTGGGATCATTTGCTCGCTACGAAGCGATGGCGTAGTTGAAGCCGCCAGAGCGATCGCGACTTTCCTCCCGCGCAACCAGAGTCCGGTTGGGCGGGGCGCCGGTGCTTCCCGAGAAGAGCGGGTAGGACACCGAGTAGATCGCCGCGTATACGTAGTGCGAGTGATCGTTGGCAATCGAGGACCAGACATACGAATCGGACTCGATGCCGACCTCGATCGCCCCGCAGTAGACCTTCCCGTCGAAGTCGGGCAGGCTGACGATCTTCTCGACCATGCCGTAGCGGTCGTAGTAGGTGACTTCGTTGTTGTGCTGGTTAGCGCTGCAGAACACGTACTCGACCGCGCTGCCGGAAATCGTCGCTGCCTGAGCTGCAGGTGCAGTGAGCACGACAGTACCCGTGGCGAGAGTTGCCGCAGCAGCGAGCGTTCCGATGAACTTCTTCATTGAATCCAATCCTTGTGTGAATGCTGCCGATCGAGCGCACCCCGCCCAGGATGTGGGCTGCAGTCCGTATGCGGACGGGGCGGGAGGGCGGTGACGTGGCGGCTTATGGCCGCGGGTCATCGACTCCTCCACGAGATCGCGCTTCCGAACACAGAGGGCTGCGCACTGAAATCCGTCCTCGTCGACTCGGGGGCAGGCCGGGGATGAGGCGGCCGCGAGCCGGCGGGCAGGTTCAATGCAATGTCCGTTCTGTATGGAATGACCGTATGGGTGTCGTGCCTGCTGCCACCCGCGTTACACACAGCCCCCGACCGAGAGCGCGAAACGGTCATCGGAGCGCGCAACAACGCGCACCGACGACCAATTCGCGCGCTGCTGCCGAGTCAGTCCTGCTCCGACCCGCGCCAGAACTCGGGCAGCTCCGAGTTCAGTCGATCCTTCGCCTGCATGGGCAGCGAGTGCGTCGTGTCGGGGAAGACCAGCACCTCGGCATCGGCGAGTTGCCGTGCCCGAGCTGCTGCTTTCTCACCTCCGGCGAGCGAATCACGCTCCGCGATAGCGACATAGGTGGGCATGGCCAAAGCCCTCAGCTCGTCGTCGCTCAACGGTGACGGGGTCGGCAGGGCGGCGGAGAAGTGCTGCGAGCCCTCCGAGATCATCGCCGCCATGGCGTCGTCGGAATCGTAGTCGTCGACACCTCCGACCTTCGCGAGTGCGGTGTCCCGCCAACTGGTCGGGAGGCCCGGCAGTGTCGATACCGACGCCCAGAACAACATTCGGGCAGGGGGATAGCCAAAGGTGAACACGGGCTCGAGCAATGTCAGCGACCGGACCTTCTCGGGGAACTGCTTCGCGTAGGACGCCGCGCTTGCCCCGCCGAAGGAATGTCCGACGACATGCGCAGTCTCCACGCCGAGCCCTGAGAGCACGTCGTCGATCCACAGCGCCTGGTCGTCGGTAGAGGTCAACGGTGCGGCCTGGACAGACAGTCCTGCGTCGCCGAGGGCATCGAACGCGAGAACTCGGTGCTCGGGGAGGAAGCCAGGAAGGTTCTCACCCCACATCGGCACACCCGACGCGCGGCCCGGGACGAGAACGACGGGCACGGAGTCGGCTGTCCGAGGCGACGTCCATTCGTAGACGCGGACCGTGCCGAACCGAGTGGGGACGTCGTGAACTGCAGAAGGTGGCGGCAGCGCGGACATCGCTCGCTCGTAGGCAGCGACGTAACCGGCCCGACCGGAATCACTGCGGAAGTGGCCGACGCCCGGCGCGCCGAAGAAGAACTGGTAGACGGCGACACCACCGATGACCGCGAGTATTGCGACCAGCGCCGTGCCGGCACGCCGAAAGAACCTGCTCGATCGAATGTGCTGGGTCATCAGGACCACCGATCGTCGACGTTGCAATATGTTCATATTGTATCGTTGGATCATGCCGAGAGTCGTCGACCATGCGCAACGCCGTCGGGAGATCGTGTACGCGCTGTGGGCGGTCATCCACGAGCGAGGGATCGACGGCGTGACCTTCCAGGCGGTGGCCGCCGCCGGGGGAGTGTCGATCGGCCGGATCCAGCACTACTTCGATTCCAAGGAACACCTCATCCGCACGGGCGCCGAATACATGGTCGCCGAAGCCGAAAAACGCTACGAGCGAGCAGAATCCGATCCGCGGGCGGCCCTCGTCGCTCTACTCGTTCAACCAGTCCCGACGGATGAGGCCGGACGTCTCGGGGTGTCCGTCTGGTACGCCTATCTCGCCAAGTCCGCGAGCGATCCCTGGATCCGCGCATTCCTGGAAGAGTCGACACAAGGCACAGCAGAGGAAACCCGACGACTCCTCGAAGAACTGGGCATGCCACCCGAGAAAGCACCCGACCAGGCCACGCGCCTCGTCGCACTCAGCAACGGCCTCGCACAGTCCGCCCTGCTCGGCGTCACGGAACCGGCCGACGGCATCTCTCTCATCACTGACGAGGTCGACCGCACGACCACCTGACCTTGTGATTGCCGAGCGACGGAACGGGCTACCCATTCGGGTAACCACCGGAAACATCGCAGTCGGGAGGCACGTTCATGAGTGACGACAGTTTCGGCACACGCGACACCCTGAAGGTCGACGACACCGACTATCGGATCTATCGCATCGACAAGGTCCCGGGCTCGGAGCGGCTGCCCTACAGCCTCAAGGTCCTGCTGGAGAACCTGCTGCGCACCGAGGACGGGCGACTCGTCACGCGGGAGCAGATCGAGGCCGTCGCGGGATGGGATCCGAAGTCGGAGCACAATCCGGAGATCCAGTTCTCCCCGGCACGCGTCCTCATGCAGGACTTCACCGGCGTGCCGTGCGTCGTGGACCTCGTCGCGATGCGCGACGCCATGACCCAGCAGGGCGGCGACCCGAAGCGCATCAACCCCCTGATCCCCACCGAGCTGGTCATCGACCACTCGGTGATCGCCGACGTCTTCGGCACCGAGGACGCCTTCCGGATCAACACCGGCCTCGAGTTCCAGCGCAACCGCGAACGTTACGAGCTGCTGCGCTGGGCACAGGGAGCATTCGACGATTTCAAGGTGGTCCCGCCCGGCACCGGCATCTGCCACCAGGTGAACCTCGAGTACCTGGCCCGCGTCGTCTTCACGCGGGAGGACGAGGACGGCGGGCTCGTCGCCTACCCCGACTCGCTCGTCGGCACCGACTCGCACACCCCCATGATCAACGGCCTCGGCGTCGTCGGCTGGGGCGTCGGCGGCATCGAAGCCGAGGCGGCGATGCTGGGCCAGCCGGCGTCGATGCTGATCCCGCAGGTCGTCGGCTTCAAGCTCACCGGTGAACTGCAGGAGGGCACCACGGCGACCGACCTCGTGCTCACCGTCGCCGAGATGCTCCGCAAGACAGGCGTGGTCGGCAAGTTCGTCGAGTTCTTCGGCCCCGGCGTCGCCAACGTGCCCCTCGCCAACCGCGCGACCATCGGCAACATGAGCCCCGAGTACGGCTCGACGATCTCGATCTTCCCGATCGACGACGCCACCCTCGACTACCTGCGCCTCACCGGTCGCGACGACCAGCAGATCCGCCTCGTCGAGGCGTATGCGAAGGAGCAGGGCCTGTGGCACGACCCGGATCGTGAACCCGACTACAGCGAGGTCGTCGAACTGGATCTGTCGAAGGTCCGGCCGTCCGTCGCCGGCCCGAAGCGACCGCAGGACCGCATCCCCGTCGCCCTCGCCCCCAAGGCCGTGACCTCGCTGCTCAACGGTGAGGAGGTGCCCGACGTCGTCTCCCGCGTCCAGGACTCGGGTGTCGACGAGGGTGTGCTCGAATCGTTCCCCGCCAGCGACCCGGTGTCGGTGCGCAGCGAGGACTCCCGCGACGAGCCGCGCGACCCGGTGCCCGACGAAGCCGACACCTCGGCTCCGCCGTCGAAGAAGGTTCCGGTGCGCGTCGGGGACGGCGACGAGTTCGAACTCGACAACGGTCACGTGGTGATCGCGGCGATCACGTCGTGCACGAACACGTCGAACCCGTCGGTGATGATCGGTGCGGCGCTGCTCGCCAAGAACGCCGTCGAGAAGGGGCTGCGGAGCAAGCCGTGGGTGAAGACGTCGCTGGCTCCGGGGTCGCGGATCGTCACCGACTACTACGAACGTTCGGGTCTGACCCCGTATCTCGACAAGCTCGGGTTCAATCTCGTCGGTTACGGCTGCACGACCTGCATCGGCAACTCGGGTCCGCTTCCCGACGAGATCGCAGCCGCGATCGACGAGCACGACATCAACGTCTCGGCCGTCCTGTCGGGCAACCGCAACTTCGAGGGACGCATCCATCCGCAGACGAAGATGAATTTTCTCGCGTCGCCGCCGCTGGTGATCGCGTATGCACTGGCGGGTTCGATGCTCGTCGACCTCTTCAATGACCCGCTCGGCACCGACAGCGAGGGCAACGACGTCTACCTGCGCGACATCTGGCCCACGACGCAGGAGATCCAGGAGGTCATCGACGACGCGGTGCGCGCGGAGATGTTCGAGACCGGCTACCAGGACGTCTACACCGGTGACGAGACGTGGCGGAACCTCGACGTGCCCGACAGCGAGGTGTTCGAGTGGAAGGACGAGTCGACGTACGTGCGGCGACCTCCCTACTTCGAGGACATGTCGTCGGAACCCGAGGCACTGCGCGACATCGAGGGCGCGCGGGTGCTCGCGCTGCTCGGTGATTCGGTGACCACCGACCACATCTCACCGGCCGGTGCGATCCGACGTGACAGCCCCGCGGGTCGCTACCTGCAGGAGCACGGCGTCGAGCAGGCCGACTTCAACTCCTACGGGTCGCGACGTGGCAACCACGAGGTGATGATCCGCGGCACCTTCGCGAACATCCGGCTGCGCAACCAGCTGGTGCCGGACGTCGAGGGCGGCGTCACCCGCTACCTGCCGAGCGACGAGCAGATGAGCATCTACGACGCCGCGCAGAAGTATGCGGAGGACGGCACGCCGCTGGTCGTGCTCGCGGGCGCGGAGTACGGGTCGGGCTCGTCGCGTGACTGGGCTGCCAAGGGCACACTGCTGCTGGGTGTGCGGGCGGTGATCGCGCAGTCGTACGAGCGCATCCACCGCTCCAACCTCATCGGTATGGGCGTGCTGCCGCTGCAGTTCCCGGAGGGCGAGTCGGCGCAGAGCCTCGGCCTGACGGGGGAGGAGGAATTCACCATCACCGGTCTGGCGGACAGCGACGAGATCCCTGAGACCGTGCACGTGAAGGCGGGAGATACGGAGTTCGACGCGACCGTGCGCATCGACACTCCCGCCGAGGCCGAGTACTTCCAGCACGGCGGAATCCTGAAGTACGTGCTGCGTAAGCAGCTCGCGCAGTAGACGACAGACGGGGGCTCGTGGCTACTGCGCCGCGAGTCCCCGTTCTGCTGCCGCGGTGCGCACCGCGTCGATCACGAGGCGCAGCGGGGGCCGTTCCGACGCGATCCCGCGATGGGCGATCGAAATCGTGCGGAAGAGCGGTTCGGTCAACGCCACCACCTCGACTCCGGGCGGGCTCAACGTCAGCCCGAGATCCGAGACGAGCGTGACGCCCAACCCCGCAGCGACCATCGACAGCGCTGTCGCCTGCTCGCCGACCTCGTGATTGATCCTGGGCTCGAACCCCGCGCGCTGACACGCGAGGCTCACCGCGCGACCGAAGTGCGACTTCGGACCGGCCAGCACCCACGGATGTTCGGCAAGGTCGGCGAGCGCGATGGTGCCGGCCGGCACCGTCCCGGGCGGCACCGCTGCGTGCAGGCGCTCGACCGCGATCACCACCTTGGTCAGCTCCGGATCCCACAACATCGGGTAGCCGGAGTATTCGATGACGAACGAGAAGTCCAGCGAACCGTCCCGCACGGCGCCGGCGGTCTCCTCGGGGGCGAGCTCTCTCGTGCGGACCTCGATGCCGGGGTGCTCGTCGGCCAACAACGCCAGCGCACTGGGGATCAGAGTGGATGCGACGGAGGCCCACACACCGGCGGTCAGGCGCGCGCTGACCCCGTCGCGGGTCTGTTCGAGCGCGGTGGTCGCCCGCTCGACCGACTGCAGGATCTCCTCGGCATGTTCGGCGAGCAGCACGCCCGCCTCCGTCAACTGGACCCGACGTCCCCGGCGCTCGAAAAGCTTTGCGCCCACGTCCCGTTCGAGCTGGGTGAGCTGTTGTGAGACCGCCGAGGTGGTGTAGTGCAGGGCGAGCGCGGCGGCCGTGACGGTACCTCGGCGATGCAGTTCTCGAAGCATCCGTAACCGGCGCAGGGACAACTCCATGCCGTCAGCGTAGGGCGCGTCCGGGGACCTGCAACCGCTGTGAGCTCGCGTTGTGTAGAAATCGTGAACTCTCACCTTCGAGTTTCGTAACTGGACGCCCCGCGCTAGCCCCGGGCACGCTGGCGTCACCGGCCGAATCGACGTAACGACGGCTCTGACGAACGGGGGACCGCATATGACCACCATGGCAGCACGCGTCGACGCGGTGGATACCCGCAGGGGCGAACCCTTCATGCGTCTCACCTGGACCGACCCGGTGACAGGTGCGCACGGTTATCTCGTCGTCCACACCCTGGTGGGTGATCTGGCGACCGGCGGCACCCGCATGCGGGCCGGGTGCACGATGTCGGAGGTCGAGGACCTGGCGCGCGGCATGGCCGCGAAGACCGCGGTGTTCGACCTGCCGGTGGGCGGCGCGAAGGGCGGGGTCGACTTCGACCCGAAGGACCCCCGTGCCGTCGATGTGCTGCAGCGCTTCTGCCGGGCGATGCGTCCCTGGTTGAACGCGCACTGGGTCACCGCCGAGGACTTGGGCGTTCCCCAGCACCTCCTCGACGAGGTCTTCGAGCGGCTCGGTCTGCACCAGTCCTTCCACGCCGCGATCAGTCGCGCGGCGGACCCGACGATCACCCTCGACCGGGTACGCACCTCCCTGAACGCGCCGGTCGACGGCGGCTTCCTGCTGGGCGACGTGATCGGTGGTTACGGCGTCGCGCAGGCCTGCATCGCCACCGCGAACGCATATCGCTGGGCGCCGGCAGAGACCACCGTCGCGATCCAGGGGATCGGCACGATGGGCGGCGGCGCCGCCTGGTACCTGCATGAGGCGGGCATGCGCGTCACCGCGGTCGCCGATGCCGCCGGAACGCTGTATTGCGCTGACGGACTGGACATCCCGGTACTGCTCGACCTTCGCGACGAGTACGGGGAGATCGACCGGTCCCGCGTCCCGTCGCATGTCGAGCAACTGCCACGCGACGCGGTGATCGGCATTCCCGCTGACATCCTCGTCCCCGCCGCCATCTCCTACGCCATCACGGCGGAGAACGTCGGCCGGGTCGCCGGACGGGTCGTGATCGAGGCCGCGAACTCCGCGACGACGCCGGACGCCGAAGCCGTGCTCACCGGCCGCGGCATCCCGGTGATCCCGGATTTCGTCGCCAACGCCGGTGCGGTCGCGTGGGCGTGGTGGGTGCTCCTCGGGTGGGTGGGGACCGATCCTGAGGATTCGTTCCAGCGCCTGCGCAGCGAGATGCTGACCAAGATCACGTTGCTGGTCGAGCGGTGGGCGCTCGATCGGGTGCCGCCGCGGCAGACGGCACGCGAACTCGGCGCGACCAACCACGCGCCGACGGCCTCGCGCACGATCATCATCCCCTGACATTCCACCCTCACCCAGTTTCTGCAGGTCAGCGCCTCGAAGGTGAGGATCGGCGGAAACACCGGCGGGCGTCGTCCGGGTCCGGAAACGCGCATGTCGATCAAGACTTCTAAGGTGGACATACCCGTCCCCGTGGACGGGCGGAAGGACGTCCGCAAGGGTGAGTGGAGTGCGCGTGGAGTCAGGCGAGAGCGAACCCGAATTGAGGGATCGCGTGCAGCGCCTGCTTGCCTTCCTGGCCGAGCTCGTCAAGGCCCGCAGCGCGCCCGTCCGAGTCGTCGACAAACACCGTGCCGTGATGTCCCTCGAAGAGGGAAACATCAGGGCCGGCCTGCGAGCTCATGCCGCATCGGGCGACATCGTCCTGCGCGCGCGTCGCGCTCAGCTCGAAGAGCCCCCGCGCCCGCCCGCCGAGCTCGCGAAGTACGTGCACGGGGACATCGCGGATTCCGCCGTCGAGCCCGAAGTCGACCCGCAGGCCCTCGGTATCGAGGGGCTCGACGCCTGGCTGACGGAATGGCGGACGTGGGCGGTCGTCGACCGCGAGCGACAGGCCGCCTCGCATCTGTATTCCTTCCTGCAGCGAGCCATGCTCGACCTCGAGGATCAGCCCGAATCGCTGGAGCTCGTCGTCGCGTCGGGTCTGCTGCACCTCTCCGAGGGTGTGGCGGGCGCGCGGGTCCACACGCACCTGATCACGCAGGCCGCGCTCATCGAGCGACAGGGCGACTCCGGCGACCTGGTGGTCCGGCTGAGCCCCAGCGCCGGGCCGTCGCTGGAGGACGTCCAGCTCCTCACCGGACTGGAGGTCTTCGACCCGACGAGTGTCCGCGAGCTGCACGATGCCCTCGTCACTCAGGTCGCGTCGCCTCTCGACCCCGCGGCCCGCGCGTTCCTGAAGAGCTGGGCCGACCGTGCGCTCACCGTGCCGGTCGACGTCGTCGATCGTGCGGACGAAGCGTCGTCGTCGGATGCGTTCGTGACGCCGTCGCCGGTGCTCGTGCTGCGCAAGCGTGGCGCGCATGCGCTCATCGAGTACTACAGCCGCATGACCGAGGCGGCCGCCGACGAGTCGAATCCGGTGCCGCTCGGACTGGCACAGCTCGTCGAAGCGATCGAACCGGCCGACCGGGTCGCATGGCTCGACCGCATCGGCACGCCGTCGACCGAGTTCACCGGCGAGCAGTTGCTGCCGCTGCCCGCGAACGAGGAACAGCGCGACATCATCGACCGGCTCGCCGGCGACAGCGGTGTCGTGGTCGAGGGTCCGCCGGGTACCGGCAAGACCCACACCATCGCCAACATCGTCGCGGCGCTGCTGGCGCGTGGGCAGCGGGTGCTCGTCACCAGTGAGAAGGCGCAGGCGCTGCGCGTGCTCCGGGAGAAGCTTCCGTCCGAGCTGCAGGAACTGTGCGTGGCCGTGACCGACCCGGTGCACGGCGGCACGGTGGAACTCACCCGCAGTGTCAGCGAAATCGCTATCCGCAAAGCACAATTCAACGTTCGACGCGCGCAAGAACGCATCGACGAGCTCACCGCACAACGCAACGACGCCCTCGAGCGTCGCGCGACGTTGATGGAACAGATCCGGCAGGCGCGTGCGGAGGAGACCGAGGCCCACGCCGATGTCGCCGCCGGCTACGAGGGGACGGCCGCGTCGATCGTCCGACGGGTCCGCGCGAACGAGGCCAAGTACGCGTGGTTGCCCGCGCCTCTGCTCACCGACACCCCACCGCTGACGGTCGACGAGCTCGTCACCCTCCACTCGCTGCATCAGCGGTCGAGCGTCGAGCGCGCGCGCCGCCGCCAGCAGCGCTTCCCCGAACTGTCCCTGCCCACCCAGAGAGAACTGCAGTACGCGTGCGCCGCCGTCTCCCAGGCGTCGAGCGGCACGACCAACGGGGAGACGCAGGGATTGCTGCGGATCCTCGAGGGTGCATCGCTCGAAGCACTCGGCCGCATCCGCGACCTGTGCGAGCAGCTGCAGGGTGCCCTCGAGGACGCGGATCGACTCGACGCGCGGATCCAGCGCGTCGCCGACGACGTCCTCTCGGGCCGGGCCCAGCACCTGTGGGGGAAGACCGCCGAGCTCGCTGGGCTCGTGCAGGCCGCGCAGGAGGCCGACCGGATCGTCGGTGCCAGCTCGGTGGACATCTCCGTGACGGGACGCCAGGCCTTCGAGGCGTACGACGCACTCGCCCGCAAGCTCGAGGCGGGCGACACGTGGCGCAGCGGTTTCACCCGGTTCCGGCGCAGCGACGAGCAATCCGCCGTCGAAGCGCTCGGGGAGATCGCGACCGTCGACGGCGTCGCCGCCACTACCGCCCAGACGGCGCGCATCGTCGCCGAACACCTCCGTGCGCTCGAGGCGATCCGGGTCGCGCGGGTCGTCCTCCGTGACCTCGGTATCGACATCGAGCTCGACGAGTCGCGCAGCCGCGCCGTCGGCACCCTCGCGTTCCTCGACCGGGACCGTGCCATCGTCGACAATCTCGTGGCGCGGGTGCACGACGTCGAATCGGCACTGCGCGACGTCCATCCGGGGGCGCCGCGGATCACGAGCATCGAGCAGGCGCGGTCCACCGCCGAGTCGGCACGGACCATCGCCGCAGCGGGCACCGCGGAAGCGAGCAAGAACTGGCTCGAATCCATCGGCATGTACGTGCGGGGTCAGATCTCCGGGGGAGCGTCGCCCGAAGGGCGCGCGCTGGCCCGCGCCTTCCACGACGCCGACTTCGACGCCATCAATGCGGCCCTGGACGCGTGGGACCGGGCGGCGGGGGAGCAGCGTGAGGAGCTGGAACTCGTCTCCCTGCACGCGCGCCTGACCACCGCGGCACCGGCACTCGCGCAGGCGCTCGCGGAGAATCCGTTGAGCCTGGCCTGGCCGGCTCGCCTCGCCGACATCGACGACGCGTGGGCGTGGCGACGCGCGGACGAGTGGGTCCGTCGCTTCCACGAGCGCAGCGACGACGGGCAGTTCGAACGCGACCTCGACGCACTCGAGACGGACATCGCGCGACTTACGACGGAGCTCGTCGAGGAGAAGGCGTGGAGCGCGTGTCTCGACCGCACCACGGCCGAGCAGGTGCAGGCACTCCACTCCTACCGCGATCACATCGCGAGCATCGGTAAGGGAACCGGTCGCTACGCGGAGCGTTATCGGGCGGCGGCGCGCGAGGCCATGCAGGTCGCGCAAGGTGCGGTGCCGGCCTGGGTGATGCCGTTGCAGCAGGTCCTGGCTTCGATTCCGCCCGAACAGAATTCGTTCGACGTCGTCATCGTCGACGAAGCGAGTCAGACCGACATCAGCAGCTTGTTCCTGCTGTGGCTGGCGCCGCGCGTAATCGTCGTCGGCGACGACAAGCAGTGTGCGCCGAGCGCGGTGTCGCTGGGTGCGCTCGACGGGGTGTTCAGCCGTCTCGATTCGTATCTGCCCGACATCCCGAACTACCTGCGCGACAGCTTCACTCCGCGATCGAGTCTGTTCTCGTTGCTGCGGTCGCGGTTCGGCAGCATCGTCCGGCTGCGCGAGCACTTCCGGTCGATGCCGGAGATCATCGCGTGGTCCAGTGACCAGTTCTACGCCGACGACCCGCTGGTCCCCATGCGGCAGTACGGCTCGGACCGTCTGCAGCCGTTGCGCACCACGCTTGTCGAGGACGGTGCCGTCACCGGCCAGAACTCGACGCTGACGAACTACGCCGAGGCTCACGCCCTCGTCGACACGCTCGTGAAGTGCGTCGAGGATCCCGCCTACGACGGCAAGACCTTCGGTGTGGTGGTGCTGCAAGGGCAGCTGCAAGTCGACATCATCCAGAACGAACTGCTGGACCGCCTCACCCCGGAGCAGTGGGAGGAGCGCAGGCTCCGCGTCGGCACACCCCCGGACTTCCAGGGCGACGAACGGAACGTGGTGTTCCTGTCGATGGTCGTCGCGCCCGAACAGAACATCGCGGCGTTGACGCGGACCGAATACCAGCGACGGTTCAACGTGGCGGCCTCGCGTGCCCAGGACCAGCTGTGGTTGTTCCATTCGAGGACCATCGACACGCTGCGGCGCACCGACCTGCGGTACTCGTTGCTCACCCACATGCGGACGACGTCCCCGCGGCCGGCCGAGTCGATGCCCGACGGCGTGACACGCGACGAGCGGCACGAGGCATTCGACAGCCTCTTCCAGCAGGACGTCTTCCTCGACATCGCCGCCCGCGGCTATCACGTGAACCCGCGCGTCGAGGTGAACGGCCACTTCATCGATCTGGTCGTGACCGGGGCGGCAGGAAAGCTGGCAGTTGCCTGCGACGACGAGCAGTGGCACACGAGCCCCGAGCGGCAGTGCGCCGATCTGGAGCGGGAGCGCGAACTGCACCGCAGCGGCTGGAAGTTCTGGCGGGTCCGGGAATCGGAGTACTACCTCGACCCGGCCTCAGCCCTGTCGGGACTCTGGGAGGAGCTGGAGCGTCGCGGAATCACGCCCGGTCGCGTGGATACTCCTGCGCCCGAACTGTCCCGGCCGTCGATCGAGTTCCGGACCGACGGACAGTCGCACGAGTTCGTCGAATCCGCCGGTCGGACGGACGCAACGGTTGTCGGTGAATCTCCGATGTGGGGACGCGAATGATTGCGGGGCCGGACGACTACTGAATCGACTCGGTCACATCGTTTCTCGATTGGGAACGTTACAGTGCGTCTTTTCACGCGCTTTCTTCAGCGAAGTACACGGGTTCCTGATATTTATTGATGCGCAGCGAGTCTCGTTGCGCGTAATTCCCCCTGTGACAGGAGTCCCCCATGGAAGAACTTCAGACCCTCATCGAGCTGGCGAAGCTGCTCGGCCCGTTCATGGAGCTCATCGGCAGCATCAGCAGCCTCAGCGGCCAGTAAGTCCGCGAGCGACGAAGAATCCCCGAAGTCATTGTCTTCGGGGATCTTTCGTGTTTGCGGAGTTGGGCTCGGCGCGCTCAGCGGCGCGCTGTCGGGATGTCGAGATCGTCGAAGTCTGCCCACGCGACGCCAGGACGTGCGGTAGATCCAACACGCAACGCGGGATGGAGAATTCGGCTACCGATTGTCGGATCGGCTGCGAAGCAACGGTTTTGCCGGTCCCGCTCGGATGGACCGATCCACACTCACGTGCACATGTGCGCAACCTCTCCGCGGCAGTCCGCGTCAACGAATTTCCGCTACCCGTGAATCGACGTACTCCGGTTCGCATTCCTGTGTCGATTCACAAGCAGTACCGACGTTCTATCACGGGTGGTGCGAGAAACGCGGAAGAAACTCGGTTGGGTCGGATTAAGTAGGAGGGTGAATGTGCGGCGTCATCCGCCGGACGACAATGCGTCGAAGACCGCTTTCACGCGCACCTCGTCCTCGATTCCCAGAATGTCGGCCCAGAAGAACGCCGCCTCGGTCGTGTAGGCGTGGCCGTGGCCACCGGGCACTTCGGCGGCAAACACCATATCCAGCGTGACCTGCCAGAACGTCACGAACGGAATCCACGTCATCCCCTTGTCGATGTCGGCGCCGCGTTCCTCGCGCAACCAATCCGGGCGGTGCCGAACCAGCTGGGAGGACCACCACACGATTGGATCGCTGGGATGCTGCCAGTACACGATGCGGGGAGATTCCCAGTCGCGCAGGCCATCGAGATCGGTGAGGTCGTCGGGAGTCGCAGCGAATCGCACGTTCTGGCCGCCGTAGATCACCGGAAGGATCTCGCGGCTTCCGGGGTCACGCGAATCCGTGATGCGACGCCACTGTTCCGTGAAATTCGGAGTGCCCACCCACAATGCGCCGTCGGTGCGGGTGATCATGTCCTGCACGCCGGCGAACGCCGACTGGCCTCCGTACGAACCCAGCGACTCGCCGAAGACGAGCAGCTTCGGCCGGGTTTCCGGATCGAGAACACTCCACCTCGTGTACACCGCCTCGAACAGCGCGCGACCTGCATTGCGCGGTGACACCCGGTCGGCGAGAAAGGCCAGGGGACTGGCCAGGAACGAATACTGCATCGCCGCGATGGCCGAGTCGCCGTCCGAGAGGTATTCCAGCGCAGCGGCGACGTTCTGGTTGACCCAACCACGGCCTGTCGTCGTGGCCACTGCCAGATACTCGCGGTCGAATGCGCCGGTGCGATCGAGTTCGGCGACGACATGCGAGGCGAGCACCTCCATCTCGTCGAACTCCGTGTAGCCGTCGAGACTGTCGAGGGAGCGGTAACCCGCGTAGACCCGGATCGGCATCATCGCGGGTTCACCGGTCACCGCGGTGATCTCCTCCGGAGACGGACCGCCTGCGACGAACGTCCGGCCCTCACGGCCCAGCGAATCCCACGGTTCGAGCGACGCGTCCGACCCGGATCGTTCCGGTGCCTGCGGCTGCTCGACTCCGTCGGCGGTGCCCTCGTCCACTGCCATCGCCGATCCGTTGGCGATACGCGCGATCTCCACGGACAGCAGACCTTCCACCGCCCAGAACACAATCAGCCCGACCAGCACGACACTCACGATGCGCGCCAGGGGAGCCGGCAAGACGCGGACGACGAGTCCGGTGACCCATTGCGCCACGCGCCGTAGACCACGGCCGATGACGAGCAGGAGCAGCGTCACCACCACGGCGACGAGCAGCACACCCGGATAGTCCCAGCTGCTGCCGGGTTCCATCCCGACGAGTTCGCGGCTGATGTCCTGCCACCACGAACCGAGGACGAGGAAGGTCGGCACCACCACGACGGCGACCAGCGCGAGCAAACACCAGCCGACCTTCTTCACGGTCGCCGACCAGTTCGTCTCGAAGCCGCACTTGCGGACGATCCACGCGAGGAGCACGCCGATGCCGTAGCCCGTGATGACGCTGATGCCGGTCGCGACGCCCTGCAGGTACCAGGGGCGGGGAAGCAGGGACGGTGACAGCGACCAGCAGTAGAACAGCAGCGCAACGGCCAGGCCGACCGGATGGAACCGTCCCAACCATCGCAGGATCCCGTCCTTCAGTCGAGCGGAGAACGATGGGGATGGTTCGGGAGGTGCGGGCGGTGTATCGAGGGTCGTGGTCATCGGCGGTCGCTTTCGTCGGTACCTGGACGCAGGAAGGCATGGCGAAGAGACGGAATGCGAAGCCGTAGGGGAGAAGCTAGCAGAGCCTCGGGCAGCGTGCCGTGTTCGACTACTCGTCCGCGGTGTTCAACTGCTCGACGGCCTCGGCGATCCGCTGCGTGTCGGTGAGCGTCCACCCCTCTGGGGACGTCACGGCGGCCCAGCCGTAGGGGATGAGGTCCTCGTAGTTGTGCCCGTGACCGACGGGTGGCGAGGTGCCGACCATGATGTCGGCCGCGACCTGAGCGAAGGTGACGATCGGGTACCACCGCATCGACGGTGAGCGATCCGCGCCCGGAGGTTCGGCGAGCCAGTCGGGTCGCTCGAACAGCAGTCCCGGTCCCCACCACACCACCGGATCGGACGCGTGTTGCAGATACAGCACCCGCGGGTCGTTCCACGGTCCCTGCTGGTCCTCGAGCGTCTGCAGGTCGGAGGCGAACCGCACTGCGACGCCGTCCTCGTACACGGGCAGGACCTCGGGACTGCCGGGATCACGATGGTCGACGATGCTGCGCCACAGCTGGTTCGAGTTCGGAGGTCCGACGAACAGCGCGCCGTCGATCTTGCCGCGCATGTCGGCGAGGTCGGCGAAGGCCGCCTCGGCAGACTGCGAGCCGAGGCTCTCGCCGTAGACCACCAGCTGCGGGCGCTGGTCCTCCGGCAGTTGCGACCAGCGTTCGTGAACCCCGTTGATCAGGGCATTGCCGGCTGCCTTGGCAGCGGAGCCGTCGACGAGGAAGGAGATCCAGCTCGGCAGGAAGGAGTACTGGATCGCTGCGATTGCGGAATTACCGTTGTAGATCGCCTCGATCGAGTCGGCGGCGAACGGATTCACCCACCCGGTTCCGGTGGTGCCGGCGACCACGAGGATCTCGCGCTCCCACGCCTTCGTGCGGTCGAGCTCGTCGAGGATCAGCTGTACCTGTTCGTCGGTGGTGCCGTCGGCTTCAAGTCCCGCGTACACCCGTATGGGTTCGAGGGCGGGTGCGCCGTTCAGTTCGGTCAGCTGCTCGGCGTCCATCCCACCGGCGACGAACGTGCGTCCCTGACGGCCGAGACTCTCCCACGACGACGGCGACGCCGGGCTGCCCGACCGCTCGGGAATCTGGGGCTGCTCCACACCGGGGTCGGTGCTGTTGTTGTCGTCGGCGAACACGATGCGTGCCGCCATAGAACTGCTCGCGAGCAGAACCTGGTCGACGAATACCACCACCGCGAGAACGAGGATCACCGGCGCGAGGACACCGGCCGCGGCGACCGGAACACGCAGGCGGGTCGCGAGGAACTCCGCGAAGCGTCGTCCGACCCACCGTAATCCGCGTGCGATGTAGAGGAGGGCAGCGAAGACCGCGACGCTCACCAGACCGGTGCGGAGATACGCGAAGCCCGTTGTGGTCTCGATGCCCATGAGGGCACGGATTTCGTTCTGCCATCCCGCTGCGGCGAACAGACTCCCCAGAAGTGTTCCCACCGCGATGAGAGCGACGACCACCTCGGCGATGCGCCGGACCGTGTGGCGGCGTCGCCACCACGTGAGACGCGGGGCGATCCACCGCCGCGCGGGGAAGGCGACGAGCACGCCGATGCCGTACCCGACGATGCCCGTCACGCCGCTGATGAGTCCCTGGAAATACCATTCGCGGGGGATGAGGGAGGGGCTCAGGCTCCACGCGAAGAAGAACAGGGCGGCGACGAGACCGACGAAGTCGAGGCCGAAGACGGAGAGGTGGCGTCGGGTGTCAGTACTCGACTCGTCGGTTTCAAGGGGCGTGGCGTGAGCGGTCACGATGCGACAGTAACTAACCCGGAGCTTTCACGGAAATAACGAGCCGGCCGAGTGTCGAACACAAGGAATGGTGCCCTGAACTGCGAAGATATGGCTTGTCTAAGGTCATGTCCGCAACAGTTCGAGAGGCACCATTCCGGTGAGCAAGTCTACGTCCCCCTACCCACACGTGTCCGCATCGGCCACCGGAACCAGCCTCGTGTCGCAGGCCGGCGCGGTCCTGCTGCTGCGCACCGCGGAGAAAACCGGCCTCATCACGGCATTGACGACCGAACTCGGCCCGTTCCGCAAACCGTTGGCCCGCCACGATCCCGGCAAGATCCTCCTCGACCTCGCGGTCTCCCTCGCACTCGGCGGAGACTGTCTCGCCGACATCGCACAACTGCGGGCTCACCCCGAACTGTTCGGCACGGTTGCCTCCGACCCGACCGTCTCCCGGCTGATCAGCGTGTTGGCCGCCGACGCCGACACCGCTCTCGCTGCCATCGGCCGCGCCCGCGCCACCGCCCGCTCCCACGCCTGGACCGCTGCCGGCTCCACGGCACCGGATCACACCATCGACGAGCAAAAACCACTGGTCATCGATATCGATGCCACCCTCGTCACCGCCCACTCCGACAAAGAACACGCCGCCCCGAACTTCAAACGCGGCTACGGGTTTCATCCACTGTGCGCATTCGTCGACCACGGTGAGTATGGCACCGGTGAACCCGTCGCGATGCTGCTGCGCCCCGGTAACGCCGGTTCCAACACCGCCGCCGACCACATCACCGTCGTACAGGACGCCCTCGCGCAGTTGCCGTTCGACCCGGGATATCGGGTCGGGAAGAAGGCGCTGGTGCGTATCGATGGAGCCGGTGGCACCCACTCCTTGATCGAGTACCTGACCAAGCGCAGACTCTCGTATTCGGTCGGATTCGGGTTGACCGACACGATGACCGCCGCCCTCGATCTGGTCCCCGAACAGGCGTGGACCCCAGCCTACGATTCCGACGGGCAGGTCCGCGACGGCGCCTGGGTCACCGAGCTCACCGGCCTGCTCGATCTGTCGACGTGGCCGAAAGGCATGCGCGTGATCGTCAGGAAGGAACGCCCGCATCCGGGGGCGCAGTTGCGGTTCACCGACCGTGACGGGCTGCGGTTGACCGCGTTCGTGACCAACACCCGCCGCGGGCAACTCCCGGACCTGGAGTTGCGGCACCGGCGTCGAGCTCGGTGCGAGGACCGGATCCGGTCAGCGAAAGTCACCGGGCTACAGAATCTTCCGCTGCACGGCTTCGACCAGAACCGGATCTGGTTGGCGCTGGTGCAACTCGCATGCGAGCTGACCGCGTGGATGCAGATGCTCGCGTTCACCGAGGTTCCAGCGCGGCGGTGGGAACCGAAACGACTACGGCTGCGGTTGCTGTCGATCGCCGGGAAGATCGCCCGGCATGCCCGCCGTGTTCGTCTGCGGCTGGCCGCGACGGCTCCTGGCGTCGATGTTCTCGTGGCCGGCTTGAACAGGCTCACGGCGCTACCTGCACCCGCTTGACCTGCACGTATCTTCTTCATCGAGACGAAAGGACGCTCAACTCGGGGCTGTGGACCCCGGCGTCACCCGACCGTGTCGGGCAGGCGATCGTGGCCGCACACCGGATCCGCAGGTTTCCACACCCAATCTGAACTGCTCAGGCCGGCGCGTCACCCGCACGAAAGATCGAGGCTAATACGGAAGGTGTACGCCGACTATCGACCCTCCGCTTGATTGGGGCATGTCAGTGGGACACAATCTGCAACTCAGGCGTTACACGTCCGGATACCGGGTTCCGCCGCCTACCCACAAACTCATCTTTCAAAGTCGGTGCGCGCCTGGTCCGTACCCTGGGCTCCACCGGTCATCCGTGTTTCCAGGGATTCGTTCCAAGTGGGGACGTCCTGTCATCGGCTTGCTCCGTTCGAAGTCTGAACATGATCTGGTCATTCCGGCGGGAGTTGCGTAGGTTATCCGCGACCGGAATTGCCGCTGTCGTTGGTGCCGGACAAAGCGGAGTATCCGCTAGTCATTGCCGGCGGGATAGATCTAGGAGAACGGCCTTGGGGAAAGACAAGAGTGCTGAACCGCTCGACGTCGAGGTGGATGAGCTGGCCCTGTCCCTGGTGGGGTGGCAGGTCGACGAGGTCCAGGCTCGACTGGTCACCAAGACCTACGGCAAGAAGGACCATCGACAAGAGGTCGTTGTGTCCGGCACCATGCGATTCCTACCTGAGGATCGGTCGGACAAGTTCACGAATAGCGACTATGCCCCGCCGCCCCTTCTGGTGTTCGGCCGGAAAGGCAGCAATACTCCGCCTACCTATGAGCGCGCCCTTTTCGAGACGGAGAAGAAGGCGCGGAAACGTCCGTTGAGGTTCTCCGAGACAAGTCAAGAATGGGACTGCAGTAAGCCGTTGAGTCCTGTCGATCTGCATCTTCGGCTCACAGCTTTCGATATCTCGGAGGTGGATTCCAACTTCGAACTCCCGACGGGGGAGGGTGCAGAAGTAGAAGTCAACCTCATCGACGACACCACTCGTGTGGGTGTAAGGACGCGGGTGTCGAACGTCGCTGCGCAGATCGTTCCTGAAAGCTATTCGAAAACTCTTCGCGTTCACATGGAGGGGGTGTTCGAATTCGGTACTGCACAACAGCTGCTCGACGACTACGTGGCCGACGACGATTGGCGGGACGAGGCTCCTACATTGGAAGGGGAGTGCCCGTTCGAGGTAGGAGTTCCTGAGATCGAAGTCGAGGTCCTCGACGGCGAAGGGTTCCTGGTTGCCACCAGCGGGTTTCAACCTTATGCGCATATCCGGGTACAGAAGGGCGGTGAATTGCCGGGCCGACCGCCTCGTTGGGTCGCGCAGGACAACCTGGATGTGGAGGACATGTCCGGAAAGCCCACCCGCGTTGTCGTTCGCATCGTGGATGCCGACGAATGAGTGCCACGGACTTGTTCCTGCATCAGCTGCAGGACACTTTGATCGACGAACACCTACAGGCACCGGGCCTCTTTCGGGAGATCGCTCGAATGGAGGGTCTCTTGGCGGAGACCTACCGGAATCGAGTTCCGTACGAGCTCCTTCAGAATTCCGACGATGCCGGGTCCTCGACAGTCGAAGTCGTCGAAAGTCCTGACGGCACGTTCTCCTGGAGTAATGACGGCCGTGTTATGGACGGAGCCGACATCGAGTCTTTGTGCCGAAGTGCCAGCTCCACAAAGACTCGCGGTGAGGCCGCCATCGGATATCGCGGAATCGGCTTCAAATCCCTGGCTGCGGTAGCTTCCAAAATTGAAGTTCGTTCAGGTGACGTCACTTTCAGCTTCGATAAGGTGTTGGCCGCCGAGTTGCTGAGCGAGCAAGCGCTCGATTCGGTGCCGTTGATTCGCATCCCAGTAGGAATCGAACGGACCCCATGGTTGGGAGGGGCATCGTTCACAGTCACGAGGATGCCTGATGCCGGTGATGGCATGGGTGAGCTCGACCCGATCAGTCTGCTCTTCCTCCGAAACGTGCGCACAGTTCTGGTTCGGTCTCGCGATGATGAAATGCAGGTCAGCATCGAACGAGCCAATGACCGGGTGGTGGTCCGTAGCGCGGGCAGCGATGCCGACTTCGCAATCTTGAGGGAGGGCACCGCGACCGTAGCTGTCCCCATGAATGCGCGCGCACTCGCACTCACCAGGGTCCGCGGGCGGTTGGCATGCTTCTTGCCGCTCAATGACGAAGTGGGACTTCCGGTAATCATCTCCGGCGACATGCTGACCGACCCCTCGAGAACCCACGCTGTCGTAGCAGACGAGTCGACAACCAGAGTCTTGCGCGATGCCGCCAGAGCGATCGCTTATGCGTTGAGAAATCCGGGAACGTCGACATTCGAGCGGCTATGGGAACTCATCCTGCAGGGCGAGGACATCCGGAGCCTGTTGGTATCTGCGAGCGGAAGTGCGAGTCAAGTCTTACTGAGTTCGCTGCGCGATGCGATGATGCAGCATCGACCGTCGTTCAAGTACTCCAGCGTTGTTCTCGAAGAGGAAGATGTATCGACGATCTTCCCGAGCGGGGCGCCTGCAGCGCTGTACTCCGCTGCAAATCAAGCGGCGGCGAGGACCTTCAAAGCAGTTCTCGGGTTGGAAACGCTTGATCTGTCGGTACTTGTTGACGGGCCAGTCGCCTCTCAATTATCGGAACAGCTGCGTACGCGCCTCGGTAAGCATTTCCAGGACTTGGCGCGGGTTCATGGGCGCTCGCTGACACCTACAGAACAAGCGCTGGTGGAATTGCTCCCCGCTCAGGAGTCGCAGTCCGTGATAAGTGAGGTCGTGGCGAGTCGTCCTTCCGCTCTCGCGTCGGCAACCAACTCTATGGGCGCAGTGATGACACAGTGGCGTACCGCCGAAGTCGCAACGATGCAGTACCTGAACGGGCGAGGTTGGTCGCTGCGGGATGTGAGCACACAGAACGTCGGTTACGACCTGGAAGGTACAGACCCATCAGGGCAGCGGGTGAATATCGAGGTCAAAAAGGTCGATTCGCTTGATGCTCGCTTCGCGCTGACTAACAACGAGATGTCACTGATGTTGAACAGTTCAGCGCCTTACCTCCTCGCCATCGTCGTAGGCTCCGAACGTCATTCGAAACTGATGATCCTTGATCCCTCCCGCCCTGAACTCTCACGTGAGCGGGTATGTCGACGATGGGATTGGGAATTCACCGATTGGAGTCGCTTTGCGGTCATGGTCGACTGAGAGAGGCAATGAGACGTCTCAGAGATCCCACACCTGATCGGGATCATCGAGCGCCGCGCGAATCTGTCCGAGATCACCGAGGTCGGCCAGGGGAGAGGTCTTGGCGATGTCGACGATCCCTCGCAGGACTTCGCTGATCACCTGTGAGTTCTCTTGCTCCAGTGCCTGATCCAGTCGGGAGAACAAGGCATCGAAGGTTGTGCGGCGTTCGGCGAAGGACTGCTCGAAGTAGTTCCTGACGATGGACTCGGCCGACTTGATGCGCTGAACTTCTGCGGTTGCGTAGGTGTGCAGACGGGTGCGTTTCGTTTGTTCGACAGCGTGGATCTCGATGCATTCCTGCGCGGCGGTGACCAGCTGCGAGAGCGCTGTGAAGCCGTCGACCGCAGCAATTTTGCGTTTCACCGAGCCCAATACCTCGCCCTCGTGCACTTTCCGATCAGCCTTGTTCGGCGCCACGGTCGTCTCCTTCGGTCATCGGGCGGTACCGCACGGTCAGATTCGCACTGTTCTCGGTCAGCTCGCCGTCTTCGTCGAGAATGGGGGTCGCGGCGACGTCCCGGACGGCTACGGAAAGCGCCATCGCCTTCTGGAAGCGCGACGCATGAGCGCGTGCATCGAAGGGCTCGGACTCGAGTACGTCCAGGGCTGCGACTGCCTTGACGGTCAGTGTGCCGAGCACGGAGCGCAATTCGTCGATGCGGTGGTCGGCAGCGGTCAGGAGAGTGTCGGTGGTGCCCAATTCGGCATTCGCAATGTCGATCTTGGCTTGGAACGCGGCTGCTTCGGTGAGTGCCTTCTGGCCTTGCCCCTTGATGACGAAGCCGCTGATAAGGAGAGCGGGGCCTATCGTCACCACATTCAGCGCTGCTGCGCCGAGTGCCACACCGCCACCCCCGGCCGACAGTGCGCCTCCGCCGAGCCATGCCATTGCGGCGCTCTGTGCGGCTGCTCCCGAGAGACCGGATATGGCGGCCCCTGTGCTTGCAACACCGAAGCTCGTGGCAGCCGCCGATACTGCGGATGCGGTGCCGACACCGGTCGCAACCGATGCCATGGCTCCACCGAGCCAGCCTCCCAGATTCAGATCGAGGCCGTTCGGTCCGTCGACCTGCGTGATGCCGGCCTGGAGACCGTCGGCCAACAGCCGCTCGTTCTCACGTACCTGCTTCTCGTGTCGACGCAAGAACTCCGCCATGCGGATGACAACGTCGGTCAACGCCTGTTGCTGCTGACCGCCCAGCGTCTCGAGTTGGGCATTGGTCTTCCCGACGCGCTCCACGATCGCGTCGCGGCGCTTGGTGTACTGCTCGTGGGCCCTGCGCAGTTGGTCCGCGGCCTTCTTGCGGTCGGCGATGCCTTTGCCGCTGAGTGCGACGCCGCCGCCGCCCGTCACGGCGCCGATGGCGATCAGCGCGGCCGGAATCAGAGGTAGGACCATGAGTTCTCCTTCGTATGGTCGGCACAGTGTGCCACTCGACCCGGACAAATCAACCACCGGTCCCGCCTGAATGGCATGGACGGTCGGATGGGGAGGAAAAGGGGCGAATCGTCGAGATCTCAGCGTCCGCAGGGGCCAAATCCTCTGCATCGACGGGACCAACTGCGCACGATATTACGTTGGGGTAACGATCCCATTAGCGCTCGTAACGGGGTGTGGGTGTCCCCCGATTGAAGTATCAATAACGCCGATACCTGCCGGGGTGCGCTCGCTCAGGAATCGGTCCGAAGCTAGCCCCCGAGAGAAGCCTGTGCAGTCACCGTCCGACCCGTTCGATTTCAGCGAGTACTCGAGTTCGCGAGACGGGATAGACACACCATCGACGACCCCGAGCGGACCTGCATGGGGGAGCGCTCCGACCTTCGGCTCCCACCCGGATCCGTTCGGGCCGGGAGCGTCCTCGCCGGCATTCGCGTCCACCGATGTGTTCGCTTCCGAACAACCGGTGCGTTCGTCCGGATTCTCGCAGGGCAAGACTCCCGTCGGGCGTGTCGTCGCGGCGTGCGCGGTCGCCGTCATGGGCTTGGTTCTGGCGATCATCGCACTCACGCTCGGCTCCGCGGGTTTCGCTGTCGCAGGCTGGGCCCTTGCCGGACCGATCGCCGCTCTCCTCCTCGCCACGTACATGATCGCGGACACGAAGCAACGTGCCTTTCCGGTCTATCAGCCGTCGAAAGCGGCACAGGTCATCTATTGGGTAACCGTCGCATGCGCGGCGGCGGGAGTGCTCCTCGGCGCATGGCAGATTGCGGATTGGTTCGGTCGACTGTGAAGAAGCTTGCAACCGTCATCATCGTTCTCCTCGGCTGCCTGCTGATCGCGCCGACGGCGTCCGGCCAACCCCGTGAGACCGCGGTGGCCGACTTCGGTGGCTGCTTGGCGTCGCAGCGAGAGGGCGACCTGCTCCTGATGATCGACGAATCGGGCAGTCTGCAGCAGTCGGACCCCGATGCCGCCCGCGTCGAAGCCGCGAATTATCTTCTCGGCCAGCTTGCTTCCTTCGGTGCGTCCGCAGGTGTCGCGCTCGATGTTGCCGTGGCGGGCTTCTCGTCCGAGTTCACGATGCATGCGCCGTGGACCCGTCTGGAGCCCGGAACGCTGGGCGGACTGCAATCCGAGGTCGATGCGTTCCGCTCCCGGACATCCGGACTCGACACCGACTACTGGCTCGCGCTCGACGGCGCCCGAGGCGCTCTGGCGGAGCACTCGTCCGGAGGCTCCACGTCGTGCCAGGCCATCGCGTGGTTCTCCGACGGCAAACTCGACTTCACCGCTCGCGATGGGGAAAAGCCCTATGCGCCGGGTCTTTCGCTGTCCACTGACGAAGGTGTCACTCAGGTCGTTGGCGCGGCACGCGAGTCGATCTGCCGACCCGCAGGCGTCGCCGACCAGTTGCGGTCGTCCGGTATCGCGACATTCGCGGTGGGCCTCGCCAACGGCACCGCGCAGGCCGCCGACTTCGATCTGATGCGCTCCATCGCGACAGGTGAGCCTGTGGCAGGTCAAGCGTGTGGTGCGCGCACCGAACCCACGCCGGGCGACTTCTACCTCGCGCAGAACATCGACGATCTGCTGTTCGCCTTCGACGCGTTCAGCAGTCCCGGTCAGGCTCCGCTCGAGAACGAGACGGGTGTCTGCGCCTACGAGGTGTGCGAGGAGGCGCAGCACCGCTTCGTGCTCGACGACTCGATCGGGTCCGTCACGGTTCTCGGATTCGCCGATGCCGAAGGTCTGGTACCGACGCTCGTCAACCCGAGTGGCGAAGAGCTCCCCATGGCCTACACCTCGGCAGAGTCGAGTTCGTCGGTCGACGGCGTCGCGGTCGATTACCGCTGGCTCTCCGATCGCTCGGTGTCGTTCACGATGGAGCAGCCGGGGAACGCCGCCGGCGAGTGGCAAGGCATGTGGGCTCTCGTCTTCGTCGACCCCGACGGGTCCGAGCCGGCTGCCCGCTCCAAGTCGAACATCCACATATCCGGAAACCTGTTCCCGGCGCTGCTCGGTCAGGACGTCACCGCCATCCACGCCGGTGAGGTTACGTCCGCGGTCCGACTGGGAATCGTCGATTCCGACCGTCAGGAGATCGACCCGTCCGAACTTCTCGGATCCGCGTACCTGGGCGTGTCGCTCACCGACGCGGCGCAGGTGGATCACACGTTGGCGTCCGGGGTGTCCAAGGACGCGATCGGTGAACCGATCGAGCTGGACCTGACGAACGTCGCGCCCGGTGAGGCGACACTGCGTCTCGTCCTCGAAGTGACCACGGCGGACGCCACCGACGAGTCGGGCTCCGTGATCGCTCCCGGCACCGACCTCACGCCGCAGTACGTGGACGTGCCGCTGAACCTGGCTCCGCCGATCGGCTACCCCACGGTGCCCGGCCGGATCGACTTCGGGCAGGTGGAAGGTTCCGGTACCTTCCCCGGCGAGCTCGTGATCCAGGGGCCTGGGTGCGTGTGGGTCGACCCTGCCTCGCCCGTCCGTGTCGACGCAATTCCGGACGGTGTCGGCGATGCCGCACTCACCGTCGGCGGAGCAGCTTCGCCGGAGAACTGCCTCACCATCGAGGAAGGGACGAGCGGCACCCTGCCCCTCGAACTCGCTGTCCCCGAAGCGGGTAACGGTGCCTTCAATGGTGCGGTCCGTCTGATGATCGCCCCTGAAGGCGAGCCCGATCGCGCGATGCCCGTCGACGTTCCGTTCACGGCGGATCTGCTCAAGCCGCTCGACACCACACGATTCCTGCTGAGCTTCCTGGCGGTGTTCCTCCTGGGTGTCGGAATCCCCTTCGCCATCCTGTATGCGCTCAAGTGGTGGGCGTCTCGCATCCCGGCCGAAACCCTCAAGTCGCAGAGCTTCCTCGTGCGAGTGTCCGACGGTGGGCTGTTGCGTGACGGTCGACCGTTCACACTCAACGACAACGACCTGCGAGAGATCGTCCGCAACCTCGACAAACCGGCTCGGAACCTCGACGTCGACGGAGCTCGCCTCGAAGCCAAGATGGGGATGTCGCCCGTCGGCGCCGGTTACGTCCTCGTCCGTGCGGACGGGATGCTCGGCGCTTCGGGTGCGACTCCCGCTACCGATCGCAGCACCGGCCAGGCACGTCTGCCTCTCGCCGTGCACAACAACTGGGTGCTGCTCCACGACCCGAAGGGACCTGTCGACGAGGCGGTCCTGCTCCTGCTCGTCGGAGCCAATGCGTCGAACGAGCGCGTGCGGGGACTCGTGGACGAGGCAGGTCGGCGAGCACCGCGGATCATCGACGACCTGCGGGCCCGCGCACAGGGTTCCGACAGCAACACACCGCAGAACCCGACTTCGCCTCAGCCGGCGACGGCAGGCGCTCCGTCGTCGTTCGATCCGTTCGCCGCACCGGGGACACCTTCGGCTCCGACCTTCGGTGCTCCGCCGCCGTTCACCGGTGGTCCCGGCTTCGGGGGTCAACCGCCGACCGGTCCCGGCTCGACACCGCCGGGACAACCCTTCGACCCGTTCCGTCCGCCCGGTTCCTGACGGCCGCGCAACAACTCTCTATCTCGATTCGGAAGGACCGCAATGAGGCGATTTCTGGTAGTTGGCTGCGGCGGATCCGGTGCCGTCACCCTCGCGTACATGATGGACCAGCTCCGGTCCGATCTCGCTGCCGTGGGCATCGACAAGATCCCGGGCGGCTGGCAGTTCGTCAGCGTCGACGTGCCCACCGCCCCAGAGGCCGGCCCGGACGGTCTGGGCAACGTGCGCGACCAGGGCGGCTACTACTTCGGTAGCGGCCCGCAGGGCGACTCGTATGCCGTGCTCGACAATGCGCTGAGCAATCAATTGGGCGCACGGAACAGCCTCCACGAGATCGCGACCTGGGCACCCCGCGACCCTTCCGCGGTGACGGTGCCGATCGGCTCGGGCGCCGGTCAGTATCGGGCACTTGGTCGCATGATCACCCTGAGCAAGGCCGGCGGCATCCGCGACACGCTGCAGCAGGCGTGGGACCAGCTGTTCACGGTGCAGACGGCGACCGAAATGTCTGCCATGAAGATCCCCGGTGGCGGAAGCTTCGAGCAGGAGGAGTCGCCGATCGTCCTGGTCGTCTCGTCGATGGCCGGTGGTGCCGGAGCATCGATGGCACTGGACATCTGCCGACTGCTCACCCTCATTCCCAAGCTCGACCCGCGCCTGATGGGCGTGTTCATGGTGGCTCCCGACATCTTCGACGGCCTCGGTCGCAGCGCGACGACCGGTGTGCGCGCGAACGCGCTCGCGATGCTCGGCGAGATCGTCGCCAGCCAGCTCGGCTCCGCGCGCGAGCACGACGTCGAGATCCTGCGGGCCCTCGGTCAGCAGGCCGGTGAAGGTGAGAAGGTGCCTTTCGCCCGTGTGTTCCCGGTCGGTCGCCGCGTGGGCGTCGAGGGGGCGCCCTTCGGTGACGGCTCGCAGAAGGCGATCTACCGCGGGCTTGCACGTGGTCTCGCGGGCATGATGATGAGTGGCGCCGCGACCCGCCAGTTCGTGCAGTACGACCTGACAAACGGCGCGGGTCTGTCCGGCCAGCGCGAGAACATCGGCTGGGGCGGGCAGTGGGACAACCTGCCGTGGGGAACCTACGGGTTCTCCAGCCTGAGCATGGGACGCGACCGCTACGCCGAGTACTCCGCTCAGCGACTGGCACGCAGCACCGTGGATCGCCTGCTCGACGGCCACCGCAACGCGGCCAGCGTTGCCTCCGACGAGGACCAGGTCAACGCGATCCTCGACAGCCAGTGGCAGACACTGCTGACGAACATGGGACTGCCGGTCATGCAGAACAATCCCGCCGGAGCGCAGGTCGGTGTCGGACCGTGGTTGACCGACAGCGTTCTTCCGTCGGCGGAAGCCCAGCGGATGGCGCGTCAGATCGTGGAGACCGAGCTGCGTGCCTACCTCCCTTCGGGCAGTGGCCTGAGCGCGTCGCAGTGGGTTCCCGAGGTCCGGCGAGCACTCGCGGCGCGTCGTCAGGCACTGGTGAACTCGGCCGAACAGCATGCGCTCGGTCACGCCTTCCAGTGGCACCGAGGACTGGCGCAGCGCATCGAGCAGCAGGTGGCCAAGGCGGTTGCCGACCTCGGACTGCCCTACGCGACGGCAGTGGTCAACAGGCTGTCGATCCTGGTGAAGGACCAGATCCGGGCCGGTGCCGAGGAACTCTCGCGCCACGCGCCCGAGGACATCACCGTCCAGTCCGCCGACACCCTGCAGATGCTCTCCGCGCTCAAGGGTAACATCGAGAGCGACGCCGACCTCCTCGAGCGGGTGATCTCCAGCTGCAGCAACAATGTCTACCGCCAGCTGTACGCATCGTTGTCCGGCAAGGTCTCCGAGGTCGCGGCCGCACTCGTGCCGGAAATCCTCAAGCCGCTGCTCGACGCCCTCAACGAGTCCCAGACGGCGCTGCGCAAGGCGCGGAGCAAGCCGGCAAGCGACGTCGGCCTCGCCCGCCTTGCCACGGACCAGTACGGTGCCTGGCCGGCCGACAAGAGCGATCGCGTCCCGAAGCGTTTCGCCGAGGCCAACAACGAAGTGATGCTCACTCCGTCGGCCGACTTCATGGACCAGTACCGGTCCGACCTTCCGCTCGCAGTGGCGTCGGACAGTCTGGGCACTCCGCCGTTCGAGGAGGCCGTCAATCGCGCGGTCGCCGAGGTGGTCACCGGTATCTGGACCACAATCGACGGCAGCCGGCCGCCGGGGGAGGAGCACCCGCTGCTCGAACGCACCTCGGCATGGCGCACCCGTGCCTTTCCGTTCGATCCCGGTACCCGTGAAGCTCTCGTGCCCTCCGCCGCGCGGTTCGACGTGCACGTGCGACCGGCCGAACTGCTCGAACGCGCACGGCAATTCGTGGCCAGGACGGGGGAGTCGTTCGACAGGTTCTGCCGGGTCTCCCTGCGTGAGTACATCGAGGACATCTCGGTGCCCGAGTACGCACTCGACGAGCGACGCGAGCGTCTTCGCTCCAAGTTCGTCGAGGCGCTCTCGCTCGCTCGACCGTTGGCGAGTGTGAACCAGCAGGCCCTCGAGGCGCTGCATCCCGGTCAGCAGATCGAGTACCGCTACAAGTTCACGTCGATCCCGTTCCTCAATCTCCCTGTGGCGGATGCTCTGTCGCAGGTGTTGCAGAAGAACCCGATGATCGATCACGAGACCCGGTCGGAGTTCGTCCGATTGTTGTCCGAAGAGGACAAGCTCACTCGCATCGACATCTTTGGGTCGTATCCGAACTACTCCCCGCTGGCATACGATTCCGTGCTCGCTCCGGCCGCGAAGCAGTGGGCGGACTCCACTCCGGCGCAGCAGGAAGCGTTCTGGCAGTGGCGTCGTGCGCGTCCGCTCGCCGCATCATTGCCGATGCATGAGAGCGAACGGCGCGCGATGACCGCCGGGTGGTTCCTCGGTCTGGTGACGGGTCGACTGCGTCTGCCCTCCGAGCCCTACGACGAGCCGGTCCGCGTGTGGGACGGCGCCACGTCGAGTTGGGTGGACTTCCCGAACCCGCTGCTCACCCCGCCTGCACGCTTCCTCGCGAACAACGACTGGCTTCCCGCCATCATGGAATCGGTGTTGATCGCGATGGCTCGCTCGCACGAGTCGCCCGTCATGTCGTCGATGGCTCCCTACCGCGCGCTGCGAGGAATCTACGACGCGTCGGCGGAGAAGCCGGCGAGCGGCATCCTCGAGGTGTCGGCCAAGTCCGTGCTCACCGACTGGCTGCGCACCGGCGATACGGGAACCGGCTGGCAGTCCCAGGTCGCCGACACCGGCGCGGGTGTCTCGATCGATGCGCGCGCGAAGAACGCGATCGCCTGGTTGACGAAGGTCCGTGATCTGACCGGCCAGCACTATCTGGCACCGGGTCGGGAGGGAGCGCCCGGCGGAGGCGTCTTCTCGACCATCACGGTGCGCGAGCAGGCGTCCCAGACCCCGATCTACCGCGACATCGCCGCCGATGTGTACTGGGCGACAGGCGAACTCATCGCATTGGTTGAGGAGTGCAAGACTCGCGCCGAGCAGCCCGAGCACGTCGACACGGTCACTCCCGCCGTGAGCACCGCGACCACCTCGGCGCAGACCTTCCGGATCCCGGACATGGGGCAGTTCTGAGATGGCGACGGAGAGCAAGAGCGTTCTGACGGTCTTCGTCGGTTCTGCCGGTCCGGCCGCCGGCGTTCGGGACGTCCTGCGCGACCTCTCGACAGCGGAGCTCGTGGGTTCGTTCGTGTGGGTGGACGACGCCGAGATCGGTGACGCCAGAACCCGGGTGCCGGCCGTGGAGACCGAGCGAGGAATCTCCCGGTCGGTCACCCTTCAGGACGTCTTGGCGTCACGCCACTACGACCTGGTTCGCCTGTGCGTCCTGGTGCCGAGTGGGCCGGGCGCTGTACCGGTACGTCTGGGCACCGAGACGATGCTCGCCGAGCTGCTGTCGTCGAACTCGGGAGGCGCGCGGTGCGTGCGTCTGCGGGTTCTGCTGCGTCGCCCCGCCGACGAGCAGTCTGCTTCCGCGATCCCCGCTCTGGCCGGGTGGCACAACCTGCTTGTCGCACCCGAGGATTCACGTGGACCGGGTATGGGCCACGAGTCGCTGAGGGCGACGCACGATCCGGTGGATGTGGGCCGCCAGGCCGCACCGGTGATCGCCGGCATCACCGGATTGTGGACGGACATCAAGCACACCCCGTTCGATGATGCTCCCGTCCTACCGGGCAATTCGCTGCGTGTAGTGCGGTCGTTCTATCGCCGCCTCGACACGTCGCATGCCGAACACCGGTTGCATTCCGAACTGCTGGAGTTCGACGGGCAACTTCCGCTTCCGCGCGACGCGGGCACCGCGGTGCTCTACGCCGACGATGTGCCGGCAGCGACCCGGCAGATGGCACATGCTGTGTGGGTCAAACACGGTCATCTGTTGACCAGCCCGCGAAGGAGCGCGCCTTCGAAGCGGGATGTCCGGACCATCACCTTCATGGACGCGGTGCGGATGACCGGACGTTTTCTTCTCGCGGTGCTGAAGAATGCTCCGTCCATCCTCATCACGCGGGCAATTCATCGAGCCTCCACGTCCGTGGCCTCCGCCGCGCAACGAGCACTGTTCGGATCGACGCCCGGTGCATACCGGGTCCTTGTGGGCGGCGTCGACGCGGACGGACAACGCGTGTCGTGGACCGAGTACGAAGCGGCCTCGCGCCAGCTCGGCGCGGCACTCGACGAGGTGAAGGGCACGCCGCAAGTGGCGGCGCCCGACCTGTCGGCCCTGTGGCGGGACTACGCCCGTGGTGCGCTGACACTCGCCGACGCCAGTGAACGATCGGCGGGTCTGCCCCCGATCCAGGTGGGTGCGCACCGTGCCGTCCTGCGGTCGGCAGCGGACATCGTCCCAGGCCCTGACGACGACTTCACCGACATTCCCGGCGTCGTCTCCGCCACGACGCAGCTGCACGTGGCCGAGGCCCCCGACCTCCTCGGTGTCGAGGAGCTTCGCACCACACTGCGTGGTCTCGAACAGGATCCGGTGATCGGTCTCGACGCGCGCCGCACCGGCGCAGCAATCCAGACGTGGGCCGCCGAGCGGCGCCACAGTTTCGCGGTGTCCTTCGGCTCGATTCTCACCAGCCGGCTCAGCGCGGACATCACCGAGGCGGGCACTCTGCTCGAGCGGATCAAGGGTGTCGAAGCTCTGCGGGACCCCGCAGAGGAGAGCGCCGAGGTTCAGAGACGAATGTTCTGGCGCGTGCGCATCGCAACGTTGATCGCGGTCGTGCTTGGTGTTGTAGCGGGTGTCCTCGCGTGGAAGGAGTTCATCTCCTGGTGGGCGGGCGGCCCGATCATCGCGCTGTGTGTCCTCGGGTGGGCCATCGCTGTCACGCTCATCTGCCAGAAGGCGCAGCAGTACCTCGAGGATCTGCTGGCAAGCAGGGAAGCCATCACCGCCGCCAACGAAGCCGACCGAGTGAATCTTCGTGCGGCTCTGCGTGAGATCGAGGTTCTGACCGGAGCCTACCGGCAGTACCTGTCGTGGAGTCGCGCGCTCGGGGCCTTCCTGGCCCGACCCCTCGGTGTGCCGAAGCACGTCCTGACCGCCCGCAGGCGGATCGACTGGGGTCTGCCGCGCCACAGTGCCATTGGATCCGGCAGCCCCGACGACGACAAGATCGCTCGCGTTGCCGATCAGTTGCGGCAGGATCTGTTCACCGTCGGATGGCTCACCGAACCGTGGGACACGGTCTCAGCAGGAGCCGGTGTGGCTCTCGGCGGGGTAGCACACGACATCACCCGCGACCCGAGCCTGCTGACCACCAAGGCCGGTGCCGGCTCCGGCTCTCCCCTCGACGAATGGTCGCTCATGTTCTACCGCGGCCGGGTGCAGTCCACCGGTGCGGCGGTGCTCTGGCAGCGAGCGATGAACGAACTCACCGGTCCTCGCACCGAACTGGCTCGCGACCTTCTCGACGTCATCGAATACCGCATCGACGGCACCGTCCATCGCTCCGGTATCGACGACTTCCTCGCCGGGGTAGGGGTGCCGACCGAGGGTGGCTTCCTCGACCGCGCGGCCTTCACCGACACTGCGACGATGCGTGGTGCCTCGGCAGTGGCCGGTGAGCTCTACTCGCGGACACGGGTCGGTTGCGGACTCGTCGCGGTCACCACCCAGTTCACCGAGGGTGTCTCCGCCGAGGATCTCGCCCGACCGACGTCGAAGCATGTCCGGACAGAGGAGATCCACGAGATCCCCGATATCGATCTGCGTCCCGCGCAGCGCGAGGAATCGCCCGCCGACAAGTCGGGTCGAACTTCGTACATCGCGCCTGCCGTCGACGGCATCAACTTCTGAGAGCGAGGATTTCCGTGTCGGAAGGTGTCATCGAAGCGCTGCAGCAGTGGCGGCAGACCGAGATCGACAAGGGTCGACTGCGGCCGGGACTGATCAAGGACACCCATCTGCAGCAGATCGTTCGGACCAATCGGCGCACGGTCGCCGAGATCGAGTCGATGCTCCCTCGCCACGCGAAGCCTCTCGTCGAGGGTCTCGTCGAAGCGCTCACTTCGGCCACCGCGCAGAGCCCCGACACAGCTCCGTCCGAGACGACCTCCGCGACGCGGGAGTCCGAACCGGAGCCGGTGGTCGAACCGGTCGAGCCGCTTCCGGGCAGCGAATTCCTGGTCGACCTCGGAACCGAGGACTTCTGCGAGTATCTGCACGGCGAGTCGGAGTACGAGGTCGGTCCGCTCACCATCACCGCTGAACCGCGAGGTGGGCACCGCGTCGAATGGACACCGCTGCCCGGGCGGTCCGGACAGACGGTGCTGTATCGAGTGGTGTCCGGGGAGACCCATCGGGCCTACAAGCCCGAGGCAGGTCGACTCGTCGGCGTCACCCGTGGGTCGATGATCGTCGATGTCGAACCTGCTGCAGCAGCGGTGCGCCACCTGCAGGTGTGGGCGCACATCGGCAGCAACGAGCGCGATGCCGCGGAACGCCAGCCGGTGCTCATCGCCGAAGGACACGTCCTGAGTGCCGTCCAGGATTTCGTCGTCATCGAAGACGACGGTGCGGTGATCGGCCAGTGGTCGGTGTGGCCGGGGGTTTCCCGCGTCCGAGTCCTCCGGATCCCACTCGACGGTCGCTCGCCCGTCACGAACGACCCCCGCTACCGGATCCTTGCCGATCAACCGAACTTCGGTGGATTCGTCGACCGCGATGCACTGCGCGGCCACCGCTACTTGTACCGCGCGATCTGCGAGATCGAGGTGGACGGTCAGACGCGCCTGTCGCCGGCGGCGCAGGCCGAGGTGCTCGTCTCCGCCGTCCTCGAACCGGTCACCGATCTGCAGGTCACCACTCACGAACACGAGGACGGTCTCCATTTCGACCTCGGGTGGACCCCTCCGGACATCGGCAGCGTGGTC
This sequence comes from Rhodococcus sp. 5G237, assembly GCF_053764735.1. Classification (NCBI taxonomy): domain Bacteria; kingdom Bacillati; phylum Actinomycetota; class Actinomycetes; order Mycobacteriales; family Nocardiaceae; genus Rhodococcus; species Rhodococcus sp. 5G237. Next base: position 219,234 of record NZ_JBSNCD010000003.1, on the reverse strand, counting down.
ATGTACCGCACGGAGACCGCGCCGAAGGCGGGCATCGACCGGGAACTCCTGGAAGCGAGTGCCCTGGACGTCTCCGGTGGGCTTCCCGCGTCCGCGCGGCTCGTGCACCCGGTCGTCATCGATTCGCAGGGCCGCCACAGCATGGCCAACGTGTCGTGGCCGCGGGGGTGGGTGCGTGCCTACTTCACTCCGGTGACCGTTCTCGACGGGCAGGTGCAGGTGGGTCGTACCGTCATCGCGACCCGGCCGCTCCCGGCGCTCGAGGGTGTTCGCATCGTCGAGCGGTGTGCCGAGCAGGTGGTGACGTTTCCGTGGCCGGACGGCGCCGCGTCGGTGTCGGTCTACGTGAGCGCGGCACAGGTGCCTGCCGAACACGCCATCGAGCAGCGACCGGTCGCGGAGATCTCCCGTTCGCAATACGAGCGGGACGGTGGGCTGCATCTGCGGGACCAACTTCCCGAGCAGGGGTGCGCCGTGCATGTCGTCGCCATCGCTTACACGGCGGGCGAACGCATCGTCGGTAAGCCGTCCACCGTCGACTATCCGGGACTGTTGCGAATCCAGTACACGATCGAATCCCGGCCTGCTCCGGGTGGAGGCCTGGTCCTGGCCATCCGGTTGGCGTCGGAGATCGAATTGTCCACCGCACCACCCTTCCTCATCGTGCACAATCTCAGGCGGCTGCCGTTGAGCGCGCGGGATGGTCAACCGCTCGAGGTCCGCGGGGGCAGTGGCACGCAACCGGGAGCGCGGAGCTTCCATCCGAACGGTCTGCGCCGCGAGTGGTCTCAGCCGTGGTTGGTCGACGTGAGCGACGCCCGGGGATTCGTGCGCGTGTTTGCGGATGTGCGACCCGAGAAGGCGCGCACCATCGCGTTGCTCGACCCGCCGGTGGAGCAGATCAACCTCGATCTGATCGACCGGCGTCCGATCGACGATCCGCTGGAGTGACGTGAGTGCCCACGATGCCGAACGCCCGAGGTTCGGCCAGCTCACCTACACCTCCTTCGACCGTCCGGGTACCGCGACCGCTGGAGGCTGGCAGGTCAAGGACATCACCGGCGACCTCGACGCGGACGAGAAGGAATGGTTGCGAGCGGGGATCGTGACGCGATTCGACGCGGTCCCTCCCATTCCTCGTTTCCCGAATGCGGAGGAGCTTCGCAATCGTCCACGACGGTTGATGTATGCGCCCGGAGCGGGTCGTACCGGTATGTACTGGCACACGGTTCCGGCCGGTGCGGATGCATCGGGACGACCCGGAAACGTCTTCGCGCACTGTCTCATCGATCGCGTCGGTGTCAAGGCGACCGATGGTCGTCCGATCGAGCGGTGGGGTTCGTCGGGTTGGCTCGTGCCCTACGGTGCGGACGAGGTCGCTGCGGCAACTCTCGGTGCCACCGAACCGGAACCGAGCGATCTCGTCTCCCGCGGCGCCGTGTTGGACTTCCTGCTCGATCCGGACACATGGCGCGTCGGTGTCTTCAGTGTTCTTCTGGATGCGGTGGCACGAGCGCTCGAAGGCGGGCCGCCGGTGGTTCTCGGTTGTCGGGATCCGCACAGAGCAGCGCTGTGGATCGCATCGGTCTCGCACTTCATGTCGCCCGGCACCAGCCGGCGGTTCGGATGGTCGACCTTCGATCGGCTCCATGCGGTGGACGACGCTGTCGCGTGCGGCGCACACCTGATCGCAGTGCCGCTCGACGACCTGCCCGGAGATACACCCGGATGCGTCGTATTCGGAGAAGACGAATCTCCCGATCTCGGTGAACTCGACGGCGAACCGCACTATGTCGACAACGGTGATCTCGTGCCGGTGACTCCCTGGTCGCTGCTCGTCCAGACGGTCTTGGTGGAGGAAGACCCAGCACGACGTGCGCTTACCCGTCAGGACGCGATCGCAGCGGAAGTAGGCGACGACGGTCTCTCACCGATGTGGCCGTTGGCGATGGCCGTGGCGTCGGACGACGAACTCCACGACGCTCTCGACGAAGCGACGACGATTCTGTTGGAACACAGTCCGGAGACTGTCGCAGGTACGGAATGGGCGGCACTGATCGCCAATATTGTGGAACACAACCTCGGCGACAGCACCGAGGACGCGGCTCGAGCACTCGATCGCTGGTCACGCGACGATACCCTGGCACCGGCGGTGTGCACTCTCGCCGCCGTGGTCTTTGCGCATCGCGCATTCGACGAGGTCGGATGGATCGCGAGTGCCGACCCGGTGCGCCGCGAACTCTTCGATCACTGCGATCGCGCACCGGAACTCGTCACCGCGGCAGAGCGCGCGATCGACCGGCTCCGACACCAGGTGGGTGTGGGAATCGATCGCCTCGACATCGCTGTGGAAGCGCTACGCACGATCGATGTGGTGGTGCGCGCAGGACTCCTCACCGCACGCAGTGAGGATCGAGTTTTCGAGATTCTCGAACTCGCGGTCGTGCCCGCCCTGTGCGATCCGAAGGCAGGACCTGCGGTGGTCGCCGAGATCGGAGAGGTGGGGGAGACCACCTGTGTCGACTTCGTGCAGCCGGCGGTGGTCACGCATCCCGACTTCCTCGCCCGACCACTGGGGCGCCGCTTGGAGCGTTCGGTCTTCGCATGGGTCGCCAGCAGCCTGAGGGAGCGGCCGACGTTCGATGAGCTCGTGGCGGACAGCTCCGTCGTGGCGTCCCCGGTGAGTGTCCTTGTTGCCGAAGGTGTCTTCGGGCTCACCGCGGACGGTGGACGTGTTCGTAGCGATCTGGCGACGGTTGCGTTGTGGCGAGCTTTCTTCGAACTCGAAGACGGTGCTGAGAGTGTCGACAGCCTGGATGAGGTGGTCGCAGCCCAGAAGTGGACTGCCGTTCAATGGTGTCAGGCAATCGAGGCATTCCCCCGGGTGGTCGCGCCGCGATATCTGCAGGACGCGGTCGTGTGCAACGCATGGGCGTCGGATGTCGAAGCGGTCGCCGCTCACCTGATACGAATTCGTCGCGGTGAGCTGAGGGGACGCTGGCATGGGGATCGGCACCTCGATGCCCTCGCGGAGAGCTGGGCCGCGATCCGTTGGCAGGAGAGTTGGTCGACCATCGGAGGAACCGAGTTCGATCGTGCCTGGCAGCAGGACGGACTACCGGTACTCATCGATTACGCCCGACACTACGCAGCCGACCTTCCGAGCGACGTGCTCGCGCGGCTTGCCGTCTTTCTCCTGGGAGCACTTGCACGACCGCATCGAGATCCGTGGGCGGAACTCGACCTGCCGGCGACACACCAGGACGCACTCGTCGACGCTGTTGCAACCGAAGCGAGATATGCAATCGAGTCGATCGTCGAACTCGTCGAATCCGGTGTCATCGGAATCGAGTGGCTGCTCACGCATGCGGTGTTCAGTTCGCCCAGAGCACCGAGAGAGGGCGGACTGTCGGCGCAGACCGAGTTGCTGAGTCGGCTCGTGATCGAGTCCGACGGTGGCCGGCAGGGACTGCTCGACGAGGTGGTGACGCGTCTGCTGCCCGCGTCGTGGTTCCGTGGGCCCGGGGCTGTGATGACGACGATCCACGCCGAACTGCGAGCTCGCGGTCGCCGCGATGCTAGCCGGGTGTGCGAAGCCTACGAAGCCTTCGTCGTGTGGTGGTTCGACCAGCGGCTGGCGGACGCCGAACGTGTGATTTCCGGACCGAGAGGATCGATCTGATGCCGGGTTACGTACTCGACGGTGCAGGGCGGGTGGAGTTGCCTCGGCAACCGCTGGCCGTCACCGTCACAGCGCTCGACGTTCCGGTAGTCGTTCGTGCGACGACCGCGGACGGCCAGGACCTATCATCGGCGCTGCATCCGAAGCCCGGCTTCGTGGTGTTGCCGCGGATCGACAGGGATGTCGTCGTGGTTGCCACCCCTGGGAGCGACTCGGGATTCCCGCAGGGCACAGTGCTTCAGGCGATCGTCGCAGTGGACACGACGAATGCCGTCGACCCGGATCGGGCCGAGCTCACGCCCCTGGACGTGTCGGGACTGCACCATGTCGAACTTGCCACCATCACCCCGGTCGATGATCGGCTCGTCGTCCGCGCGCGCAAGACCGCAGTGGACGTCCCGCTGAACGAACTCGGTGCGCGAGCGCGCTCGGCCGCCCGAGGAGTGCTTGGTGTGGACCGATTGCCGGAGTCCAGGCAGGTTCGGGTCGAGGTCGACATCGACACCACAATGTCGATGCTTCCCCTCATCGAGAACGGCACCGTACGCGACGTCGTCGACCTTCTGACCGGCATCGCTGCTGTCGTCGGACGTCGGGAGGAACTGCACGTGAACCTGATCGGACACAGAGTGACGCCCCTGCCGATCGAGGAACTACGTCGCGCCGCCGACACCGTGCAGGGTGCGCTGGACGCTGCCGGACTGGGTATCGGTTTCCGGTCCTCCACCGTCGACCGGTCGCACCCCGCCGAATCCACTCTTGTCTTCACGGTGACCGACGCTGTGCCGGCGGATCACACGGCGGTGCCGGTCGAGGGGGTGCGCCGGCGTCCCGTCATCCTGCAGGCCGGAGAGGACTCGCGGAACGAGCTCGAACCGGGCGGCACGGTCGTATCGACCGCGACCGAGACGCACGCGAGTCGCGGATGGCTGGACGATCCGCAGGATCTGTTCCGCACCGTGAAGTCGCTGGTGGCGGGACTGGCCACCGGCATGCACACGGAAGGTGCCCTCTGATGACGAAATGCCCACGGTGCTTCACCGACCTGCCGGCCGACCGGACTGCTTGGTTGCCCACTGCGCCCGCCGAGGCGGAGCCGGACCAGATCGCCACCGCTCATCAAGGGACGCCCGTCCGGTCGGGGAAGGTCGTCTACCTCGACCGCCCCGCTGCAGCAGGGGAGGACTGGTGGCCCGAAGCCCAGACGGTGGAGGAGAAAGCCGGAGGGTCGGCCGTCGAGGCATGCCCGACCTGCCACTACCGACTACCTGTCGGACTTCGGGGTGCGCAGACCACCTGTATCGCCATGGCCGGAGCGCGTGCCACCGGAAAGACCGTCTACATTGCGGTTCTCGTCAAGGCGCTCCAGCTGCTCGGGGAGCGACTGAACTGCGTCGTGGAGCCGGCGACGTCCGAGACGGAGATGGTGTATCGAGAGCTGTACGAGAAGCCGCTTTATGAAGAACGCGGCATCCTCGAACCGACTCCCGCCGCGCACACGAGCAACCAGTATCAGCGCGAGCCGCTGATCTTCTCGCTCGGAGTATGGAACGGACGTCGTCAGTACCTGATCCTGCGGGACGTGGCGGGGGAGGACCTGGAGAACCCGAACAACGTCCACGTCCAGCACATGCGCTTCTTCGCGCAAGCCGACGGCGTGGTGTTCATGTTCGATCCGCTCCGGGTCGAATCCGTGCGTCAGCAACTGCACGACCTGGTGCCGGTGCAGGAGAGGGTCGGCGGCGACCCGCGTTCGGTGCTACGCACAGTTCTCTCGATCATCGGGAACTCCACGCCGAACCTTGCCGTGGTGCTGTCCAAATTCGATGCGCTCCAAGCTCTCCACAACGTGGAGGGCAGCGATTGGAGTGAGATCATGGGACAGCCGGGTGCAGCGTTCTCCCGCGACCCGAGTCTGCAGTACGCGCCGTACAACGAGATGGACGGGCGACTCCTCCACGAGGAGGTCCGGAGCCTGCTGGACAAACTGGAAGCGAAGTCGATGGTGATGTCGGTGGATCAGCCGCATACCGGAGTGACGCTGAACAGCAGATTCTTCTCTGTGTCGGCTCTCGGCGAGTCGCCGGTGGGGGATCGTCTGCATCACAACGGCATTTCGCCGTTCCGGTGCCTGGATCCGGTGCGGTGGATTCTCGCGCAGCGGGGAGTGTGGGTGTGAGACAGCGCGTGCGATGGCCGACTGACTTCGGAAAGCATGCGCGGTCGACAAGGCTGTTTCCCATCCCGAATCACGTGTAACGACAGAGTTACTCGCGACGATTCTCCATTGTCCGCTTCGAAGTGCCGGTTCTCAGAAGGAGATAGATCATGTCGTGGAGTGTCGGTACTTCTGTTCGTGCTGCAGGGGCCGTCTTGACGGTTGTGGGGTTGGCGGCAGGTCTGTCGGCCTGCGGTTCGGATTCCGGGTCCACGGCAGAATCGGCCTCGACGTCCGTGACATCGTCGGTGTCTCAACCGTCTACGACGACCCAGGCACGTACGTCGGCGGAGACCACGACGAAAGCACCCGTGAGTTCTTCCACTACCGAGCTGCCTCCTGCTCCTGTGGCTGCGCCGAGAACCACCACGTCGTCGGCTGCGCCTGTCCCGACGACGGTTCCCATGCCGAACGTGGTGTGCATGAATCTTCAGGACGCGCAGAACCTTATTCAGGAGCTCGGCGTCTTCTACTCGCGTAGTACCGATGCGACCGGTAAGGGACGGAACCAGGTACTCGATGCGAACTGGGTCGTGGTCGGACAGACTCCGGGCGTAGGGGTTCCGATCGGTGAAGGTGACGCGGTGCTCTCGGTTGTGAAGCTGACCGAGCCGAATCCCTGCTGAATCGACATCGAATGTATGAGCCCCGGGGTCGCGCTGACCGTGACGACCCCGGTTCGGATACCAGAACAACGGAGTGGACGTGCATCCTTTGGTCAAGTGGGAATATCTCACCGAGTCGATCAGTGTCACCGAGCGGTGGAACCCGAAGAAGCAAGCAGAGTCGCTGCAGAACTTCAGCGACCGCTTGAACGGTCTCGGGGCGCAGGGGTGGGAAATGATCAGCTACCAGAACATTCCTTTGATGGGCAATCTCACGGGGAATGTGAAGGGTCAGCTCTACCTTGCGATCTTCAAACGGCAATTTGCTTGATGGGCCTCAGGTACCTCATCGCGGATCGCTCGAAGCACGCCATCGCTGTTGTGTGCCGAACCTGATCCGCTGGTCTTTGTGGCCTTGGGGGGCTGCATCATTGAGTCCGCAGCGCATGTTGCATGATGGACGCCATGCAACAGCTCGAGGCGCGTGAAGTGCCGCTGAACAAGGTCTTTTGTGGCGACTACGACTTCCATATTCCGGAGTATCAGCGGCCTTATGCATGGCAGGTCGAGCAGGCCGATCAGCTGCTCGAGGATCTTGTGGAAGCGATGGATCGCGGCGGCGACGAGCCTTACTTCCTCGGATCGATCGTTCTGGTGAAATCGCCGAATGCGGCGCGCGCAGAAGTCATCGATGGTCAGCAACGTCTGACGACCTTGACAATCCTGCTCGCGGTGCTTCGTGACTCCACGACGAACCCGGAACTTGCGAAGCAGATCGATGCGATGCTGCAAGAGCAGGGAAGCCTGATGCTCGACCTCGAAAGCAAACCGCGGTTGGCGCTTCGAGCCAGGGATCGCGAGTTCTTCGCCGAGCACGTCCAGTCACCGAGCGGGATCAAGCTTCTTGAATACGTCAAGCCGGGAAATCTGAGGACGGACGCGCAGCGCGCCATCCATGGAAATGGTCGCGCGCTGTTCGGAACGATATCCGAATGGGACGAGGGGCGGCGGCTTCAACTCACGAAAATGCTTGCGGCCCGAACCTTCCTCGTGGTGGTCACTACTCCGGACCTTGCGAGCGCACACAGGATTTTCAGCGTCATGAACTCTCGTGGTCTGGATCTGTCGGCAGCGGACATCTTCAAAGCACGGGTCGTCGGCGACGTCGCCGAGAGTCGTCGTGACGAGTATGCGGATCGGTGGGACGATGCTGAAGAGGCTCTGGGAACAGACGACTTCGCTGATCTTTTCCTGCACATCAGAACGATTGTCGTCAAGGAACGTCCCAAGAAGGAGTTGCTGAAGGAATTCGAGGAATCGGTTCTCGCCTCATACATTCCAGGCAAGGGAGCGGAGTTTGTCGACTCTGTCGTAGTGCCGTACGCCGAGGCATACGGCACCTTGCGGGATCAGAACTACACCTCTTCGTCGGGTTCGGAGGAGGTGAACCGCTGGCTGAAGCGACTGGACCAGCTGGATAACAGCGATTGGCGTGCACCTGCTCTGTGGGCGTTGAGAAACAAGAGTGATGACCCGGAGTTCCTCAACAGCTTCTTCCGCTCCCTCGAGCGACTCGCGGCAAGCATGCTCGTCCGGCGCGTGTATGCGACTCCCAGAGCCTCTCGCTACATCCAGTTGCTGAAAGACCTTACGGCCGGCCACGGTCTCGATTCGCCTGCGTTCGAGTTGAGTGGCGACGAGGTCAAGGAAACCGGTGATCGCCTGCGTGGCGAGATCTACAAGGTTGCTCCCGTGCGGAAGTACGTACTTCTCCGGCTCGATGAGTTGTTGTCGGATGCGTCCGGAGTGTCGTACGACCACCCGCGCATCTCGGTCGAGCATGTGCTCCCGCAGAATCCGAAGGTCGGGTCGGATTGGATGAAATGGTTCACTCCTGCACAGCGCGAGTTCTGGACTCATCGACTCGGCAACTTGGTGCTGCTGAATCGGACGAAGAATGCTTCGGCAGGGAACTACGACTTCGACCGCAAGAAGACCCAGTACTTCACGGCAAAGTACGGCGTGGCATCCTTCGCGATCACGACTCAGGTCCTGCAACAGAAGAAGTGGACGGCCGACATCCTCGAGGAGCGTCAGGAAGAACTGGTTGGTCTGCTGACAAAGGAGTGGAGGCTCGAAGGCGGACTGTGGTAGTCGTCTCAGACAGGCGATCGGATCGTCCGTTCATCGGGGTAGCGCCTCGGGACCACTGAGTTTTCTTGGTCCCGGGGCGTGCGCTTCGCGCCGAACATCGATCTTGTTTGCGCGACGGACGAGCGTGTGGATGTGGAGGTAGGACAGTGGTGAATCGCCGGGGCATGCACAGCCTCAGTGACTTTCTGGAGCCGTCGGACCAATCGCTCCGCATAGAATGGCGCTCAGTTCTGGCCAGGCAGCCGGTAACGCCAAGGCAGAAGCAGGTGAACTTCGTGCCGAGCGAAGTCGTCCTCTGCCTGTGTGCCTCACTGCTTGTCGACCACAGCCGGTTCGGTAGTGGCAGCGCGCATCGTGCGGGCTTCCCGGTGCAAAAACTTGCAGAACTGTACAAACGGCCCCCGACGAGCATCCTGGCAAAGATGGCGAACCTCGACGGGACGCGTAGCAATGGTGGCCGACATGAACTCGAAGTCTCGGCCCGAATGAGTGCCGACAGCGCGCTGTTGCAGGATGTCTATCTTCGAATTCTGCGAGCGGCTCGGGCGGAAGGTATCGATCGTGATTCGTTGCCGGATTTCCTAGAGCTGGAGCACGGAGGAACTCTCTGGCTTGCAGGTCAGGAGGAACTCGTTCCCAGTGAGATCGAGTCGGAGTTGGAAGGGACGATCGAGAAATGGGCACGTGACCGCACGGACGTCCCGATCGAAGTAACGCCGCGCTTACTCACTTCAACGGTGCGAATCGGACAACACCGCTTCGCAAGAGCTGTGATGAGCAACCACGGCAATCGGTGCGTTTTTTGTGGGATGAGCAGCGTCGTCGGTGGTCGACGTCGGCCGAGAATGCTGACGGCCAGTCATATCAAGCCGTGGCGTGACAGTTCGAACAAGGAAAGGCTCGACCATTTGAACGGGCTGGCTGCCTGCCCCACCCACGACGTCGCTTTCGACACCGGATTGATCACCGTCGCCGAAGACCTGTCTATCACTTATGCACAAGACCTGGAGCGTGCTTTGGAAGAAGACGATCCATTACGTCGAGCGTTCGGGAAGCCTCCATTAGCGGACAAATTGATTCTTCCGAGCAATGCGGATCTGCCCAACCGTCGCTATCTTGGTTGGCATCGGACCAAGATTTCGTGTCGGATTGACGCGTGTGCCCGCGCCGTCGGTACCCGCGATGTACGAGATATCGCGCCATCAGGTGCCAGGTAAGGATCAGCTGATGGCGCATCGCGTCATTAGTTGACGCCGGCATCGATAACACGCATCCTCAATAATTATCGCGGCAACTGTGGCGGTTGACCATGCCTTGAATCTGGGATCTTACGGTCGCGTCGAGGAGTTTGGTTACCGGTCAAAGGACCAGAGGTTAGCCTCGATCGTTTCATCTTCCGAATTGGGAAATGATTCGCGCGCTACCTCGAATACTGGCCAATGTTGCCAATCGTCTTCGTCAAGGTCACCCTTCTCTAAGAGGCTAATTGCAAGTAGCCTCGCCTCTTCAGTTCTTTCTAGTAGCGAAAGCCTCATCAGCTCGTAATACTTTTTTCCGCCCGCTGTATCCCATGCCTCAATTTCCGATCGTATCGCGTCAATCCCTTGCAGTCGCTTTCTCGTGAGCCAGAGGTTTGCCTTCAACATTGTACGTATATGTGGATCTTGCGCGAAGGTTAGAATCCATGAATTTAATGATTCGACTACGGAATGCTCGCCCCTTAGGAGCAGTTGGAAAGTTGCTGATTCTGATTCTTTCTCGATCAAAGAATCTGGATCGTGTTTGCCTGTAAACTTCTGAGTGGCGCCGACGGTGAGCATTATCCCCGCTTTTAGTAGAGCGCCCGTGGCGTTGCGTAGGTAGGATGAGTTAATTCGTAGCGTGTCACCCACCTTCTCCAGGCTTGTTATTCCTTTGGTCTTGTTCAGATAAATGGAATTCACTACGCCGCCGGTGTGTACGAGCAGGTGGCGCCGTTGGAATACTTCCACTAGCTCTGGATTGGTTTCGGATACACCCTCAATTCTCACCCCCTGCTTGCTAAACCAGTTCATCCATTTATCAAATCCGCCAAACAACAGTTCGTCGGCAAGTTTTTCGCCACAGGCTCTGCGGAAGTCCTCCAGAGATTCGTAACTGTCGATATCTTGCATCGTGTACTGTTGTCCGCTTGACCTAAGTATCGCCGGTTGTGATGAAATTGCTGCGCGAACGACTGCGGAGACCAATACCTCAAATTCGCTTACGACGCTGATCAGTAGTGAAGCCCGCAGTATATGGGCGCCGCTTTTACGGGTGCTAACTGCATTCCAAATCTTTGCGTATTGCGCGGAGCGTTTGCGACTTTCGGTCAACGAATTAACCTCGCGGTCTAACAAATCACCCGCTTTTCGACGATAGTCATCAACTTCTTCTCGGGTCGAACCAGTATCCTCCATATTTTTTGCGACCGCCGAAAACTCGCTAACTTTTGATTGGATTAATGTGGCGACCTTTCGGTGGAATTCTACGGGAGTGCTTGGAAATCTAATTCTGGACTCGGCGATAAACTGGTCCTCAACGCCGATCAGTGCGTGTTCGTTCGTGTCGATGAATCCATTCAATTCGCGTACGGACTGAATGGATTCAATGAATACGTGAAGCGCTTTAAAGAACGGCTTGATTGATTCTTGCAGTTCTTGGGCGGAATTCTTGACCCGTATGACAGTCATGATCAGGACAATATACGACCGGTACCGGTTCCGGACGGGTGGCAACTGTGGAAGGAGTGTGGGGCACAGGTGGCTGCGCGTGCGGCGACGCATCGCGCACCACCTTCTTACCGTCGAACGACGTGGGCGCTGCGCCTTCTGTGCGTCGTCCGGGCGTCTAGCCAGTGAACCCATGCCGCCTACGTGAGCCTGGTCTCGCAAGACCATCGAAGCTCTTGTGGCGAACAGGGTACACGCCTGGGAGCCGAGGAACAGAGGTCTTGCGGGAGATACCCAGCAGTGGAAACCAGCTGCTCCATTCGATGGTGGATGCGGTGGTCATCCGATTTGCGTCTTCTCGCCGATTACAGTGTCTGCCCCGGTCGCGTCTGTGGCGCGGATGGCCAGGGTGGCACGTGCAAGGTGCTCGGGTAACGCTGCCGAGAACTTCAATCCCCGCAGTGCGCTGGCATCTACAGCTGGAAGTTGTCTCGAACTCCCAGCACGTAGTGCGGCTAGTCCGTCACGGATATCAGCGACCGACAAATCCGCGTGCAATCGCAGCGACTCAGCGCCGATCCGTTGCCGCGGCGGAACCAAGTCCGGAGCCCACGCCGCGAGGGTGCGGTTGGCATTCGACCCGGCCCACGTCCACCATCGCCAGTCGTCCCGATCGTCTCGTGTGATGACGAGCGCGCCGTCGGTGACATGACCGGAACGCTGCAACCGCTGATCCTCCAACGTTGCGACGGCGCGTCGCGTCAACGTCACGCCGGAGGGCATTGCACCAAGCAGTACATCGCGAATGCCGCGCGCGATCTCGAACGATGCGCCGTCGGGCAGCGAACTCCACTTGGCGCGACCTTGGATGTGGGTGGACTCGACGAACACGTGCCGTCGCTTCCAATCGATGTGGGTGACCTTCCACGACCTCCCGCCGAGCAACAGGATGCGCGGACCCTCGACATCGTCGGTGAGCACACTGGTCTCTACCGAGCCGATCTCCTGTCTACCTGCCCATACTATGAACTCCGGAGCGGCGGTGAACACCGCGAGTAGTTCCATGAAATGCCGCCGCCCGAAGTGTTTTTCGGCTTCCGGCCCGATGAATGCGCTGCCGGCATCGTGTTCGAGGAATCCCTCCGCAAGGAGATGGTCGAGAATTTCCTGCCCGTCGCTGTCGAAGAGGGGGAGAGTTCCCCACGCCTGTTGCCACCCTACGAGTGGTACGCGACGAGTCTGCAACGCTGCGGCCAACAACTGTTGGGCGGCGATATGCCGAGGTTGCGGGGTCGGTAATACCGGTTCGACCCACCCGCGAGACCAGCACTGCAACATGCCGAGCGTGTCGAGTACTGCCTGATCGGTGAGAGCAAGGAACAAACAGTTGCGGGTGGTACCCGGGCGGCGGCCTGTGCGACCGAGACGTTGCAGGAAGGACGACACGGTGCGAGGCGCGTTGATCTGGATCACGCGGTCGAGGTCGCCGACGTCGATTCCGAGTTCGAGGGTGGAAGTGGCAACGATGACGCAATCACGGGCCTCGGCGAATGCCTCCTCGGACTCACGCCGCTCCGCGGCCGACAGCGATGAATGAGAGATGAAGGTGGTGATGCCCCGTCGACGCAGCTGGGTTCCCAGCTCCTCGGCGAGCCTGCGCGAGTCGACGAAGACCAGTCGCTTCTCTCCGGTGTGCAACGCGGCAATCACCTTCGAAGCGTTCTCGATGCCGCCTACAGAGTCGACGGTGATCTCGGGAAGTAGCGCCGCGCCTGACACTGTGGGGGAGATGACGAGGCCGGGAGCCGCTGTGCCGCCCTGCAGCCAACCGAGCAACGCGTCCGGGTTGCCGACGGTCGCGGACATACCTACCCGTTGCACACGTCGTCCGAGCAAGGTTTCGAGTCGCGCCAGCACTGCCAGTAGGTGCCAACCGCGATCGTCACCGGCGAATGCGTGTACCTCGTCGACGACCACCGCTCGTACGCCGCCGAGCAGTTCTGCTGCATCTACGCTTTCGGAGACGAGCATGGACTCGAGTGATTCGGGGGTAGTGAGCAGAATGTCGGGTCGATCGCGTTTGATGCGACCACGGACGGATTGACCGACGTCGCCGTGCCACGTCATCGCGTCGCGACCGAGCCATGCCGCATAGTCCGCTAGCCGCGGTTGCAGGTTGTTCAGTAGCGCCTTGAGCGGGCAGATGTACAGCACGGAGATACCGGTCCACCGTTCGGCCTGCATGCGTGTCAGCAATGGGAACATTGCTGCTTCGGTCTTGCCGCCTGCAGTCGGCGCGAGGAGGATCGCATCCGATCCGGCGGTGATCGGCGCGACCGACTCGTCCTGTAGCGGTCGTAGACCGGGCCAGCCGAGGGAGTTGACGATGTGGTGCTGCAGCACCGGATCGAGCAGGTCGAAGCCGGCCATGCGTTACAGCTCCACGTCGTCTGCAGAAACCGCGGCGCGTTCGGTGTCTGTCAGCTCGGTCGACGCGACCGTCAATGCGTAATGCTGCCGCGGATCGAAGTCGTCGAATTGGTCGACTCGGTCGAGGACGTCGAGTACCAGCTTCTTGAGGAAGAGGCGAGGCGAGATGCCTACCTGTCCTCCGAGTTTGCCGGCGACCGCGGACGCGAGGTCGCGTATGTACGCGTCGTCGACCAGAGTGCGAACCCGGTTGGGTGCCGATGCGCCATCCGCGTAGACCTCACGCACCCGAGTGCCTACCTCGACGAGCTTCTCCAAGTCGAATCCGGCGAGGCGGATCTGGGGAGCCCGCGGGTTGTCGAAGCGGGCGTCGGTGGTGAAGTCGGTGTGCAGGCGCTGTGCGAGTGGCGGCAGGGACTGGACGCCGAGCCGACCGTCGAAGAACGCGGGGGTCCCGGTGATGAGCAGATACAACCCCGGGTAGCGGCCCGAGTCGAGCTCGTCGATCCACTGACGCAGCGCGTTGAGCGCCTTGGCGCGACTGTCGGAGCGCATCCGCTGGAGCGTCTCGACTTCGTCGATCACCAACAACAGCCCCGGATGGCGTGCTCCTTGTAGCACCGCCAAGAGCCCCTGGAGAAAGCCCATTGCAAGGAAGTGGTCGACGTCCTGACGTACCCCTGCAGCACGTTTCGCCGCAGCTCCCACGTGTGGTTGCCCACCGAGCCAGGCGACGAGCGCATCTGCGGTTGCGGCATCTTCTCTGGCGAGGGCGGCGCGATAGGCACGCAGCACCATCGGGTACACCGGTGTCGCAGTAGCGACCGAAGCAAGCCGCTGCTCGAGGAGCGCGTCTATCTGTTCCTCGGACGCTTCATCCACTCCCGCGGCGGCTGCTGCGTCCTCCTCGACACCGAACAACCATGCGTCGAGCACGCTGCGGAAGGCAGACGGAGGGAACGCGGCAGTGCGTAGCGACTCGGTGGTCCGCCGATAGACCGTTTCCAGTTTGTGGAGAGGTGTTTCGAGTTCGCTGATCTGTACCTCGGCTACCGCCAAGCCCCGACGCATAGCGCGTTGCTGTATCCACCGGGCAAAAAATGTCTTGCCCGAGCCGTATTCACCACGAACAGCTTTGAAGACCGACCCGCCGGCGGCGACGGCATCGAGGTCGTCGTCGACGGTCGGTGCGAACTTGTCGATGCCTACAGCGAGTACATCGAGGTTGCCGGCCGGTACCGTGCCTTGCCGCAGTGCCTGGAGGATTTCCCGTCGTCTGACCGGTGAGAGCGCTGTCATGACGAAACTCCGTACTGCTCGAACAGCAGAGCCGATTCGAGCTCGACCTCGGTACCGTTGTCGGAAAGCACCACCACCCCGTCGGTGTTGAGCACCTGCGCGAGTACGGCGATCGCGGCGCGAGCGCGGGCGGGTTTGACGCCGAGAATGTCCGCCGCTCGGCTCAACGCCAGCCGACCGTTGCCGTCGAGCATTTCCTGCAGCAACTTCCCGATCACCGGTTTCGTGAACTTGGGGCGGAATTGTGCGTACTGCTGCTTGAAGAGCTCGCTGGCGAGAACCTCTGCCACCCGGTCCCGATCGACGGGCGCCGTCGCGGCTGGGTTTGCCACCGTTGTGCCGACGTCGAACAATGCATCGGCCTGCATAACGGGTTTCGTTGCGACTGGCGCCTTCCTGCGTTTCGGTGCAGGTGACGCCGAAACGGGATGAGTGGCTGTTGGGACAGGCGCGGCGCGCGGTGTTTCCCACCAAGCCGGCTGCGGCGCAGGTGCCACTTCGAGCCCGAGATGTTGCGGTAATGCACCGTTGACGAGGATCGACACCGGGATCACCGCTTCGGCCAGTGAGCCGCCGCCGTGGTAGCCGGCCTTGAGCCCTGTGTAGCGCACATGTTCGTCCACCGCGAGGATCACGCGTTGGTCTCCGGACAGAACTCGTTCGCCGACGACGAGCACTTCGTCCTCACGTGGTTCCGAGTCGGGGCCGGATGCGGATCGGTACCGCGCCGAGATTTGCTGTCCGCGCTGGACGCTCGGCTGTTCGCGGCGCTCGACCACATGTCCGTGATCGCTGACCAGCACTACGGTGCGGCCCACTGCTGCAGCGGCGGTGAGCAGGGGATCGAGATGCTTGAAGCTCGCAGTGCTCCAGGTAGTACCGATGGGATCGGACCGATCGAGGGCATCGTCGATGTCGTTGAGCACGCACGCCACCACCGGCCGGTGCTCGGTGTCGTCCACCGCATCGCGAACGACGTCGGCAAGTGCATGGCTACGGGAGACCAGATCCAGATCGGCCTTGTGGAACAGAACCTTTCCGTCCGCCCTCAACCCGTTGCGCTGCAACCAATTCGCAAAACCGGATCGCTCCTTGTCCTGTCCGCCCTCGGCGAGGCCTCCGGTCAGGAGTGAACAGCGTGAGAATCGAGTCACGGTAGGCAGTGCCGCGAGTGCCGCATGCGGCTGGTCTGCACCGGCAAATCGACATTCCTGCCACTGCGGTCGGTGACGGCGCAGCGCGTCGGCGACCACCTCGTTCGCGACCGATCCGCTCATCCCGTCGGCGATCACGAGCAGCACCGGGGACGGGCTCGGTCCACCTGCGGAGACGCCAGCGAGCCCGCCAGTGGGGCCCGGCGCCGGCACTGTCAGCGGCTTCACGATTCGGTCGAGCACGTCTTCGACGTAGAGCGGGCCACCCGATCCTGCGCGGTGGCCACCCCCGGATGCGAGTTGGCGCGCGAACTGGCGGTCCGCTGCAAACCGCTGGTTACGCACCGCAGTGACTATCCGGTCGGCCACAGTCGCCAGGTCGCGGTCATCGGCCCCGACAAAAGCATCGTTGATGGCGTCGTCCACCCAGGACAGGTCGCGTCGGTAGTACGCCATCCAGTGAGACAGACCGGCGGGGTCGGACCACGCAAGGTTCAGACGGCGTAGCAACCGCAGCGCCGCTGCCCCGACCTGAACGTTCCGAGGTGCATAGGGGGTGCCGACGTGTGCACCGCGGTGAGCGACCACATCTGCCCACGCATTCTCCGCCGCTGCGAGATCACCAGAATCGACGGCGGGTGCGAGAGCCTTCGCGAACTGTGCGATGCGAGGGGCAAGCGCCATCGGCAGGACATCGGACCGCGCGACCAGCGACTCGGCGTGTAGGCGACGTACTGCCTCTTCTGCCCGACGTAGCACCTCGTCGGGAACATCGGTGCCCGACACCGCAAGTGTGGCGGCGTTACCCCACGCAGTGAGCTGCTGCTCGGTGAGCGCGTGATTATCGAGCTCGACCTCGAGCAACGTGCGGACTTTGACGATGGTGTCTCGTGCTGCCGGGAACGCTACCGAGGCGTCGCTACCGTCGCCGAGAAGGGCAGCGACGAGACCGAGTGGGACGAGGTGCTCCGGGCCCTTGCTGCGCCACACTGCGACGAACACCGAGCCGAGTGGTCCGAGCCGGCTCCCGATCCAGCCGTAGAACTGGTCGAGCAGAACAGGGTCCGTGTGCCGCCGCCACACCTCGAACCGGGCGGTTGTGGCGTCGTCCATCGACCACAACGCGATGTGGTGCGGGGTGTACTCGGCTGGGCGGAGCCCGAACTTGCGGTCGGCCAGCGTGGCGAACAGATGATCGTTGGTCAGCACCCCACCGGGCGCAGGAGCACGCACGCCGTCGAGGTCGCGCAACGCAGCGCGGGCGGCGTCGTTGCTCAGCGAGAGGAGATGAAATTCCTGCCGGGCAGCTTGGAACAATTCGCGCAACGCGGGCCACGGATCAAGATTCGACAGTCGACCCGCAGTGAGGTGCTCGAGCACTCCTGCGGGCAATTCGGCGGAGTCGCGATCGGTCAGAATCACCACCCAGTCGGCGCGGTGCCGCTCGGTGAGTGCATCACGGATCGCGAGCACACTCGGCGCCACACGCACGCGCACCGATTGGCCGTTGAAGTCGAGCTCTTCCGGGCCGGTCCACACGGGCGCAGCTGAAAGAGCAATCACTCCGCGCGAGTAGTTCTTGTTTCGCAATCCGGCGACAAGACTGCGCACCGCCGAAATGTCGGCTTCGGGCAGTCCGGCAGCGACGCTCACGGCACCACCTTGGTGATGGTGACGGTGTAGGTGGCGTTCGGATCTGCGTCGAGCAATGCCCGAAGGCTGTCCTCGATAGCAGAAAGGCCGCCACGACCCGAGACGGTGAAGGTGTTGTCGGTACGCGGTGGATCTACCACGGGCGGAGTAACTACCGGCGGATCGATAACAGGCGGGTTGACGACCGGCGGTTTCGGTGGATGCACGATCCCCGCCTCCAACCACGCATCCCGCGCCTCTCCTGCAACTCGCAGCGCCTCGGCGAGTGGCCGCGAGAGCTCGTGCTCGGTGAACGCCGAACCCAGAGCATCGACGATGGCAGCAGCCTGCCGGCCCCGGTCGTCGCCGGTTGCAGCGGCAGTCCGCAGCACGTCCAATCGGGCGAGGTTGAAGCGGCTCACAGCATCGGCGACAGTTCCGGCCGTGGTGAGGCACTTGCCTGCCTCGTGGTCGGTGCCTGCGAGGGGTGTTTTCGCGATCGCTTCGACGACGGCGAGATTGTCCAGATGGTTGAGCTGGGCGTCGAGCATCCCGGTCAGGTCGCGGGCGAGTTGCAGTCGTTTGCCGGTCTCGAGACCGAAGTAGGCGTACCCGCTGGTGAGGACCTCGACCAGCCGCGACCGATCAGCGCGTCCGGTAGCCGCGTGGTCGCGCACATGCTGAACGAACGCAGCGACGTTCGTGGCGGTGAGGTAGTCGTTGACAGCGAGCCCGGTCAGCGTCTTCCAGCGAGTACATGCCTGAGCCCACACTTGACGGTCCGGCAAGGGCTCCAGTCGCAGTGTGGTGCCACGTCGGAACTCCCCGAGGGCGGGTTCGGTGATGGGAGACGAATGCAGGAACCACGACCGCTTGCCTTGCGCTGCCCACGCACCCGCCACGAGGTCGACCATGTCGTCGGTCAGACCGCGCTTCGGTCCGCTGGCGACGATCGCGTTACGCAGATCCTCGATGTGAACGTCCCCGGACTCGTCGAATCCTGCGCGTGAGAGTTCCTGTGTGATGCGATTGCGCCAACTCGCGAAATGTTCGGAGCCGAACAGCAGATGGGTGTCGTTGGTGCGGGCGATCCCCAGGGATTCGACGATGCGTCGCACCGTGTCGCGTTCACCGCGGTCGAGGGGGATCCGCCCGTCTTCCACTGCCTGGGCTTCCCGCAACCGCGTCAGCGTCGTATTCAACTGACGGCGGGTGATGAGCTGATCGGCAGGTGTGAACTCCGGATGGTCGGGATACAGGGCGGCGAACGCATCGGCGATCAACCGGTTGGCGGCCTCGCCCAGATCGTGCCCGATCGGGGGCTGCACCGCGAACCCTGCGTGCAGCGACCGCAGAGGCGGCTGATCGGGCGCGAAGGCCGAACCGGATCCGGCTGCTACCCCATACGCAACCTGGATGGCGGTTCCCAGCTGACCACGCACCTGCGTCTGCTGCTGTTGCAGGATCGATCGGGCCGCGACGCGATCTGCGTCGGAAAGCTCGTTCGCGTACGACGCCCATCGGTCTCCGGCGAGCACGTAGTTGAGGATGACGAGTCGGCCGAGCTGGCGAGTTACCTTCTCACTGAAGAAGTTCGGCAACCATGCCACGGTGAATCGGTCCTGCCCCGTGCGCAGGAGCTGGTCGATGCGGTCGTGGTCCTCGCCGGTCGTGTGGCCGGCGTCGTCGAACGGGAGGTCGACGACGAGCCGCAACGCACCGTCGATCGAGGGACGGAATGCTTCGTCGGGCAGGTAGCCGTGGTCGCGGATGTTGCCGAACACCACCTCCACCTGCCGCTGGGTTCCGCGCCAGATCACCTGACGAAGCAGCGCGTTGTCGACAGTGTGGTCGGCGCCCACCACACCCAGCTGTTCGGAGAGCAACTCCCGCATCAATTCGCGGCGGCGGCCGTCGGTGTCCTCGGCCTGGGCGCGGCGGACGATCCGCTCGTAGTCGACCGACTCGAGAGTTACGGAGATGATGGGGTTGGCGTCTGCCGTGACGGAAAGTTCGGGGATTTCGGCCGCCCACGCCTTGACCTTGCCGGTGATCTGGCCGATCTGGTCACCCGGGATGAGGCTGATGACGCTGCCATGGTTGAGTGAGGCCAGCCGAGAGGCGTCGATCTGCTTGAGCGCGGGCACGTTCGGGGCTACCGCCGACATGAGCAACGTCTTTGCGATACGGATGTCTGCCCGCAGGCCGGGCGGCACGTCCTTGTCGGGCGTGGACTCGGGAACATTCGCATTGCGGAACAGCAGCGGACGCAATTTGTCGGTCCACAGCGAGCGCGCGGTCTTGAACGTCTGGGTGGCGGCTTCGTTGATGGGGGTCGCGTTGGCGCTGTCGATGATGTAGTCGAACGCCTCGCCGACAGGAATCACGTTGTCGATGGTGAGCCGGTCGGCGTTGTCCGAGAGCATCTGCTGCATGACCTTCAGCGCAGTGCGCTCACGCTGCATTTGTCCCGACAGCTCGCGCAACGTCGCGATGAGCGCAGGCGAGAACGGGTACGTCAGCTTGAAAGCATCGGCGTCGGAGCCTCGGTGCCGGTCATCGGTGTTGACACCGTCGAGAAGTACGTCCCACACCTGTGGACTGCGATCAAGACGTGCGAACGCGGCGTCCAGTGCAGCCTTGGCCTCGGCGTCCCGCGGCTGGAGCAGCCGCTTGTGTGCAATGTACGGAAGGTTCTCGTCGCCGAGGGTGACGAGTCCGAATCGGCCTTCCTGATGGGCGAATGCCCGCTCGACTGCCTGCTGGATGGCACCGGCGTCAGGCCCGCTGGCGACCCACTGGGCGAGGTTGTGCTGCCGCGCGACATACGAGATGACAGGCACGGCGAGGCGTCCCCGGCTGGTTTCGACCAGCTTGGTGATCTTCTGCACCTCGGCGTTGAACCGTTCGCGTTCGGTGATAAGGAACGTCAACCACAGTACGAGCTCGTCGAGCATGAGAACGACACCGTGGTAGCCGAGCGCTTTGGCGTGGTCGGCGATGACGGCGAGGCCGTCTTCGAGGGAGAGCCAATCGGTGTTGCGTGAGTAGCTGGTGAAGTAGGTGGAGACCAGGGCCTGCTGCAAGCGTGCGCGCTCGGCGGGGTCCGCCCCGGGAGCGCTTGCAGCTGCATAGGTTTCGGGTGTCCACGTGCCGGTCGTTTGGCCTAAGGCCGACCAGTTCACCGTGGTGCAGGCCTGTGCGCCCCCTGCGCTGTTGAGCGCGGCGAAGAACTTCTCGTCACCCACCTCGCGACGCCGGTTGTCAGCGTCATCGAACAAGCCACCTGCCGAGTGCAATACCGGCGGCAGCACGTCGGGGTGTGCGGCGGTGATCTGCCGCAGATACTGCTCGAAGAGCGCCGATTCGACGGTTGTCGCGTCGAGGAAATGGAAGGTGAGGCGCAGCAGGTTCGCTTGGTCGAGCGTGGGGTGCTTGGCCACGATCGGTTGAAGCTCCGGTACGGACAGCGCCTTGGGGGAGTGGCCGAGAATGCCGTGCAGCACAGCCATGAAGTGTGACTTACCGGAGCCGAACGAGCCGTGGAGGAACGCGGCTTTGTTCTCACCGGAACGTAGCGCCTCGTCGACTACCGACAGCGCCGAGTCGAACGCCTCGGCCAGGGCGGGAGTCACGACATAGGAGTCGACGGTCGCGGCGAGGTGGTCTTCGCCCACCGAGTCGGACAGCCGCAACACGTAGTCGTTGGTGCCGTGCGATTCGGGAATGTCGAATGTCTCGCGCAAGGTGCGCGAGGGAGTCGAAGCGCCGGGGAACACTACTTGCCTGCCTTTCCGGTTGCTGCCTTGCGGCCGCGGGTCTTCTTCTCAGGTCGCCACGCCGGCAAATCTTGCACCGGCACACCGACAGCGGCGGATTTCTCGGCGAGCTGGGCGGTCAGGTACTCGGCGAGATCGACTCCGAGATTCGGGTCGACACCGGAGTGCCATTGTCTGACCCAGGGCAGTACCTCGGCGATGCCGGCAACGACGGGCACCAACGCAGTCAGTGCCATGCCTTCGGATTCGCGCATCGCGTAAATGGTGGCGAGCGCCAGTCCTTGCTGCGCGTGGTTCCAGCCCGCCCATCCGAGTAGCGGGGTCGGATCGGTATCGCGGCCGGCATCGGGATACAGGATGAACCGTTCTTTCGGTACGTCGAGCTTGCCGCGGTGCGACCAATACGAGGACTTGAGGAAGTCGGCGCTGGTGTACTTCGGCGGTACGGGGATGTCGGTAGCTTTGATCAGACCGGCGTCTTCGTCGCGCTGCAGATCCCACACCCTTTCCCATTCGGCGCGCTTACGCAGACCGGACTCCTTGTAGCGCAGGGCAGCCAGGTAGGGGACGGCTTGGTCGGAGAGCAGCTTGACCAGAGTTGCAGTGACGGGTGCGTCCTTCTGCCCTGCCCAGAGATCCAGGGCTTCGATGAACTCGGGGTTCTTTTCCGCATGTCCGGCCAGTTCGCTGACCGACCGGGGGAGCGGGGTGCCGTGCGGAGTGAACCACAGAGTCGGATCCTCGAGTTTGTCGAGCAGCCAATCCCGCAGGGCGCGCTGCAGTTTCACGTCCCATGAATCACCCGCCCAGCGGCGCTTGTATTCGGGACGCTCGAGCAATCGTATGAACGGATTGGATTCGATGGCGGCGAGGCGTTTTTCGACCAGTTCCCGGTACTCGGTAGACCAGTGCCTAGGGAGTTCGGTGATCGGAGTCGAGCCGTGGCGAGCGAACCATTCGGTTTCGGCTTCACCGGCCGCGATCTTGCGGGCGAGCGCGATCTCGAAGGCACGCTCACCCAATGCGATTCCGGGTGCCTGCCCGGCGGCCAGGGTGAGATCTTCGTCGATCAGCCCGTAGTGGCGGTAGACCTCCCAGTCGAGTTCGTCCTGTTCGGCGATCATCAACGCACGAAGGCGAGAGTGCTCGGTGCGCGCGGCATCGATGGCAGCGCGGGTAGGGCCTACGATTTGGATTGCTGCAGTAGGTTCTTGTGCGGCAAGTTGCCGTGCCAACGTGTCGAGCAAACGCGCACGTTCGAGCGGGACTTCCTTCGTTAGCGGGAAGTCCTGGAGGGTGGTGCCGGTGAACTCGTACGTATGTGACCAGGGTTGATCAGCAGCTCCGCCTCCATGTCCGCCGCCACCCTTCTTCTGGCTATTCTGCTTGAGCCAGAAGCACGCGGTCGAGCTGTTGAGGGTGCCCAGCAGCCGCAGGTGATCATCCTCGCTCGCCCCCTCCGGCAACTTGATCACCGGTGCGGACTGCTTGAACACCTTGCCGCCACGGTCAAGGACGAAGTGGTTGTGGGTGGCGACGAAGGCGAAGGTGATGGAGAGTGGTGTGCGGAGTTTGCGCGAGTAACTCTCAAGGTGGACCCACCACGGGAGGGAACGTTCGGACAGTGTTTTCTCGAAGACCTTTCGTGCAGCCAGTAGTGTTCGCAACGGCCACAGAAATGAAACAACTGTCGAATCTTGCTCAACTGGAACAGAGTTTGCTGGATCCGAGTAGGGGTTCAAAGCATATGTGCGAGCGGCGATAACGTAATCGCGTACGTCCTCGCCCGTAACAAAATGACGGAAAGGAAGAGTGCCTGCGGCCCGCCGCACAGTTGAGTACGGATAGAGCCATCCGTCATCCTCTCCAACTACCGTTGTTCGTCCGATCTCATCGCTTACGGTGCCTACGACTTCGAATTTTGCGCTGTCGATCGCCGAGAGTGTTTCGACTGCACCACCACCACTAAGACTCCACGGGTGCATCCGGAGGTTCTCGCGAGGAAGGTCGGTTATCGATATCCACTGGTCTTCGTAACCAGGAGAATCCACATGATCAGCGATTGACGTCCATACAAGACCCTCAGCTGGATTGATCGGCGCGCCAGGTTCGCCTTGTATACCGAGGGCAGCGCGGACAGTGGCGTGAACCGCAAATTGGTTCCGGCCGACGACGATGACCGTGGGTGTACCGTGGCCGGGAATATATGCCCCGGAGGTGTCGGCGACCAAACGCAGATCCTTGCGGCTCAGGAAATCCTCGATGAGCGGAACGCCGAATTCACGTTTCATGAATGAGTTGGAGGTTATCTGGCCGACCCAGCCGGCGCGCTCACCCGATTTGGCCAGGTCGAAGAACTTCTCCATGAATGGCACAGTCAGTGCATATTGACCTTTGCAATAATGGTAAATCTCACGGTAACGGGCGTTGAGGGCCTTGTCGCTAACCACGATATAAGGAGGGTTGCCCACGACGGCGTCGTACTGCCCCGGTGCAAGGATGCGTCGCAGTACTTTCGCGTCTTCGGTGCTGTATGTGAAACCCGAAGCAACAGCGTCTTTATCGAATGCCGAATCGCCGAAGTCGAATGCCTCCTTGCCGCCCTGCTCCGGTCCGTGCAGTAGCGAGTCGCCGGCCGCGAGGTTGAGGGTGAACTTCGGCGCATGGACCAAAGACGGCTCGTCACACGCCTTCATCGCTGCGACGATGAGTCGGAACTTGGCGATCGCGACCGCGAACGGGTTGAGGTCTACGCCGTAGACCGAGGCGAGCGCGTTGTCGACGCGGCTTCGCAACTCGAGGCTCGGGGCGTGGCGGTGCCAGCGTTCCACGAGCCGATCGAAAGCGCCGAGGAGGAAGTGCCCTGACCCGCAGGTAGGGTCGATGATCTTGAAGCCTTCGAGCGGTCGATCCTTCAACGCAGGTTCGAGGGTCTGATCAAGGATGAACTCTTCGACGAACTCAGGCGTCTGCAGCAGCGCGTACTTCTTCTTTGCGAAGTCCGACAAGTCCTGGTACAAGTCGCCGAGGAATCGCGTCGAGAGGCTCTCGTCGCGGAACGACCACACCAACTCGCCCGCGTCGTCGGTCCGGCGCCAGAACCCGAGCAGTTGCTGTACGGCGTCGGAGGACGGGGAGATGATGTTGAGCGCGGCGTGCTCGTCGACCAAGGCTTGGGTGGCGGGGTTGCGGCGCAGTGCGTCGAAAGACTGCTCGAGCCACTCGCGGTAGGAGCAGTCCTGGTGTTCGCGGTAGAAGGCGTTCTCGGCGTCCACCGCCCGCTGCCGCAGGAGGGGAGTCGGGCCGGCGATCCACACCGCGGTGTCGCCGAGCAGCAGGTTGTCTTCGCAGAACCGCACGAACACGGAAGTCAGCAGCCAGCCGACGGCGGCCTGGGTGAGCTGGTCCTCGGACCAGTCGGTCCATGACGTGGCGGTGCGCTGTTCACGGACTGCTTCGCGGTGGGTGGTGCGCCAGTTTTCGAGTTCCTGCGTGTCGGCGTTCAGCCGTGCCCGCATGTCATCGACCAGCAGGGTCAGTTGCGGCTTGAGTGCGGCCGTCAACTGGGTTCCGGCGATCGTGGCCAATGCCATCAGGCGTGCTCCTTCACTGTCGAATCCTTGGTCTGTGCTGCCGCGCTGAGGAGCGCCGCTACTTCTGTATCGTCGATCTGCGCGAATTGTTCCGGGCTGTTGATCGGCAGCCTCGTGCCGTCCACCTTTGATCCGGGACGACCGCCCGCTTCGTTGCGTTGCGGCACCAGCGCCCACACGGCGTGCGAGGGCGGGGTGGTGAGATCGGTCCATTTGCCGAGTATGTCGAGTTGTCCGTATGCGGCGAGTGTCGACAGATCGGTGAGAACCACCGGACCGCCCGCCGCCGAGACCGCCTCGACAAGCGTCGGAACTGCCTGAGCGACGAAACCTTTCAAACCCTCGCGGTCGGCGGCAGCACCGGCATCAGCGGCGAGAATCATGTTCCAGTCGATGCCCGCGGCCGCGGCTTTCGAGCGCAGCGAACTCAGAAGAAGTTCCGTCACGTCGATGTGGGTGGCGCCGAATCGCGCGACCAGCGCCGCCGCCACGCTGTCGGACATACCCAACGGCACACCGAGGGCCCGGAACGTTCGTTCCTGCACGCTCGAGGTCAGGAGGTACTCGATATCGGAGGTGCCGTGCTCGCGGTGCGCCGGAGCTGGGGTGCGGGTGTGCCGTGTCGGAACATAGGACGCCGCGGCCTCCTCCTGCGCGAACTCGTAGCGACCACGCAGCTCGTTCCACTGCATGTCCGGTACGAGCGACAGCACCACCGCGTCGAGTTCCGGACGGCGGGGCAGCGACTTCGCCAACGCAGGAAAACGGGCCGCGAGACGCGATTCCAGTTCGGGCCGGCCGAAGGCATCTGCCGCGGAGAGACCGCGCAGCAGCATGCGCAATGCCTCGAGGACCGGCATCGAGCGCGCATGCAACTCGTCACGAGAAGACAAGGCGACCTGCGTCGACGCTGCCGCAGCAATTCGCAGCAGAGCGTGGCCCGGAATTTCCACATCCCCGGCAGCGACATCCAGTAGTGCTGCCGCGGCATTGCGCAATGCCGACTCGGACTCGGCGGGGGCGACCAGCAACGATCCCTGAGCCTGCGCGTCGTCCACCAGCGCTTCGGCGCGCGCAGCGAGCACCGCCGGAAGCTTGCGTGAGACCGAGGGTGTCGAGATCATCGCGACGGTGCCCGAACCGTGCCGTCGCACCATGTGCACTGCGGCAGTGGCCGCGCTCTCCTCGTCGTTCTCGGCGCGGGGAGGTGACGCCAACAGGAGCCGTAGCACACCGAGTGCCGTCCGCTGTGGGTTCTCTACTCCGTCGGTGTGGAGACCACCGGCGAGCGCTTGTGCAAGCAGATCAGGGGTCGAGGCCCCGCCGGACGATTCGAGCAGCCTGACCATTTGCTCGTACAGGTCCTCCACCGTCGCCGCGAGCTGCGGATTCTTCGCCCACAGCGACGGGAACTCGCCGAAGATCTGGGCGATACGACCCGAGGAGACACCGGCACGCGGCGCCACCATCTGGTAGGTGATGAACGGATCGTCGGTGCTGTTGGGATGAGACCCGAGAACCAGTTCCACGACCTGTCGACGGATAGCCGACGGTTTCGTTGCTGCTGCGCGAGCGAACTCGTCTGCCAGCGTTGCAAGCGAGGTGTACGTCGCGGTGGAGCCGAGTGGCTGCACCGGTTCCGAACCGGACGGCGGGGTGCGCTTCTTCTTCCGCGCCGGTGCCGGTTCGGTTACCTGCGCTGCGAACACGGCGGCCCAGGCATCGCGCATGGCGGACGCGGTATCGAACCGCTTCTTCACGTCGCGAGCCAACGCGATCCGGAAGAACTCCGCCAACGCATCGGCACGTGTGGCGCTCATGCCTCCGGCCGTGAAGTCCTCCGCCGAGACGGAGACATCGTCGTCGAGCACACGCGGATCGCTCAAACCGTCCCCGTATACAGGGGTTCCGGAGGTAGCCATCTCGTACAACACCACGGCCGCCGAATACCGTTCGGCCGCCGAATCGTAGGAGGTGCGAAGTCCGGTGCCGAGGAACGGATCCCGGTACGGCGGGGTGCCCGCGTCGATCTGCTCGACGGGAGCGCGCGACAACGAGAAGTCGAACAGCGCGAGCCGGGCCTTCGCCTTGGCCTTCCCCTCGGGCTTTGCCAAGCCCAGGTTGGAAGGTTTGAGATCGCGGTGAGTGATGCCGGCCGCGTCGAGCGCGACCACCACGTCGAGGAGTTCCTTACCCCACGTGCGCAACTGCGCTTCACCCAACGGGGTGTAACGAACGACGTCCGCGAGCGTCTGCTCGCCGCAGTTGCTCAGCAGCAACGCTGTGCGGTGCGCCAGCTCGATCGGTCCCTCGATGAGCTCCACCACGCCGGGTACCGGCGGGGACTGGCGGGCGAGCTCACTAAGCACCAGCGCCTCGTCGTGCAGCCGTTCCGTGGCCGCATCGTCGAGACCCACCTTGAGGACCCGGAGTCGGTCGTCGTGCTCCCGGTCGGTGACCAGCACACCACGTGCAGTCGAACCGGCTCCGAGTACCCGCACGACGTCGAAGCGGCCCCCGAGGAGGGCCCCCGGAGCAGGGTTGAGCGGATCCACCTCCGGCATCTCGGACGTGGCCAACCGATTGTGGCGGTAGTCGGAGAGCGCGGCGACGAACTGTTGCGCTCCGAACTCGGGACGGCCGGTCTTGCGGTCCGTCTTCATACGCGACGACACCGACGGAGCCGTTGCCTGCAGCACCAACGCGCGCAAGGTCTCATCGACGAACCCGCCGCCCGATGCCGCGAGATCCAGACCCTGTTCGAGACGCAGCCGTTCGAGCAGCGAGGACCTGTCGCGGGCCGGGGCTTGCCCACCCGAAAGTAGGTAGTAGGCGAGCGCACCGAGGGAGAACACGTCCAGCGCCAGCCGGTCGGCATCCGGAGCCCACCGATCCTCCGGCGCCTGGTACACCGCGTCTGCCGGGGCGCTACCCGGCGCGACCGCAGTGCCGAGCATCGTCGCCGACCGGGTATCGCCGGTGTGCACGCGGCCGGCCCACGACCAGTCGGCGAGGCGCACACGCACCTCGCCTCGATCGAGAGCATCGGTGTGGACGAGCACGGTGCTCGGCCCCAAACCTCGGTGCGCAACGTGGTTGCGGTGCGCGTAGGCGACGGCCTCGGCGGTCTGGGTGAGGATCAGCAGCTGCTGCTCCGCGGTGAGCGTGCGCGTTGCAAGTGCCAGGTCCAGTGGCTCATAACCGGGGATGTCCGGGTAGACGATGACGGTGTTGCCGTCGTCGTCCTGAACCAGATCGCGGGGCGCGACGATCGCGTCGTGGCGCAGCGAGGAGAGCAGCGAGAACTCCCGCTGCATCCGCCGGTGCGAAGCCGCGCGGGCCTGCACCGGGGTGCCGCGATGGAACGAAACGATGCGGGCACGTGCGCGTTCTTCGGTGCCCTTGTGGGTGGCCGCCCATTCCTGCCAGTCGTCGCCACTGGCCAGGGGAGTGCCGGTGATCGTCCACGACCCTGCGTCGCGTTCTGTGCGGCGGGCGATACCCAGATTCTTCAATGCGAGGGCGATGATGACCGACAGATCCTCGTCGACCCGCTTGGTCTCGGTGGGTGGTTCCAGCAACCGGGTCGAGATGCCGGGCAGACCGGTCTCGTCCTCGAACCCGTCCGGACCGAACAGGCTAGACTTCGCCAGGTCCGGCATGTCGGCCTTGAAAGGGGCTCCGTGTAGAAACACCGATTCCTGCACGAACGGGAGCGCGCGTTGCACCTTTCCGACGTTGAGGCCGGCCTCTTTCGCGACCTTGAGCGCTTCCTCCTGGATACGCGTCGCAAGGCGCTGCGCTTTCCGTCGAGTGAGCAGCAGTGGCGATCGTTGCGTACGTGTCTTGCCGCCAAGGGTCGTGCGCACCCAGTTTGTTTCTGTGCCCTGTAGGACGCCGGTGTAGTGCTTGAGTTCGACCAGGTGTAGCCGGCGGCGCCCAAGAACCAAAGCGTCGATCTCATGCCACTGCCCGTGGTTGTCCATGAACTCGAAGTTCGTCCATGCACGGTATGGGGATGCCTTGGGCACGATGTACCGGAGCATCGCCAGACCGTCGGTCTCGTGCGCAAACGCCGACTTCGAGACCTCAACCCAACGGTCATCGCCTTGTGCCACGTCACCGCCTACTTCTCGGTTCGATCGCGGCCGAACTAGGGTCGCGCAGGTTTCGCAGGCGAGGGTACCAATTGTTCGGTTCTCGAAGCACCGTGCCACGTGAGGCGACTTCACGTTGATGGGGTACCGATGCCAATCGCCTCCCTGTGCTGGCTTGGCGCGGATTGTCTGCTATCTCTTATTCGACACTTGCGGTATCGCGTCGGGGCGCTCCGCACGATGGAAGGACGACTGATCGAGCAATGCCCGACGCTGGAACGACGCCCTGTCGAAGAATATGGTTGTGCGCTCGAACCGCACCTGAGGCGAGCGCGAACGGTGGCCGCGTGTGGACCTTCGCCGGCGGCGTTCGCACTGTCCAACGCATCGTCCTTACGGCGCTTACCGCGACGACCAACACGGCTTCACTCGCCGGAGGAAACGTGACGTCCGAGCCACAACGGGCGCGCAGCAAGAACGGTGCCAGGGAAGACCACGAGGAGGGGGCGACGTGGCTGAAGATGACGTTGTCGACGTAATCAAACTCAAACCGGACGCAGGTTTCGTCAGAAGTCTTGGTGCACACCACACCCTGCCATCGGCAATCGCCGATCTCGTCGACAACAGCGTCGACGCGAATAGCGATCGCGTGGTGATTCGGCTACTGACCAAGAAGGACCACCTCGTACAGGTCGAGATTGTGGATAACGGCCGAGGAATGAGCGAAACCGAAATTGACAAGTCCATGACGCTCGGTCACCGCCGCGAGTACGGCGGGAGCGATCTTGGTCACTTCGGAATCGGGATGAAGGCGGCGTCCCTCAGCCACAGCGATGTCCTGACGGTGTGGTCGCTGTCCGAAGGATCGCAAGCCGTCGGTCGTCGTATCCGACGTGACGATTTCGCTAGGGACTACTCGTGTGAGCGATTGACTCAACGCGCCGCCAGTGCCGCCGCCAGACGTCGCGACCACATCGTGGGGTCGAAGCGGGGGACCAGCGTGGTGTGGACTGCCTTACGCGATGGGGTCTACAGCGGTTCCAACCGTGAAGAGGCCCAGATCTGGATGGCTGACATCGAACGCACCATCCGTCAGCACCTTGGTGTCACGTTTCATCGCCTCATATCCAGTGGGGCGCTGCGCATCGAGATCCTCGTGGACGAGCTCGATGCCGCCGACGGAATCGGCACACCGGTCGCCCCCGTAAACCCGTTCGGGTATCCCACTTCAGGCAGGCCAGGTTATCCGAAGACACTGGTGGCCGACGTGGCAGGGAAAAAAGTCCAGGTCACCTGCCACATCTGGCCAGCCAAGCGCGACGTTCCCGGTTTCCGCATCTTCGGCGAGCAGGGCCAGCACTTCCAAGGGTTCTACATTTACAGGAACGACCGTCTGCTGCAGATCGGCGGTTGGTCCAACATGGCATCGAAGTCGATGAAGCGGCAACTTGCGCGGGTAGTCATCGACGACCCGAACGCCGTCGGCACCTTCCTTACGATGAACCCCGAGAAGTCGGGACTGCGTTTCGAGCCTGCATTCAAAGCAGCACTCGCCGTAGCCAAGTCGAAAGACGGAACGACCTTCGACCGGTACCTCACCGACGCCGAGACCGCGTATGCCGAAGGTAGCAAGAGAAGCCGAAGAAGGCAGCCCGTGATCTCCCCGGACCGAGGCTTTGCGCCTGGCCTGCGACGCGCGATCAAAGCCGAGCTCCCTCTCAAGCGTGGAGAAAACCTGAAGATCCTGTGGAAGAGGCTTCCACGCGGCGAATTCATCGATGTCGACTTCAAGGAACAGACGCTCTGGATCAATCAGAGATACCGACCTCTCTTCGCTCCGGAAGGCGGGAGCATGAACGACTCGCCGGTGCTGAAATCGCTGCTCTTCCTTCTCACGCATCAAGTCTTCGAGGGTGCGCACCTCGGACCGAAAGACAAGGACAACATCGCGCTGTGGGGAGCGATCCTCGGTGAAGCCGTCGAACTCGAGCAAGCTATGCGCGAGGGCGCGAAAGACTGATCGCCGACCACCGTCGAGAAGCACCCGAAAGCTACAAATTCCGTATTGCCGCTTCACGGAGCGTTCCCGATCAACGCACACTAGGAGAGTTAGTGATCGATCTATCCGTGCAGCCTGAGTGGTCAGATGCTCTGAAGAACGTACTCCACGCCCTGGCGAACCAGGAGCCTCGTCCGCTGATTCCTGCGATCGGGTTTTTCTACAACGGTCGCATTACCGAACCGGAGCTCGTCGACTTCATCAAGAACGCGCCGAGTCACAACAATGCACTCATAGCATTACGCCTAGCCCTTGCAGAATGGGACGGGAGTGACAAGCTCAACATATTGGACTCGGAGGGTGTCCAAACCTACCCCGGAACAGAGCAGCGTCGTCGTGCAGTCATCGCGGCCCTGGGGCTGTCGACGAACGCCGGGGACGTCATAAATTCGTGTGTACCCATCCACCGTGAAGGAACCGTGGTCATCTCAACGGATTTCGAGCCTTGGTACGACGAAGCGCGAACCAAACGCGGAAGTATGTACTGGGATGACTACAAGAATTACCTGCATGAGGTGAAGAACTGGCCCACAGACTCGATCACCGATCTCGAACGAAGCGCGAACAAAATCGTCGAGAGACTGGCGGATCCGACCCGCCCGGAGATCAAGCAAACCAAAGGCCTTGTGGTCGGCTACGTCCAAAGTGGAAAGACCGCGAATTTTACAGGCGTCATCGCCAAGGCGATCGACGCCGGATACCGACTCGTCGTGGTCATGACTGGAACGATCGAAATTCTTCGGGCGCAGACCCAACGCCGCATCGATATGGAACTCATGGGCGTCGAGAACGTACTGGCAGGCCAGGACCCTAAGGACCCTGACGTCGCGAAAGGCCTCGACTACCAGAACGACGAAGACTGGATCAATGATCGCTTCGTTCGTCACACCGAGCGGGCTCTCAATCAACCAGGAGTCGCGCGGATCCGACGGGTCACGACACATGGTTCCGATTACAAAAGTCTTCCGCAGGGTATGTCCCAGTTGCGGTATGAGCGCCACGATCGGACGAAACCGCTCAACGCGGAGGAAAACCTCTTCCATACCGACGCGTACGTGGTCGTGGTGAAGAAGAACCAGGCACCACTCAAGAAGTTGATCAAAGATCTGAAGCCACTGAGAAACATGCTCGATGAGCTTCCTGCGCTGGTCATCGATGATGAGTCAGATCTGGCTTCTGTGAATACAAAGGATCCGAAGAAGTCGACTGCGCGAACCACGATCAATAATCTGATTACCGAGATCCTCGAAATCGTTCCACGCGCGCAGTACGTCGGTTATACGGCGACTCCGTTTGCAAACGTATTCATCGACCCAGACGACGTTCGCGATTTGTTCCCGTCGAACTTCGTCCTATCGCTTCCGCGGCCCAAGGACTATATGGGGGTTCAAGAGTTCCACGACATCGAACCTGACTGGGAGGCGAGGAAGAAGACCGTCGCGACCTCGAACGAACTCGCGTATGTCAGATCTCTTCAAGGTGATCCCGACAGTGATCAAGCACGGCGAACATCAGAGCTCGCCCGTGCACTCGACGCCTGGGTTCTCAGTGGAGCTATCAAGAAGTTCCGCGAAGCACACCCCGAGGTTGGGCAGCCTAGGGAGTATCGGCATCACACAATGCTCGTTCACGAACATACGAGCAACGCCACCCACAGCGAAGCTGCTGATCTCGTAGAGTCTCTCTGGGGCAAAGGTAAATTCACGTCGAGCGCGGGGTTGGCGCGTCTGAAAGCTCTCTTCGACAGCGACTTCCACCCTGTGATGCTGGCGCGCAAGGATGGCGCGGTACCAGGAACTTTTGATGATCTCAAGCCATATGTGGCAGCGGCATATGCCGAGATGACGAGTGCAGGAACGGTACCGGTCCTGGTCGTAAATTCGGACAAGAGCATCCAAGACCAGCAGGAAGCACTGGACTTCGATGCGGGAAAGGTATGGCGCGTACTCGTCGGCGGGACAAAGCTGAGCAGGGGGTTTACCGTCGAGGGGCTGACCATATCCTACTTCCGACGGAAGGCCGGACAGGCTGACACTCTGATGCAGGCGGGGAGGTGGTTCGGTTTCCGGGACGGGTATCGCGACCTTGTGCGCCTCTACATCCGACGCGACGAAACCGTCGACCTGTACGAAGCGTTCGAAGCTCTGTTGCTCGACGAAGAAGCATTCCGCGACGAACTCGCCAAGTACGAAGGGCTGGACGAGGAAGGCAAACCGATCGTCGAGCCTTGGCAGATCCCACCGCTCGTCAGTCAGCATCTCCCGTGGCTCAGGCCGACTGCACGAAACAAGATGTTCAACGCCGTGATCGCCGCACGCGCGTCGGTCGGCTCGTTCCATCAGTTGTCGTCGATACCGCCGCGAAGTGCAAAGGGCGAAAATCAATCGAATCTCGCGAACGTCATCATCCCGCTCTTGGCGAAGACGACGAGTGCAGTCGATCTCCCGTATGTGGCGGACGGCGTGCGTAGCGTCCAGCCGGCGAAGATTGGCTTGATATCCGCCGAGGAGTTCCTGAGCTACTTCGATAGGCACACTTGGCATCCTGACTACGCGTCCGTCATCGAGCCCTTGCGGAAGTTCATTGCGTCAGCGATGGGGAAGAAGCGGATCGTGGATTGGGCAATTATCTGGCCGCAACGGAAGACAGACGCTGGCCGGAGGCTCTGGATCAGCGAATTGGGGCTGGAGGCTCCCGTCTTCAAACGTGCTCGACGATCTGCACCGCGTATCGACTTCACGGGTGAAAACAAGAGAAACATTCTCGCTGCTGAGCCTATTCCGGAAGGGCTGCCGGTGCCGGTGCTCGGCCAAAGTAAGACTCGTGGTGTGGTCGTCATCTCGCTCGTCGCAGACATAGCAAACGACAACGAAAATGTCGATATCGGGCGCAGTGACGTAGTCGGATTGATGTCGCTCCGCGTACCCGATGAGTCCGTCAGGAACAAACGTGACCTCATCCAGTACACGGTCGTTGCTGCAGATCAAGCGAACGAGATCGTAGTGGACGGCCGGAGAAGCTAGACAGACTCTCTAGAACTGTTCGTTCGGTAACCGCAGCGTTGAGGCTGCGATCCTCACGCGTCGAAGGAAGTAGTGGAGTGTCAATTCGATCAGAAGTCACGGCCTGGCTGGCGCAGTCCAAGCAAGCCGACTATCGACGTATCGTGGGCAACGACAAGTACGACGACAATCCTGCGTCCCACTACAGTTGGGACAGTTCGGTGGTGCATCACCAGGAAGTTGGTGTCGGCGACGTCATCGTGATCTGGGACGAGTACCTTCTCGGAGTTTCCGTGATCGATCGGATCGAGACGGGGACGGGGACCAAAACAACATCCAAGTGCCCGCACTGTGGTCGATCCAATGTCGTTTCGAGGAAGCACAAACTTCCTGTTTTCCGTTGCGATGACTGCCGTGCTGAGTTCGATGAACCGGTCTACGGCAAGAAAAATGTCACTACCTACCGGGGCAGCCACGACCAGGCATGGATCGACCTCGAAGGTGTACTGGACGGAAAGTCCCTGCGATCGCTCTGCGTGTATCCGCGGGAGCAGAACAGTTTTCGCAAACTCAAGTTCGAAGAGTTCCGAAGGGCATTGCGGTCTGCCACCGACGGGGATCCTTTGCGGATCCTCGACGAGACGATTGAACAACTGTCGGCGCAGTCCGCCGGGAATACCAGGGTTGGTCCGGTTCGTGTGCGCACAGCACGAGCCTCGATGCGCGCCCGACTTCTTGCAGAGTACGGGCCGCGTTGCGCAGTAACAGGTCCCGCACCCGAAGCTGTGTTGGAAGCGTGTCGTCTTGACATCTACTCAGTGCCAGGTAAGTCGGTAGACCAGGGTGGGCTGCTGATGCGGCGGGATATCCACAAGTTGTTCGACATGGGTCTTCTCGTCGTTGACGGTGCAGGTATCGTCGACATTGCCGAAGATATTCGTGCTTATCCCGCCTACGAAGCACTCCACGGCAGTCGCGTGGACATCGAATTCGACTCGAAGCAGAGTGAGTGGTTGAGGCTGCACCAGGAACAATGGCGGAGTCGATGAAAGCCTAACGCGCGGGCCGTATCTGTGGCTTCCTTCTGAGGCGCTCGAATGCCTAGAACTTCGACCTACGGAATTTCGTGGACCTTCAGAAGATAGACAGGAGACAGTAAGGGATGGTGTTTGAGGTGCGCGCCACCCATGCGGTGACGTCCACAGGGGTACGGGCGTGTGAGGTGCATCCCGACGTCTTCGTCGATGAAACGGGACGGGTGTTCTGGACAGGGGGCGGGGCGGCGAGAATTTGGGCGGACGTGCCGGTCGACGTTGCCGCAATCGAGTCCGGAGAGGAAGACGACATCTTCGTCGTCGAGGATGACGTTGTCGAGGTTGCGGCCGACTGGGTCGAAATGCTCCGGGGTGACCGGCAGGCCGAAGAGCGGATCGCGCAGCGGCGTCGCTGTCGCTGGTCTCTGCCGGCTGGGTCGGCGACGGACGCTCTCCTCGACGTCGAGGGCCGTTTGAGGTCGTGGGATAAGCGGACGGTGGAGTTCGAGGTGCGGGCTTCCCATTATCTCCGTTCAGGTCGTGAACTGGTGTGTGAGGTCTACCCTCACGTATTCGTCGGTCAGCGGGGTGGCGCGATATCGCGGTATGCCGGCATGGCTATGCAGCAACCCGGTGACATCGTCGACCCGTTGCCTCCCGACACTCAGAAATGGATTCGGATCAGGGGGCTGCAGCAGGCTGCGAGCTGGGTGTCGACCGTGGCAGACATCGGGGACAGTTTCTGGCTCGAGCAGCACGGTGCCAAAAAGCGCATTTCGGCACCGCCCATCGGTCCGGTGGGGCCGGCAGCTTCAGGGCGTCGGCGACTGGCGGGCTGATCGAGGATCCGGACGAACGCCGGGGACGTTCGCTGCCGGAACCGATTGAACAGCTTGCGACACGACCGGAGTCGTCCGTTGCCCCCTCACGCCGCCTGACGTGCTCGGCAAGGACACCTCACCGCCCTGCCGTGCTCGTCGTCCGGTAGCCACCCGTACTCGTCGCACGCTCCGCACTTCGCCGGTCGGATCCGTGGAACGGACAGTCCCTGCCACATCGGTAGCCACGCGTGCGCGTATCGCATCGGATCGCTCGCGCGGTGTGCCGCCTTCGCTGCCGCCACCAGCGTCGGGACACCGTGCGTCGCGATCAACGCTTCGATCGCTGCTACGGCATCCGGCCTGAGGTACGCGAACGTGGCTGTCAGTCCGGAT
The DNA here is from genome assembly GCF_053764735.1 of Rhodococcus sp. 5G237. Lineage (NCBI taxonomy): Bacteria > Bacillati > Actinomycetota > Actinomycetes > Mycobacteriales > Nocardiaceae > Rhodococcus > Rhodococcus sp. 5G237. The sequence continues at coordinate 182,592 of NZ_JBSNCD010000003.1, read as the reverse complement.
TGCTTACATGCCGCCGCCAAACGGGCGACCTCGGGACTGTGCGATGCGTTCGAGACCCGGGACGTGCGGTTGGTTTCCGTCCTTGGTGAATCAGTACTTAAAAGACCGCCTGGCTCTCCGATGTCCGCGCTGCCGCGGGTCGGATTTTCAGGCCCCGGCTGGACGTGCGGCTCCTCGTAGATCGTCTGAATGGTGATCCACTGGCCACGCTCGTTCTGAATCTTCTCTCGAATGAGGTAGCCGAGTTCGGCAAGCTCACGAAGGGCAGAGCGGATGGCGTCGCGACCTTCCTTCGGTGACTGGCCGGCGATCGAGTCGGACCGGGTTCGCCAGTCGTCCGGCTTGGACAGCAACCAGATGAGCACACCGCGTGCTCGGAAGGACAGGCGCTCGTCGTTGATGACGGCGTTGCTGAGGATGGTGAAGTTGCTGGCCAGGCGCGGTCCACGACGCACGCCGCCAGCCAGGGTATTCTGGCCCACGTTCGACTCCTAACTAGTCGGACACCCGGCCCGTCGGGAGTTGCCGCTCCTGGCGGGCCTTCTTCAATTGTGACGCCACGCGGATCGGTGACGATCTTGAGATCTTGGCACTCCTCTGGATGTGCGCGCAAGGAGAATCTTCGAAGTCGCTTCACCGCAACGGTTTACATGCCCACGCGGGCCGCGACATCTCTGCGTCGTCGTCATCGAGTATTTCTCCCGGAGTTAGGGAGCCGATCGGATCCAGCTGCACGCTTCTCGATGCCGGCCGATTGCCACAGCGTCCCTTGTCGGCCAGTGCGGCGTACTCGCTGCCCGCGAGTTGGGGAGCCACTTCGATGGTGAGGTCGCTGCGCACCGTCCACAGTTGCAGGTCGAACAAAGTGTGGAGGTCGGCGCGGAGGAGCAGACCATTGGTCACATGGTTGCTGTGCTCTCCGAAGTAGCGGTCGATATGGGCTGCTTCCAGGACCGCCTCGACGTCGCATCCCGTAACTGCGCAACGACGTTCATACGCTGCCAGCAATGCGCGACGGAACTTGGGCTGACCGTATCGCACAGCAATAGCTCGTTGAGCGCGCTTACGGACGTCGTCGCCCTTCTCGTATGTCGGGAGGCTGCTTGGTAGCTCCACATCGATGACGGGGAAGTGGGCGAAAGCAAGATCGGCTTCCGGGCCGAACAGAGAGCGCAAGCGACTCTCGGCAGATGGGTCGGACACTTGGTTGGCTCCGGCCTGCGCCGCGAGATTCCTCCCGAGCAACTTCTGTAGTTGAGCCCAGGTGGGCGATGAAACTACGTCCTCACTGAGTGTGTCGAACTCGAATCGGTGGGTGTAGCCGCCGGTCCGAACGTCGCTCCAATGTGCGGGCGGCGCGCTGGGAGTGATTTCGTAGAGGCCGGAAGTTGCTCGTGCATACGCGACGAACCCGTTGCCCTGACCCGTTATCCAGAAGTAGATGGTGTCAGTCGGCGATCAGTGCGCGGAGCGCGTCGCGCGTTTCGGCGTCGGTCGAGTAGATGACGGTGCCGATCATTCCGCGGGTGAGCAGCACCTTGTAGACGTTGCGGACCAACCGGTCGAAGCGCACGTCGGAAATTCGCGTGCGGTTCTTGAAGTCCGGATCGCGGTTGGCCTCTCGGACCGTGGTGAATCGTCCGTTACGCCAGACCAGATCAGGTCCGAGGATGACTCCGTTCCAGTCGTATTCGAAACCCTGGGCGGTGTAGACACAACCGACCTGGCCGAAGCCGCCATCCTCGGTAGCCCACAACGCTGCTGGGGGAGCGTCGCCGACCCGGCGGTCGCTCTTGCTGTTCCACGGACGCGCCCAGCTGCCGATCCGAACGTCGGGAACCAGATTTCCGGCCTTGTCCGCATTACTCCACGGCCAGCAGTAGCCTGCCGTCATCCGCGCCGAGTATCCGCGCTCCCGCTGCTGGGAGAGGAAATGTTCCATCTCTTCAGGGCTGTCCGCAACACGAACGGTGAACTGCGGGTCGCCCTTCCACTCGAACGGCCCTCCGTCCTCCAGATCGAGCAGCCGTTTCACCCACAGCAGATACTCTTCGCTACCCCCGCAGCGGAACTGTTCTCCCAGATGGATGTGCTGCGTCTCGAGGCCGAGTGAGGCTGCATAACGTTCGATCTGGGCGAAAGACCCCATCTCTCCGGGGCGTACCACCTGGTGCTCGTCGAGAAGGAAGACAGGGACGCGCGCGGCCGCGATGAGTTCGTCGACCTGCGGTCGGTCTGTGCGGAGTTCGGCTCGGGTGTAGCGGTCTACGGAAGTTTCGCGAATGCGGTGGGCCTCGTCGAGGATGAGGACATCCAACCCATTTCGATCTGCTGTCATGAACTGGTTGAAGTACTTGAACATCTTCTGCACGCGCGGCGCACGGTGCCCCGCAACCTTCCGGAGGGTTTGCGTGAACGATCGAGACCCGGTCGCGTGTAGGACGGTTCGTCCGCGCCGCGCGAGCTCGCCGAGCAGTGACAACGCCACCACGCTCTTACCGCTGCCGGGACCGCCGGTGACGATGATGACGCGCTTGCGATCGGCGGCACGTGACTGTTCGACCTCGTGAAGTACGAGGTCGACGGCGAGCTGCTGGTTTCCGAGCAAATGGAACTGGGGGCGGTCGCGTACTTCTGCGGCGGCAACCTCGAGGAGTTGCCGGGAGGGGGCGATCGCCGACTTCATCAGAGCGTCGCCGGCGGAATAGCCGGGCGCAGGGGCGAGACGACTCCGAAGGAACGCGATCATGTCTCCGCGCTCGGCGGCAGTGAACATGCGTCCCGTGACGCTCATCGGATAGGAACGCAAATCGGCGACGGCACTCTGATCGGTGGCGTTGTGGAGGTAGGCGACACCGGCAAGGGCGTCGGGTTGATCGGACACCGTGCGGGCGAAGTCCACGAGATAGTCGCAGTACCCCTTCACCTGCGCGGCCGGGTGCAGCTTCGGCCCTCCCGGCATCCCGGCTACCTCGACAAGTTCGGGGTTGTCCTCGTACCGGCGGGCTGCCGACCATTGCTTCAACTCGACGATCACATACGAGGCCGCACCGGTCTGCGGATGCGTCCCTGCCAGGACGACGTCGGCACGCTGGGACGTCAGAGGAAGGTGATATTCGAGCAGCATCTCGACGTCGTCCAACCCGGCGTCGACGAGGTCGCGAGCGAGAACGGGCAGGCTCCGTGCCCAGGACTTCTGCTCGGATTCTCCGGCGCGTCGTCCCGTGCGAAACAGCATCTGTTCCAACAACTGCTCCGCGAGCGATTCGGGACGATCGAGGTCGACGATCCGGCGGGCGGTAGTACGAAGCAGCGTCACAGTCAGGTCCCCAAGGCAGCACGAATCCACTCGTGCGGGTGGGGGCATGTCCGTGGCTGCTCATCGCAGCGGAAGTCCGTCGGGCCGCAGACAGAACTATATCGGTGAGGGTTGCCGCAACTCGTTCAGGGCGAGTGCGGCTGGTACGTACCGGACGATCTCCACAGCAACGAGCCGGCAGGCAAGGCCGCATAGACGCCGTGAGCGGCCGACGCCGTCCGCTTGTGCAGAACCGGGATCCGGGTGAGGCTGGAAACGTCGGCCAAGAATTGTCGTTCCAGGGCTCGCGTCACATGGTCCTGCACCGGGATGCTGGCTGACTTGTCGAGGTTGCATCGCGCGTCGGTTGCCACCAGGTTGGCAACACCGTCGATGGGGATCATCGACCACGGCACCACGTGATCGATGTGGACTTCGGAGTGCAGACGACCGTCGCAGTAGAAGCAGCGACCCGACTGCAGGTCACGGAGCGGGTCGACGAGAGCACGCAGCGCGGTGCGGTCGGTGCCGAAGAGAAAGCCGTCGACGTCCTCGGCATCGAGTTCGGCGCGGTTGAGATCGATGACATCGTGCGCCCATACGGAGCGGACGAAGGTTCTGAGCAGCACGGATGTGCGGCGTAGCCCCTCGGGCACACTTGGGCGCAGCACGATGACGGCGATCCGGTCGACGTCACTCATGGTCATCTTCTTGTGAAAGCCCGCCGCGTCGTACAAGAACTCGTCGCGGGTAGCGCTGTGGGGGACGGTCTGAAGATGCGTGAGCGGTTGTTGCGCGATCGTCAGCCGTAGGGAGCGAACGAGTCGTCGATAGACCGGATGGGCGGACTCCCGAGCTGCCTCCGCGGTGCGAAGCCCATCGAATATCAGGATATCTCGGACCTCTGCGATGCGATCCGGGATCGAACGTCCGCGCCGGACCTGAACGAGTCGTCCGTGGCGGTGGAACGACCGAACTTGATTCCAGTAATAGCTGATGATCCGGTGCGCGATCTCGTCGATTGGAACGGTGAGACTCCCGTCGGGAGCAGCGGTGTTCTCGACACAGATGTCGACGAGTGCCATGACAGTCGCGAGTTTGTACGTGGAATTGCGGCGACCGGCTTCGAGGAGTTGCACGACGCGACCGGCGACGTCGAGAGGATCAAGTGCCGCGTAGCTCATCCCGGCACAATATCCGCCGCTCGAGCCGTGAGGCTTTCGCGCTACGAAGTCCGAACCGGAGGTCGTGCGGTGAGAGCGCTCGGTCGATGCGGTTCTTCTGTCAATCCGAATCGTTCATCGAAGATGTCCTGCGACGTGAGAGCGATCTATTGCTCGGCTCAAGCATGGGCGAGCCGCATCGTGACGTTTGGCCACTGTTTGTGGGGCGGATCCGAACGGAGACAGGGACGACGAGCGGCCCGCAATGATCGAACTCGAACCCGAATTCGATATGTAGGCGATAGGGGAGTGCTGTGGGCTTCCTCGCGCGCTGAACCGGGGTTTGCCCGCACTACACGCAGGGCGAGCCTCGGTTCAGCGCGCGAGAGTTGCACGGGCGCCAGCGGCCCGGAGGCAGGCGTCGGGCCTTCTGGACTACGAACCCTTCCACCACGACGTGTACACGCGACCGTCGTTGCCGCAGATGACCGCGTCAAGATTCTTGGCGCTACGCGCGATTGCCGTCACCTTGCGACCGGGCGGGAAGACCCCGCCGATGTTGCGCCAGCGGTCGCCGATGCCGGACCAGTCGCCGCCCTGATACCACCACGACGTGTAGACACGTCCGTCATTGCCGCAGATGAAGAGGTCGATGCTGTCGCGGGACTTGGCAACCGCGCTCACCGGCGCACCTCTCGGGAAGACACCGCCGATGTTCCTCCACGTGTTGTTGAGGCCCGACCAGTCGCCTCCTCGGTACCACCACGAGGTGTAGACGCGACCGTCGTTGCCCGTGATGAACGCGTCGAGGTTGCCGGCGCTGCGCGACGTGACCGCGACAGGGGCGGCCGGAGGGAAGAAACCGCCGATCGAACGCCAGCGGTCACCGATGCCGGACCAGTCGCCGCCTTGGTACCACCATGAGGTGTAGACGCGGCCGTCGTTGCCGGTGATGAACAGGTCGATGCTGTTCGACGACTTGGCGATCGCGGTGACCGGCGCGCCCTTCGGGAACACGCCACCGATGTTGCGCCAGCGGTGGCCGATGCCGGACCAGTCGCCGCCTTGGTACCACCATGAGGTGTAGACGCGTCCGTCGTTTCCAGTGGCGAACAGATCGAGATTGCCGGGACTCCGCGAGGTGACCGAGATGGGTGCGCCCGGAGGGAAGAACCCACCGATGGAGCGCCAGCGGTCGCCCAGGCCCGACCAGTCGCTGCCGTAGTACCACCATGAGGTGTAGACGCGGCCGTCGTTGCCGGTGATGAACAGGTCGATGCTGTTCGACGACTTCGCGATCGCGGTGACGGGAGCGCCCTTGGGGAAGACGCCACCGATGTTCCGCCATCGATCGCCGACACCCGACCAGTCGTTGCCCTGGTACCACCACGACGTATAGACGCGACCGTCGTTGCCCGTGATGAACGCATCGAGGTTGCCGGCGCCACGTGAGGTGACGGACAGCGGTGCCCCTGGCGGGAAGACGCCGCCGATGTTGCGCCATCGGTCACCGATGCCCGACCAATCCGGATACAGCATGTGCACCGCGGTGATATCGCCGCGCGACAGGCTGTTCCGTTGCCCCATCACCACACCGGGCGGCAGCGGGACTCTCGGCACGATGGTGGGTTGCCCGTTGGTGCTGAAAGCTGTCGCCGAGTAGTGCATGACGGAACCGAAGTCGTAGGCACCGATGTCGTCACCGTCAGTGATGTGCTGGTCGAAATTGTGCGCATTGGCGGGATCGATGTTCGCGAAACGGATCTCGACGAGATTGTTGCGGTCCTCGCGGCTCTGCTCATGCCAAAGTCCCAACGCGTGGGCCATTTCGTGGACGACGGTGCCGACAGGAGCATTGGCAGCGATCTCGATGTCCTGACGACCACCGCGCATACCTACCGGTGACCGGCTCGCTGTGCTCGGACGGAACCGAACGAAGTTTGCGTGTCCCGCACGCGCGATGAACCGTATTCGGGTGTTGGCGGTCCAGTGCGCCACGGCGTCCGTGATGCGCTGGGCGTTGGGGAATGCGGGGTCGACCTCGAACGGGACGGTCGCGTTCGGCCAGCGCAGGTGAGCTCCCGTGATGCCGATCCCCTCGGGACCGGCCTGGGCTGCGACCTCCTCGACCGTACCCAGCACGATGTCGCCTTCGAACACGGCCAGGCCGTCCACATCGGCGTATTGAACTTCCCGATCACCGTCGGCGGTGTGGACGACGGCCGTGCCGGCGACCGGTCCCGATTGATACTCGCCGGTGTCGCCGTAGTCCTCGGCGTGGGTGAGTGGTGCTTCGTCGATGGACATGGGATGTGTTCCTTCCGTGGGGTGCGAACCGTCCCGGTCGGGAGTCGATTCGTTCGGTACGGGATCCGATGGCCTTCTCCCGCAGAGGTTGTGATCGCAGAATCGTCAGGTGACCACGTCGACCGGCGCTGTGAGCGGACCGGCGTCGCCGGTCACCGGCACCGGTATCGACCGGGTCGACAGCAGGTCGCCGACCGCGACCGTCCCGTCACCGACGAGGTCGACATGGCAACGCAACGACAGTGCGGTTGCAGCAGGCACTTCCGGTGCATCGAGTACGAAGGGGATACGTCCGCCGGGCCGTACTGGAATGCCTTCCATCGCGATACTCGCCAGCACCGGCGCAGTCCCGTCCGCGTACGACACGTCCCTGACCTCCACCACGACCCGCGCCGTCGTGGTGGGTGCATCGGTCGGAATCGTCACGACTCCGCGGACATGCCTCACGCGTCCTCACATCGGCTGAGTCGTCACCAATGGATGGCTGCCACCGAATCCAGTGGTTCGGTGATCGCCTCCGCCGCGACCTGCAGATCCGCATCACGCAACGTCTGCGGGAACCGCAGCAGTGCGCGCTGTTCGATCTCGGTCAACGGCACCTGGTAGACCCGGAACTCGTCGAGGTCGAGCACCTCGAGCTGGTCGAGGTTCTGGCTCAACAGGAAGCCTCGGGTCTTGAGCTCGCCGTTCTCCACGAATACGAGCACCTTCCAGAACTCGCGTGGGATCTTCACCCTCCGGAACTCGCGGTCGTCGTCCGCGAACACGGGGCCGCCGAACGCCGATACCTTCAGATCGTCGACGTCCACGTCTGCGAAGACGGCGTCCTCGAGCTTGCCCCAGACGCCGTCGCGGGCGCTCTGGTTGAAGTCGTCCATCTGCGGGGTGATGTTGGTGTAGAAGAACGAGTCGGTGTTCGCCTTCTTCGCCTCGCTTGTGCTGCCCCACAGCAGGTCGGCGCGTCGTGCGAGGTGGCCACGATCGAGTCGGTTCGCCCGGTACAGCTCGTTGCCGACCTGAGCGTCCGCAGCCAGACGCGGGTCCTTGACGAAGTCGATGTTCTTCCGGCTGAGCTTCTTCATGGATCCGCCGTCGATGTTCCACGCCACCCAGGCCGCGAACCGACGCGACTTGCGCATCGTCAGCGAGAAGTGCGTGTAGTGCAGCACCTCGGACCCGTCGTTCGCCTTCGCGATGTCGGGCTTCACCTCGGCCGTCACTTCGGGAAGGGGGACGGGCGTCGACAGGAAGTTCGGGTCGTAACCGACGGCCGCGACCGACTCTTCCGAGGCCGGCGGGGTGAGGGTCACACCCAGCTTCTCGAAGACGGACTGCGGCAGGCACGCCAGCGCGTGCTCATCGGAGTTGCCGTTGGCTTCGCCGGCGAAATGCAGACCGGCCAGGACGGTGGTCGCCGCGCCGGTTCCGGATCGGAACATCCACGCCGCTCCAGAGTCGCCGCCGCTGCTGATCTCACCGTCGGCTGCCGGATGCTTCGGGTCGGGTCCGATCTCGAACCCACCGATGGACTTCGTGCCGACCCCTCGATACGTGATCTTGGCGATCACATCGACACGACGCACCAGACCGTGGGTGATGCCGGTGGTGCGACCGCTCTTGATCACCTTGTCACCGAGCTCGGGTTCTCCGATCGCGTCCGGCACGACGCCGAGCCCGCAGATCTCCGGATCGAACTGCCGATCCTCGATCGTCGCCACGGCACAGTCCCCGGCCGGCCCCAGATGCGACCGTACGAGTCGTCCTACCCGGTTGTCGTTGATGCGATTGTCGTCGTGCGGGCCGGGCTGGACGATCGTGTCGCCCACCCGACCCGTCGCGTTGTGCAGAACGTGCCAGTTGCTGAGCATGTACGGGGTGTGGTTGTCGACGTCGTAGACGATGCATCCGATCGTCCCGGCCCTGACACTCGTGTGCCCGACGCTCACACCCGGGACGATCGGATCCAGTCGCGTCTTCCGAGGCGGCGTCGCTGCTTCCGGGACGCGATGGAATGCGGGTTCGTACGACCTCTCGATCACATCGGTCGGAACCTCCACACCGTTCACGGTGATGCTCTCGGGAAGTGGGGAGGTACCCAACGCTTCGAGAGCCTCGGGCTCCGATACCTTCTCGTTCACCGTGAACTGCACGGCGAGCTCGTCGGTCGGATTGCCGTCCACATGCTTGTAACCGACGCCGACGGACGAGACGTTCGGATCGTCGAGGTAGCCAGCGCCCTTGGTGCGGATGAACTTCCGTAGAGCGACGGCGAGGTCGTCCTTTCCAGAGCGGGGTGTGCGCCCGTTTCCGCGATTCTTTGCAGGCATCCTGGATCCCCTTTCAACACGGCGCTGAAATGGTGGGTGGCGCCGTCGGCACGCCCCAATCGTCGCGGTGATTCCTGGGGACTACACGAGTAGGGCGCTACCCGAAATGACGGGGCGACGCCACCCGCACACGGGAGCACGGTGATTCCGTACTCGGACGATTGCCCGAGTACGACAGCAGGATCCGACCTCGCGACGTCTACTCGATTCGGCAACCCCTCGGCCACCCGAATCCGCGTAGTAGGGCACTCGTGCGGTCGGCGCTGTCCGCTTCCATCCTCGACACGAGTCCGAGTGAAACTCTCGGTCGAATTCGGAAGGAAGAACAATGACCCTTACATTCAACGGTGCCGTCGTCGTGACCGATGCTGCGGAAGAGACCTCGCCACTGGATCTCGTCGCCGCCGAGACGGTACTCGAGCAATCACCCCCATCCACCGGATCCGATTCGGGAGTGATCGATCGGACCTTGTCTGGCGTAGAGGTGCTCACCGACTATGCGGGAACCCCGCAACCCCTGGGCACCACACTGGAAGAGCTGCTGCGCCGGCAATTGCCGGACGCCGCGGAAGCGACCTTCGGTCCGGCGGAACAAGGCCAGCCGTCTCCCGAGTCCGTGATCGGGACGGACGACCGGGTGCGGATCGTCGACACTGCGGTGTACCCCTGGCGGGTCCACGCGTCACTGCTGATCCAGATGGCGGACGGATCTTTCGCTTCCGGCACGGGATTCTTCATCGGTCCGCGTACCGTCATCACGGCCGGCCATTGCGTCTTCGTTCAGGGCACCGGCCCCAGTCGCGGGTGGGTACGGTCGGTGACGGTGATGCCGGGACGGAACGGCACGTCTCTGCCTTACGGCTCGGTCGTTGTTGGTGCGGCAGGGATCCGGTCGGTATCGGGTTGGACGAACAGCGGAGATTCGAACTGGGATATCGGCGCACTGATCCTGCCGTCGAACCTCGGCTCGCAGACCGGCTGGCTCGGATTCGCGAACTACAGCGATGCCACCCTCCTGGCGACGACGGCGAACATCGCCGGCTACCCGGGTGACAAGCCGACGGGGACGCAGTGGTACCACTCTCGTCGCATGTCATCCGTGACGGCGCAGCGGCTCCGCTACGAGGTCGACACCTTCGGCGGTCAGAGCGGTAGCGCGGTGTACAGGTTGGAGAACGGCCAGCGGCACGCCGTCGGTATTCACACCAACGGTGTGTCCCCGGGAGTACCCGTGAACTCGGGTGTACGGATCACCCAGCCCGTTTTCGACCGGTTGAAAGCGTGGACCGCGTGATCCGAGGAATTGTCCGGTCTGCTGGTGCCCCGGTCCCGTTCGCCCGCGTGATGGTGGAGATGGGACCGGGGCCGATGCCCGACATCGCCATCCTGTCCGGCGCCGACGGGCAATTCGCCGTCGACACACCTTATCGAGGGCCGTATGCACTGATGATCTACGCGGATGAGTACCGACCGGCGCATCTCACTGCGGACGTGTCGAACCCTGAGGACTCGGTGGAAGTGGCGGTGGAACTTCGCCCCGACTCGCTCTGAGATCCGGATGGCCCCCCGCATATGCATCGTGCGATGGAAGTGCATTCTCCCTGTTCCGAATGGGGGCGACGACATTCGCGTAGCGCACTACTCGTGCCTGTCGCACCCTGCCGCGTGACGATCGTTGCACCAGCTTCGAACCGATGCGGCAAGGACGAATCGACATGCCGAAGAACATCATCTATTGCGCTGACGGAACCTGGAACTCGGGGAAGCGGACGAACACGAATGTGCACCGCTTCCACGAAGCGCTCGCGTCGACCCCCACCCAGGTCAAGATCTACGACCCTGGCGTAGGTACGGAAGGGAACTTGCTCTCGCGCTTGCGAGGCGGTGCCTTCGGGCGGGGCCTCGTCGAGAACGTACGGGAAGGCTACGGACGCATCGCCGACGTTTTCGAGGAAGGCGACCGTCTTTTCCTCATCGGCTTCAGCCGCGGCGCGTACACCGCGCGGAGCCTCGGCGGCATGATTGCCTACTGCGGGCTGCCGTCCCGTCGTCCCACCAGTCACCTCGTTGATCAGGCCTTCCACGCCTACCGCAACCGGACACCCGCCGACAAGAAGTGGGTCGGACCTTCCAACGGAATCCGCATGGTCGACGGGCACATCGAGATGATCGGCGTGTGGGACACGGTCGGAACACTCGGAATCCCGGGCGCACTCTTCGGCCGGCTCGACCAGAAGGACTACGGCTTCCTGGACACCCGGCTCCATCGGGACGTCAAGGCCGGCTACCACGCGCTGTCGCTCGATGAGCGGCGTCGACAGTTCCCGCCGACCCTCTGGGAAGGTCCAGCGGCGGACGGGCAGACCATCGAACAGGTCTGGTTCGCGGGAGTGCACTGCGACGTCGGTGGTGGCTTCCCGACGACCTCGCTGGCCGACATCAGCCTGGCATGGATGTTGTCGAACGCAGAGAGGCACGGTGTCGAGATCGATCCGGTTGTCGCGTCGACCTATCCCGCGCTCCTGCTGGACTGCACTGCGGCACTCGGTCCGGTCAACGAGTCGTGGAATCCACTGTGGGGCTTTCCTCGTCGCCGAACGGTCGGGAGCGACGCGCGCGTGGCCGACTCGGTGGTCTTCCGGGTGACCATGAACTCCCGATACTCACCTCCGCTGACCATGGACAACAATCCGCGGCGACTGTCGGCGTCGTACCGGCTCGCCTCGGTGGTTCGCATCTAACCGGTCTCCGCCGGCATCGATATCGACGACGGGAAACTCGGTGTTCACACGAGTCTGGCGCGATCGAACCCGCGAGGCGCGAGTAGTGGTGTACTCGAATTCGAGATGGCCCATCGCCCCGATTCGGGTGGAGTCAGCCCCGCTGAGTGGGGTCTGACCCACCAAGATCGTCGAAGGAGTGAACCGCATGCGTCCGACCGGCATCACCACGAATATCAACGTCCCGGACATCGGGGAGGCGCGGAGTTTCTACGCGGACTATCTGGGGCTGAGCGTCGAAGAGATGAACCTCGGGTGGGTCGCGCGGTTCACCACTCCCGATGGTCGTGCCGTCGTCCAGTTGGTCAGCGGCGACGAGTCAGCTCCCGTGGACTCGGCGATCTCCGTCCACGTCGGCGACGAGGTGGAGGCGGCCTACGAGGAAGCGCAGCGTCGGGGGTTCGAGATCGTGTATCCGCTGACGACGGAGCCGTGGGGAGTGCGGCGGTTCTTCGTGCGCGCACCGGACGGCACGGTCGTCAATATCGTCAGCCACTCCGACGACCCGCGGTAAGGGGACGAGGACGCCGTTCCGATCCGGTGTTCTCGACGGCGTATATATCGGTCGAGAACACCAGATCGTCCGGCTCGTCGCGCCGTCGCGTGCGGAGGCGAGGAAGTACCCAGTCCTGTAGTACGTCGGCATACATCTGGCGCATCGTCTGGTGCGGACACTGATTTGTGTGGGTTCGACCCCGGAAAGCGGGGGCAGATCCACATTAATCAGCTCAGGCCGAGGTCGATGGCGGCGAGCCCTGCCTGCGTGCGGTTGTGGACGTCGAGCTTGGTGTACACGTGCTCGACGTGGTTGCGGGTCGTCTTGTGTGCGATGCCCAGCTCGTCGGCGATCTGCCGGTTCGAATAGCCCAGAGCGACGAGTCTGAGGATCTCCACCTCGCGACCCGTCAGTCCCGCAGGCCAGGGCGCGCGTCGCTTCGTCGGATGCCCCGCCGCGAGCAGCACGGCCTCGACCGCTTCCGTGTCGAACAGGCCGGCTTGCGCGTCGCGGCACATCCGGGCCGCCGCGGCCTCCGCTGTCAGTGCTTTGCGGTGCGGCCTAGGTTCACGTAGCCGCTGGTAGGTCTCCGCGGCGGCGAGGATGCGCGCCGTCACGCCCAGGTCGGCGGCCCGGAGTCCGCCGGGATATCCGGAGCCGTCGAGCCGCTCGCGGTGTGTCACAGCGACGGCGACGACGGGTTCGAGCCCTGCGACGCGGCTGAGGATCCGTCCGGTCAGATACGGATACAAGCGGACCCGCTCCCATTCCGCGGTGGTGAGCGGACCGACCTTCTCCCAGATCTGATTGGGCACACCCATCCTTCCCAGTCCGTGCACGAGACCTGCGCGGTAGAGGAGTTCGACCTCGTCGACCGGAAGTCCGCGATGCCGGCCCGCAGCTGTTGCCAGATCCGCGACGCGTCTCGAATGCCCCAACAGGTAAGGACATTTGAGGTCGACGAAATCCGCCATTGCGCGCAGCATCTCGTCCAGTTCGGGTCTGCTCAGGATGTAGTCACGATCGGACGCCTGGGCGAGCGCCGCCGACCATGCGTCCTGTTCGAGGACACCCGCCGTGATGGCGTCGACGTCGTCGACGAACACCTGCACTACACGAGGACCGAACTGGGTTCCGCTTCGCGCACGAGCGACAGCGACCGCCTGCGCGGACCCACCGAGACGCACGTACACCTCCACGACATCGGCCAGCTGCACGATCTGCATCTCGACGGGAATCTCGTCACCGCGAACGCCCGTGGGTAGCCCCGCGCCGTCCCAGCGCTCGAAGGTGAAGGTCAGCATGCCGCTCACGCGAGGGTCCAGCCCGACGCGATCGGAGAGGACGCTCGCGGACCCGCAGTGGGACCGGATGAGCTCGGACACCTGCCGGCGCGCCGTGAACAGGAAGGTCGTGGCGTGGAGGAAGCGCTCCGCGTACGGCAGTCCCCGCCCGCTGTGGCCCATCAGCATGCGGAAGAAGGGGAGCCCCGTCATGTCCACCGCGTAGGTGTCGGCGCGGAACGCGATGTCGTCACCGAACATCCGTGCCAGTTCGTGGGAGTCCGCGTGGCACCCGATCCAGGCCACCAGGTTGGCGTAGAAGACGACGTCCCGCTGGTCGGCGCTCAGCCCCATCCGGTCGGCGATGCGCGTGGCGATCACTGCCGAGCGCAGCATGTGCTCCATCGGCTGACCGAGACCCAGATCGATGGCGAGGGACAGCGCGGCGACCAGTTCCGCCCGTCGCGGACCGTCACCCGTGGACGTCATGGAATCAGTGTCCTCGCACGATGCCCGGTCCGAAAGATGAGGCAGCGGCCTCATGACGTGCGGACGCGGCGAGCACAGGATCGAAGTACCCGCAATCGAGGAGGACGACATGACCATCACCCCGCACGAAGCCGCCCAGCAGTCCTGCGAACTGCCCCGGGTTTCCGGAGAGCGTTTCGCCGGCTACGCCGTGATCGGCGCGCCGTTTGCGAGCGGCCACTATCTCGCGCTGCGCAGATTCCCGATCAACAGCATCGGCGACGGCTTCACGTCCGTCTGGCACCGCAACCCGGTCGGCACGTGGACTGTCTACAGCGACGTGCCCGCCGAGCTGAGCTGCCCGCGCTATCTCGGTCGCGCGCTGAGTCGCACCGAGCAGACCGACGTGCGCGCCGAGTGGACCGGACCGGCCGACCTGCATGTGACGGTCGGTGGCGAACTGGAGTGGGATCTCCGGATGACCACCTCGCCGGCGACCACCCTCATGAACGCGGCGGGCAGTCTGATGCCCGACGCCCTCTGGCACAGCCCGACGGTGCTGGCCGCGATGGGTCGCGTCGCCGGACCGGTGCTCGGCGCCGGCCGGATGCGGCTCGGTGGGCACCTGCCGAACGGGCAGTGGTTCCGGGCAAACCCGCGACAACTGTGGGCCGCGCACACCGGGCGCGCTGTCGTCGGTGGAGTGGATCTCGGCCCGGAAGGTCCACTGACCCAGCAGGACCGCCTCGGTGACTTCCGGCTCCCGCAGCGCGGACTGTTCGCCACGGTGCAGGTCTGGCTCGAACCGTTCGACGCTCGGCGTCACTTCCCGGCACGTCCCGGCACGGTGTATGCGGACGGCGAGTGACCGGTGGGTGTTCCCGGGGGTAACAGTCTCCGGGACGGGAGTGTCACAAGGTTTCGTTCGAAAGTCGAGGCAACTCTTGCGCAAATGACACACAATGGATTTCGGTAACGAGTCGTCAAGTGGGAAAGGCAATTCAAGGTCAATTCACCCGCCCGCTCCGGTCTGCTGACACTTGCGGGAGGCCTGGCGTTTTCGGGATGTGCGATGATCGAAGCAGTCTTGGGAATCCATGCGAGAGACTACGAGCCCGTCGAGGTTCGATCCGTCCCGCCCACGCGAACGGACGACGACGCAGGGGGCGGCGTAGAACTCGGAAGACTGCTTGCCGTAGCGACTTTGACTCCTGCGCAGGCCGCGCTGCTCGTCACGGATGCGGTCGATCAACTCGAACTCGCGCACGCCCGGGGCCACCATCCGATCCGCCTCCGAGGCGACGCAGTGATGGTGTCCGAGGGCGGTCAGCTCACCATCGACTGTGTCAAGAATGCACGATCCTGGGACGAGGTGCGCGACGCGACGGCGGGTCTTCTTCGCCGAATCGTGACGAATTGCCGCAACGAAGCGCTCGGGGAGCGAGTGGAGGTGGCGATCGCCGAGTCGACGGATCTCGTTGGTCTGGCGAGACGCGTTCGTTATGCTGCCGCAACCGAATTCGACGACCCCGAGGTCGAAAGGAAACGATCGCAGATCGCCGCGCTCGTCTCGGTGGTGAAGGGAAATGCTCGTCCGGTGGACGGTACGGCGGAGTGGACGAACGTGCCGCGCCTGACGGAAGAGAGGACCTTCGTCCCGAATCGCCGTCGCCCGCCGGCGGGAAAAGTGTGGCATCGCAAGAAGCGACGGCTGCCGCGACGCCGGACCGTCATGGCGCTGCTCGCGATCATCGCGCTCGTCGGGCTGGTGTGGGTGGCTCCCACGGCGTGGACGGAACTGAATCGAGGCTGGCACACACTTCTCGATCCCGTGGAGTCGTCGATGGACGACCGGATCGATCCGGTGTCACCACCGCCACCGGTGCCCGACGTCGCGCCGGGAGCGCCCGTGCCGGGGCCCGTCGGCACCGGTCTTCCCGGCAGCGCCGGACCGATCACGCGGGTCGCCGCGAGCTTCGCGAACGGTCCGTGCGAGCCGGGAGAATCGTGCACCGTGCGCGTCGACGTCGGGCTCGACCCCGCGGCGAATATCGGTGCGGTCACATGGAATCTGACCGTCTACGACCGATGTACGGGCGTGACACTGCCGGGCGGGGAGGTCACTGTGCCGGTGCCACCGGGAAGCCTGGAGGCCTACGGCATCGGAAGCGTCGACCTGCCACCCGGGTCGGCACTCGCCGTCGCCGCGGTCACCACCGTCCCTGCAGCGGCCGCGTCCGAGCCGTTGTACGTTCCCGCCGAGAATGCCGCCTGCGTGCCCGGGGGCTCTCGTGACGGCGGATAGGCACCTATCCGATCCTTGGCTCGTCACGGCGGCCGTCGCACTGGTCGCTCTCGGCATGCTCAACATGATCTCGACGGGCATGTCGTCGCTCGCAGTGCGTCACGCCCTGCTCGCTGCCGTCGGACTCGGTGCGATGTGGGTGACCTCGCGCATGCGGATCGCCGCTCTGGGCCGTTTCGGGTGGGCGCTGTTCACCGCCTCGGTGGTTCTGCTCGCGGCGGTGCCGCTGGTGGGCATTGCGACCAAGGGCGCTCAACGCTGGCTGGATCTCGGTGTGTTCACCCTGCAGCCCTCCGAGATCGCCAAGCTCGCGCTGGTCATGGTGCCCGCCGCGATACTGGCCGGCGGGTACACGCTCGGCAGGCTCGTCGGCGTCCTGATCGTGTCGGCGGTGCCGATCGCCCTGGTGGCGCTCCAGCCCGACCTCTCGACCGCCGTGGTCCTCGTCGCGACCGTACTGCTCATGCTGATCCTGGCGAGAGTCCCGTTGCGGTCGCTGTTCCCGCTGTTCGCGCTCGGGCTCGCCTCGTTGCCGATGGCCGTGTTGTTCCTGCGTCCGTATCAGCTCGAGCGGATCCACGTCTTCCTGTCGAACGACGCCGACCCGCAGGGATCGGGCTGGGCGGCATGGCAGGCTGACATCGCGATCGGCAGCGCGGGGTGGTGGGGGCTCGGGCGCGAACCGGACTACGACCTGCGGGCCCAGTACCTCCCCGAGTCCGAACACGACCTGGCCTTCGCGAGCCTGGTGTACGGGTGGGGCCTGGTCGCCGGCATTGCGGTGGTGGCGGCCGTCGTGATCATCGTGTGGCGTTCCGTGGTCGCCGCGCGCGTCGCACGCACCCGGGAAGCGGCGCTCGTCGCAGCGGGTATCGGTGGGGTGTTCGGGCTGCACACCGTGGTGTCGGTGGCCCAGAGCCTGTCGCTGCTGCCGCACACCGGCATGCCGATCCCGATCTTCAGTTACGGAGGCACCGCCTCGATCATCGGATTCGTCTCGATCGGATTGGTGCTCGCGGTGCGCCGCGACGGCGTGACCCGGCCGCTGTGGGTGACCGAACCCAAGAAGCGCCGCCTGCCGCGAGGCGTGTCGGTGGGTGCGCTGACGCTGACGGCCTCGCTCGCCGCGATGTCGGTGTTCGCGTGGCAGATGCAGACCGCGCACGGCACCGAGTTCCGCGCGACGAGCGACACGCAGATGCTGCGCTGCATCCGCCTGCCCGCCGAACGCGGCCACATCCTCGACCGAGCCGGCCTTCCCGTGGCGACCAACGTCGCCGAGTACACCGTCGCGGTGGTCGCCCGGATGTTCGCCGAGGGCGTCCCGTCGGTGCGTTACGAACTCGCCGCGTTGCTCGGCATGCCCCCGGAGAAGCTCGACGAGGAACTGCGGAGCAGTACCGGCGGGGACCTGCAGGTCGTGCTCGGACGCGTCGGGTCCGACCAGGCCCGGGCGATCGTGGACGCTCAGCTGCCCTGGGTGCTCGTCTATCCGACGGGCCGCAGACAGTATCCGCACGGGGAGGTGTTGGCGTCGCTCCTCGGGTACGTCGGCATCGCGGACGAGCAGGACATGGAGCTGTGGCCGACCCTCGCGCTCGGATCACGGGTCGGCAAGGCGGGGCTCGAGCGGCAGTACGACGCGTTGCTGCGCGGAGTCGACGGCAGGCAGTGCGTCTACGTCGATCCGTCCGGACGTCCGGTGGGCACGGGGGAGCGGGTGGATCCGATCCGCGGCCACAACCTGCGATTGCATCTCGATCTCGGCATGCAGCAGGCCGCGACCGACGCGCTCGCGCAGACGGTGCGCACCAGCGGCGGCGACCTCGGCGCGGCGGTCGTGATGGATGCCCGCACCGGCGCGGTGCTGGCGCTGGCCAGCGTTCCCGGCTACGACAACAACGTCTACGGACCCCCGGCCGACCTCGCCGCGATCGCGGCGCAGACCGCGGCATCGGGTCCGGGCCGCATGCTCAATCACGCGGTGCAGACGGCGGTACCACCCGGATCGACGTTCAAGATCGTGACAGCGTCGACGAACGCCGCGTTCGACGTGCTGTCCCCGGATGCCTTCCTGGCGGGCGGGGCGGCGTACACCTACGGCGGTCACACCTTCGCCAACTGGCAGCCGATGGGCCCGAACAACTTGCTCGGGGCGATCCAGTGGTCCGACAACGTCTACTTCTACCAACTCGCCGATCTCCTCGGTCCCCACCGCATCGCGCAGACCGCCGCCGAACTCGGCGCCGGTGCTCTCTCGGGGATCGACCTGCCCGCCGAATCCGCGGGTTTCGTCGGCACCCCGGAGAACGTGGAGAGCATCGGCGGCGCCTGGTATCCGGGCTCGACCCTGCTCATGGGTATCGGTCAGGGCACCGTCACGGCCACGCCGATCCAGGTCGCGCGGTGGACGGCGGGTATCGCGTCGGGCCAGATGGTGACCCCGAAGCTCGCAGCTGCCTACGGACCCGGTGACGCAGTTCCGATTCCCCCCGAGGAACCGCGCCGGTTGTCGTTCGCGGACAAGCTCGAACCGGTACGGGCGGGCATGCGGGCGTCGGCTTCGGCCGGCACCGCCGGTCAGCTCGCGAGCCTGCCGGTGACGGCCGCCGCCAAGACCGGCACGGCAGAGGATCCGTCGGCACCGGGCAAGGGACTCAACGCGTGGTTCTCCGCGGTGGTGCCCGCCGAGTCGCCGGAGGTCGTGGTGACGGCGCTGGTACGTGGCGGTGGTTTCGGATCGGCCACCTCGGGACCGGTCGTCAAGGGTCTGCTCGAGCGTTACCTCGCGCAGCTCCGGACGCCGAATCCCTGACAGGTCAGGCGGCGTAGGCGGCGATCACGTCGGCGTGTTCGATGCACGAGGTCGCGCCCTCGGCGACGCAGGTGAGCGGCCGCTCGGCGGTCTTCACCGGCAGGCCGAAGGCCTCCTCGAGCAGTTGCGGCACGCCGCGCAGCATCGATCCTCCGCCGATCGCCAGGATGCCTTCGGACATCACGTCGCTGATCGCGCGCGGCGGCAGGTCGTCGAGGCAGCTCGACAGCGTCTGCACGATGCTCGTCGTGGTGGGCCGGACCGCATCCATGATCTCCTCGGTCTCGAGCGTCACCAGACGCGCGCGGCCGGTCGCGGCGTCGCGACCCTCGACCACGAGCGACCGTTCGTCGGCGGTCTCGGGCGCACCCACTTTGGCACGCTCGGCAGTGAGTTCACCGACGAGGATCTGGTGTTCCGCGCGCAGGTATCGGAGGATCGCGCTCGTCAGGTCGTCCCCGGCGATGCGGCAACTGCGGTGCGACAGGACACCGCCGTAGCAGAGAGCTGTGACTTCCGAAGTGCCACCGCCGATGTCGACGACGAGATGGGTTCTGGGTTCGAGCGGGTCGATGCCGCACCCGATGGCACCGGCGACCGGCTCGGGAATCAATCCGACCTTCCGCAGGCCGGCCTCGTGCCCCACCTCGAGCAGCGCCCGACGCTCGAGCGGCGTGGCCCCGGCGGGAGCTGCGATGACGCCCATCGGACGGATGCCGTAGCGGCGGCGCGGTGCGAGCTGGGCGAGCACGGCCGTGACGAATGTCCGTGCCGTTTCGAGATCGACGATCACCCCGTCGCGTATGGGGTGGACGGGAGTGATCCCACCGGGTGTGCGGTCGACGAGGTCGCTCGCCTCCTTGCCGATCGCGAGCGCGCGGCGCGGTTCCTTCGTCCGAACCATCATCAGCGACGGTTCGTTGAGGACTATGCCTTCGTCGGGAGTTCCGACGACGGTGTTGGCTGTTCCGAGATCGATACCGAATCCACGCACGTCGGCCTCCGAGAGAGTCCAGCAGGGTTGTTTCCGATGATGTGGTGCAGAGGCATTAGGGGAATGTGGTGCCCCAAAGTTACCGCTGTCGAATAACCTGCAGAGCGGTGTTTGCCGGAATGATATTTTCGTGGCCCGCACAGCGTTCGGTGGGCGACCGGGCCGTGACCTAGGTTCGGGGACGCGCGGCCGACCGCACTCGATGGTGCGATCGCTTCCGTTGCGTTGCAATGGAAGCGGGCAACTCGGCGTCTACGAATCGATTCCAGTCCTAGCCTGGAGAAATGACGATTCTCGTAACGGGGGCGACCGGAAACGTCGGCAGACTCGTCGTGGACGAACTGGTGCGGGCAGGCGCCTCGGGTGTTCGCGCACTGACAGTGGATCCCGCTCGGGCGGCACTACCCGAGGGTGTGGAGGTGGTGAAAGGGTATGTGGGCAGACCGCAATCCCTCGACGGCGTCTTCGACGGCATCGACACCGTCTATCTTGCTCCGGTTCCGGCCGTAGCGCGCGATGTTGCGGTACTCGCCCGGGATGCGGGTGCGCAACGGTTCGTCACCCTCACCGGAGGGCCCGGGACGGAGTGGCACGGTATCGAGGCCGACGTCGAAGCATCGGGTCTGCCGTGCACGCATCTCGAACCGGGGGAGTTCATGGCGAACGCGACCATCTTCGCCGGGCAGATCCGCACGACCGGCCGGGTCCTCGGCGCCTATCCCACGGCGGCGAACGCTCCGATCGCTCTCGAGGACATCGCCGCGGTCGCGGCCCGCGCACTGCTCGACGACTCGCATGCCGGCCGGACGTACGACCTGACCGGACCGGAGTCGCTGACCCACCCGCAGATCGTCCACGAGATCGGACGTGCCCTCGGCCGCGACGTGCCGTTCGTCGAAGTGCCACACGAGGAGGCCGAAGCGGTGCTCGCCGACGCGATGGGGGAGTACGCCGGTTGGTATCTCGACGGTCGCGCCGAACTCGTCGACAACCCGCAACTGCCGACGACGGCGGTCGCGGACGTGCTCGGCCGGCCCGCGACGACTTTCGCGCAGTGGGCCGACGCGCACGTCGACGAGTTCCGCTGAGGTCTACTCCTCTGAGCGCTTCTCCTCTTCGGAAGCAGCGCCGGGAGGAGCCGGTATCACCGCGGTCGTCAGGGTGATGCGCATCCGGTCGTCACCGGTATCCGTGCGATACGGGGCAAGGATGTCGGCGAACCTGCTCTGGATCTCCGCGAGATCGTCGGTGGTGACGTAGAGCGGGGTGGTACCGAAGCCCAGATAGTCCCGCAGGCTCCGATCGTCGTCCTCGATGAACTTGTCGAAGCTCTCGCCGAGCGCACCCAGGAAGGTGACGAAGGCATTGCGCAGTTCGGCGTCGCTCATCGCGGCGAGGTCGTCGTGGCCGACGTGTGCCATGCGGTCGCCGAGCGCGAGGGTGCGTTCGACGGTTCCGCGCACGCGACGTTCGTCGACGACGGTGACGATCTCGGCGTCGATCAATGCTGCGACGTGTCGGTAGAGCGTGGCCTGGGTGACGTCGGGAAGTGCCGACCGGAGGTCGCTCGTAGTCAGCTGCCGTCCTCCGAGTTGCTGCACGATCCGCAGTCGAACCGGGTGCAGCACGACTTCCGCGAGCGGGGACGTCTTCGCCATCGGTACCTACCCATCATTGTTATCACCGTGATAATGTTCTCAGTGCTGTAGCCAGTTTACCGTCGACGGAAGGTCCGACGTCATGGCCGAAACGACATACGACAACGCAACCCTCCACCTGTCCTTCTCTCGGTGGGAAGCCTTTCTGGTCTGCCGCGCCGCGATGGAGATGCCGATCTCGGCGATCACCCGCGTGGAGGTCCTCCCGGGATGGACGTCCGAGATCCTCGGCATCAGATCGGGCATGGTGATCTCCGGCCTCTTGAAAGTGGGCACCTTCCGGCACCCGCGCGGCATCAAGCGCCTGGTCGCCATGAAGCGAGGTCATCCGGTGCTGCGCGTCGCGCTGGGTGGCCCCGGCGTCGAGTTCGACGAACTTCTCCTGAGTTCTCCTGAGGCGTACACCCTCGCGGACGCCCTGCGCTCGGCCGGGGTCCGATGAGCGGCGGCCTCAGTCGGTGAGTTCCGCGAACAGTGCCCGCGCCGCCTCCACGGTCGCGTTCTCGTCGCCGGCGATGACGGCGGTGACCAGGGTGGTGTGTTCGGGTTCGAAACCGAGACCGGTGACGCGGACGTGCCGGTCGATGGTCCGCCGGATCGACGGGAGCAGCGAGTCGTAGAACTCGAGGTACACCGCGTTGTGGCTGGCCTCGACGATGCCGCGGTGGAGGGCGACGTCGGCGGCCACCGCGGCGTCGGTGTCGGATCCGGCGAACAACCGGTTGCGTTCGGCGAGTAACTGCTCGAGCCGGGCCACGTCGTCGGGGGTGCGTCGGCGCGCGGCCAGGACGGCGGCGGTGACGTCGAGTGCCTGCCGCAGTTCGAGGACGTCGCGTTCGTGGGCGGTGGCGAAGTACTTGCCGAGGGTGCCGGTGACGTCGGAGGTCGCGATGACATAGGTGCCCGAGCCCTGCCGGCGTTCGAGCATGCCGGTATGGACAAGTGCCTGCACGGCCTCGCGGACGGTGTTGCGTCCGGTGCCGGTGAACTCGCACAGCTGCGGTTCGGTGGGGATCTTCTCGCCCACCTTCCAGCGTCCGCTGCAGATCTCACTGCGCAACTGCTCGGTGACCTGCTCGATCAGGTTCGTCCGCTGAACAGGTTTTCCCAAAGTCATCCCATCATCCTATGATTTCCGGTGTGAGTCTTCTGCGTGGTCGGCTGTTGGTGTTCTGTGCGATCGCGATGTCGGCCCTCGTGCTGAGACTCGCGGTCACTTCGTTCAGCCCGCTCGCCGCGCAGATCAGTGAGGAGATCGGCTTCTCGTCCACGGTCGTCGGCGTGTTCGGCATGATCCCGACCGCGATGTTCGCGGCTTTCGGCCTCGCCACCCCGGCGCTCGGCCGACGATGGGGGCTCGAACGCACCGCGCTGATCGCAATGCTTATGGCCGGTGTGGGCATGGCGACCCGCGCGCTCATGACCGACACCTGGTCGCTGCTGCTCCTGTCGGGGCTCGCGCTCGGTGGGATGGGCATCGGCAACGTCGTCATCCCTCCTCTGGTCAAGCGCTACTTCTCCGACACGCTGGCACTCGTCAGCTCGGTATACATCGTCGGCGTGCAGCTGAGCACCATCGTGCCCGCCTTCGTCGCGGTTCCCCTCGCCGACGCCTTCGGCTGGCGCGTCTCGCTCGGAGTGTGGGCACTCGTCGGATTCGCCGCGGCCGTTCCGTGGGTGTGGGTGCTGCTGCGTCATCGGAACGCCGATGCCGGGGAGGTGGCTCCCGTCGACCGGAACGTCGACGGCAGGGTGTGGCGGTCGCCGGTGGGCTGGGGAATGGCCGGCATGTTCGGCATGACGTCCCTCGTCACCTACTCGATGTTCACGTGGATCCCGGACATCCTCGCCGACGCCGGTGCCAGCCCCGCCTTCGGCGGTGCGATGGTGGGCTTGTTCGCCCTGCTCGGCCTGGTCTCCGCGTTCGGCGCTCCGTCACTGTGCGCGCGGATGACGAATCCGTTCCCGGTGGTCGTGGCGTGTGCGTCGTGCTTCCTCATCGCGTTCGCCGGTCTGTGGATCGCGCCGATGAGTGCCCCGATCCTGTGGATCGTGCTGCTCGGACTCGGGCCGAGCACGTTCCCGATGGCCCTGACTCTCATCAACCTGCGCTCCCGCAGCCACGCCGGATCCGCGGCCCTGTCGGGCTTCACGCAAGGCGTCGGCTACACCGTCGCGTGCCTGGGCCCGCTGCTGTTCGGTGTCTTCCACGACCTCACCTCGGGCTGGACGGCCTCGTTCGCCTTCATGACGGTCGCCGTCGCGGTACTGGTGACCGGCGCCTATCAGGCCTGCAAGCCGCGGGTGGTCGAGGACAGCTGGAACGCCCGCCCGATCTCGGTGGGTTAGACCCCGCCCAGCGGGGCTCTTCGGTACCGCGTGTGTGACGATCTTCGCCGCGTGGATCGCCTCGGAGACCCGGGGCAAGAACCTCGCCGCTGCCTGGACCGAACAGATCTGACGTCGATTTCGGTGGGTTCGACCCCGCTCAGCGGGGACGAACCCACCCAAGTCGTATGGCTGCTCTACTGGAGGGAGACACCGAGAGCAGAGGAGGACCTCGATGAACGACACGAAGCCGAACACCGTCTCCGCGGAGTGGTTGTACGAGCAGTTGGGGGACGAGGACCTCGTCATCGTCGACGCGACCGTGCACCTGAGCATGCCGCCGGACGGGTCCGTGCACATCGAACCCGGGTTGGCGACCTACCTGGAGGAACACATTCCCGGCGCGGTCTACGCCGACCTGTTCACCGACTTCTCCGATCATGAAGCGCCGCAACCGTTCACCGCCGCATCGTCGGACCGGTTCGCCACCGCCGCCGGTGCGGTCGGCATCGGTGAAGGACGTCGGGTGGTGCTGTACGACCAGAAGAACGGCATCTGGGCCGCGCGACTGTGGTGGCAGCTGCGGCTCGAAGGTTTCGACGACGCCGCCGTGCTCGACGGCGGACTGCCCGCCTGGAAGGCCGCCGGATATCCGGTCTCGGACGAGCAAGTGGTCCCGCACGGCGCGACCTTCACCCCTCGGCATCGGCCCGAGCTCGTGCGGTCGACGGAGGAGATCGCGGCGTCGCTCGACGACCCGAACACGCTGATCATCAACGCCCTGGATCCCGCGACCTACCGCGGTGAGAGCCCGTCCTACCCGCGACGCGGCCACATCCCCGGCAGCATCAACATCCCCTTCGGCGACCTCGTCGACCCGTCGACCGGACGCTTGAAGCCGGCGGCGGAACTACGCGAGATCTTCGACAGGGCAGGTGCTCTCAACCCGGACGTCAAGCCGGTGACCTACTGCGGCGGGGGTATCGCTGCCTCCGGCCTCGCGCACGCGCTCGCCGCTGCGGGTCGGTCGGATGTCGCGGTCTACGACGGTTCGCTCAATGCGTGGACCGCCGACGAGTCCCTGCCGCTCGTGGAGGGCCCCGACCCCCGCTGATTCTCCGAAACTTCGGTGTTCTCGACGTCGCACAGCGCTGTCGAGAACACCGAAGTTGATTTCACCGTTGCATCAGTTAGAGCAAACATGATCTAATCGCTGCCACAAGCGAAAGGCGGCGATGATGATCGCATTTCTGAACTCGACGGCGTTCACCGCACTCGGTACGCCCACCACCTGGGCCGAGGTGATCGGCTTCGTCAGCGGCGCGTGGTGCGTGTACCTGGTGGGACGGCAGTCGATCCTCAACTGGCCGATCGGGATCGCCAACAACCTCGTGTGGATCCTGCTCTTCGCGACCGCCGGTCTCTACGCCGACTCCGGACTGCAGGTCGTGTACATCGCGCTCGCCGTGTGGGGGTGGAGCAACTGGGCGCGGGGCAGGAACGGGGAGGCCCTGCCGGTGACGGGCACGAGCACGACCGAATGGAGCGTGCTCGCGGTCGTCGGTGTCGCTGCGGTGATCGGGCTGGCGGCACTGCTGGAGGTCGCGACGAACTCGACCGTTGCGTTCTGGGACGCGACCACCACCGTGTTGTCATTGCTGGCGACGTGGGGGCAGGCGAAGAAGCGGTGGGAGTCGTGGCTGCTGTGGCTCGCCGCCGACCTGATCTACATCCCGCTCTACCTGCACAAGGGGCTGACGCTCACGGCGCTGTTGTACGCGGGCTTCCTGCTGCTGTGCATTCGGGGCCTGCTCGCCTGGCGACGTTCCATGGCGGCCGAGCGGGAACTCGTGGAGGTGCGCTGATGTATCGGCACGCACTCGTCATCGGAAAATTCTACCCACCTCACGTCGGTCATCATCACCTCGTCCGGCGCGCTGCGGAGGTCGCCGAACGCGTCACCGTCGTCGTGATGTCCTCTGCGGCCGAGACGATTCCGCTGGGTGACCGCGTGTCGTGGATGCGGGAATCGCACGCCGCCGACACCACGGTCACCGTGACGGGAATTGCGTGCGACGCACCGATGGACCTGGAATCGGACACCGTATGGACCGCGCAGGTCGCCTGTATGAAAGCAGCTGCGCGCACCGTCACCGATGTTCCGGTCGATGCGGTGGTCTCCAGCGAGAAGTACGGTGACGAACTCGCTCGACGCTTCTCGGCCACGCACGTGTGCGTCGACCCGCTGCGTGTCGCGCATCCTGCCTCCGGCACGGCCTGCCGCAATGATCTCGCGGGACGCTGGGACGATCTCGACGCACCCGCCCGGGCCGGCCTCGCGACCCGCATCGTCGTTCTCGGCGCCGAATCCACGGGTACCACCACCGTGAGTCGAGAGCTCGTGTGCCGATTCCGGGCTCGCGGTGGTGTGTGGGAACGAACCGGCTGGGTGCCGGAATACGGCCGACAGGTCACCTACGACAAGCTCGGCACCGGAATCGTCGACGACATCGTGTGGACCGGCGACGATTTCGAGAACATCGCCGTCGAACAGACGCGACTCGAGGAACAGGCAGCACGGGAAGGGTCTCCGCTGCTCGTCTGCGACACCGATGCCTTCGCGACCACCGTGTGGGAGCGACGCTATCTCGGCAGCAGTGAACGGGCGTGGCGCGGTGTCCGCGACCGGCAAGCGCTGTATCTGCTCACCGATCATGACGGTGTTCCGTTCGTGCAGGACGGCATCCGGGACGGCGAACACCTCCGCGCGCAGATGACGGAGTGGTTCGTCGACGCGCTCACTGCCACGAGGCGCTCGTGGGTGTTGCTCACCGGCAGTCTCGAGGAACGGGTGGACCTGGCGGAACGGGTGGCGGACGAGGCGTTGCGGTTGGGCTCGCAGTTCGGCGCGCCGCTGTAGAGGTGGATTTCGTCTTCCCCTTCTCACGTTATACCGGATCCTCGGTCCTCATGAGGATCGAAAATTGGGTTCATACTCGCCCACGCAGCATTGAAGTCGCAGGTGGGGAGCTGGAATGGGTTACGTACAGAATTTTCGGGAGATCGACCGCACGGCGGTGTCGATCGTGGGTGGCAAGGGGGCGAGTCTGGGGGAGTTGTGGCGTATCGGCGACGTCGACGTGCCGGACGGGTTCTGTGTGACGACGGACGCCTATCGAATGGTGCTCTCCGAGCTACCGCGCGTCGACGACCTGCTCGAGCGACTCGCGAAGGCCGAAACCGACGACATCGCAGCGCTGAGCGCGCAGATCCGTACGGAGATCGAGGAGTGCATGATCCCCGGCGACATCGCGGAGGCGATCGCCGTGCGGGTCCGCGAACTCGGGGAGGGCGTGCCCGTCGCGGTGCGCTCGAGCGCGACCGCCGAGGATCTGCCGACGGCGTCGTTCGCGGGGCAACAGGACAGCTACCTGGACATCCGGGGCGTCGAGGACGTTCTCCGGCACGTGAGCAGGTGCTGGGCCTCGTTGTTCACCGAGCGCGCCGTCGCCTATCGGGTGAACAACGGCTTCGACCACCGGAAGGTGCACATGGCGGTGGTCGTGCAGCGGATGGTGTTCCCGCAGGTCTCGGGTGTTCTGTTCACCGCCGATCCCGTCACCTCGGACCGGACGGTGTCCCGGGTGGATGCGGTCGCCGGGTTGGGTGACGACCTGGTGTCGGGTCTGGTGAACGCCGACGCGTACGCGGTGCGTGCCGGCGAGGTCGTGGACCGGACGCAGCGCCAGGAGGTACCGGTGCTGACCGACACGCACCTCGTCGAACTCGTGCAGCTGGGCAGACGCATCGAAGCGCACTTCGGGCGTCCCCAGGACATCGAATGGTGCTTGGCCGACGACGTCTTCCACATCGTGCAGAGCCGCCCGATCACCACGCTGTTTCCCGTTCCGGAGACCGGCGACGATGACAACCACGTGTACCTGTCCGTCGGTCACCAGCAGATGATGACCGATCCGCTGAAGCCACTGGGAATCTCCGTGTGGCAGTTGACCAGCCGTGCGCCCATGCGGCACGCGGGTGGACGGCTGTTCGTCGACGTCACGCCCATGCTGGCCTCACCCACCCAGGGGCCGGGCATCGTCGGGATGATCGGCAGCTCCGACCCGCTCTTCGGCGGCGCGCTGCGAACCGTGCTCGATCGAGGATTCGTCCCGACGCGCCCGGACGACCCTGCCGCCGCGCGGGTCGGTCTGCCACCTGCCCCGGACGAGATCGACCCGGCCGTCGTGCCCGAACTCGTCGCCCGCAACGAGGCCGCGATCGCCGAATCGGCACGTCGCATCGAGAACGAAACCGGTTCGGCGCTACTCGATGTCATCCGCGCCGACATCCGCGAGCTGCAGGATTCGTTGTTCGGTAAAGAGGTCGGAGAGGTGCTCGCTGCCGGTATGCAGGCGGCCGAGCGGCTCAACGAGTCGGGGCAGGAATGGTTGGGGGAGAAGAACGTTGCGGACGTCGTCTCCCGCTCGGTGCCCTACAACGTCACGTCGGAGATGGGGTTGGCGTTGCTCGACGTCGCCGATGCCGCGCGCCCGTACCCGGACGTCGTGGCGTTCCTGCGGCAGGTCGACGAGGAGGGCTTCGACGACGCACGCTTCCTCGACGCACTCGGCGCGCGTGAGGGCGGACCGCAGGTACGAGCGGCATTCGATGACTTCCTCGGCAAGTACGGCAGACGGTGTGTCGGGGAAATCGACATCACCCGGCCCAGGTGGGGCGAGCGCCCCACGATGCTGGTGCCGATGATCGTGAGCAATCTCGACAACTTCGAACCCGGTGCCGCGACACAGCGTTTCGACGAGGGCCGCCGGCAAGCGGAGGAGAAGAAGCGCGAACTCCTCGAACGCGTCCGGGGTCTGCCCGACGGGGAGCAGAAGGCGCGGGAGATAGAGAGGCTCGTCGACCGGGTCCGCGCTTTCGCGGGATATCGCGAGTATCCGAAATACGGCATGATCGGCCGCTACTTCGTCTACAAGCAGGCGCTGCTGCGTGAGGCGGAGCGTCTCGTCCGAGCCGGGGTGATCGACGAGAAGGAGGACATCTTCTTCCTGGGGTTCGACGAACTCGAGGACGTGGTGCGCGCACCACGACCGGTCGGCGACCTCGTCGCCGAGCGGAAGCGGGAGTTCGCCTCGTTCGCCCCTCTCACACCCCCTCGGGTATTGCTGTCGACAGGCGAGACACTCACCGGTGCGTACAGCCGTGACGGCCTGCCCGACGGTGCCCTGCCCGGTATCGCGGTGTCCACCGGTGTCGTGGAGGGCCGCGCCCGCGTGGTCACCGACATGGACCGGGCCGATCTCGAACCCGGCGACATCCTGGTCACCGCGTTCACCGACCCCAGCTGGACCCCGGCGTTCGTCACCGTCAGCGCGTTGGTGACGGAGGTCGGTGGTGTGATGACCCACGGCGCGGTCATCGCGCGCGAGTACGGGTTGCCGGCCGTCGTGGGTGTCGAGGGCGCGACCCGCATCATCCGCGACGGGCAGCGTATCCGCGTACACGGCACGGAAGGGTACGTCGAGATCCTGACCTGAGCCGCGGCGGCGGGACATGTGAGGATTGTCGTCGTCGCGGAGCGGAGGAGGGCGTCGGGTGAAGAGCGTCGAGGCGGTCGAGAGCAGGACGTTGCCGGTCTACGAGGCCGGCGAGATCGACGTGCCCTTCGTCATCGCGGGCATGGACGAGCTCGTCTCCCGCGACACCCGCTTCGAGGCGCATTCGCATCCGACGCACGAACTGCTGTGGAACGACCGAGGTGCCTCCACCGCGACCATCGGTTCGCGCACATGGACCATCACCCCGACCATGGGCCTGTGGATTCCGGCGGGCCTGCTGCACTGGGGTGTCCTGCCCGCCGGAACCTGGTACCGCACCGCGCATTTCGGGATCGACTCGGCCCCGTCGTTGTCCGACGGACCGGTGGCGGTGGAGATGACATCCCTGCTGCGACTGCTGCTCGACCGGCTGACGGACGATCGCCTCGGCGACGACTCGCGCTCGCTGACCGAACGCATGGTGATCGACGTGCTGGCACCGGCCGAGAACGAACTGATGGTGCAGGTGCCCTCGTCGCCGGTCGTGCGGCCGATCGTCGAGGCGATCGCCGAGGACCCGAGCGATCCGCGGACGCTCTCGGACTGGGCGGCCGAACTGGGTGTGAGCACCCGCACCATCACTCGCACCTTCCGGTCGGAGACCGGCCTGAGTCTCGGGCGCTGGGTCGCGGCGGTGCGTGCCCAGAGAGCGGTGATGTTGCTCGGTCACGGCACCGACGTCGACGACGTCGCCGAGCAGGTGGGCTACCGGTCGGCGAGTGCGTTCGGTGCGGCCTTCCGCCGGGTCACCGGCACGACGCCCGGGGTGTTCCGCGTCGGCTGATGTCCCGATCGCTACAGGAGATGTCCCGATCGAGCGATTGCGTCGGACGGGGATCGACATTAAGTTTAGGCAAACCTCGCCTAACTGCTCGCGGCAGATAGGGCCGAGTCCCCATCCCGTACGAGAGTGAGTTCTGCCTCCATGCGTTCGAAGCGCTTTCTGACGATCGCCGCCGCATCCGTCGCGGTCGCCTTCGGTCTCACCGCCTGTGGATCCTCCGACTCCTCGGACACCGCCGAGTCCGGCTCCGCCGGTTCGGGCGAGTACCCGATCACCATCGAGCACGCGCTCGGCACCGTCACCCTCGACGAGAAACCCGAACGCGTCGCCACCGTCAACTGGGCCAACCACGAGGTGCCGCTCGCGCTCGGCGTCGTGCCGGTGGGAATGGCAGCCGCCAACTTCGGTGACGACGACGGCAACGGCATGCTGCCGTGGGTCGAGGAACGTCTCGAGGAACTCGGCGCCGAGACCCCCGTGCTGTTCGACGAAACCGACGGCATCGACTTCGAGGCTGTGTCCGATACGAACCCCGACGTCATCCTCGCCGCCTACTCCGGTCTGACGCAGGAGGACTACGAGACCCTCAGCGAGATCGCTCCCGTCGTCGCGTACCCCGAAGCTCCTTGGGCCACCTCGTGGCGCGACATGATCGAGCTCAACAGCGCCGGGCTGGGTATGGCCGAGGAGGGCAAGGAGCTCGTCGCGAGCCTCGAGCAGGAGATCTCCGACGCGGCCGCCGCCCACCCCGAACTCGAGGGTAAGGCGACGATGTTCCTCACCCACGTCGACACCGCCGACCTGAGCCAGGTCAGCTTCTACACCGCCAACGACACCCGCGCCGCCTTCTTCGAGGACCTGGGACTGGCCACCCCGAAGAGCGTCGCGGACGCCTCCACCGACGACGCCTTCTCCAAGAAGGTCAGCGCCGAGCAGGTCGACGTCTTCGACGACGTGCAGATCATCGTCACCTACGGCGACCAGGAACTCGTCGACGCGCTCGAAGCCGACCCGCTGCTGTCGCAGATGCCCGCCGTCCGCAACGGCTCGATCGTCTTCCTCGACGGCTCCGGCCCGCTCGGTACCGCAGCGAACCCGACGCCGCTGGCCATCTCCTGGGTCCTCTCCGACTACGTCCAGCTGCTCTCCGACGCAGCTGCCAAGACGAACGCGGAGTGACCGCACTACACGACGAGTCGATGCCGAGCGCCCCCGAGAAGGGGCGCTCGGCCATCGGCAATTCCGTCTGGCTTCTCGTTCTGCTCGGTGTGCTCGTCCTGCTGGTGATCGCATCGATCACGATCGGTTCGCGCAACGTCGACTGGGCCGACATCGTCGCGGCCCTCGGCGGCGCCACCGACAACATCGGTCAGGGCGCGATCGCCAAGCGCATCCCGCGCACGGTGCTCGCGCTGCTGGTCGGCGCGGCGCTCGGTCTCGCCGGTGCCGTGATGCAGGGGGTGACCCGTAATCCCTTGGCGGACCCGGGCATTCTCGGCGTCAATATGGGCGCCTCGCTCGCCGTCGTGATCGGCATGGCGTGGTTCGGACTGTGGACGCAGACCTCGATCATCTGGATCGCGATCATCGGTGCCGCCGCTGCTGCGGTGTTCGTCTACACGATCGGGTCGCTCGGGCGTGGGGGAGCGACACCCCTCAAACTCGCCCTCGCCGGTGCCGCCACTTCGGCGGCGCTCGCGTCGTTCGTCACCGCCGTGATCCTGCCGCGCGGCGACATCGCCGGCAGCGTGCGGTCGTGGCAGATCGGCGGCGTGGGCGGCGCGAACTACGACGCCATCTCCCAGGCGCTGCCGTTCTTCGTCGTCGGTTTCGTCATCTGCTTGCTGTCGGCGCGCAGCCTCAATTCGCTCGCGCTCGGTGACGAAATGGCTGCCGGGCTCGGAGAGCGCGTCGCTCTCGCCCGCGGCATCTCGTCGCTCGGTGCGGTGCTGTTGTGCGGGGCGGCGACCGCCATCGCCGGTCCCATCGCGTTCGTCGGCCTCGTCGTGCCGCACCTGTGCCGGTTGCTCATCGGCATCGACAACCGGTGGCTGCTGCCCTTCTCCGCTCTCGTGGGAGCAGGACTGCTGACCGCCGCCGACGTCGTGGGCCGCATCGTGGCGCGACCCGCCGAGATCGACGTCGGCATCATCACCGCGCTCATCGGGGCGCCCTTCTTCGTGTACATCGTCCGACGGCAGAAATTGCGCGAACTGTGACCGCCACACTCGAGACCATCGACACCGGCATCGACGACCTCGCCGCGAGCCGGATACGACGGGGACGCCGACGCCGTCTCGTCATCGCCGTGCTCGCGACCCTCGTGGTCGCGGCCTTCGTGGCGAGCCTGATGTTCGGCCGGACCTTCTACCCGCCCGAGGACGTGCTGCGCGTCGTCCTCGGACAGGACGTGGCCGGCGCGAACTTCGCGGTGGGCCGCCTCCGGCTTCCTCGCGCGGTCCTCGCGGTGGTCGCCGGCGTCTGCTTCGGCCTCGGTGGCATCACCTTCCAGACGATGCTGCGCAACCCGCTCGCAAGCCCCGACATCATCGGCATCAGCTCCGGCGCGAGTGCCGCGGCGGCCTTCGCCATCATCGTGCTCGGGCTCGGTGGCACCGGGGTGTCGGTCTTCGCGATCGTCGCCGGTCTCGCCGTGGCTCTCCTGATCTACGGACTGTCCTACCGTGGTGGGGTGGCGGGCACGCGCCTGATCCTCATCGGTATCGGTATCGCCGCCATGCTCGACAGCGTCACGTCCTACCTCTTGAGCACCGCAGCGACGTGGGACCTGCAGGAGACGATGCGTTGGCTCACCGGCAGCCTCAACGGTGCGACGTGGGGTGCGACGGTGCCTGTGATCGTCGCGCTGGTGGTGCTGGGTCCCGTGCTGCTCGTGCAGACGCGCAACCTGTCGATGGTCCAGCTCGGCGACGACGCGGCGCAGGCACTCGGCGTGCGGGTCGAACGCACACGGGTGTTCGCGATCGTCTCCGCGGTCGGGCTCATCGCGTTCGCCACCGCCGCGGCCGGACCCATCGCGTTCGTCGCCTTCCTGTCCGGCCCGATCGCCGCGCGGATCGTGGGGCGGGGCACGTCGCTGTTCGTCCCGGCGGCACTCGTCGGGGCACTGCTCGTGCTGGTCGCGGATTTCGTCGGCCAGTACGCCTTCGGCACGCGCTACCCGGTGGGGGTGGTGACGGGTGCGCTCGGCGCGCCCTATCTCGTCTACCTCATCATTCGCTCCAACCGCGCGGGAGGCTCGCTGTGACCGCAACGCACACCCTGATCGCCGAGAATCTCGAACTCGGCTACGGCAATCGCACCGTCGTCGAGAACCTCGACCTGCAGGTGCCGCCGGGTCGGATCACGTGCATCGTCGGCGCCAACGCGTGCGGGAAATCGACGCTGCTGCGGTCGATGTCGCGGTTGCTGTCGCCGCGCGGCGGGCACGTCCTGCTCGACGGCAAGGACGTCCACCGCCTGCCCGCCAAGAAGCTCGCCCGCACCCTCGGGCTGCTGCCGCAGTCGCCGATCGCACCCGAGGGCATCGTCGTCGCCGACCTCGTGGGCCGTGGCCGGCATCCTCATCAACGGGTGCTCTCGCGCTGGAGCCGCGAGGACGACGCGGCGGTCGCCGATGCGCTCGCCGCCACCCACACCACCGAACTCGCCGAGCGTTCCGTGGACGAACTGTCGGGCGGTCAGCGGCAGCGCGTGTGGATCGCGATGGTGCTGGCGCAACAGACCGACCTTCTGTTGCTCGACGAACCCACCACCTTCCTCGACGTCAGCCATCAGGTGGAGGTCCTCGACCTGCTCACCGACCTCAACCGCGATCGCGGCACGACGATCGTGATGGTCCTGCACGACCTCAACCTCGCCGCGCGGTACGCCGACCACCTCGTCGCGATGGCCGACGGCAGCATCTATGCCTCGGGGGACCCCTCGGACGTGCTCACCGGGGAGACGGTGAAGGCGGTCTTCGGTCTGGACAGTCGCGTGATCTCCGATCCCGTCTCCGGCAAGCCGCTCGTCCTGCCCGTGGGTCGGCACCACATCATGTGACCGTCCATCCGCTACAGGAATGGTCATCCGCTACGGAAATTTCTGCAGCGGACAGCAGAAGTCGTAGCGAATGCGCGGGAGAGGACGGAGGGTTCGTCCTGTTCTCCGCGTGAACTCTGCTCTCCCTGTCTCGTGTCCCTACAATCCGGGAATGGGGAACAGGTCGGTCACCAGTTACGACGTCGCTCGCCGCGCAGGAGTGTCGCAGTCGACGGTCTCGCGTGCCCTGCGCGACGACCCGCGCGTCGTGGAGAAGACCCGCCTGCGCATCCGGGCTCTCGCGAAGGAGATGGGGTACGTCCCGCACGTCACGGCCCGGAGCCTGATCACCCGGAGGTCGTCGACCATCGGGATCGTCAGCGGCGACCTGCACAACCCGTCGTACCCGACGCTGGTGAACACCCTGCAGGACTGCTTCGCTCACAACGACTACCGGGTCCTGCTCATGAGCGACCGCACCGAGGGATCTCTGGAGAAGGACATCCTCGCGTTGCGCGGGGGACTGGTGGACGGCGTGGTGTTCATCTCCTCGCGACTGGATTCACCGATGGTCTCGGAGATCATCGACTGGAGGATTCCCCTCGTCATCCTCAACCGCGACGTCGACGGTCGGTACGCGCACCGGGTGGATCGGGTGACCTCCGACAACATCGGTGGTGGCAGGCTCGTCGCCGACCATCTGCTCGACATGGGGCACACCCGCATCGCCCTGATCTCCGGTCCGTTGGACAACCCCAGCATCCGATTGCGTGAGAAGGGCTTCCGCGACCGGCTCGAGGAGCGCGGTGTACCGATCGACGAGGGGCGCGTCCATCGTGGTGCAGTGGACGCGGCCACGGGTCTCGCCGGTGGGTTGATGCTGCTGGCCGGACCGGATCGTCCTACGGCGGTGTTCTGTGCGACCGACTACATCGCGTACGGCACGCTCGACGCGGCCAAGCGGCTCGATCTCGATGTGCCCGGCGAGGTTTCGGTGGTCGGATACAACGACCTGCAGCAGTCGAGCTGGTCGATATTCGACCTGACGACCGTGCGCCAACCGCTCGAGGACATGGCTGTGGCCGCGGCGGAGCTGCTCCTGGCGCGCATCGACGGGAACGAGGGGCGGCCGGTGCACCGGAACTTCGACGTCGAGTGGGTGCCGCGGGGGAGTGCGGCCCCCTGCGCGGTACCGTTTGCGCAATCCGTCGCCGATCGTTAACGCGGGCAACAATCCCGTTACCCGTCGACACACATCCGGCAACAACTCCTGAATACATTCGAAGTCACAGCGAGCCAGGCAGTGCCGCCGGATCGCTTCCTCGAATCTCCCCGCCTCTCAGGAGTGAGTGACATGGAAATCGGCGTCTTCATCCCCATCGGCAACAACGGCTGGCTCATCTCCAAGAGCGCCCCGCAGTACATGCCGTCGTTCGAGCTCAACAAGACGATCGTGCAGAAGGCGGAGAAGCACGGCCTCGACTTCGCGCTCTCGATGATCAAGCTCAAGGGTTTCGGTGGCGAGACCGAGTTCTGGGACCACAACCTCGAATCCTTCACGCTCATGGCCGGTCTCGCGGCCGTCACCGAGAAGATCAAGCTGTTCGCCTCCACTCCGATCCTCACCCTGCCGCCGGCGATGGTCGCCCGGATGGCGTCGACGATCGACTCGATCGCTCCCGGACGGTTCGGCGTCAACATCGTGACCGGTTGGGCGCCCAACGAATACACGCAGATGGGTCTGTGGCCCGGCGACGAGTACTTCGGCTACCGCTACGCGCAGGCCACCGAGTATGTGACGGTGATGAAGCAGTTGTGGGCCGATGGCGTCAGCAACTTCAAGGGTGAGCACTACACGATGGACGAGTGTGTGCTCTCGCCGAGCCCGACCGGAGGCGGGGTGCCGATCGTCGCGGCGGGACAGTCCAAGAGCGGCATGAAGTTCGCATCCGAGATGGCCGACTTCAACTTCATCATGGGCACCGGGATCAACACCCCGACCGCCATCTCGGACTCCGTGGCAACCCTCGTCGACGCAGCCGGTGAGACCGGTCGGGACGTCGGTGCGCTGACCCTGTTCATGATCATCGCCGACGAGACGGACGAAGCGGCACAGGCGAAGTGGAAGGACTACCACGACAACGCCGACCTCGCCGCACTCGGATACATGGCCGACCAGTCCGCCGCCGACGCCACCGCCGACGATTCCTCCACGGCGAAGACCATCTCGCTTCCCGAGGGCGCGGTGAACTTCAACATGGGCACCCTAGTCGGCTCCTACGAGACCGTCGCGAAGATGCTCGACGAGGTCGCGGAACTCGAGGGCATCAAGGGCATCATGCTCACCTTCGACGACTTCGTCGAGGGCATCGAGAACTTCGGCACCCACATTCAGCCTCTGATGAAGAGCCGCAACACCATCCAGGCCGCCGCAGCCTGACACGAACGACGGGTGGGAGCGTGAGCGTCGAGCCGCGCTCCCACCCGTCCTCCCATTTCCAGGAGGTTCCTCTTGACTTCGCGCACCCTCGACGTCGCCATCGTTCAGGCCGGCGAACTGACCGAGGACCTCCTCGGTAACCTTGCCGGGCTCGCCGCCCTCGTGCGCGCGGCAGCCGCACCCGACGGCGACGGCACCACACCCGACCTGCTGGTCCTGCCCGAACTGATCACCACCCCCTACTTCTGCACCAGCCACGACGTCGACCGCACGTCCTGGGCCGAGACGATCCCCGGCGACGCCACCGACCTGTTCGGCGCACTCGCGCGAGAACTCGGTTGCGCCATCGCCTTCGGTGTCTTCGAACGTACCGCCCACGACGTCACCCACAACTCCGTCGTCATGATCGACGCCACCGGCGAGATCCTGAGCTGGCGCACCCCCGACGGCGGAACACTGCCTGCCTACCGGAAACTGTCGCTGCCGGCGAGCAAGGTCGGCGACGTCGACATCGACGAGAAGTACCACTTCGCGCCCGGGCAGGCGCCCGCGACCGTCGACGCCTTCGGCACCCGGTTCGGGTGCGTCATCTGCTACGACCGCACGTTCCCCGAGAACTGGGCGGTCGCCCGTGCACTCGGCGCCGAGGTGATGCTCGCGATCGTCTCGTCGCTCGGCACCCGCGAGGACCTCTTCCTCGCCGAGCTGCAGACCCGCGCCCTCGAATCGCAGATGTGGATCGTCGCGGCCAACCGCGCCGGCCCGGAGACCCTCAACAGGGTGACGGTCGACTACTTCGGCCTGTCGTGCGTGATCGCCCCCAACGGTGCGATCGTCGCCCAGGCCCCGGCCCATCGTGCGGGGGAGACGCTGCGCTTCACCCTCGACCTCGACGCCGTCCCCACGCAACGTGCCGCCTTCCCGCTCACCCGGGACCGGCGCCCGGACGTGCTGCGCCTGCTCGCAGACCTCACCGCGGGCACCGTGCGGCCCGCTCCGCTGCCTCGGCCGGCCTCCGCGACGACGGAGGTGCTCCGATGACGACCACCGACTATCCCGACCTCACCGCCACGACCGTCGACGACCTGCTCCCACAGGCCCACGCCGACATGGAGCCGCTCCTCGAGGCGGGGCGACGCACACCCCTGGCCCCGGTGCCGGACGGCCCGGCCTGCGAGCCCGCCCATTCCACCGCGTTGCTGGCAGCGAGCCCGGCCCTCGCCTCGCCGATCGAGGTGCCCGCCCACACCGTCCGCACCGACGCACCCGTGCACGAACTCGGCGTCCTCGACCTGCTCGCCGCCTACCGGTCCGGCGCGACCACACCCACCGCCGCCCTCGACGCGCTGCGGGCCCGGTGGAGCGACCCGGAACTGTCCGGAGGGGCAATCCTCGCCGTGATCGACGGCGCCGACGACGCGGCCGCGGACTCGGACCGACGATGGAGCGACGGCACCGCCCGCCCGCTCGAAGGCATCTTCTTCGCCGTCAAGGACATCATCGACGTGGCCGGGGCGCCCGTCACCGCAGGCTCGCGGACCACCGGTGACCGCATCGCGGCGACCGACGCGACCGTCGTAGCGCGCCTCCGCGCGGCCGGAGCCATCCCCGTGCTCATGACCGCCACCACCGAATTCGCCTGCGGTGCACCGCACAACGCCCGCTACGGTGCCGTGACCAATCCGTGGGACCGGGACCGGTGGACGGGGGGATCGTCGACCGGTTCGGCCGGCGCCCTGGCCGCGCGGCTCGTCCCGCTCGCTCTCGGCACCGACACCGGTGGATCGATCCGGGTGCCCAGCGCCCTGTGCAATCTCACCGGCATCAAGCCGACCTACGGTCTCGTGCCGCGCACCGGCGTCGCGTCGCTGTCGTGGAGCCTCGACCACATCGGTCCCATGGCACGTTCTGCCGCCGACCTGCGGATCGCCCTCGAGGTGCTCGCCGGGCCGGACGGATACGACCCGGCTGCCGTACCGGACGACACAGCACAGCAGGTGCGGGACGGACTCGTGGCCGCGGGAACAGCCGCAGCACCGTCCCTGGCCGGTGTACGCCTCGGTGTCCCCACGACCTGGTTCACCGAACTGTGCGACGCCGGCGTACTTGCCGCCTGGGAGACCGTCGTGGACACCTTCCGCAACCTCGGCGCCGAGATCGTGCCCGTCGACATCCCGGACGCCCACCGTCTCCACGACGACGTCACGATCGTCATGACCTGCGAGCTGGCCTCCAATCAGGAGGGCGCCCTGGAGAAGTTCGCGCTGTACGACATCGGCACGCAGGTGCGGATCGCGCGCGGACTCGTGCCCTCGGCGGTGGACTATCTGCGGTCGGTGCGCCGGCGTACGCTCGCCCAGCAGGAAGCGATCCGCGCTTTCGACACCGCGGGTATCGATGTGCTCGTCACGCCGGGTATCGGCGCCACGGCGGCGCGGTTGTCGGACGTGACGATGGAGATCGACGGGGTGCGGTACCCGATGCAGTCGATCGTCGGCCGCAACACGGGGCTGTTCGACTATCTCGGCCTGCCCGCCGTCATGGCGCCCGCCGGCTTCTCCGACGGGATGCCGGTCGGTGTGCAGTTGGTAGGACGGCCGTGGGCGGACGACACGTGCCTGCGCCTGGCGCAGGTGCTCCAATCCGTCACCGACGTCCACAACCGCCGGTCCGATGGATAGCCTGGCCCCGCAGCGTCATCCGCATCCGTGGCGGGTGTTCTCGGCGACGAGCATCGGGGTCGTCGCGGTGTTCCTCAGCCTGAGCGGGTTGACCGTCGCACTGCCCACGGTCGCACGCGAACTCGATGCCTCCGGCGCCCAGTCGACGTGGATACTGCTCGGCTACATGCTCGTCACGACCGCCCTGATCCTGGTGTTCGGGCGGCTCGCCGACATCATCGGGCGAAGGCCGCTCTACCTCGCGGGACTGATCACCTTCACCGTCGCGACGGGGTTGTGCATGCTGGCGCCGTCGGCGGGATGGCTCGTCGCGGCCCGGGTGCTCCAAGGGGCCGGGGCCGCCGCCATCGTCACGAACAACACGGCGTTGCTCACCGACACCTTCCCGCCGCGGACCCTCGGCCGGGCGCTGGGCTGGAACGCGACGGTCGCAGCCGTCGCGCAGGTGGTGGGACCGGTGATCGGCGGTGCCGCCACCGCAGTCTTCGGGTGGCGCGGGCTGTTCCTCGTGGTGCTGCCCGTGGGGCTGCTCGCGATCGCCGCGTCGATCGCCGTGATTCCGCGCAGTCCTTCCAGAGCGGTGACCCGGGAACCCTTCGATGTCTCCGGCGCGGTGCTGTCCACCGCGCTGCTCGCCGCCGTCGTCCTGGCTCTCACCCCGGGGGTCGGTTCGACGCCCTGGTTGCCCTGGGCGTGCGGCGCAGCGAGCCTCGTCCTCGCCGTAGCGTTCGTCGCGGTGCAGATCAGACGGACCCATCCGCTCGTCGACCTGTCGTTGTTCCGTAACCGGGGTATCGCGCTCGTTCTCGCCGCGGTGCTCGTCAATGCGATCGCCACCTATGCCGTGACGCTGCTCGTGTCGCTGTACGGGCAGGCGGTGAGCGGAATTTCCGCGGTCGCCGCTGGTGCGCTGGTGATGCCGGTCGCGATCGGCACCGTCGTCGCCGCGGCAGCAGCGGGATCTCTGATGCTGCGTTTCAGTCCTCGCACGCTCACCGCGACCGGCATGGGACTCAACGCCGTCGGTCTGCTCGGAGTGGCACTGTTGTTGTCGCCGGACGGCGGCTCGCTCGGGGCGACCGCGCCCTTCCTGTTCGTACTCGGCTGCGGCACCGGACTGTTCATGACACCGAGCACCAGCGCATTGATGCTCACCGCCCCCGCGGACCGCCGTGGCATCGCCAACGGACTGCGCTCGACCCTGCAGAACGTCGGCTACCTGCTCAGCACCGCACTGGCGCTCGTCTTCGCCACTGCCGGCCTCAGCGCCGCTGCCCGCCAGGCCGCCTACGGCGGAACTCTCGGCACGCTCGGCAGTGCGGAGGTGGCGCGGTTCGTCGACAACGTGCGAGCGGTCGGCATCACGCTCGCCGTCGTCGCCCTGCTCGGTGTCGGTGTGTGCCTCGCTTTTCCGCGCCGCAATCCGGCCGCGACCGTCCACACCCTCGAATCCGTCACCCCACTGAAGGAGTCCGCATGACCATCGTCGATCGTGCAGAACAGGCCGTCGATTACGCCCGCGCCGGTTTCGGGCAGGAACTGCAGCCCGGGAGTCGTCCCGCGTTGATCGTCGTCGACCCCGCCCGCGCCTACATCGATCCCGACTGCCCGCTGTACGCGGGGGTGGAGGAGAACGTCGAGGCGATGCGCGCCCTGCTCACCTCGGCGCGCGAAGCCGGAATCCCGGTGGTGATCACCGAGGTCCGCCTGCGTGCCGACGGTGCCGACGCCGGGGTGTTCTTCAAGAAGTCGGGCACTCTCGTCGCGTTCTGCGAAGGCAGTCCGTACGGAGAGTTGATCGAGGGTCTCGAACCGACGTGCGCGGAAATGCTGGTGACGAAGAAGTATCCGAGTGCGTTCTTCGGGACCACTCTCAATTCGCACCTCACGTCGCTCGGCGTGGACACCGTGCTCATCGCCGGGTTGTCCACCAGCGGTTGCGTCCGCGCGACGACACTGGATGCGATGCAGCACGGCTTCGTTCCGATCGTCGTGGAAGACGCTGTGGGGGATCGTGATCCGGCGATCCATTCGTCGAACCTGTTCGATATGCAGCAGAAGATGGCGGAGGTGTGGCCGCTCGCCCGGGCGCAGGAGTACCTGGAGACGATCTCCGCACGCAATTAACACGATCGAACCAAGGATGTCGCCGCATGCAACACGCTGCGGATACATTCGAAGTCATCGCCTTCCCCAGCCGGTCCCGCAACGACGCGGCCGCTTCTTCTTCGGCACACTCCTCATCCCCCAGGAGAATCCATGCGTCATTCCCTTCCCGGCCGCGCCGCGATCGCCGCGCTCGCCTTCTCGGCCGTCTTCGGTCTCGCCGCGTGCAGCAGTGACGGTTCGGGTGGCGGCGACGTGTCCGACGCCGACGTCACCGCCGGAATCGAGTACGCCCGCGCCCAGCTCGCCCTGTACGAGGCGGACCCGGAGTTCACGCTCGAGGCCGAGCCGTTCCCGATGAAGGACATCGCAGGCAAGACGATCTTCGCGATCCCCACCAACAGCGAGAACCCGTACAACGTCGCCGTCGACGAGGAATCGAAGAAGGTCGCCGAAAGCTACGGCGCCACCTGGATCGAGTACACGAACCAGGGCCAGCCTGCCCAGTGGGCCACCGGTGTCGAACAGGCCGTGAACCAGAAGGTCGACCTCATCATCCTGTCGCAGGGTGTCGACGCATCCCTCATCAAGCCGGCACTCGAAAAGGCCGACGCTGCCGGGATTCCTGTTCTGCTCACCCACACCATCCTGCGCGGTGAACCGGTGCCCGCCGACCTCGAAGGACTGATCGACGCCACCACCGACGCCCCGCTCTCCGAGGCCAACCGGCTCACCGTCGACTGGATGATCGACCGCACCGAAGGCGAGGGCAACGCGCTCATCATCACCTCCAACGAGGTTCCGCCGGCGAAGGCCGAGGTGGCCGCGATGGAGGACGAGATCGCGCAGTACTGCCCGAAGTGCACCTACAAGATCGTGAACGTCCCGGTCACCGAGTGGGCCACCAAGATCCAGTCCGAGGTGCAGTCCGCACTCTCCGCCGACCCGAACATCAACTTCATCCTGCCCATCTACGACTCGATGTCGCTCTACGCCCAGTCGGGCATCAAGGCCGCAGGAAAGACCGGGCAGGTCGAGATCTCCTCGGTCAACGGCACCCCCGCCGTCCTCAAGATCCAGCAGGACGACGGCATCGTCACCATGAACGTCGGTGAATCCATCCCGTGGCTCGCGTGGGCGACGATGGACCAGGCCGGTCGCCTCCTGCTCGGCTACGACCCAGTCCCCAACGGTGCGCAGGAGACCCCGCTCAAGCTCATCACCGCCGAGAACATCGACGAGACCGGCACCCCGCCGCAGCCCGACAAGGGCTACGGCACGGCCTACGTCACCGGTTACGAAGCACTGTGGGGGCCCAGTGAGCAGTCCTGATCC
This sequence comes from Rhodococcus sp. 5G237, assembly GCF_053764735.1. Lineage (NCBI taxonomy): Bacteria > Bacillati > Actinomycetota > Actinomycetes > Mycobacteriales > Nocardiaceae > Rhodococcus > Rhodococcus sp. 5G237. The sequence goes on along the minus strand of NZ_JBSNCD010000003.1, from coordinate 139,362 downwards.
CATCGTCAACATCGTCGGTCTGTCCAAGACCTTCGGTGAGCACACGGTGCTGAAGAAGGTCGGCCTGACGATCCACGCCGGTGAGGTGCACGGTCTGCTGGGGGAGAACGGTTCCGGCAAGTCCACGCTCATCAAGGTCCTGGCCGGCTTCCACGCCCCCGACCCCGGCGCCGCGCTGCAGGTGCGCGGCAGGGACGTGACACTGCCGGTCCCGGCCGGTGGATTCCGCGACCTCGGCATCAGCTTCGTCCACCAGGACCTCGCCCTCGTGCCCGACCTGTCGGTGGTCGAGAACCTCCGCGTCGGACCGGTCGTGGCCGGATCGACGCCGTGGATCTCGTGGCGGCGCGAGAAGCGCACCGCCCGAGCACTGTTCGAGCGCTTCGGACTCCATATCGACCCCGACGCACCGGTGTCGAGCCTGAACGAGACCGAACGTGCCCTCCTCGCCATCCTGCGGGCGACCGAGGAACTGGGAGAGCGCCGCACCCTGCTCGTGCTCGACGAGCCCACGGTCTTCCTGCCCCGCGAGGGCACCGACCTGCTGTTCGCCGTCGTCCGCGAGATCGTCGCCGACAAGAAAGCCGCCGTCCTGTTCGTCTCCCACGATCTCGACGAGGTGCTCGACCACACCGACCGCGTCACCGTGCTGCGCGACGGGGTGTCGCAGGGCACGCACCGCACCCGCGACCTCACCGCGACCTCGCTCATCGACCTCATCGTCGGACGCAGTCTCGACTCCGCCGACCCGCGCGTCGCCGGACCCGTCCGCGACTTCGAGGACGTACCGGCCCTCGCCCGGATCGAGGACCTCGGGACCACCACCGTCGACGGCGTCGGGTTCGACGTGCGGCCCGGGGAGGTCATCGGACTCACCGGCATCGCCGGCTCCGGCTACGACGACGTGCTCCCCGCCCTGTACGGGGCGCGGCAGGCCCGTGGCGGGCGGCTGACGGTCGGCGACGACAGCGTGGACCTGCCCGCGATGACACCGATCGACGCGCTCGCCCGCAAGGTCGTCTACGTGCCGCCGGACCGCAAGGTCGAAGGCAGCGCGCCCGAACTGACCGTCGCCGAGAACGTCACCCTGCCCGTGCTCGGTACAGGCTTCGTCAAACCACGAGCACTGAAGGACATCGCGACCGCGCTCGCCGAACACTGCGACGTCCGGCCACGGGACCCGCAGGCCGTCTACGGGTCGCTGTCCGGCGGCAACCAGCAGAAGGCTCTGCTCGGCAAGTGGCTCCAGACCGACCCGGTACTGGTGCTCCTCGCCGAACCCACCCAGGGTGTGGACATCGGTGCCCGCGCCCGCATCTTCGAGATGTTGCGGGAGACCGCGCGTGGGGGAGCGGGCATCGTCGTCGCCAGCTCCGACTACGAGCAACTGTCGGTCCTGTGCGACCGCGTCCTCGTCTTCTCCCACGGGCACGTCGTCGCCGAACTCACCGGCGACAACCTCTCCAAACACCACATCTCGGACAGTGTTCTCGGTCTGAAGACAGTGTCCTCGGTTTGACCCGACAGGAAGTGATCGCCTGATGTCCGTCACCATCGACAAGAGCACCACCGCGAAAACCGCATCCACCGAATCGGATCCCGCGCGCCCCCGTCGCTCTCTCGGTCCGCTGTTCGAGAAGTACGCACTCGTCCTGGCCCTGATCGCCGTCATCGTCGTGTTCAGTGCCCTGCGACCCGAGACCTACCCGACCGCCAACAACCTGCAGAACATCCTCGGATCCCAGGCCGTCCTGCTCGTCCTGGCCCTGGGACTGATCGTCCCGCTCACCGCCGGTGAGTTCGACTTGTCGGCCGTGTCGACGATGTCGCTGGCCGCTATGACGATCGCGGTGCTGAACGTGCAACACGGCTGGTCGCTGCTACCGGCCATCGCCGTCGCCGTACTCGCGTGCCTCGTCGTCGGCCTGATCAACGCACTGCTGGTCGTGCGATTGCAGATCGACTCGTTCATCGCGACCCTCGGCAGCGGCACCGTCGTCCTCGGTGTGGTGCAGTGGATCTCCGACTCGACCTCGGTCACCGGTGTCGACGCCGCACTCGTGGACGCCACCATCGGCACCCGCATCTTCGGGGTGTCGCTGCAGTTCTACTACGCCCTCGCCCTGGTGCTGATCATGGCGGTGGTCTTCCAGTACACCCCGATCGGACGCCGACTGCTCTTCGTCGGACGCGGTGCCCAGGTGGCCCGGCTCAGCGGCCTGCACGTCGACCGCATCCGCGGCGGCGTACTCGTCACCTCCGCGCTCGTCGCGGCTCTGGCCGGCATCGTCTACGCCGGCATGCTCGGTGGCGCCGACCCGTCTTCGGGCCAGTCGTTCATGCTGCCCGCCTTCGCGGCCGCCTTCCTCGGCGCCACCGCGATCGTCCCCGGCCGCTTCAACGCGTTCGGCACGCTGGTCGCGGTGTACTTCCTCGTCGCCGGGGTGGTCGGCCTGCAGATGCTCGGTGTCGCCAGCTTCGTCCAGCAGTTGTTCTACGGCGGCGCACTGGTGGTCGCGGTCGCGCTGTCCGGCGCGGTGCGGCGCCGCACGGCGTCACGCTCCACGCGCTGAGACGGGCCGCGAGATCGTCGAATGCGAGTGCCTCGTCGTATTGCGCGGCTGTCACGGTTGCGCAACACGGCGGGGCACTCGTCCCGTATCAGGACGAACGCTCCGGAACCCCGCTCCGAAGACTCGCGCAACGCGCGCGTTACCGCTACGGAACCGAATCGCCGCCGCTCACCGACGACACTTCACACGCCACCGCGGACATGCGGTCACCCAGTTTCGGAAAGAAAAGGCGGAAGACATGTTTCATCTCGGATGGTTTCTCGGAAGCGGCTTCGGCATCCAGCCCTGGAACCCGGCCGGCGGCGACGGTGTGTACACCGGCGCGAACATGCGGGACTGGATGAAGCCGGACCTGTACGTCGATCTCGCGGCCTCGCTCGAGCGCGCCTGCTTCGACTACATCCTCATCGAGGACACCGCGATGGTCGAGGACAGCTACAACGGTTCCGCGGAGGTGTCGCTCCGACGGGGCTTCATGGCACCGAAGAACGATCCGATGCCCCTCGTGCCGCTGATGACCCAGCGCACCAAGCACATCGGCATCGTTCCCACCGTCTCGACGATCCAGTACCACCCCTATCTCGCCGCCCGCCTCTACACCACGCTCGACCACCTCACCGAGGGCCGGGTGGGCATGAACGTCGTCACCTCGGTGACCGACCGCGTGGCCCAGAACTTCGGCTTCGAGCAACATTTCGATCACGACGAGCGGTACCGGATGGCCGAGGAGTGGGTCGACGTCGTCAAGCAGCTCCAGCACTCCTGGGATGTCGACGCCGTGGTCGCCGACGACGTGAACGGCATCTACGCCGACCACACCAAGGTCCACCCCATCAACTTCGAGGGCAAATACTTCCGTTCGCGCGGCCCCCTCAACACGATCCCCGGCCCGCAGCGCGACATTCCCGTCGTCTCGGCCGGCGGTTCGGTGCCGGGCCGCGAGCTCGCCGCCCGCCACGGCGACACGCAGATGGCGATGTGCAAGACCGTCGAGGACATGAAGGCCTACCGGGACGACATCCACCGCAGGATGATCACCCACGGCCGCAAGCCGAGCGACATCAAACTGCTGTTCCTCGCCACCCCGATTGTCGCGCCCACGGACGCCGAGGCGCGGGAGAAGGCCGAGGCGCTGCGCCGGTACCGGTACACCGATGCCGCGGTGGAGTACAACCTCTGGAACATGAGCTACACGAGCGGCGGGCGCATCGACTTCGGTGCGATCGACCTCGACACTCCGGTCGCCGACATCGACCTGTCCAAGGGCAACGGTGAGCGCTCCTCGATCGCCAACCTCTTCCAGGACACCGAGGGCAAGACCCTGCGGCAGGTCGCGGCCGAGTCGTTCCAGATCACCGACCTCGGTCTCGTCGGCAGCCCAGACACCGTGGCCGCGAAGATGGAGGAGATCATGGACGAGGTCGGGGGTGACGGCTTCCTGCTGTACTCGCCGATGACCCGCCACAGCATCGCGGAGATCGCCGACGGACTCGCCCCCGCACTGAAGCGTCGCGGAGCGATCCGCGACGGATACACCTACACGACCTTGAACGAGAACATCCACGAGTTCTGATCCGGTGGCACCGGTCGAGGACCGCATCCACCCGATGCGGTCCTCGACCGGTTTCGGCACCTCCGCTGTCCACCGGCCCGTAATTTCCGGAGACCGAGAAGTATGAGAGAGAACGTCATCATGAGAGAGCGAGCCACGCATCCCCGCGCGGTGGGTGGCTCGGCCGGCAACCGCAACACCCTCTCGCGGCGCGTGCACGACATGCTGCTGGCCTCGGTGCACCACGGCATCTACGCCGAGGACCAGGTGCTCGTCGAGGACCAGTTGATCGCCCACCTCGACGCGAGCCGCACCGCCGTCCGTGAGGCACTCCGGAAACTGGCGGACGAGGGAGTCGTCGAACGGCATCCGCGCAGCGGCACGATCGTGGTGAACACGGGAGTGCGGATCGCGTTGGAGGACATCCGTCTCGCCGACGGACCGCCGGACGAGATGGACATCGTCATCACCGAACAGCGCACGGTTCCCAGCACCTCACTGCTCAGGACCCGGCTGTCGACCTCGGATCGTCGCCTGCGGATGGTGGAGAACACGTTCGTGCTGCACGGCACCGTGATCGGTATCCGCACGGCGTACTTCCGGGCGTCCTTCGAAGCGGTGAGCTACGACGGGCGCGCGGCGATGAGCGAGGTCGCCGCCCGGTTCTTCGGACGCACCGTGTCCCGGATCGACACCTCGATCGGAGCGACGACCGCCGACGCGCGCACCGCCCGGATCCTCGGGATCGCCGAGGGTTCCGCGGTCGTCGTACGCAACCAGACCTTCTACGACTCCCACGAGCGCCCCATCCAGATCGCATTCGATCACTACCGCGCCGACCGTGTCACCTTCGTCCACGGGCGCCCGTCGACCGCCGCGGTTGCTTCTCCGCACCTGCACGCGACCGGCGGGCAGGACCCGGAGCGACACCACCCCCTGCGCTGAGAGACATCGGAGTCGAGTGGGATTGTCCTCGTAACGATTTCGAAACGCCGATGGGATATAAACGACCCATGACCGGCGTGGAGTCCGGTCGGTGTTCCAGGAGGCACAGTGCAGCAGGACATGCGTCGCGACGATTCATCAGTGCGAGGTTCGACGAATCAGACACGCCGCGCATACGGCTTGATCCGATCGTTGATCCGGTCGGGTTTTCTCGTCGACGACGAACAACTCGTCGAGGACCGCCTCGTCAAGACCATGGGTATTCCGCGGGCCCGGGTCCGGGAGGCACTCCAGCAACTCGCGGCCGACGGACTGGTGGAACGGCGCCGGCGTACGGGAACCCGTGTGCGGCAGGAGTATTTCCAGGTCCCCGTCGACGACATCCTGCCGTGGCACACCCCGCCCGGTTTCGCGGTGCGGCAGACCGACAATCGCGTGGTGCCGTCGGGGCCGTCCATCAGGACGCGTCTCGGAACCCACGACACCCGTGTGGGACTCGTCGAGCACGTCTTCGAACACGTGACGAGTTCCGGCGTGGAACCGTTGGGGGTGCGAATGGCCTACTACCGCGAGCGGTACGAGCAGCCCAAGGTGTGGCAACGCTGCCCGAGTCTCGCCGACGCCTTCGCACTGGTCTACGGCGTCCCGTTGGGCAAGGTGGACACCGTGATCGACGCCGTCGCCTGCGACACGGACACCGCCGCGTACTCGGCCTGCGCGAGGGTTCCCCCGTACTCATGCGCGAACAGCTCCTGCGCGATGTGGAGGGGACCGTGCAGGAGTACACCTTCTCGTACTACCGGGCCGATCGCGTGTCCTTCCCGCTCGGCACGGCACCCGAACGGGTGGAGGCAGTGACGCGCACCTGACGATCGACTCGGGAGGACGTGCCCGCATTCCGGAAGGAATGCGGGCATTTCCGCTTTCCGGGGGAGTGCGGCCCCGGCGAATAGGGGAGCGCTCTCGGCGTATTGACCGGATGCCGGATCGAGCTCGGACCGGCCGACCCCGTCGACCTGCACGAATCGCTCACCGGATGCAGCGCCCGAGAGGGTTACACGGCGAAATCGACGCGCAAATGCGTCGACCAGGCGGCGAAATCGATGCCGCGTTGACTGAGCGTCGTCACTGAGGCGAACGAGTTGTGGTGTCGCCGTGAACTCGATCCCGTGCCCGGCCGATGCACTGCATCACGGGCGTGTAGCTGGAACCGGAGAACGCATGAAATCGCTCAAGCATACGGCCGTCGGGGCCCTCTTCCTCGGTGCGTCGCTCGCACTGTCCGCCTGCACGGCGGCCACCGACGTCGGATCGGACGACACTTCGGACAGGACCCTCTCCGCCTCGGCGCAGGAATGTGTCGACGGCGTGCAGGCGCGTCTCGCCGCCGCGACCGCCCCGTCCGAGCTGATCGCCCCGACCGCACCCCTGGACCTCGCCGCGCTCCAAGGTGACACCATCTGGTTCATCACCGTGACGATGAACCAGTTCTCAGTGGACATGGTCGAAGGTGTCGAGGAAGCCGCCGAGGCCGCCGGGATGAAGGTGGTCCGCTTCGACGGTCAGGGCATGACCAACCGCTTCAACGAAGGCATCGAACAGGCCGTCGCGCAGAGGGCGGCAGGCATCATCCTGGTCGGTATCGATCCGAGCGTGGTGTCGTCGGCACTGGCCTCCGCCGAAGCCGCCGGCATCCCGGTGCAGAACACCCTCAACTCCGATCCGGACGACGCGGTCCCGTCGGGCATGTACGGCAACCTCACCGCGGATTTCAGCGCCGACGGGGCGATGGCCGCCGACTGGGTCATGGCCGACAGCGGCTGCGCCGGGAACCTGGCGATCATCTCGTCCACCTCGGTCACCGTGTGGGACTACCTCGCCCAGGGTGCGAAGTCGCAGATCGAGGCGGAATGCCCCGACTGCACCGTGATGATCATCGACGTCGACGTCGCCAATGTGGCGACCGATGTGGGCAGCCAGCTGCAGACCACGCTGCAGCGCCAACCCGACATCGACTACATCTTCCCCGTGTGGGACAGCGCCGTGACCTACGTGGACCCCGTGCTGGCCGCGGCCAATTCCAAGGCCAAGGTGCTCAGCCGCGACGGTCTGCAGCCGAACCTCGACGCGATCGCGGGCGGTTCCGGCCAGGACATGGACATCGCGACCCCGCCCGCCGGCTGGATCGGCTGGCTGGCCGTCGACGACCTCGCCCGCGCGATCCTCGGTGAGAGCGCTCCGGGCTACGTGATCCCGACCCGCGTCGTCGACGCCGACAACGTGGGTGATGCGAGCGTCGAGTCGATCGCGCCCGAATATACGGACTACCAGGCGGCATTCGTGTCCGCGTGGTCCTCGGCTCAATAACCGGCCGAACAGGAGATCCCATGACGACTTCCGCCACGACCCCCGACACGACGCTCACGGAGACGGTATCCCCCGTGACGAAGAGTTCCTCCCGCTTCGACGGGGCGTTCGAACGCTGGGCCCTCGTCGGCGCACTCGGACTGCTCGTCCTGCTGTGTGTCGCCACCCTCCCTCAGTTCCGCACGGCATCGTTGTTCACCACGATGCTCAACGCCCAGTCCCTGGTGCTCCTGCTCGCTCTGACCGCGACTATCGTGCTCCGACTCGGAGACTTCGACCTCTCCATCTCGCAGACGATGGTGGCGACAGCGGCGATCGTGGCCGTGATGACGAAGAACGGCTATCCGGCCTACGTCGCGATCCTCACCGCCCTGGCCCTCGGTGCGCTGGTCGGAGCCATCAATGCACTCATCGTGGTGCGGGTGGGTGTCGACTCGTTCGTCGCCACACTCGGCTCGTACACGGCGCTGGCAGGTTTCGCGTACCTGATCACCGACAGCCGGATCGTGGCCGGCGTCCCCGACGGTTTCGTGAACTTCTCCCGCTCGCAATTGCTCGGCCTGCCGATGATCACCTGGTACGCCTGGGTGCTCGTGGTGGTGCTCTGGTACGTCTACCAGCGCACGCCGCTCGGCCGGTACACGGTCTTCATCGGGGGCAACCGCGCCGCGGCACGGTTGGCCGGCATCTCCGTCGACCGCATCCGGACCTCGGCGTACATCGTGTCCGGCCTGATCGCGGCCTTCATCGGCATCTGCTTCGCCGGATACTTCGGAGCGGTCGACCCGAGCGTCGGCGCCCAGTACATGCTGCAGCCCTTTGCGGCGGCCTTCCTCGGCGCGACCGCGATCACCGTGGGCCGGTTCAACGCGTGGGGCACCGTCGCTGCCCTCTACCTGCTGACCGTCGGCATCACCGCACTCCAGTTGCTCGGCGCGCAGACCTGGGTGACCAACGTCTTCTACGGACTCGCGCTCATCGTGTCCGTCACTGCCGCCAAGCTGGTCGGCAAGCGCCGGGCAGGAGCCCGGACATGACGGCACTCAACGTGGTCGGCCTGCGCAAGTCCTACGGTGGCGCGGTCGCGCTCGACGGCCTGAACCTGCACGTCCGCCCCGGCGAGGTCCACGCTCTGCTCGGCCAGAACGGTTGCGGCAAGAGCACACTGGTGAAGTCGCTGACCGGGGTGGTGACACCGGACGAGGGTTCGGTCGAGGTGTTCGGCCGTACCCTGACCCTGCCGGTGGATGCTCCGCACGAACACGGCATCGCCGTCATCCACCAGGACATCGGGCTGGTCGACGACATGACCGTGCTCGAGAACCTGGGAGCGAACGCCAGGTACGGTGCCCGCCTGCTGGCCCCGGTGCGGGTCGGACGGGAGAAGGCCGTCTACCGGGAACTGATGAACCGGCTCGGATTCGACTTCCCGCTCGACGCCCAGGTGTCGACCCTCAGCCCCGCCGAGCGCGCCCTGCTCGCGGTGGTGCGGGCCATGCGCCTGATGGACGGCAACACCGACGAGCAGCTGTTCATCCTCGACGAGCCGACCGCCGCTCTGCCCCGTCCCGAGGCGTCCCGGCTGCTCGCGCTCATGCGGCGCGTCGCGGACACCGGTGCCGGCGTGATCTTCATCAGCCATCGGCTCGCCGAGGTCATGGAGGTGTGCGACCGCGCGACGGTGATGCGCGCCGGCCGCGACGTCGTCGAGGTCGCGATCGAGGACACGAGTCGCTCCGAACTCGTCGCCCACATGCTCGGGCGGCGCATGGACGACTTCTACCCGGCCCCTCCCGGCGTGGAGTTCGGCGCCCCGCGCCTGACGGTGCGGGGACTCACCGGCCGGCGCGTCACGGACGTCGATCTCACGGTCCGCGCCGGCGAGGTCGTCGGCGTCACCGGCCTTGCGGGCATGGGGCAGGAAGAACTGCCGATGCTCCTGGCCGGGGCCGAGAAGCCCACCGCCGGAACCGTCGTGGTGGACGGAACCGAACTGCGCGCGAGTGATCCGCGGCAGGCGATCGACCACGGGATGACCCTCGTCCCGGGGAACCGGCTGCGTGACGGATGCTGGGTGGAAGGCACCGCCGAGGAGAACGTGATCCTCCCCGTGGTGCACCGGCACCGGCGCTGGAAAGGGCTGGACATCAACGCGATGCGTGAGCGTGCCGCCCGGCTGATGACCGAGGTGAACGTCCACCCGAACCGTCCCGAACTGCCGATGTCCGCCTTCAGCGGCGGCAACCAGCAGAAGGTCGTGTTCGCGAAATGGCTGCAACTGGACCCCAAGGTCCTGCTCCTGGACGAACCGACCCAGGGTGTGGATCCCGGCTCGGCCAAGGACCTGCTCGCCGACGCGATGGCAGCAGCGACGAAGGGCGCTGCGGTGGTGGTGTTCTCCGGTGAACACGAACTCCTCGCGGCCGTGTGCCATCGGGTGCTGGTGCTCCACCACGGCCGCCTGATCGACGAACTGTCCGGTCCGCGATTGACCGAGCAGCAACTGCTCGAAGCCTGCGAGTCCCCGGCGGACGACGCGCTCCTGGCAACCCACTGACCTCGCCGTCGGATCCCGACGGCACCGACTCCGGGCCCCGCGACAGCGGGACCGCGTTCGACGAAGAGAAGGACCACGAACATGACTGCAGATCCGTTCCGTCTCGGCTGGTTCGGCAACCTCGCTGCCCCCGAATGGAAGTCGCCGTACAGCGGCATCGACGCCACCACCAACTACTTCAACGGTCGCTTCTACGTCGACATGGTTCGGAACCTCGAGCGGGCCGGCTTCGACTTCCTCATGATCGAGGACTCGCTCATGGTGAGCGACATCTACCGCGGCACCGCCGAGATCGAACTCAAGCATGCCCGCTACGCACCGAAGATGGACCCGGTCGTGGCAGCCTCGATGCTCGCCGCCGCCACCGAGCACATCGGCATCATCGCCACCGCCTCGACGACCTTCTACCACCCCTACCAGCTGGCGCGGCAGTTCGCGACGCTCAACAACCTCACCGGTGGCCGAGTGGGCTGGAACATCGTGACCTCCAGCGAGGACCTCGCCGCCCAGAACTACGGCCTCGACAAACTGCCGGAACACGATCTCCGGTACGAGATGGCCGAGGAGTTCGTCGACGTCGCGATGAAGCTGTGGGGATCGTGGGAGGACGGTGCCATCCTCGCCGACCCGGAGAGCGGCTACTACGCCGACTACAAGAAGGTCCATCCGATCCACCACGAAGGTCGCTTCTACAAGTCGCGCGGACCGCTGAACGTTCCTCCGGGACCGGGCGGGCGTCCGGTCTTCTGCCAAGCAGGCGGATCGCCGCGCGGACGCGACTTCGCCGCCAAGCACGCCGACATCATCCTCACCATCCCGCACGGCGTCGAGGGAGCGAAGGAATACCGCGCCGACATCCGTGCCCGAGCGGCCAAGTTCGGCCGCAATCCCGACGACATCAAGGTGTTCTCGGTGGTGTACCCGATCGTCGGTGAGACGGAACAGGAGGCCAAGGAGAAGAACGCCGCCTGGTACGCCCGCAAGGAACACAACTTCGAGGTCCAGATGGCGCACTTCGCGGCGACCATGGAGATCGACTTCTCCCAGTTCGACCCGGATCAGCCGATCCCGGACGACGTCTCGACCAACGGCCACCAGAGCCAGCTCGAGGTCTGGCGCAAGCAGCTCGGCGGCCGCACCATCCGCGAGGGCTTCAGCGGAATGCGCGTCCAGACCACCGAAATGGTCGGTACCCCGGATTCGATCGCCGCACAGATGGACGAGTTCATGCAGGAGGTCGGTGGCGACGGTTTCCTCATCTACGGACAGCCCATCAGCCGCCAGTCGATCGCCGAGATGACCGACGGTGTCGCTCCCGCGCTGCAGCGCCGCGGTCTGCTGCGCACCGACTACGCCCACTCCACGCTGCGCGAGAACCTCCGCTCGTTCAGCTGATGATGTATCGCATCTATGTCGACACGCCGTGCGGGCAGATTCACGCCCGCACGGCGGGGTCGGGCCCCGAGGTCGTGCTCCTGCTGCACCAGACGGCCTCGTCGTCGGAGATGTACGAGGCGTTCGCCGCGAAGTTCCTCGAGGCCGGTCACGGCGAGCGCTATACGCTGATCGCCCCGGACACTCCGGGCTTCGGGATGTCCTTCGCCCCACGTGAGCAGTACGCCCTGCAGTGGTGGGCCGACGACATGATCGCGCTGCTCGACTCCCTCGGTGTCCTGCACGCGCACCTGCTGGGGCATCACACCGGTGCCGCCATCGCAGCGACGATCGCAGCGTGTCACCCCGGCCGGACCGCGAGTCTGGCGATGGTCGGGGCGGTGGCCATGTCGCCGGAGGACCGTGCCCGGTGGCACGCCGGGGTCACGGCGATGACGCCGGCCGCCGACGGTGCACATCTGCTGACGGCCTGGGAACAGGTCGGAACGATCGATGCGGACCTCGCGTTCGCGCCGGACGTCGCGCTCCGGCATCGCGAGGTGGTGGACAAGCTCCGGGCCGGACTGCGTTGGCACGAAGCGTATCTCGCGGTTTTCTCCACCGATGTCGGTGCTCTGCTGGAGGCCGTCGCGGCCCCGGCGCTCCTGCTGTGTGGCACCTCCGACGTGCTCCATCCCTACGTCCCGGAAACGAGGCGGGCGATCCCACACGCACGGTACGTCCCCCTCGAGGGCGGCGGATACATCCTCGACCAGGATCCCGCCACGGTCCTCGAGCACTACATCGAATTCCTCACCGACGTCTCCGAGGAGGTCGAATGCCCACCAGCCCGATAGCCGTGTGGTTCCTCGAACCCGGCAACGCTGCGACGATGCTCCGCACCGTCCTCCACCTCGATCTCGCCGGTGCCGATGCGGTGGTCCTTCCCGACGAGGCGGACTGCCCGGAGGCGTTGTTGCTCGCCGCAGCGGCCTCACGGCGTGCGCCGCGGATCGGTCTCGTCGCGGAGATCTCACCGTGGAGCCGGCCGCCCTTCCTCACCGCCCGAGCCCTGGGCACGCTCGACGCCCTGACCCGCGGCCGCGCGGGATGGTTCGTCTCCGGTCGCGACACCGGCACCACCTGTTCCGACGACAGTGGACGCTGGTCGGCCGGCACCGCGACCGCAGCGGAACGGCAGGACGCGCTCGCCGACTATCTCGCCGCGACCGCCGCGCTCGGCAACTCGTGGGAGCCCGACGCTCTCGTCGCGGACGTGCCCTCCGGGAGATACGTCGATGCCGACTGCGTCCATGTCACGAACTATCACGGCCCCTACTTTTCCACCCGCGGTCCGCTGAACGCGCCCCGCCCACCACAGGGACGCGCGGTGCGCTTCGCCGAATATCGGCCGAACGCAGCAGAATCGGACGTCGCCGACGTTCTCGTCGTCGGATCCGAGGAGGACATTCCCGGAGCGCGGGCGAGCGCGGATCGCGTGCTGTTGAAAGTCGCGGGGGAGGCCACGGCCGCACCCCCGGTGACCTCGGCCGACGGCTACGCCTTCTGCGGCGTCACCGACGGCCGTCTGCTCGGGCAGGTGCTGCACGAGACGCTACCAGCGCTCGTGCCCGCTCCGAGGGGTGGTCTCCTCCGCGACCGATTCGGTCTGAGCGCATCCGATTTCGAGTTCGTCCCGTATCACGCCGAACAGGAGGTACCGGTATGAACGAGCCGATGACGCTCGGATGGTTCGTCAACTACATGCCCACCGGATGGAACCGGCCCTGGGCAGGACCGGATCCGCGGGCATGGACCGACGGCAGCTTCTACGTGGACATGGCCAAGGCCCTCGAGCGCAGTTGCATCGACTTCGTCATGCTCGAGGATTCGAGCGTCGTTCCGGAGAACTTCGGCGGTGACATGGTCGCGGAGTTCAAGGCCACCGTGAAGGCCCCCAAACACGATCCGCTTCCGCTCGCGGCGGCCATCTCCCAGGAGACCAGCCGCCTCGGCGTGGTGACCACCATGAGCACGAGCCTGTATCCACCGGATCGGCTGGCGCGGATGCAGGCGACGCTCGACGAACTGTCCGACGGCAGGAACGGGTGGAACATCGTCACCTCGTTCGAGGACCTCGCGGCGCGGAACGTCGGGCTGGAGAAGCTGTGGGAACACGACGAGCGCTACCTCCGCGCCGACGAGTACCTCCGCGTGACCTCCGAGATGTGGTCGAGTACCGACGGAATCGACTTCGACGGCCGCTACTACCGGGTGAACGGCCCGGCCGCCCCCATGAGTCGGCAGGAACGGCCGGTCCTGTGCCAGGCCGGCGGATCACCCGCGGGCATGGATTTCGCAGCCGAATGGGCCGACCTGATCGTCTCCGTCCCGGTGGGCATCGACGCCATGAAGAAGTACCGGGACGGCATCCGGGAACGGATCGAACGCAGCGGCGGCGATCCGGACCGATGCCGGGTGCTCTACATGGTCACACCGATCCTGGGGGAGACCGACGCCGAAGCAGCTGCGAAACGCGACCGCATGTACTCGCCGGAGTCGGACAACTTCCTGCGCCGGATCGTCCAGCTGTCCAACATCTCCGAGATCGACTTCTCGACCTACGATCTCGATGCACCGATTCCCTCTGACGCCACCACCAACGGGGCGCAGAGCATCCTCGACACGATGAAGCGGCTGACCGAGGGATCCTCGCTCCGGCAGGTCCTCGAAAGCACCGGCGAATCCACCTCCCTCGACCTGGTCGGAACGCCGGCGACGGTCGCGGACCGCATGGAGGAAGCGATGGAGATCGTCGGCGGCGACGGTTTCCTGCTCTTCCACGGTGGCGGAGGCCTCATCACCCGGCGTTACCTCGACGAGGTGCTCGACGGTCTGGTCCCCGAACTCCAGCGCCGCGGACTCGCCCGCAACGAATACGCGGAGGGCACGTTCCGGGAGCGCCTCGCCCGGTCGGTCCCCACCGGCGGATAGATCGAGTTTTCCGCGGTATCACCGCCGCGTCGCACAGTTTCCGCAGGTGAACGGTCTGCGGGGGCGATGTGCAACGGCGCAATATGTACGCCACATTCCGGTCGCACTCCCGACACAGACGTCGGGTCGAATATCCGGTGACGGGCGGAAAGCCTCGCCCGAAAGGAGATCCACATGAAGGTCACTGTCGTTGCCGGTAACCCGAAGCCCGGCTCCCGTACGCTCGACGCCGCCACCGTGCTGGCCACCGCGCTCACCGGGGAGGCCCCCGATCACGTGGTCGACGTCGTCACCCTCGGCCCGGGCCTGCTCGGCTGGGGCGACGACGCGGTGAAGGAGGCGGTCGAGACCGTCGCCTCCTCCGACCTCGTGGTCTTCGCCAGCCCGACCTTCAAGGCCACCTACACCGGCATCCTGAAGCTGTTCCTCGACCAGTTCGCCACCGGCGTCGGACTACGCGACGTCACGGCGGTGCCGCTCATGCTCGGCGCCGGACCGGCCCATGCGATGGCGCCCGACCTGCTGCTCAAGCCCGTGCTCGTCGAGCTCGGCGCCACCTGCCCCGCCGCGGGGCTGTACCTGATCGATTCCACCTACACCACCGACACCCGGATCGCCGAGTATGCCGAGCGCTGGGCGCCGGTGCTGCGATCCACCATCCGGACGGAGGCACGATGACCACCCTCGCCCTCGACGGCGCCACCCTGCGCCGCGCGTTCGCCCACGTCCCCTCGGGTGTCGTCGCGATCTGCGCCGACACCGGCAGTGAGCGGATCGGCATGGCCGCAAGCACTTTCGTTCCCGTCTCCCTCGACCCGCCGCTGGTGGCGTTCTGCGTGCAGAACAGTTCGACCACCTGGCCGAAGCTCGAAGCGCAGCCGCGCCTGGGCATCAGCGTCCTGTCGTCCGAACACGACATCGCGGCCCGGGTGCTCGCAGCTAAGAACGGCGACCGGTTCGGGGGCATCGAGACCGAGACCCGTGACAGCGGAGCGTTGTTCATCGACGGCTGCGGTGTGCGGATGGACGTGTCGATCGAACAGCAGGTGCCGGCCGGCGATCACGCGATCGTCGTGCTGCGCGTGCACGAACTGTTCTGCGACGAAGCCGATCACGCGACGGAACCGATCGTCTTCCACCGCAGCTCGTTCCGGCGTCTGGTGGCGTCGTGAGCCGCATCGAGGCGGCGCTCGAGGCGTTGCGGGCGGGCAAGCCGGTCCTCGTCTCGGACGCCGCGGACCGGGAGAACGAGGGCGACGTCATCCTCTCCGCGCAGCACGCGACCCCGGAATGGATCGCGTGGACCGTCCGACACACCTCGGGTCTGCTGTGCGCCCCGATGACCGGTGCCCGCGCCGACGCCCTGGACCTGCCGGCAATGGTCGCCGACAACCAGGATCCGAAGCAGACCGCCTACACCGTCACGGTCGACGCCGCGCGAGGCGTCACCACCGGCATCAGTGCCGCGGATCGTGCTACGACCCTGCGTGTGCTCGCCGATCCGACGGCCACCTCGCGCGATCTGATCCGCCCCGGCCACATTCTGCCGTTGCGGGCCCGCCCCGGTGGAGTGCTCGAGCGTCCCGGTCACACCGAAGCCGCCGTCGACCTGTGTGCACTCGCGGGTCTGCCGCAGGTCGGTGTGATCGCCGAGCTCGTCTCCGACGACGGATCGATGATGCGCATGCCGGAGATCGAAGCGCTGGGAGCGCAGTACGACCTGCCCGTGCTCACGATCGAGGAGTTGATCCGCTACCGCGCGGCGCATCCGTTTCCGTCACCGGTGGTGCCGTCCGGACGGGTCGTGAGGGCCGACGAGGCATCGATGCCGACCCGCTTCGGAACCTTCCGTGCCGTCGGCTATCTCGACCGCCACACCGGCGCCGATCACATGGCGCTCATCGCCGGACCGTTGGGTGACGCCCCGCTGGTCCGGGTGCATTCGGAGTGTCTGACGGGCGAGTCGTTCGCGTCGCAGCGCTGCGAGTGCGGCCCCCAGCTGGATACCGCGCTGGAACGGATCGCTCAGGAAGGCGGCGTCCTCGTCTATCTGCGCGGACACGAAGGCCGGGGGATCGGCCTGCTCAAGAAGCTCGCGGCCTACCGACTGCAGGACGGCGGCTTCGACACGGTCGCAGCCAACCTCGAACTCGACGAACCGGCCGACGGACGCGAATACGGCGGCGCCGCGGCGATACTCCACGATCTCGGCATCGGCTCGGTGCGACTGCTCACCAACAACCCCGCCAAGATCGCCGGACTCGAGGACAACGGCATCGTCGTCGCAGGGCGGGAACCGCTGCACGTCGGCGTCGCACCGGCGAACGTGCGGTATCTCGAAACGAAGCGGCGACGGATGGGGCACATGCTGCCCGCGGCGCAGAACTGAATCGGATCCTCGCTGCACGAACCGAGGTTCGCCCCTGCTGCAGCAGGGGCAAACCTCGTTTCGGCGAGCGAACCCGGACACTGTCGGAATTCTCGAACGCACACTTACCGCGCGTCCTACGGTTGTCGGCATGGGCACGCCCGGCATCGACCAGTGGGTCCTCCACGTCGACCTCGACCAGTTCATCGCCGCGGTCGAGGTGCTGCGCAATCCGGAGTTGGCGGGCCATCCGGTGGTGGTCGGCGGTCGCGGTGATCCCACCGAGCGCGGCGTGGTCTCCACCGCGTCGTACGAGGCGCGCGAGCACGGGGTGGGGTCAGGGATGCCGCTGCGGGTCGCCGCACGCAAGATCCCCGACGCGGTCTTCCTCCCTGTCGACGCCGATACCTACAACGAGGTGTCGCAGGTCGTGATGGACACCCTTCGCGGCTTCGGCACGGTCGTCGACGTGCTCGGCTGGGACGAGGCGTTCATGGGTGTGCAGACCGACGATCCGGAGGCGTTCGCGCGCGCGGTGCAGGCCGCCGTGCTCGACGCGACCGGGCTGCACTGTTCCGTCGGGATCGGCGACAACGTCCTGCGCGCGAAGATCGCGACGGGATTCGGGAAGCCACGCGGGATCTTCCGGTTGATGCGCGACAACTGGTTCGAGGTGATGGGGGAGCGCTCACCCGATTCGCTGTGGGGCATCGGTTCGCGCACGGTGAAGAAACTCGACGCCATGGGCATCCGCACGGTCCGCGAGCTGGCGCGTGCCCCGGTCGACGAGATGGCAGCGCGGTTCGGACCCAAGATCGGTCCGTGGCTCGTCGGCCTCGGCGCCGGTGCGGGCTCGACGGAGGTGTCGGCGGAACCGTGGGTGGCGCGGTCGCGCAGCCGGGAGACGACCTTCCAACACAACGTCGGCGACTGGAACGCGATCACCGAGTGCGTACGCGACCTCGCGGCGCGGGCCGTCGACGACGTCCGCGGGGAGGGACGGGAGGGAGTGCGGGTCGCGCTGAAGATCCGCTACGCGCCGTTCGTCACCCACACCGCGAGCGTCGCTCTTCCGTCGCCCACCACGGACCTCGCGACCGTCACGGATGCGGCCGTCGGACTGCTCGACCGCTTCGATCACGAGCGGGAGGTGCGGCTCGTCGGAGTGCGGGTGGAGATGACGCCACCGGAGAACGTGCGGTCGCCCTAGCGGCTGGCAGACTGGGCCCGGTGCGATCGGTGACCAGGACACGGGGACCTCTACGACCACCGGAGGCCGCCGCAGCGGCAGTCTTCGGGACGTTGACGGCTGTGCTGTCGGTCGTCGCGGGACTGATACCCGTCGGTGTCGCCCAAGTGCTGGTCGCGCTGCCCGTCGCCTTCCTCGCCGCGACCGGCCGCCTGCGCGCGATCGTCGCCGCGACGGTCGCCGCCGGGGTGGTTGCGCTCGTGGCCGGTGGGCCGTTCGCCGTCGCCGCGGTCGTCGTCCTCTCCGGTATCGGAACGCTCGTCGGGTTCGCGCACCGCCGGTGGGGTCACGCCGCGGTGCTCGCGGTGCTGGCCGGATCCGTCCCGGCCGGGTTGCTGCTCGCGGCCGCCGCATGCGGTCTGCTGCTGCTGTTCGACCGGACCAGGGTGCTGCTGCTCGAGGCCCTCGAAGCATCCATGCGCGGCACGATCCGGGCGTTCGAGGCAGCGGGTGCGGGCCAGCAGTTCGTCGACACCTGGGACCGGACCCTCGAGATCATGGTGCGGCTGTGGTGGGTGTGGATCGGTGGCGCAGTGCTCATCGGGACCGTGGGCACCGCACTGCTGTGCTTCGGGATCTTCCGGGTGGTCGCCCTGCGCAGTACGTGGGCGACCCGATCGGTCGACTGGCCCGAGCAGGACCCCACGGCCGACCCGGCTCCGCTGCCCGTCGCACTGCGTCTGGCCGGCTACCGGTATCCGGGAACCGACCGCGACGCCCTGTCGGACATCGACCTCACGATCGACCCGGGGGAGTTCGTCGCGATCGTCGGCGGCAACGGCTCGGGCAAGTCGACACTCGTGCGGCTGCTCGCGGGACTGGAGCCGACCGTCGGCCTGGTCGACCGTCCCGGGCCCGTCGGGCCGGGACGCCCCGGTGGCACCGCGATGATCCTGCAGCATCCCGAGAGTCAGGTGCTCGGTCGCACGGTCGCCGAGGACCTGCGGTGGGGGATCGACGACGTCGACGTCGAGGATCTGCTCGCCCGCGTCGGCCTGGTCGGGATGGAGGATCGCGCCACGGAGGATCTGTCCGGCGGGCAACTGCAGCGACTGGCACTGGCGGGCGCTCTTGCCCGGCGACCCGCACTGCTCATCGCCGACGAGATCACCGCGATGGTCGACGCGGACAGTCGCGCGGACCTGATCCGCCTGCTCGCGGACGTCGCGCACGACGGCACCGCGGTCGTGCTCGTCACCCACCTCGACGACGAAGCCCGCGCCGCAGACCGCGTCGTGCACATCGCCGACGGCCGGATCGTCCCGCGGGTTGCGCCGCAGCCACTGCCGTCGCCGGTCCCGGCGACCGCCCCGTCCTTCCCGCAGCCGGTTCTCGAACTACGCGACGTCACGCACGTCTACGCGGCCGGCACGCCCTGGGCGCACACCGCCCTGCGCGAGGTGTCGCTGACGATCTGCCGCGGCGAAGGAATGCTCGTCGTCGGGGAGAACGGTTCGGGCAAGTCGACGCTCGCGTGGATCGTCGCCGGACTGATGCGCCCCACCCACGGAACGGCCGTCCTGCACGACACCCCGACCGCCGACCTGCACGGGGAAGTGGGCATGGTCTTCCAGCAGGCCCGGCTCCAGTTGCAACGACCGACCGTCGCGCAGGAGATCTCCGAGGTGGCCGGACTCCCGCACACCGACCGCGGTTACGTCGCCGCCGTCCTGCACCGGGTGGGTCTGCGTCCCGAACTGATCGACCGCCCGATCGACCGGCTCAGCGGAGGAGAGATGCGGCGGGTCGCGATCGCCGCCCAGCTCGCTCGCACCCCGCGGGTCCTCGTGCTCGACGAACCGCTGGCCGGGCTGGACGTGCAGGGCCGCCGCGAGGTCGTCTCGATCCTCGCCCACCTGCGCGCGGTCGAGCACGTCACCATCGTCGTCATCTCCCACGACCTGCACGGCATGGAAGAGGTGTGCTCGCGCACCGTGGTTCTCGAGGACGGACGCATCGTGGAGCAGACGGGAGCGGTGATCACATGAGTCGCACACGTACGCGGCAGCGCCGCCCCGTCATCCTGCTGCGACCTGTGCCGCGGGAGACACCCCTGCACCGGGTGTGGGCGGGTACGAAGGTGTTGTCGGCAGCGGCACTGTCGGTGGCGGTGAGTTTGGCGCCGAGCTGGATCGGGCTCGGCATCCTGCTCGCCGTGCTGGGCGTGGGCGTGCTCGTCGCGCGCATCCCCCGCGGGGTGGTCCCGACGATTCCGTGGTGGGTGTTCGCGGTCCTTGCCGTCGGCCTGGTACTCAACGCCGCGGGTGGCGGACTCACCGCCTACCTCCGGACGATTCTGCTCGGCGTGGGCCTGCTCGTCCTTGCGTCGCTGGTCGGGTGGACGACGCGGCTGTCCGATCTCGTCGACGCCCTGCCGGTCCTGTTCGCCCCGCTGCGGTTGGTGCGGCTGCCCGTCGACGAATGGGTGACGGTGTGCGCGCTGGCGCTGCGCATGCTGCCGACCGTGCGTGCCGAGATGCGCGTGCTGTTCGCCGCCCGCAAGGTGCGCGGCCGGCCCGGCTTCCGCAATCCGGCGGGATGGTGGCACGAGGTGATCGACGCCGTCGGCGCGGTGGTGTCGGTGTCGATGCGGCAGGTCCGCGATCTCGGCGATGCACTGTCGGTGCGGGGACCACGATCGGCGACCCGCCCGCCACTGCGACTGCGGCTCGGAGACGTCGTCACCGTCCTGGTCGTCGCGGGCGCGTGCGCGGCGATCACCGTGTGGGGCTGAGCCGTCAGTCGCGGCTCTCCGAAGCACTGTCCTTCGACCGCGAGCGGATCCGCTTCACGAGCGCGTAACCGATCACCGCGACGACGACGGCGATCACGACGTACTGCAGCACCGAGGCATACGGTTCCACGGCGCTCCAGTTCTCGCCGAGCTGGTAACCGGCCAGCACGAAGATCGAGTTCCAGATCAGACTGCCCGCGGTGGTGAAGGCCAGGAACTGCCAGATCGGCATCTGTGTGACACCGGCGGGGATGGAGATGAGACTGCGGAAGACGGGCACCATCCGACCGAAGAAGACGGCCTTGCGTCCGTGCCGCTCGAACCACGCGGTCGAACGATCGAGGTCCTCGACGTCGACGAGCGGCAACTTCCGCACGACCTTACGGATCCGGTCCTCACCCACCCAGCGGCCGATCGAATACAGACCGAGAGCGCCGACCACCGAACCGAGGGTCGTCCAGAACAGCGCACCGAACAGGGTGAAGCTGCCCAGGCTCGCCGCGAACCCGGCGAGCGGCAGGATGACCTCGCTGGGCAGCGGAGGAAAGAAGTTCTCGAGAGCGATCGCGATCCCGGCACCGACACCGCCGAGGCGGTCCATCAGGTCGAGCGCCCAACCCGCGAGACCGTCGGTGGGGGCTGACTGTGATTCCGCGACACTCATCCACCCGACCCTACCGAGGGGGCGTCGAGGTTTCCGCTCGTCCGGATCGAAACGGTTCCGGTCCGTGTGACCGGGGAGAAGGATGGCGGTGTACTTCGCTCTCCGCCGGAGGGCCGATCCGGAAGGTAAACTCCAGTGACGATCGTTGTCGTCGCGGGCAACCCGAAGCCCGCATCTCGAACCCTCGACGCCGGAGCCCGCCTCGCCACGGCTCTCACCGGGCGAGAGCCCGATCACGTTGTGGACGTGATCACACTCGGCGCGGGGCTGCTCGGCTGGGGCGACGAGAAGGTCGCCGCCGCTGTCGAGACCGTCGCGGCCGCCGATCTCGTGGTGTTCGCGAGCCCCACCTTCAAGGCCACCTACACGGGCGTCCTCAAGTTGTTCCTCGACCAGTTCGCCACCGGTGACGGACTGCGCGACGTCGTCGCCGTGCCGCTCATGCTCGGTGCCGGGCCCGCTCACGCACTCGCGCCCGACCTGCTGCTCAAGCCCGTCCTGGTGGAACTGGGCGCCACGACCCCGGCGCCCGGCCTGTATCTTCACGATTCGACCTACACAACCGATACCCGTATCGCGGACTACGCCGAACGCTGGTCGCCGGTGCTGTCCGCCGCACTCCGAAACGAGGCTGCCTCATGACCACTCTCGACGGACCGTCTCTGCGTCAGGCATTCGCGCACGTCCCCTCGGGCGTCGTCGCGATCTGCGCGGAGGTGGACGGGGAGCGGATCGGGATGGCGGCGAGCACCTTCGTGCCGGTGTCCCTCGACCCGCCGCTCGTCTCGTTCTGCGTGCAGAACACCTCGACCACGTGGCCGCGACTGTCGTCGCTCCCGCACCTGGGCATCAGCGTGCTCAGCGAGGAGCACGACGGTGCCGCGCGGGTGCTCGCCGCGAAGAACGGCGACCGCTTCGCCGGTATCGACATCGAGAGCCGCGAGGGCGGTGCCCTGTTCGTGTCCGGCACGAGCGTGCGCATGGACGTGACGGTGGAGCAGGAGGTCCCGGCGGGCGATCACGCCATCGTCGTGCTGCGCATCAACGAACTGCTCACCGACGCCGACGTCGAACCCATCGTGTTCCACCGCAGTTCGTTCCGCCGCCTGCTCGCCTCCTGACCCGCAGAGGACCGATTTCGGTGGTTCCACCCCCGCTCAGCGGGGCCGGAACCACCGAAATCGTGTTCACTCCTCGCGTTCGAACGTCACGAGTATTCCCTCGACGCCGCCGGGACCGACCCGTCCCTTGATGTCGGCCGAGGTGATGGCCTTCAGACGCCACCCCTGGCGGGCGTGGTCGTTGAGGATCTTCTCGAGTTTGTCGCCGGACATCTTGCCACCGAACATGCCTTCGCGGATCTCGACCACCTTGTACGAGTACATGGCTCCACAGTACGACCGAGCGGCGAAACTGCTCCGCTATGAGGCGGGGACCTGCGAGAACAGTCCGGCCGGCCGCGACAGTCCGTAGTGGTCGCGGAGTGTGGTGCCCTCGTACTCGGTGCGGAACACTCCACGACGCTGCAGGATCGGCACGACCTCGTCGACGAAGACCTCGAACGAGCCGGGCAGGTAGGGCGGCGTGATGTTGAAACCGTCCGCGGCGCCTACCTCGAACCATGCGACGATGCGATCGGCGACGTGTTCCGGTGTGCCGACGACCGTGCCGTGACCGCGGGCCCCGGCCAGCCGGTGCAGCAACTCGCGCAGCGTCAGACCCGGCTCGCGCTCGACGAGGTCGAAGATGATGCGTGATCGGCTCTGCGCTCCCTGCACGTCCTCGGGGCGGGGCAGAGCGTGCAGTGGCACCGGTCCGTCCAGCGGGAAGCCCGACAGGTCGACGTCGTCGAACCGCGCCGACAGGTGCGCCAGTCCGACCTCGGGGATCGACAGGTCGGCGAGATCCTGTTCGATGCGCCGCGCCTCGGCCTCGGTGGACGCCACGATCGGGGAGAGGCCGGGCAGGATCTTCACAGCCTCGGGATCGCGTCCGAACTCGGCGGCCTGCCGCTTGACGTCGCGGTAGAACACGCGCGCATCGTCGAGGTCGACCTGCGCAGTGAAGATCGCCTCGGCGTAACGCGCGGCGAACGCGCGACCGTCGGCGGACGATCCGGCCTGGACGAGCACGGGTCGGCCTTGTGGGGAGCGTGCCGCGTCGAGCGGTCCGCGCACCCGGAAGTGCGTGCCCGCGTGGTCGATCCGGTGCACCCTGCTCGCATCGGCGTAGACGCCGGCGTCGCGGTCGAGCACGACCGCGTCGTCCTCCCAGCTGTCCCACAATGCCGTTGCGACGTCGAGGAATTCGGCGGCGCGGGTGTAGCGGTCGGAGTGGCCGGGTCGTCCGTCGACACCGAAGTTGTACGCGGCGGCGGACGACCAGGACGTCACGATGTTCCAGCCCGCACGTCCACGGCTGATGTGGTCGAGCGAAGCGAACTGGCGCGCAAGGTTGTACGGCTCGGTATAGGTCGTCGAGACCGTGCCGATGAGCCCGATCCGCTCGGTCACCAGTGCCAACGCGGACAGCAGGGTGAGCGGTTCGAAGCTGCTCTGGGCCACACGGTCGTAGTGACGACCCACGGCCGGGACGTCCGCGAAGAAGATCGAGTCGAACTTCCCGCGTTCGGCCGTCTGCGCGATCTCGCGGAAGTAGTGCACGTCGTCGACCCGTTCCGGTGCGGTACCGGGCAGACGCCAGGACGCCTCGTGGTGGCCGGCGCCGGTGATGAACACGTTGAGATGGAGCTGAGAGGGCAAGGCGGACACCTTCCGAAGTCCCGACAGAGATCCTTGCCAGTGCAGTCCATTTCCGACGCGGAGCGAACCGTTGTGATCACGGTGATTCCTGCTGCGTCCTCCGCGGCGGCCGATTGCGATCACCTCGATCACAAGGGTGGTTCGTCCGTGCGGGCACTCCCTACTGTCGGCGGCCATGACGAGCAATCACATGCTTCGACGCCGGACCGGGGTGAGCTGATCGTGGCGACCATCCTCGACAGGACGCGCAGGACCACACCGGACGCGGCGGACACGCCTGCGATGACCGGACCATCGGGACTGATCGATCCCACCGCGATCAGCCGGAAGACCCGCAGTTCGTCCCGCATTCCGCGTTCGGTCCAGCGGCTGCTCGGGCCGGTCCTGCTCGTCGTGGCGTGGCAACTCGCCGCGTCCAGCGGCCTGTTCGGCGAGAACGTCCTTCCCCGACCGCTGTCGGTGCTCACCGCGGCGTGGCGACTGATCGCCGGCGGGGAACTGCAGGAACACATGACGGTCAGCCTGTTGCGGGTCGGCAACGGCCTGCTCATCGGCATCGCGCTTGGTCTGGTCCTCGCGCTGGTCTCCGGATTGTCGCGGGTGGGTGAGAACTTCGTCGACGCCAATATGGAAATCCTGCGTGCCGTACCGAATTTCGCGCTCGTTCCGCTTCTCATCGTGTGGTTCGGTATCAGCGAGACCCCGAAGGTCCTGCTCATCACCCTCGCCGTGGCAGTCTCGATCTACATCAACACGTTCTCCGCGATCCGGAGCGTCGACGCCGGACTCGTCGAAGCAGCACGATCGTTCGGTGTCCAGCGCCGCGAACTGATCCGGCGGGTCATCCTGCCGGGCGCGCTGCCCGGATTCCTCATCGGCCTGCGACTCGCCCTGACCGGTGCGTGGCTGTCGCTGATCTTCGCCGAGACCATCAACGCCAAACGTGGTCTGGGACGGATGATGAGCGACGCCCGCGAATACTTCCAGCTCGACGTGGTCTTCGTCCTGATCGCCGTCTACGCCCTCCTCGGTCTGCTCTCGATCTTCATCGTGCGTGCCCTCGAAGCCCGCCTGCTCACCTGGAGGAGGTCGTTCGATGGCAACTGATGTGACCGAACGGACCGCGCTCGATTCCGTCGTCGTCGCCCGCGGCGTGCGGCGCGTGTTCGGCGAGCAGGTGGTGCTCGACGGTCTCGACCTCGACATCGCCCCCGGAGAATTCGTCGCGCTGCTCGGCCGGAGCGGGTCCGGTAAGTCCACCTTCCTGCGGGCGCTGGGAGCCCTGGATCCCGACGTCGAAGGGCACCTCCGGGTGCCGGCGAAACAGGCCATCGTCTTCCAGGATCCCCGGCTGCTGCCGTGGCAGAAAGTGCTGACGAACGTCAACATCGGGCGACCGGACAACGCGCGGACCCGAGCCGAGGCACTCGATGCGCTCGCCGAGGTCGAGCTCGAGAGCAAGGCGAAGGCATGGCCGCGAACGTTGTCCGGGGGAGAGGCCCAGCGGGTCGCGCTCGCCCGGGCACTCGTCCGCGAACCGCAACTGCTGCTGCTCGACGAACCCTTCGGAGCTCTCGACGCACTCACCCGCATCCGCATGCACGGCCTGCTCGAGAAGCTGGTGGCCAAGCACCGGCCCGCCGTGCTCCTCGTGACCCACGACGTCGACGAGGCGATCCTGCTCGCGGATCGCGTCATCGTCCTCACCGACGGGGCGATCTCCCTGTCGTCGCAAGTCGAGGTGCCGCGACCGAGGGGGCGCGACTCCCGAGAGTTCGTCGCCCTGCGACGCCGACTGCTCACCGAACTCGGTGTCGGCGACCAGCCCGACTCGCGCTGAGCGCGGCCCGTATTCCCATCTGTGTCCGGACAGCAGGTCCGGACGCCTCCCGAGAAGGATCGACTGTGTTTCGTAGTGTTCGCTTGCGATGGCTCGTGGTGCCGTCGCTCGCAGTGTTGTTCGCGGCATCCGCGTGCGGCCTCGGCGGTGCCGACGGGCAGGAAGCCCTCTCCGAGGCCACGATCGCCCACACCGGCGAGGACATCCCCGACGGTGTGAAGCTCGTCGTCGCCGAGCAGAACGCGACCCGCTCGCAACCCCTCTATCTCTCCGGGGCGGGGGAGGACCTGCCGTACGACCTCGAGTTCGCCGATTTCAGCGGTGGGCCGGCCGTCATCGAGGCACTGCGCTCCGGTGCCGCCGACATCGGTGCCCTGGGTGAGGCACCCATCCCGATCGCGGTCGCGAACGGGATCACCGACATCGTCGCGATCGCACTGGAAGCGAATCCCGGCAGCAGCGGTGGTTACTTCCTGGTGGCGCAGCCGGGCAGTGGCATCGAGACGGTGGCCGATCTGAAGGGCAGGAAGGTCGCCTACCCGCCCGGAACGGGACGGCACATGATCGTCGCGGGCCTGCTGGCGAAGGCCGGGCTCGACCCGAAGACCGACATCGACGCGGTCGAACTGGCCGGTGCTGAGGTCGCGCCGACCTTCTCCTCGGGAGCCGTGGAGGCCGCGATCCTCACGGGCGTGCAGTACTACAAGGTGGGCTCACCGCCGATCCTCGGCGACGGGTCGGGGATCAATACCGGCATCAACACCCTGATCGTGCGGAAGCAGACCCTCGAGGATCCCGCGAAGGCCGCGGCGATCGGCGACTACGTCGGACGCTCGGTCGCCGCGAACAACTGGATCGCCTCGCATCCCGACGAGTGGGTGGAGGCGTATCACGTGGGCACCCAGGGGATGACACCCGACGAGGGCCGTGAACTGCTCGACCACACGGGTACCGGACGGTTCTATCCGATCGACGAGAAGTCGATCGCGCTGTTCCAGAGCGTGGCGGACGGGCTCTACGAGACGGGCACGATGTCCGTCCCCGTCGACATCTCGCCGTATGTGGACGGCCGCTACAACGACATCGTCGTCGCGCAGAACGAGGCGGACGACAGCGTCCCGGATCCGCTTCCCTGATCCGGCCCGTCACCTCGTCACCGATGTTCCACCGATAGAAGGAGTAGTCCCATGACCCAGGCCGCAACCCGCCTCGACGTCGTTCCTCAGTCCGGCCATGCCGGAGCCGAGATCCGCGGCGTCGACCTGACCCGCGAACTCGCCGAGGACGAGATCGTCGCCATCCGCGACGCGCTGCTGAAGTGGAAGGTGGTGTTCTTCCGCGACCAGTTCCTCGACCACGACCAGCATCTGCGGTTCTCGTCGTACTTCGGGAAGCCGACCCCGGCGCATCCGCTGTTCGACTCGATCCCCGATCCGGACTACCCGACCATCTACCCGATCTTCCGCGACCGCTTCAAGGCGCGCATCGCGAACAGCAGCGGTTACGACAAGGTGCGCTGGCACGCCGACGTCACGGCGGCGGTCAACCCGCCGTTCGCGTCGATCCTGCGCGCCGAGACCCTCCCGCCCTACGGCGGTGACACCCAATGGTCCAACGCCGTGGCGGCCTACAACGGTCTGTCGGCGCCCGTACAGCGACTCGCCGACGAACTGCGCGCGGTGCACCGCTTCACCCCGGGTGACGGTGCGAAACCGACCGAGGACTACCTGCGCCGCGTCGAACGTCGCCCCCTGGTGAGCGAGCACCCGGTCGTGCGGGTGCACCCGGAGACGGGGGAGAAGGCGCTGTACGTCAACCCCGGCTTCACGCAGTACATCTCGGGTGTCTCGCCGCACGAGGGCCGGCGTCTGCTCGGGTTGTTCTTCGAGGAACTCGGCCGTCCCGAGTACACGGTCCGCTTCAAGTGGGAGCCGGGATCGATCGCATTCTGGGACAACCGATCCGCCGTGCATCTCGCGCCGAGCGATCTCGTCACCGAACACGACCGGCGCCTGTACCGCATCACCCTCGAAGGTGACGTGCCGGTCGGACCGGACGGACGCGAATCCGTCGCGCTCGAGGGCGAACCGTTCGAGGCAGTCTGAACCGCGTGACCGAACGGACGGAGCCCGAACCCGGGCTCCGTCCGTTCTTCCTGTCGCTGTTCGTCCCGTCGGCAATCTTCGGTCTGGGCACCGGTGCCGGTGCTCCCATGATGGCGCTGCTCGCCCGCGAACTCGGCGCGTCCGTGCCGGTCGCGGGACTGATCGTCGCGCTGGTCGCGTTCGGGGCGGTCCTCGGCGACCTGCCGTCGGGCACGGTGGTCGCGCGCTTCGGGGAACGTCGCGCGATCGTCCTCGGATCGGCGCTCGGTGCGACCGGCGTCCTCGTCTCGTTGTCGGCGCCCACACCGGCGGTGCTCGCGGTGGGCGCGACGCTCACCGGTTTCGCGAACGCGGTGTGGGGGCTCGCGCGGCAGAGCTATCTCGCCGGTGCCCTGCCGCTGCGCATGCGCGCCCGCGGTATCTCCGCGAACGCCGCCATGAGCCGGGCGGGTGTGTTCGTCGGTCCGTTCGTCGGGGCCGGCGCGGTGCACCTGACGGGCGTGAGCGGAGGGCTGATCGTCCAGGTGATCGCGATCGTCGTCTCCGGGGCGCTCATCGCGAATTCCGCTGTGCCGGAACCGGACAGGTCGCAGCAGCGTAGCGGTGGCGTGATCGCGGTGGCGGCCTCCCACCGGACGGTCCTCGGAACGCTGGGTATCGGCGCGATGCTCGTCGGGGCGTCGCGCGCCTCACGCGACGCGGTGTTGCCGTTGTGGGCCGATCACATCGGGGTGGCGCCGGCGACCGTCTCGTTGATCTTCGGTGTCGCGGCGGCGGTGGATGTGGCACTGGCCTACCCGTCCGGAGTCTTGATGGACCGCTTCGGCCGCCGGGTGACGGCCGTACCGGCGCTGCTGCTGTTCGGCACGGCTTTCCTGATCCTGCCGCTGTCGCAGCAGCTGTGGTGGCTCGTGGTCGTCGCGGTGGTGCTCGGGACGGCGAACGGCATGAGCAACGGCATCGTCATGACGCTCGGCGCCGACGTGTCACCACCGCACGCGCGTGCCGAGTTCCTCGCCGCGTGGCGACTGACCCACGACACCGGATCGTTCGCCGGACCTCTCGTCGTGGGAGCGGTGGCCACGGTGTCGCTCGCCGGTGGTGCCACCGCGATCGGGGCGCTCGCCCTCGTCGGCGCCGGAGTGATGTACCGGTACATCCCGCGATACGTGCCGGTGCCCGTCGCGGTGCGGCAGGATCAGCGCGCGGCGCCGTAGAAGCGGGAGACCCGCACACGCAGCAGCAACCTGCGATCGGCGACCATCGCGGCCCGGAAGTCGTCCCAGTTCGGATGCTCACCCTGCACCGCCCGGTACAACTCGACGAGCTGTTCGACGGTGTCGTCGTGGGGATCGGCCGCCACCGGGGACAGTTCGGCCTCGCCCTCCGCGACGGCGTAGGACCACTTGTCGTCGGAGTCGACGAACAGGCTCACACGCGGGTCGCGGCGCATGTTCCGGGTCTTCGCCCGGTCGTCGGTGATCGAGACGGAGAACGTGCGGGTCGCGGGCTCGTACCGGTAGGTGACGTTCGACAGTTGGGGTCGTCCGTCGCGCTTGATCGTCGCGAGCGCGGCGACTCCGGTGGGCGGGAACAGGGCTTCGAGTGCACTCTCGTCGGCCGGCATGGCGCCCAGACTACGGCCGACCGTGCAGAATCGGGGCGGGTACGGGAGCCGAGCACGAAGGGCAGGCATGCTGGACTACGCGCGTTACTGCGGAGAGATCGTCGAACAGACGGAACTGCTGGTGGACTCACTGGCCGGGCAGGACATGACCACACCGGTGCCGTCGTGCCCGGGATGGAACCTCGGTCAGCTCGCCCGGCACATCGGCTACGGCCACCGCTGGGCGAGCGAAGCGGTCCGCGGTGAAGGGGCGATGCCGCGCACCGACCGTGCGATGCGGGAGTTGGCGGACTACGCCGACGAGGATCCGGACGCGCTGATTCCCTGGTTACGGGAAGGAGCGCGCCAATTCGAGGCCGCGCTGCGGGAGGTCGGTCCGAACATGCGGGTGTGGACACCGATCCCGGGCGGCAAGAAGACCCCGGAGTTCTTCGCCAGGCGCTTCGCCCACGAGACCGTGGTGCATCGCGCCGACGCCGCGCTCGCACTGGGAGCGGATTTCGAGCCGGCTCACGATCTCGCCGTGGACTGCGTGGACGAATGGCTCGACCTGGCGGTGGTCACCTGGCCACGACTCGATGTCGAACGGCACCGCGCGTTGCACGGACCCGCCCGGACGCTGCACTTCCACGCGACGGACACGTCGGCGGAGTGGGTCGTGGACCTGACCGGCGAGGACTTCGCGTGGCGGCATGCCCACGAGAAGTGTGCCGTGGCGGTACGCGGACCGCTGACGGAACTGCTGTTGGTGCTCTATCGTCGGCGCGCTGTGGAGGCAGCCGACGTGGAGGTCTTCGGCGACACCGGGTTCCTGGCGTCCTGGCTCGACGTCAGTCCCTTCGGGTAGCCCGAAGGCAGAACGCACAGCGGGTGGCCGCACCGCGACGTTGAGGCGCGGCTACCCGCCTGCGAGTCAGACAGACAGGCGCGAGGCCGAGTACGCGTGGCGTATCGCGTCGAGTGCGCTGGTGCAGGGAATATGAGCTTCCTGCAGCGAATGGATCACCTCGGCGATCGGTCCGGACTGCTCGAAGGCGCTACCGGCGGCCACGGCCCAGGCGACTTCGCCGGGCTCGAATGTCCGGGTGGGCTTCCATCCTCGCTGAGGAGCGAGTTCGCGCAGAGTGCTCCAGTGCGCGACCTCGTCCGCATCCGGACGTCCGATGAAAAGTAGGCGGTCGTGTCCCACGATGAACCCCTTCGTTCTTTCTCGTGCTTCGACAGGTAGGTCGTCTTCACTGTGTGCTTCGTTACATTTACCTGATCGAGAAGCGTCGCAGGTTTATGACGTTCCACTATGTGGTACATCCGCCCGAATCCGAGGGACCTGTCCGACAAGGGCGGTCATCCACCGCCGTAGCGAGCCGCGAACGCGCCCGGCGTCATGCCCACGACCCTCGCGAAATCACGTACGAAATGCGGCTGGTCGGCGTAACCGAGGACCGCGGCGACCTCCGACAACGAACCGGGTTTCTCGCGCAGGCGACCGGTGGCCTCCTGCAGTCGCCGCCGCTGGATCAGCCACTTCGGCGTCAGCCCGATCCGTCGCTGGACGAGGCGTTGCAGCGCGCGCTCACCGAGACCGAACTCCGCCCGCACCTGCTCGACCCGCAGAACGTCGGAGTTCCCCTCGACGAATGCCACCACCCGGTTGACCAGTCGCCCCTCCTCGTCGATCGGAAGATAGGCGCGCAGCACGTCGTCGAACGCCTCCGTCGCGGCGCGGTGCGACTCGCGAGAGTCCGGGTCGTGCGCCATCGCCTCGCGTACCTGCGTGATCAGACGCGCACCGGCATCTCCGAGGACGTCGGTGAGGTCGACGGCCCGGTCGGTGAACACCGCGAGCGAGGTGCCGGTGATCAGAGCACCGGCCGCCGGACTGAGCATGGACCCGACCGCCCAGCCCTCACCGGTGAGGGTGACCGTGGACAGTCCGTGTTCGACACCGTAGAAGCGCGCGTAGTCGTGCGCGACCACCAGTTGGCAGACGGGATAGCGCAGCACCCGCTGGGGTGCCTCCCGGCCGGCCGGCACCGACCACACGGGAATCCAGTACCGCTGCATCAGATCCGTGAGGTCGGGCGCGGCGGGATAACGGTGCATGGTGTGCGAGGCATCGCGCGGATCCTTCAGGTGGGCGCGTTCGATGTCGTCGCGACCGCCGACACGGTCGGTGTCGTCGCGACCGCCGAGGGGGTCGCCGCCGTCGGGTTTCATCAATACCCTGCCCTCGCCGGTCGTCAGTATCGAGTCATGAATACAACAGCACTGCGACACGCAGAGGCCGACAAGCCGCTCACCGACGTGATCTCGTCGCTCCGCGACACCGACTGGGACGTGCAGTCGCCGTGTGAGGGGTGGACGGCACGCGACGTCCTGGCCCACATCATCGACACGCAGCGGGACTTCTTCGCCGGGCGCGGCGTCGAGGTGGGCGAGCGGCCCGATACCGACCGCCCGGCCGAGGCGTGGAGGACGCACACGGCACGAATCGCCGAGATCCTCGCCGACGACGCACTCGTCTCGACGACCTACGACGGATACTTCGGGCCGACCACGGTGGGCGCGACCTTCGAGCAGTTCTACATCTGGGACATGCTCGTGCACCGATGGGACATCGCGCGCAGCGCTGGGGTCGATGCGACCTTCTCGGATGCCGAACTCGACCGGATGGAGGCCGGCGCCGACAGTTTCGGCGACGCGCTCTACATGGACGGTGTCTGTGCTCCGGCGGTGCCGGTTCCCGAGGACGCAGACCGCACGGCCCGGATCCTCGCGAAGATGGGACGTCGCACGGCCGCGTCGATCGGTTAGGCCGCGTTATCGTCGGTCGTATGAGCGAAACGATCCGCGTCGCGGACTACGTGCGCGAAGCGATCGCGGCCGGACGGCCGATCGTGGCGCTCGAATCGACGATCTTCACACACGGCCTCACCCGGCCACGCAACGTCGAGGTCGCGCTCGACGCCGAGCAACGTCTGCGCGATTCCGGGGTGCTACCCGCGACCATCGGGGTCGTCGACGGCACGCCGACGGTCGGTCTGTCGGAACAGCAGATCCGCATGCTCGGCGCCGAGGACGTCCCGGTCGTGAAGCTCGGTATCCGCGACCTGCCGGTCGCGGCGGCCAAGGGATTGCACGGGGGGACCACGGTGTCGGCGACGGCGTTGCTCGCGCATCGCGCCGGGATCGACGTATTCGCCACCGGCGGCCTGGGCGGCGTGCATCGGGGAGCTTCGTCGACCTTCGACGAGAGCGCGGATCTCGTTGCGCTGGCGACACTTCCGATCCTCGTGGTGAGCGGCGGCGTCAAATCCGTCCTCGACATCCCTGCCACACTCGAACGGCTCGAGACGCTCGGGGTGGTCGTGGTCGGCTATCGGACCACGCGTTTTCCCGGCTTCTATGTGCGCGACAGCGGCTGCGATGTCGACGAGGTGGAGTCGGCGGAGCAGGCCGCAGCGGTGGCACGGGCGCGGGACGGGCTGGGTCTGCGGGCGGCGGTGCTCGTCGGGAATCCGGTGGCGGCCGAGGCTCAGATCGATCCGGAACTGCACGATCGCGTGCTTGCCGAGGCCGAGCACGCCGCCGCCGAGGCCGGGACACGCGGCAAGGCGATCACCCCGTTCCTGCTCGAGCACATGCACCGGGCCACCGAGGGGCGCTCGCTCGAGACGAATGTCGCGGTCTATCACGGGAACGTCGCGGTCGCCGCGGAGATCGCGCACGCGTTGGCGTCCTGATTCGTCACTGCAGGAGGAAGGCGGCGGTGGACGACGGCAGGGGAGTGCCGCGCCGGCGGTAGATCTCGGCGGGGCGGCCCGTGCCCTCCCTGCGCAGTTCGCCGGTGGGTTCGAGGCCGTGCAACAGGTGCCGGCGGAAGGTGTCCTTGGGATAGCTGCGGGCATAGACGGTTTCGTACAGCATCCGCAGGTCGAGCACGGTGAACTGTTCGCCGAGGAAGTTGCCGGGGTCGACCTCGGCGGAGTACCGGCGTCGCAGGTCGGCGACCGCCAGGTCGACGATCTCGGCATGGTCGAAGGCGAGGTCGGTGGTCTCGGTCGTCGGCACGAGATGCGCCTCCGCAGGGATCTCGGCGACCGGCACCGCGGCGCCGTGGGCCATCGACAGCACCCATCCGCGGTCGTCGCGCTCGGGATCGTCGAGCATGGCGAGCTGGTGGAAGTCGACGCCCGTGAGCCCGGCCTTGTCGCGCAGGGCGCGTTCGGCGGCCTCGGCGAGTCGCTCACCGGGGTGCAGGAATGTGCCGGGCAGGGCGAAGTTGCCGTCGGGACGTTCGACGACCAGTACCTTCAGTACTTCGTCGACGGTGAGGACCGCGACGTCCACGGCCACCGAGGGGCGCGGGTAGTCGGTGAGCGACCTGCCGGTCGAATCGGTCGGTGTGCCCATGGTGGACATTCAATCATCGATGCGCTAACTTTAGCGCAGACTTGATCGAAGCGAGGGGCTCATGGAAACGACCGCAGCACAGAACGACCGGGCCGCCGGAGTCCTGCTCGCCACCGCAGCAGGCGACGCACTCGGGGCGGGATACGAATTCACGTATCCGACGGACATTACGCCCATCGACATGATCGGCGGCGGACTCGGGCCGTTCGCGCCCGGCGAGTGGACCGACGACACCTCGATGGCCCTCGCCATCGCCGAGGTCTCGGCGACCGGCATCGACATCGGTGAGGGTGCCGGACTCGACGCGGTCGCGGCGCAGTTCCTCCGCTGGTACGCCACCGACCCCAAGGACATCGGCAACCAGACGCGTGCCGTCCTGCGCGAGGCGGGACCCACCGCCGCCACCATGACGGCGCGCGCCCGCAGCCTCCCGGGGCGCACCGGCGGCAACGGATCGCTCATGCGCACCGCACCCGTCGGGCTCGCCTACCTCGACGACGCCGAGCGGTGCCTGGCCGCGGCCCATGCGATCAGCAGCCTCACCCACGCGGACGAGCAGGCATCCGAAGCGTGCCGGCTGTGGTCGTTCGCGATCCGTCACGCCGTCCTCCACGGCACCTTCGACGGGGTGCGGGTCGCTTTGTCCTGCCTGTCCCAGCCCGCCGCACAGCGGTGGGCGGTGCTGCTGGACGAGGCGGAGGCCGCGCCGAGCCCGCGCGTGTTCGACAACAACGGCTGGGTCGTCCACGCCCTGCAGGCCGCGTGGTGGGCGATCACGCACGCCCGCACCGACGGCCCCGGACACCTGCCGGAGGCGCTCGAACTGGCCGTGCGCGCAGGCAACGACACCGACACGGTCGCGGCCATCGCGGGCGGACTGCTCGGCGCCCGGTGGGGTGCGTCCGCGGTGCCGGGGCGGTGGCGTCGCATGCTGCACGGATGGCCCGGTTACCGCGCGGACGACCTCGAGCGCCTCGGGCTGCTCACCGCGCGGAAGGGCTCCGGGGCAGGCGGGGATGTACTACGGATCGTCCAGAGCTGAGACTCCCCGAGATCCGCCGGATGCCTCCGCTCACGGTTGTGATGCGGTAGACACGACCCGTCGGACGGATACTCGAGGAGGGATCGCACGTGGCTTCCATCGCACTTCCACGCATCATGCGCGTCGGCGGGGGCGCCGTCGACGAGATCGGGGAGGTCGTCGCCGGACTCGGACTCGCCCGGCCGCTGGTGGTGACCGACAAGTTCCTGGTCGGCACGGGTGCGGTGGATCGGATGGTCGCGCAGCTCGAGGCCGCCGGACTGCACCCCGCGGTCTTCGCCGAGACCGTGCCCGACCCCACCACCGCGTCGCTCGACGCGGGTGTCGCGGCGGTCGCCGAGCACGACGCCGACTGCGTGATCGGTTTCGGCGGGGGAAGCCCGATGGACACGGCCAAGGCACTCGGCCTGCTCGCCCGGCAGGGCGGCCACATGCGCGACTACAAGGCGCCGCGTAACAACATCGGTCCGGCGTTACCGGTGATCGCCGTGCCCACCACCGCGGGAAGCGGCTCGGAGGCAACCCAGTTCACGGTCATCAGCGACAGTGAGACCGACGAGAAGATGCTGTGCCCGGGTCTGGCCTTCCTGCCGGTCGCCGCGATCGTCGACTACCGGCTCACCCTGACGATGCCCCCGCGCCTGACCGCGGACACCGGCGTGGATGCACTCACCCACGCCATCGAGGCCTATGTCAGCAGGAAGGCGAACCCGTTCTCCGACAGCCTCGCGCTCGTCGCGATCGGCACCATCGGACAGGTGCTGCGACGCGTCTACGCGGACGGGCAGGATGCCGAGGCGCGCGAGCGGATGATGCTGGCCGCCACGCAGGCGGGCATCGCGTTCTCCAACTCCAGCGTCGCGCTCGTGCACGGCATGAGCCGGCCGATCGGCGCGCACTTCCACGTCGCGCACGGACTGTCGAACGCGATGCTGTTTCCCGCGGTCACCGAATTCTCCGTGGATGCCGCCGAGTCCCGCTATGCCGACTGCGCCCGTGCCCTCGGCGCGGCTTCGGCGGACGCCTCGGATGCGACCGCCGCCGCCGACCTGGTCGTCGCGCTGAAGGAACTGTGCCGCGACGTGGAGGTGCCGACACCGAAGTCGTACGGCATCGACAAGCAGGCCTGGGACGAGAGGGTCCCGGTCATGGCCGAGCAGGCGCTGGCGTCGGGATCCCCGAACAACAACCCGAGGATCCCGACGGCCGACGAGATCCGCGAACTCTACGGGCGGATCTACGGCTGAGGGCGGCTCATTCGGGAGCCTGATCGTCGGGCTCGACCTTCTCCGTCCTCACCCGGTCCGCGACGTTGCCGGGCGCACCCTCCTCCTCGCGTTCCTTCTCGACCTTCTGCTCGAGCTTGTCCACGAGATGCTTGATCTTCTGGCCGGTGAGGTCGTCGTTGTCCTCGGGGCGGCCCGAACCGTGCTTGGGGGCGTTGTCCATCGACGTCCGTCCTTCGTTCGTAGGGTGCAGGGGAGCGGTACCCGAGGGCCGGAACCGTCAAACGGGCAACGGTTCTGCTCACGCCGATCACCACCCTGTACGGGCGGGCCGATCCGGGCGATCATCGGGGCGGCCTGTCCGACGACGAAGGGGGACGAGGATGACCGTCACCGAGGAATTCCTGAAGAACAACGAGACCTACGCGGCCGGCTTCTCCGGCCCGCTGCCGCTTCCGCCCAGCAAGCACATCGCGATCGTGGCGTGCATGGACGCCCGGCTCGACGTGTACCGGGCGCTCGGCATCGAGGAGGGCCAGGCCCACGTGATCCGCAACGCCGGCGGAGCCGTGACCGACGACGTGATCCGCTCGCTCACGATCAGCCAGCGACTGCTCGGCACCACCGAGATCGTGCTGGTCCATCACACCGACTGCGGCATGCTGACCTTCACCGACGACGAGTTCACGCGCGCGGTGCAGGACGAGATCGGTATCCGCCCGGCCTGGGCACCGGAGTCCTTCCGCGACCCACATGAGGACGTGCGCCAGTCGCTGCGCCGCATCGAGACGAGCCCGTTCGTCACGAAGACCACCTCGCTGCGCGGGTTCGTCTTCGACGTGGCCACCGGCAAGCTCGAGGAGACCGTGCCCGCCGCCTAGCTCATCGGGTCTGCTCGGCCGCGGCGGCGATGTCGGCGAGGTCTTGTTCGAGGGCCTTGCGGGTCGCGCGTTTCGCCAGCGGGGCGAACAAGGTCATCGCGAGCTGCGCGAAGGCCCCGAGAGGTCCGCTCTCCCCGGAGAAATCCACGGTCAGATCCGTGCCGCCCGCCGAGGGGGTCAGGTCGAAGACGGTCCGGTAACGGGCGCCGCGGGATTCGGCGACGACGACGGTGCGCCGCTCCGGATCCACCTCGGCGACCTGCATCTCCTCGGTCGCCGACTGCCCGAACATCACCCGGGTCTCCCGCCATCGCGTCCCCACCTCGTAGCCGGTGCCGTCCAGTCGTTCCACGGCCTTCACCCCGCGCAGGGTGACAGGTGCCTCGTCCAGTGCAGTGAGCACCCGCCACACCGCGGACGGTGGTGCGGCGATGTGGCGGGAGACCTCGATGCGTTGTTCCACTTCTCTCCTCGTGATCGTTCGGGTCAGAGCGGGAGCTCGGTCTCCTGCAACCCGGGCGGAAGGCTACGGCGCCGGAACCATTCGACACCGAAGGCCGCCCGCAGGTGTTCCTCGGGCATGTTCAGCATCGGCCCGAAGTCGCCGATCTGCGACTCGTAGCCCACCATCGCCGCGCGTTTGGCGCCCAGCGTCGTCGACACGTCCACGGCGGTGGTCAGTTCCGATTCCGGCAGGCCGAAGGTCTCGAGGTCCGGTGGGCGCACGTCGTCGGGGGTGTCCGGCAGCGCCGAGAGCAGCCGCATCAGATGGTCCCGGTTCGTGGATGCCTCGTAGACGGCGTCGTGTCCGGTGATCCGTTCGGCATGGACCCCGGCACGGTGGACCTGGACGTGATCGGGATGGCCGTAGCCGCCGTGCGCGTCGTAGATCGTGACGACATCGGCGCGTTCCTGCTCGATCACGGCGGCCAGCCTGGCTCCCACCTCGCTCGGATCGGCGTTGGCGAACGAATTCGGATCGTGGTTGCCGGCGGTGCCGGCCATCCCCGAATCGCCGTATCCGAAGGGCACCACCCGCGCCGCACCCAGCGCCCGGGCCGATTCCTCGAGTTCCTTCGTGCGGCGGGCGGCGAGGGATTCGCCGGGCGCGAGCAGCCCATCGGGATACTCGCCGCGGGCACCGTCGGTGGCGACGACGAGCACGACGCGATGCCCGGCGTCGGCGGCCCGGCGCATCACGCCACCGGTGAGGAACACCTCGTCGTCGGGGTGTGCGTGGAAGCACAGCAGAACGCTCATGGCGTTCATGCTGACACGCTGCCCGTCCGTTGCAGTGGTCAGTCCGACTCGCCGTATCGGGCCGCGAGGTTCTCGGGCATCGGTTCGTGCCGCAGATACTGGCGGGCGAAATCGGCGGTGCCTTGCGTGATCGCCCGCAATTCGACCGGATAGCGGCCGAGTTCGAGTTCGGGAACCTCCGCGCGCAGCAGGGCGACACCCGGCTCGGGGGATTCGGTGCCGAGCACCCGTCCGCGCCGGGCCGACAGATCGCCGAGGACCGCGCCGAGATACTCCTCGGGCACGATCACCCGCACGGCGGCGACCGGTTCGAGTACGCGAACGGTGCTGTGCGCGGCCGCATCCCGCAGGGCCAGCCCGGCTGCCGCCTGGAATGCAGCATCGGACGAATCCACCGAGTGGGCCTTGCCGTCGACCAGGGTGACCTGCACGTCGACGAGCGGATATCCCGTCGTCACGCCCTTCTCGGCCTGCGCGTACACGCCCTTCTCCACGGACGGGATGAACTGGCGCGGAACCGCACCGCCCACCACCTTCTCGGCGAAGACGACCCCGCTGCCCACCGGAAGTGGTTCGACCTCGACGTCGACGACCGCGTACTGGCCGTGCCCGCCGGACTGTTTGACGAGTCTGCCGTGGCCTTTCGCGGGGCCGGCGAAGGTCTCCTTCAGCGGCACCCGATGCTCGACCGTGTCGACCTGGACACCGTGCCGGGTGCGCAACCGTTCGAGGACCAGTTCGGCGTGCGCCTCACCCGTGCACCACAGCGCGAGCTGATGGGTCTCGGGATTCTGCTCGACGCGCAGCGCGGGATCTTCGGAGGCGAGGCGCGACAGGGCCTGGGACAGCTTGTCGTCGTCGGTGCGGGTGTGTGCCTCGATCGCGACGGGGAGCAGGGGAGTCGGGGTCGGCCACCGGTCGAGCGGGACCGGATGGTCGGGGTCGTACAGGACGTCGCCGGGTTGTGCCGTCGCGAGCTTCCCGACGGAGGCGATGTCTCCCGCCACGGCCTCGCCGACCGGGCGCTGTTGCTTGCCGAACGGGCTCGTCAGGGCGGGAATGCGTTCGCGGCTGTCGCGGTCGCCGTCGGCCAGCGCGACGATCGTGTCGGGTCGCAGCGTGCCGGAGTAGACGCGCACCAGGCTGATCCGCCCGACATAGGAGTCGCCGGCCACGCGCACGACCTGCGCGGCGAGCGGACCGTCCGGATCGCACGGCGGTGCACCACGACCGCGCTGCGTCGGTGCCGGGAAACCGGTGGTGATCAACTCGAGCAATTCGACGGCGCCGATCCCCGTCTCGTCGGCGGGGACGGCCGGGTGCAGGGTGCACGCCAGGATCTCGCGGGTGAGTCCTTCCTGCAGGGAGGCCGTGTCGAGTTGCTCGCCGGCGATGAACCGCTCCATGAGCGTGTCGTCCTGGCCGGAGATGGCCTCCACGAGACTCTCGCGCGCCTCGG
Source organism: Rhodococcus sp. 5G237 (assembly GCF_053764735.1). NCBI lineage: Bacteria > Bacillati > Actinomycetota > Actinomycetes > Mycobacteriales > Nocardiaceae > Rhodococcus > Rhodococcus sp. 5G237. Next base: position 99,370 of record NZ_JBSNCD010000003.1, on the reverse strand, counting down.
TGGACACCGGGCACGGACCGGGTTCGCCGTAGCTGCGGCCCGTCAGCAGACCCATCGACCCGATCGGGCGGTCGCCGTCGTAGACGGGATAGAACATGGCCCGGAGGGTGTCCGGCCCCAGACCGAAGGCGTCGTGGCAGTCGGTGAGCATGTCGTCGAAGCTGTGCCGGGCGACATCGAGTTTGTTCACCACGATCGCGCGGGGGATCGCCTCGTCGTCGCATTCGCGCCAGAGCGCGCGGGTCGCGGCGCTGATGGGATCGGTGGCGGAGACGACGAAGATCGCCGCGTCGGCGGCGTGGAGACCGGCGCGGACCTCGGCGTCGAAGTCGGGATGTCCCGGTGTGTCGATCAGGTTGATCTTGATGTTGTTCCATTCGAGGGGCACGACGGACAGCTGCACCGACCGGCGGTGGCGCTGCTCGATCTCCTCGTAGTCGGACACCGTGGTGCCCTCGGCCACGCGCCCGGCGCGGCCGACGGCGCCCGCTGCGACGGCGAGGGACTCGGTGAGGGTGGTTTTCCCGGAGCCGCTGCACCCCACCAGGGCAACGTTGCGGATCCGGTCGGGACTGTCGGCGGTCGGTGCCTGCCGGCTGCGTGCTGCGGAGCGATCGGGCATCGAGCTACTCCCTCGTGTGACCTGCAGCACAGTCTAAGGCATTCCGATCGTCCCTCCGGGGAGGTTCGCAACACGCGCTCGAGGCTCGCAACGCCACCGGTGACCGATGGTGTTGCGAGCCTCGAGGTGCTGGTGCGTACCCCGGCCTGCTCAGTACACGTCGCGCACGTACCGCTTCTCGCGCTTGAGGGTGGTGACGTACTCGGCGGCCTGCTCGTCGCTCATGCCGCCGTGCTCGGCGACGATCTCGTGCAGCGCACGGTCGACGTCCTTCGCCATCCGCGACGCGTCGCCGCAGATGTAGAAGTGTCCGCCCTCCTCGAGCCACGCGAACAGCTCCGCACCGTGCTCCTTCATGCGGGTCTGCACGTAGATCTTCTCGGCCTGATCGCGGGAGAACGCCAGGTCCAGGCGCGTGAGCACGCCCGAGTCGACGAACTCGGCCAACTCGTTCTCGTAGATGTAGTCGCAGCCGCGCTTCTGGTCGCCGAAGAACAGCCAGTTCTTCCCCGTCGCACCCCGTGCGCGACGTTCCTGCAGGAAGCCGCGGAAGGGCGCGATGCCGGTGCCCGGACCGACCATGATCATCGGTGCGGTGTCGTCGGCGGGGACGCGGAAGGCCTTGTTCTTCGACACGAAGATGCCGACCCTGCTCTCACCGACACGATCGGCGAGGAAGGTCGAGCACACGCCGCGACGCTCGCGGCCGTCGGTGCCGTAGCGCACCGCCGCGACCGTCAGATGCACCGAACCGTCGCACGCGTTCGGGCTCGACGAGATCGAGTACGCCCGGTGCTGCAGCGGACGTAGCAGCGCCAGGAACTGTTCGGCCGACAGCTCGGGTGCGGGATCGAGCAGCAGCACATCGAGAATGTCGCGGCCCCACAACCATTCGTCGAGCGCGGCCTTGTCGCCGTGCCGCAGCACGTAGGTGAGTTCCTCGTTGCCCGTGTGCTTCTCGATCTCCTCGAGGAGATCGACGGACGGAGCGGTGATCTCGTAGTTGTAGGTGAGCAGATGCTCGAGCGTGTCGTCGTGACCCTCGGGGACGGTCGCGCCGTCGAGACCGAGCCGACCGAGGATCGCGCGTACGAGTTCGGTGTCGTTGACAGGCACCACGTTCAGCGCGTCGCCCGCTTCGTATTCGAGACCGGAATCGGCGAGCGCGAACTCGTAGTGCCGGATCTCCTTGGCCGAGTCCTCCCCGGACAGCAGCACATTCGACGTCAGCACCGCAGGATAGGGATTCTTGCGGGTCCACTGCGACTTCGCCGGGGCGGGTGCCGCCGGTGCCGCGGGGGCGGGAGCGCCGTCGCCCACGATGCCCTCGACGGCCGCGACGAGCGGCAGCGTCTCCGCGATCCACGTCGCGGCGAGCTCCTCGAACTCGACGTCGCAGTCCACCCGCGGCATGATGCGCTGCGCACCGAGCTGCTCGAGTCGCATGTCGATGAGCTTGCCCGCCTGGCAGAACCCGTCGTAACCGGTGTCGCCGAGAGCGAGCACCGCGAAGTTCATGCCGTCGAGACGCGGGGCGCTCTCGGCCGACAGTGCCTCCCAGAACAGCTCGGCGTTGTCGGGCATCTCGCCCTCGCCGTAGGTGGACGTGACGATCAGGACCTGGGCCAGACCGGCGAACCGGTCGAGGTCCATGTCGTCGAGAGCGCACACGACGGGCGCGAAGCCCTGGGCGCGGGCCGCGACCGCGGCGTCCTCGGCGACGGCTTCGGCATTGCCGGTCTGCGAGCCGTAGAGCACATGCAGAGCGGGTGCCGAGCCGGCGGTCCCGGCATCGTCGGCGGGACCACCGGAGAACAGGCGGGTCTGCATCCCGGCGACGAAGCCGGAGAGCCACGACCGCTGATCGGCGGTGAACGGGGCGTCGAGGGGAATGAACGGGCCGGTGGTGGTCACGCGGAGACTCCCATCGTGGAGGTGAGGACGTTCGGGACGGCGTTGCGTGCGAACAGTTCCTCGTAACCGGGCAGGCGACCTGCGGCGTCGAGATTCTTGCGGCTCTGCAAGAGGATCCAGCCGTAGGTACCGGGCGCATCGACCGAGCGGACGTTGCGCAGGGCCAGGGCCTGCTTGTAGTCGTTCAGGCGCTTGTCGGCGACCAGCGCTGCGAGTTGCTCGTCGGTGTGGTCGGCGATCGCCGCGAGGGCGTAGCGCTCGAGCTTCGCGACGAGGAAGAAGTCCTCGGTGAGCAGCAGATTGCGTGCGGCCTTCTGCACCGCCGGGTCGGCGACGTCGGTGGCGCCGGGCACCTTCTGCAGCGCCATCTCCTGCGCGGCGGCAAGCACCGTGTAGTTGTTGAGCAGCGCGTACATGGCCTCGGTGTCGGTCGCGTCCGGGGTGACACCACCGGCGACGGGAACACCCGAGCGGTAGTTCTCCTTGAACTTGCGCACCTGGTGCGCGACCAGCGCCGTGGCGACCTCGGCAGCGAGGGCCTTGCGCGACGCTGCGGCGAGGATCTCGTCGAGGTCCTGGTACTGCAGCAGCGCGCGCGGCATGCCGTACGCGAACCGGTGCTGCTCGACCTGCCAGTTGTCGATCAGGAAGCGGGCCTTCACCGAGCCGGTCGCCTCGACGTGCAGGTGCAGCAGCTGCAGCACCGCGGCGTTGTGGATCGCGGCCTGCGGGTCGTCGCCGGTGATCGACCCGAGGACGATCGAGTCGGCGCTGGCCTTGCGGGGGAGCAGGCCCTCGGGGTCGTACTGGTAGACGAACCCGCCCGACATGCCGTTGCCGAAGCCCTTGCCGAACTCGCCGATGTTGAGCACCGCGCCGTTGGTCATGTACTCGCAGGCGAACTCGCCGACACCCTCGACGACGGCGGTGGCACCGGAGTTGCGCACCGCGAAGCGGTCGCCGGCCTCGCCCTCGACGAACAGGCGACCACCGGTCGCACCGAAGAGCGCGAAGTTGCCGATGAGCACGTTGCCACCGCGATCGTCGCTGCCGCCACCCGGTGAACGCAGCACGATCTGCCCACCGCACTGGCCCTTGCCGACGCCGTCGTTGGCGGTACCGGTGTGCTCGATGTGCATGCCGTCGTTGCAGAACGCCCCGAAGGACAGGCCCGCCGAACCGGAAGTGGTGATGGTGACGGTGCCGTCGCGCAACCAGCGGCGTCCGCGCTCGTCGTCGAGCACGGCCGGCAGGACGCCGAGATCCTCGTGGTTGAGCATGCGCTCGATGTCGATCGCGAGCTGCGCACCGACGCTCTTGTTGTTGTTCGTCAGCTGCACGCCGTCGCCGAGCGCGACGGTGAGCTCCATCCCATCGACGAGGGCCTCGCGCAGCCGGGCCACCCACGCCTCGTCGAGCGAGTAGTCCTTCTCCATGTAGACCGGGTTGTCGATGTGCACCTCGGGCAGCACCGCGAGCATCGCCCGCAGGTCCAGCCGGCCCACGCTCGACGGGTGGTCGAGCAGGTGCAGCAGGTCGGCGCGGCCGCGCGCGTCGCGTAGCGACCGCAGACCCAGGCGGGCGAGCAGCTCGCGGGTCTCGTGCGCGACGTTGAGCAGGTACTGGGCCATCGCCCGCGGATCACCGTTGAACACTTCGGGATTCGTGGTCAGACCTGCCGGGCACTTGACGTTGCAGTTCTTCGCCATGACGCAACCGAGCATCATCAGCGCCGTGGTGCCGAACTCGAAGCTGTCGGCGCCGAGCAACGCGGAGGCGATGACGTCCGACGCCGTCTGGTGCGCACCCGAGCACCGCAGCACGACCTTGTCGCGCAGACCGTTGGCCGTGAGGGCCTGATGGACCTCGGCCACACCGATCTCCGCGGACCGGCCCGCGTACTTCAGCGAGGTCACCGAGGCGGCGCCCGTGCCGCCGGTGTTGCCGGCGACGTTGATGACGTCGGCGCCCGCCTTGGCGACACCCACAGCGATCGTGCCGATGCCCTCCGAGGAGACGAGCTTGACGATCACCCGCACCCGCGCCGCCTTGGCGTCGTGGATGAGCTGGGCGAGGTCCTCGATCGAGTAGGTGTCGTGGTGCGGCGGCGGCGAGACCAGCTCGACGCCCGGGGTCGCACCACGTGCCGCGGCGATCTCCACCGTGACCTTCTTGGCGGGCAGCTGGCCGCCCTCGCCGGGCTTGGCGCCCTGCGCGATCTTGATCTCGATCTCCTCGAGCATCGGATCGGCGAGGTAACCGGCCCATACACCGAAGCGTCCGGACGCGAACTGCTTGATGCGCGAACCGCGGATGGTGCCGTAGCGGGAGATGTGCTCGCCGCCCTCACCGCAGTTCGACATGCCGCCGACCATGTTGGTGCCGTGGGCGACGGCTTCGTGGGCGTTGGAGTTGAGCGCGCCGTGGCTCATCGCGCCCGACGCGAGCGTCGGGGTGATCTCGTGCGCCGGCTGCACCCGGTCGAGTCGCACGCTCAGCGGGGCCTGACGGACCTGCTCGAGATAGCGCGCGGCATCACCGATCGCGTGCACGGTCAGGGTGTCGCCGTAGCAGCGGTGCGAGACGATGCCGTCGCCGAAGCGGGCGACGAGCGAGGCCGCGAGCGCATCGGGGCGACGGTGGTCGTCGGCGAGCGGACCGGTCAGACGCAGGACGAACTCGCTCTCGCCGACCCGCGCGGCGGAGATTCCGCGCACGAGCATCGAGTTGTTGCCGAACCGTGCGAAGCGGCCCATCTCCTTGGTGAAGTCCTCGGCGGTGACGGCAAAAGTGACGTCGGCGGGCAACGCCAGCACGTCGCGCAGCGCCGCGGGACGTTGCGCGCGCTCGTCGGCCATCGTGCGAGCGAACGCGCGGTAGCCCGGGGTGATCTCGAAGGCATCGATCTCGGCGGGTGTCAGGGCACGGAAACCGCCGTAGCGGTACGACGCGTCGTCGAGACCGTGCGCGTCGGAGAGGCGGTGCAGCGGCAGCAGACGCAGTGCGTCGGTCAGGTCCGGCTCGGCCTCCTTCTCGACGGGCAGCGTGGACGGTTCCTCGGTCATGTCCACGAAGCCGCGTACGGCGGTCGTGCCGAACGAGTGACCGGCGCCCTCGGCGCGCTCCTTGAACAGACCCAGCAGTGGGACGTCCTTCTCGGTCTCGACTGTGAGGGCGCGACGGTGCCAGTCGGCGACGGCCTGCGCGAGGGTGGTGAAACCGACACCGCCGACCGGGGACTTGACGTTCGGGAACCAGCGCGCGAGCACCTCGTCGCTCGTGTCGAGATAGCTCGGCTCGAAGAACTCACCGCCGATGTACGACTCGACGGTGCACAGGCCGACGCGTCCCATCGTCTTCATGAGCGACTTCTCGGCGGCCTTGCGGAACTTCAGGAACGCGGCGTCGGCGTCGTCGCCGAACTTCTCCTCGGCGCGCATCTGCACCGTGAGCGGATACACCGCAGCGGCACCGAAGCCGAGGGTCGCGGCGATGTGATGCGACGAGAACAACTGTCCGGACTCGACGATAACGGACACGCGCAGACGCAGTCCCTCGTCGATCAGGCGCTGGTTGACCGCGGCGACGGTGAGCACCATCGGCAGTCCGGCGCGGTCGGTAGAGACGTGCCGGTCGGTGAGCACGGCGATGCCACCGGATTCGCGAGCGAAATCGGCAATGGCCTCGGCCGTACCGTCGATCGCGGCGGCGAGCGCGGCCGCGTTCGCCTTCGCGTCGTCGAAGACGGGGGAGTACAGCATCTCGAATCGCCGCACCGGGGTGTCGGACTGCTCGCGGATACGCAGCATGTCGAGGTGCGTGAGGATCGGGGTGGGCACCACGATCTGGGTCGTGGACGAGGCGGGTGCACCGCTACCGGGGCGGGCACCGAGCGCGACGCGCAGGGTCATGCCGTCCGCCTCGCGGATCGAGTCCAGCGACGGGTTGGTGACCTGGGCGAAGCGCTGCGAGAAGTACTTGGCCACACCGCCTTCCTGATCCGACAGCGCATTGATGGCGTTGCCGTAGCCCATCGCGGAGATGCGCTCCTGACCCGACGCGAGCATCGGGTCGAGCATGAACCGGAAGGACTCCTGGTTGATGCTGTAGGACACGTAGCGCTGGTAGCGGCCGAGATCGCCGTTGTAGCGCAGCGGGGAACCGGCCTTCTCGGCGGGAACCTCGGGCAGGGCATCGAGATCGCGACGGGCCTCGTCGACGAGCGACGCGTAATCCTGCCGGGCAGCAAGAAGTTCGAGCGCCTCGACGGTTCCGTAGGAGCGGCGCGTGCGGTGATCGAAGTACAGCATGCCGCCGGCCTCGATGCGGCCGCGACGCAGCACGGTCTCGGGCGCGAAATCGAACTGACCGGCCTCGGAGGTGACGGCGAGGTACTCCTCGGTCTCCACGGTGCGCAGCGGACGCAGGCCGAGGCGGTCGAGGCGCGCGCCGACGACGGTGCCGTTGCCGAAGATCAGCGCGGCGGGGCCGTCGTTCTTCTCCTCGTACAGCGAGAAGAACTCGAGCATCGCGCGCACATGAGGCGACAGCTCGGTGTCGTTCTCCCAGGCCGGCGGCATCATCTGCACGACGGCGGTGACGAGGTCGAGGTCGTTGTGGGCGATGCGCGAGGCCAGGGTCTGATCGAAGCGGCAGCTGTCGGACTGTCCCGGCGGGCGGATGATGTCGCGGCCCATCGCGCGGGCGAGGGCGCCCTCGAACAGCCGGTTCTTGCGATCGGTGTTCAGTTCGCCGTTGTGCGCCATGAGGCGGAACGGCTGCGCCATCGTCGGATGCGGATCGGTGTTCGTCGAGAACCGGGTGTGGAAGAACAGGGTGTGCACCGCGTGCCGCGGATCGGTGAGATCGCGGAAGTACGGGATGACCTCGTGAGAGTTCAAGCGGTTCTTGAGAACCTGCGTGCGCGCACTGAGCGAGAGCGGGTACAGCCCGCCCAGTTCCGGCTCGGTGTAGGCGCGGGCCTCGACCTCGAGGAGCACGTCGTGCAGCAGCCGGTCGAACTCGTCGACTGTCTCGCACGCGTCGGGCCGGGTGAAGATCCACTGCCGGATCGGCAGCTGGTATTTCGTTGCGGCAGGACGTAACACGCTGTCGTCGACGGGAACGTCGCGCACCGTGAGCACGGTGACCCCGGCTCCGGCGAGTGCCGACGAGACGAGTTCCTCGGCATCGGCATGCGCCGCGGGATCGGTGGGGAGGAAGAAGTTTCCGACACCGAAGTTCCCTTCCTGCAGGGGCTTTCCGGTGATCTCGGAGAAGAAGGCGACCGACAGGTCCACGTTGATGCCGGCTCCGTCGCCGACACCCTCTGCGGACATGCCACCGCGGTGCGGCACGACGCACAGGGCTTCGTGGCCGCGGGTGAGCACGTCGTGGGTCTGCACCCCGTCCTTGCGGGTGATGAAACCGACACCACAACTGCTCTTGTCCAGCGTGCTGTCGTACAGGCCGGTGTCACTGGCGTGCGTCACGGACGTCCTCCTCGGTGCATCGAATTCGGCGTCGACCGGCAGTGACGATGCGAAGGAGAGGGAACGCGTGGGAAGGCGCAGCTCCTGAGGTGCATAGACGTGTGCCGGAGACAATGTGTGTGAATGCAGACGTCTTTGTCCGAATGCGCCGTGCGTTGCGACGGTGGAGCGCGCGAGCAGCAATGGCCAGTGTAGCGCACGTGTTAACTCCGATGACGGCGGGATACATCACAACCCGCCGGGAGTAAACGCTGTATTGCGGGAGGGGTCTTCGCTACGCTCGCGCCCAACGGCGTCGACAGGCCGGCCTACGAGCAGGGGAGAGCGATATGACCGACATTCTCGACCGCACGAAGATCTACATCGACGGGCAGTGGGTGGACTCCGACGGCAGCGGCCGCATCGAGGTCGTGAATCCGGCGACCGAAGAGGTCGTCGCGGTGGTCGCCGAGGGTGTCGCCTCCGATGTCGACCGGGCCGTCGCCGCGGCGAAGGCCGCCTTCCCGGCCTGGGCCGCGCTCAGTGGCGCGTCACGTGCCGCCTACCTGGAGAAGGTCTCCTCGCTGGCGAACGAGCGCGCCGACGAGCTCACGAGGGTCGTCTCCCAGGACATGGGGATGCCCGCCCACTTCGCGCGTGCCATCCAGGTCGGTATGCCGCTGAAGAACATCGCCGGCTATGCGTCGCTGGCCGGAACGTACGACTTCGACGACCAGGAGATCGGCAACGCCCTGGTCGTGCGCGAACCCATCGGGGTCGTCGGGGCGATCACCCCGTGGAACTACCCGCTGCACCAGGTGGTGCTGAAGGTGTTCGCCGCGCTCGCCGCCGGATGCACCGTGGTGCTCAAGCCCACCGAGGTCGCGCCGCTGGTGACCTACGCGCTCGTCGACATCGTCGACGAGGCCGGCCTGCCGCCGGGCGTGTTCAACCTCGTCAGCGGTTACGGACCGGTCGTCGGCGAGGCCATCGCCGCGCACCCCGACGTCGACATGGTGTCGTTCACGGGCTCGACGCGTGCCGGCAAGCGCGTCTCGGTCGTCGCTGCGGAAACGGTGAAGAAGGTCGCGCTCGAACTCGGCGGCAAGTCCGCCAACATCATCCTCGACGACGCCGACCTCACCGCGGCCGTCACCGAGGGTGTCGGCAAGTGCTTCCTCAACTCCGGCCAGACCTGCACCGCACTGACCCGCATGCTCGTCCCCGCCGACCGTCTGCAGGAGGCCACCGCCATCGCCGAGCAGGTCGCGCGGGCCTACACGGTCGGGCTGCCCGACGATCCGTCGTCGAAGCTCGGCCCGCTCGTCAGCGGAACGCAGCAGGCACGCGTGAAGGCGTACATCGACAAGGGCGTCGAGGAGGGTGCCGAACTGGTGCTCGACGGACGCGAAACCGAGTTCACCACCGGCTACTTCGTCGGCCCGACCGTGTTCACGAACGTCGCGCCGGAGATGACGATCGCCCGCGAGGAGATCTTCGGGCCGGTGCTGTCGATCATCGGATACCAGGACGAGGACGACGCGGTGCGCATCGCCAACGACAGCGAGTACGGCCTGTCCGGCGGGGTCTGGTCGGCCGACCCGGCGCGAGCGGAGGCGGTGGCCCGCCGGATGCGCACCGGTCAGGTCTACATCAACGGCGGCGCTTTCAACACCGACGCACCCTTCGGTGGTTACAAGCAGTCGGGTATCGGACGCGAGGCCGGCGTTTTCGGGCTCGAGGAGTTCCTGGAGATCAAGACGATCCTGCGCTGACGGTGCCGCATCGTTTCGTCGGACCGGTCAGTAGTAGACCGCGCCGGGCACGCCACCGCCCACAGCGATCGCGTCGCCGGTGATGCCGATGCTGCGCGGGCTCGCGAGGAACGCGACGACGTCGGCGACCTCGCTCGCGTCGATGAGGCGGTTCACGGAGTTCTTCGCGATCTGCTGTTCGAGTTCGGCTACCGGCGTGCCGGTCTCGGCCGACTCCTCGGCCAGGCGTGCCGCCAGCCGCTCGGTGCGGGTCCGGCCGGGGTGCACCACGGTGACGTTGATGCCGTGAGGGCCGAGTTCGTCGGCGAGGTTCTTCGTCACAGCCGCAACGCTGACGTTCCGGACCGTCTGGGCGATGGAGTTCGCGCTGCGCGCACCGAGGCCGCTGATGTTGATGATCCGGCCCCAGCCCTGTTCGATCAGATAGGGAGCGACGGCGCGTGCGGTGCGCAGGCAGCCGAGGACCTTGATCTCGACCTCGTTGCGCACGACGTCGTCGGTGGTCGCGGCGAAGTCCGTCGGCTTGTTGGCGCTCCAGGGAGTGGCGGCGGAGTTGACGAGGATGTCGACCCCGCCGAGTTCGGCGACGGCCCGCGCGACCAGCGCGTCGACCGAGGCCTGGTCGCCGGTGTCGGTGGGCACGGGAACGATTCGTCGCCCGGTCTCCTCCGAGAGGGTCTTCGCTGCGATGTCGAGATCGGCCGCGGTACGGGCCGCGATCACCACGTCGGCGCCTTCGGTGGCCAGTGCCCGCGCGATGGCGTAGCCGATGCCGCGGCTACCGCCGGTGACGATGGCCCTCTTCGCGGTGAGTCCGAGATCCATGCTGCTCCTGTCCGTTCTTCGGGGATGTCCCGACGGTATGCCGACAGGGGAGCGGGCGGCCACGTTTGCGACCGGCGTGATGCGAATCGGTGGACGGCTCCGGGTACGGCGACGGCCCCCGCACCGTGTGGTGCGGGGGCCGTCGGTTGTAGGTCTCAGGCCTTGCGGGTGCGGCCGAGGCGCAGCAGCGTCATCGCGAGCGTGCTGCCGTCGGTGCCGAGTTCGGCGAAGCGTCCCAGGACGGCCATTTCCTCGGCCTGTGCTTCGCGGCTCGCGTCGGTGCCCTTCGCGGATGCTCCGGCGCGCTGAACGAGCTCCGAACGCCGCTTGATCACCGCGAGCAGCTGAGCGTCGAGCTCCTTGATCTGCTCGAACAGCTCCCCGAGCTCTGCCTCGGCCGACGAAGCTTCGCCGACGGACGCGATGCCAGGCGAATCAAGCTGGACAGTCATGCAGACTCCTCCGGTCTCGTCTGAATCGTCACAGATTGTGTCGTGCTCACGCCTATAGGTGTTACCGACACGTAGGGAAAAATTCTCGCGAGACTCTCCCATGCGCGTCCTGTCCCTTCAGAAACGGCCGTGACCTGGTTCAACACTCTGATGACCGAGGGGTATGTTAATTGTCACACCGACCGGTGCCAACTCGTGTGCCCGTCGGTGACATCGCGCCCGAAGGGTCCGCATCGGGTCCGCCGCTCGAGGTAGCGTTCCGGCCGACCGGCAGGGCCGAGGACGTCGGGGCTCCTCGGTACACCGGGAGGGGAGACCGATGCGACGACCTGTTGTCCCGTGGGGTGGGCGCGGCACGGAGGCTGCGACTTCCGACACCGATGCGACTACCGACACCGAACCGACTTCCGAGACCGAACCGACGTCCGACACCGATGCGACGTCCGGCACCGAACCGCCGAGCGAATGGCAGCACGGCACGCGCAATCTGCACGTGTACGCAGCGGCCGGCGCGGCGGTGCTCGTGGCGGTCTTCGCCGCGGCCCGCGGAGCGGGGGCGTGGAGCACCGATTCGGTGGGTGCCGACCGCTTCTATTCGATCCTGGCGCTGCTGATGCTGCTGACGGCGGCCTTCGGAGCCACCTTCTGGTGGCCTGCCGGATCCGGGGGTCGGCGACCGTCGTCGTCACCACCGAGCCGCACACCGCGGGTCCGGTACGTCGAGACGGCCGGTCGCGGCGGTACCGAGATCGGGGGCCGCCGTCCCGTCTTCGGTCTGCTGCTCGTGATGGTGCTGTGCGGGACGTTCCTCTCGCTCGGCGCCGCCGTGGAAATCGTGGTCGGGAACGAGGGGCTACCCCTCGTGGCGCTGGTGCTGGCGTTCGTCGCCGGGGTGTGCCTGGCCTTCCTCGTGGAGGTGGCACTCGGGCGCATCCGGGCCGGTTCGCTCGTTCTCGGACCGGACGGGATCAGGTTGCGCGGCTGGTTCGTGGAGTCCTACCTGCCGTGGGTCTCGGTGCGGGGTCTCCGTGCGATCGACCGGGGGTTCCCGGAGATCTGGATCGAGGGGCACGGGTCGGCGGCGTGGGCGCGTCGACGCACGAGTCGGGTGTTCCTCTTCGAGCGACTGCCGCCCGAACCCCGGATCGAGGTGGACTCACGGCATCTGGCTGTCGATCCCGTGCAGTTGTACCGCTTCCTCGAGTTCTATGTGGAGCACCCTCGCCACCGTCGTGAACTGGGCACACCGGCCGCTGCGGAACGTCTCGCGGAGGGTCCTCCGTTCACCGTCGACGACGAGTGAAAATGACGTAGTCAGTATTGTAGAATGGCGTTTCCGTTCCCGTTCCTGCAACGCGTGTTCGGACCTTCGCAATTGCGGCACTCGGTGCCGTAGCATCGAGTCAGACGCTTCGGGAGGACGCCTTCCCGAAGATCCGTGCGCTCGGCGGTGCCGGCGCGTGGACCCCAGGTGTTCGACCAGATTGGACGAGAAATGACCGCTCCGGAACGCATCGTCATCGTCGACGGCGCACGCACCCCCGTCGGCAGCTTCGGCGGCGCACTCAAGGACGTACCCGCGCACGAACTCGGCGCCACCGCCGTACGCGAGGCGCTGCAGCGCTCGGGTGTCGCAGGTGAGGACATCGACGAGGTCGTCATGGGCTGCATCGGTCAGGTCGGTGCCGACGCCTACAACGCCCGTCGTGTCACCCTCGCCGCCGGACTTCCCGTCTCCACCCCGGCCCTGACCGTCAACCGCCTGTGCGGCTCGGGTCTGCAGGCCGTGTGGTCCGCGGCCCAGGAGATCCGGTGGGGTGCCGCGGAGATCACCGTCGCAGGTGGCGACGAGAGCATGTCGCGCATGCCGTTCTACGACTTCGGTGCCCGCAACGGCTACAAGCTCGGCAACCGCGAGCTCGTCGACGGCACCGTCGGCATGCTCACCGACCCGTTCAGCGGACAGCACATGGGTGTCACGGCCGAGAACGTCGCCCGCGAGTACGGCGTCAGCCGCGAGCAGCAGGACGAGTTCGCCCTCGAATCGCAGCGCCGCGCCGCCACCGACGCCGCGAAGGCCGCCTTCGCCGAGGAGATCACCCCGGTCGAGATCGGTGGCCGCAAGCCTGTCACCGTCACCGAGGACGAGCACCCCAAGCCCGACACCACCCTCGAGGTGCTCGGCAAGCTGCGTTCGGCGTTCATCAAGGACGGCACCGTCACCGCCGGTAACGCCTCCGGCATCAACGACGGCGCTGCTGCGCTCGTCCTGGCCCGCGAGTCGGTCGCCCGCGAACGCGGCCTCGGTGCCTCCGTCGTACTCGAGTCGGTGGTCACCGCGGCGATGGAGCCCGAGCTGATGGGCTACGCCCCGACCCTCGCGCTGGTGAAGCTGTTCGAGCAGAACGGCCTGACGCCGGCCGACATCGACACCGTCGAGCTCAACGAGGCATTCGCCTCGCAGGCCCTCGCGGTGGCGCGCGACGCCAAGCTCGACCCGGAGAAGACCAACCCCTACGGCGGTGCGATCGCCCTGGGCCACCCGGTCGGCGCGACCGGCGCGATCCTGACGCTGCGCGTCGCCAAGGACCTGATCCGCCGCGATCTCGAACTCGGCGTCGTCACCATGTGCATCGGTGGCGGACAGGCACTCGCCGCGCTGCTGCGCCGCGTGGCCTGATCCGGGCGCCTCGGAAAGACCCAATTGTTGCGGGCGCGATCCCTGTCGCGCCCGCCACAGTCATCTCCGAAACCCGGTCATGTCTCCGGCTCGGTCACGTCGACAGCTCGGTGAGTGGTCGGAGTCGCCGCACGCGGCCGTCCCAGTGCACGCGGGTCGTCACGGCCGCACCGTCGGCGAGTCGCCGGACTTCGTAGACGTCGAGTTCGGGCACCTCGGGCACACAACCCCACAGTGCGTGCCCGGTCATGACGAAGTCGATGTCCTGCCGCACGAGCAGGCCCATGAGTTCACCGATCGTCGGGTCGTCGATCTTGGCGAATGCGTCGTCGAGCAGTACGAGCCGCAGTGCGGTGCCGGTGTCGGGCAAGCCGGAGAGATAACCGTCCGCCGCCGCAAACAGTGCCACGTACGACACGAACCGGGTCTCACCCTGGGATATCTTGGCGCGCGCGGAGATCCGCCTCTCCCGGTCCGGTTCGGGACCGAGGATGGTCACCTCGACCTCGTGCCAGCGCCGGTAGTCCAGTGCCTGCGACAGGTGCTGCGCGTAGCCGGCGGACGGATCGGCGGTGTGAGCGGATTCCACCCGGCGCCGCAGCATCCCGACCAGGTCGGACGCATCCTCGGGTGACCGTTCGGTGGCGGTGAGCAGCTGCGTCAGTCGCGCCGCGTCGGTGTCCTCGCCACCGGGGCGCCACTCGATCCTCACGCCGATCCCGTGCGTCGTGCGGCTGTCGGCGAGACTGTCGTTCATCGCGGCGATCACCTGTCGTGCCCGCTCGATCCGCCGGCGCAGTTCGTCGGCCACACCGCCGAGCACGAATCCCGTGAATACGTCGTGCTCGCGTTGCGACAGTGCCCGCCGGCCGTCCTCGACCTGCCGGGTCAGGGTGGCCGAGACACCCGTGGGCGTGGTGTCGTCGCCCGCCCCGGTGATCCGGACGCGATGGGCGCCGTGCGTCACCGTGTGCTCGATGTCGAACCGGGCCGTGAGGTCGCGGTCGAACTGCTGCAGCGCGACGAGCATCGCGTTGTCGTCGACTCCCGTGCGCGGCGGCAACGCGGCAAGCAGGGTGCGGGCCACCGAGAGCACGTGATCCGGATCCTCGAGCTGAACGGGAGGCAGAACCGTCCGGGCAGAGGCGGAGTCCGACTCCGGATCCTCCTCGAGTGCGGCGCGCAGTTCGGGCAGCTGCAGGTGAGCGGCGAGCAGTTCGGCGGCCGCGGCGAGTTCGCGACGGTCGCGGTCGAGCCGTTCGCGTGCGGCAGCACATCGCTGCAGCACCTCGGCGACGGCACGGCCCAGGTGGTCGCGATGGGCGACCGTGCGCCGGAACTGTTCGTCGGCGCGGGCCCGTTCGGCCTCCGAGTCGCGCAGTTCCTGCGCCAGGTCGGCGGAGTCGACGTCGACGGCCGCCGTTTGCGCCGCGACCACGGCGGCCTTCGCGTGCCATTCGTAGCGGCACGATTCGGCGATCTCCTCCGCGTCGACCCGTTCGACAGTGGCCTGCGCATACCGCTCGGTGGCATCCGTGAACCTGGCGTGGGCGGCGAGGACGTCACCGAGATCGCGTGCCAGCTCGGTGCACAGCGTGTCGGCGGACGCACATCCGGCGACCAGCGCCTCCAGTTCTGGAACGTCGCAGGGCACGCCGAAGTGCTCGCACGCCGTGCGGTGGGCGTCGAGCTCGGCGGTCCAGCGAGCACGCAGCGTCGTCGCCCGCTCGCGCAGTTCCACCGCGGTGTTCGCCGCGGACCGCACATGCGCGTACGCGTGCCGACGTCGTTCGAGCGCGGCGCGCAGGGCGTGCGAGGTCGGCGCGGTCGACAGGTGCGCGTCGATCTCCGCCCGCCGGTGCGCCGCGTCGGGATAGTCGACGCGCAGCTGTTCCACCGCCAGGTCGATCCGGGTGAGTTCGGCGCGGATCTCGTCGAGACGCACCCGCCGTGCCGCGGTCGCGGCCTCCCGGGCAGGCCTGCCGATGCAGTGCGGGGTCTCGGCGGTGTGGCGCCCACGCAGAACGCCGTTGTGCCAGCGGCCGTCCCGCGAGACCGAAGCCACGGCGGTGGCGTCCTCGAATCCGATCGTGTTGAGGACCGCCTCGATCGCCGGGCGCGGCACGTCGGCCTCGGGGTCCGGGCGCAGGACCGTCGACAGGGACTGCGCCGGTGGTTCGCCGCGCGGCGAGACGAGGACCTGGCCGCCCAGCGCACGCAAGCGACCCTCGCCGTCGACCGTGGCGGTGAGGAAACCCGCGGAGAGCAACGCAGCCTCGATCCCGGCACGGTCGTCGTCCCCGAGCGTGTCGACGAACTCGACCGCCCGCCACAGGGGGACACCGTCGGTGCGCACGTGCCAGGGTGCCTGTTCGGGTCCCTCACCGATCGCGTCGAGTGCCGCCTGTTCCCGGACGAGATCCTCGCGCGCGGTCCGCGCCTCACGTTCCCGGCGCTCGCGCTCGGCCGGCGCGCCGGCGAGGTCGCTCAGAGCGGACCGAGCGGCAGCGGCGGGCAGCGAATCCAACTCGGCGAGCGTCGAATCGAGGTCGACGCCCTCGGAGTCCGTCTCGGTGGGGTCGGCGGGGGAGGAGTCGATCAGTGCGTCGAGTCGCGTGGACAGTCCGCGCATCAGGACGACCCGATCCCGCTCGAGTTCCGGCAGCAGAGCCGTCGTGCGGTCGGCGGTGATCCACTCGCGCCACCGGTGCTGCAGACCCGCGGCGGCCGCACCGACACCGGCATCCGTCTCGGCGGCATCGACGGCACGCTGCTCGGCATCGCGGGCCGCGCGGTCGGCCGCCGCCTCGGCTTCCCGGACCGCGTGCGCGGCAGCGTCGAGACGACGCGCCTCGAGCAGTCTCCGGCCCGCCTGATCTCGACGGCGACGGATCGCCTCCGCGGCACGCAGGACCGCATCACGGACCTCGTCGACGTGTCCGGCGTCGAGGAGGACCGTCGCGACGACCGGCCGCACCACCTGCTCGGTGGTGTCGTCGATGCCGGTGCGCACGGATTCGAGCACAGCGGGTGGACGGTCGACGGAGAAGTGCAGCGTGGTCGGCACGGTGTCGTGCGGAAGACCCACCGACAGCAGGTCGCGGCCTGCCGTCGCAAGCCGTCGCGCGGCACGCGTGACCGAACAGGACAGTTCGTCGAGGGCGCGGGCCGCATGGTCGGCGTCGCGCCGTTCGTGCAGGCGGTTGCGATCGGCGGCAGCGGCCGCGTGCTCAGCGGCGCGGCGGAGCGCATCGACGGAGAGCCGGCGCTGCGCGAGATCGTCCGCGGACCGGAACATCTGGTGGGTCTCGAGTCCGCGGATCGCGCGGTCGAGTTCGGCGACCTGGTCGCGGCGCTCCTTCAGGCGGGTGTCCGCCGCGGCGGCCTGCGTGTCGAGGTCGGCCGCCTCGGCTTCCGCGGAGGTGAGTGCGCGTCGCGTCTCGATGACCCGCTGCGCGAGGTCGCGGGCGGTCTCGGCGTCGGCGCGCAGCAGATCCGCCGCGTACTTCCGGTACACCTCGTGGAAACGCAGAACATGTGCGTGCGCCGCTTCGAGACGGACCTGCTCCTGGCGGGTGTCACCGAGCAGGTCGAGACGGCCTCCCGCTTCGGCGAGCATGTTCTCGGTCAGCGGTGGAAGCGCGTCCGACAGGATCTGTGGGAGGCGGCCCTCGTCGATGCGGTGGCCGACATCGGGTGAGCGCAGGGTGTGCAGCAGTTGCAGCAGGCCGTCGTAGCGTTCGCGTCCGGTCTCCCCGTGCAGCCCGAACACCAGCCTCCGCACGGCCTCGCGATGCCGCTCCGGATCACGGGTGAGGGTGTCGGTACCGACGAGCTCGGCGAGTCGCTCCCGCGAGAGCGGGATACGGGCGTCGTCGACGAGGTGCAGGTCGGTGCCGACACGGAGGGGTGTCGTGAAGAAGTGCACGTCGCTGCGACGGGCGTCGGCGCGGTGCCGGATCTGTGCTCCGACGGTGAGATGTCCGCCGGGGCGCGCCAGTTCGAGCCACAGATATCCGACACGGTCGGTGGTGTCCGATGCCCCGGTGCGCATGAGTTCGTCCAGATCGACCTTCGCGGCGCCCGTCGCGTCCATGCGCCTGCGGTCGGCGTCGAGCAGGAAGGGCAGCAACATCTCGAGGGCGCGGGATTTCCCCGATCCGTTGGTGCCGCGCAGGATCATCCGCCCACCGGACAGGACGAACTCGACGTCCAGGTAGTGCCAGACGTTCACGATGCCGGCGCGGTGGAGACGCCAGCGATCCGGGAAACGGGGTGGAGGAATCTCGTCGAGGGCGGAGGGATCGGACGAGTGGGTCATCGACACTTGCTTTCGGCGGGGACGGGGCGGTAGCGGGCGGCGGGTGCGGTCAGTTCGAGTCCGTTCTCGTGCGGGCGCGCCAGCCCGAGCCGGACGAGCAGTGCAACCACGTCCCGGCGCAGGAGGGCGAGATCGCGGACGTAGATGCTCTTCCAGGTGCGGGAACGTGCGGCGGCGAGGTCGGCGAGAACCGAGTCGAGCGTGTGGACGTCGACGTGCAGCGTGGTCGCCGCCGAGGCACCGAACCGCTCGGTGAGTTCGGTCAGGAGCAGCAGGCAGGCGTGTTTCAGGGTGCCGGACCCCGGGAACGCCTCGTCGGTGAGCATGCCGGCCGGGTCGTACGCGAGCGCACCCTCGGCACGCACCTCGAGTACGAGACCGAAGTCGTCCTCCAGCATCCGGGCGAGCTCGTGCCGGTCGCGGGCGAGGATTGCCGCCGCCTCGTCGTCCAGTTCGTCACGCGCGACGAACGGATCCTCGACGAGCCTGCGGTACAGGCGGCGGGCGGCGGGTTCGTGCTCGTGACGTGCGAGTGCCGCTGCGGGACCGGGCATCCCGTGCAGGGGAGTGTCGAGCAGGTGGGGGAGCAGGTCGCGGTGGACGTCGAGATGCGGCCCGTCGCCGGTCGCCTCGTCGCCACTCGCCTCGTCCCCGCGGGCGGACTCGGTGATCACGCCCCATTCCTCGAGGACGCGCAGGGCCGCGGCGAAGTTCCGCTCCTCGGACACCGGGTCGCCGAACACGATCCCGGTCTCGCGCGCGTCGGCGCGTACCTGCTCGAGCAGGTCGTCGACGGACACCCTCTCGCCGGTCCCGGGTTCGATCAGTGCCGCGCACACCAGCGCGAGACACGCATAGGTGATCGCGCCGAACTCGGAACCGTCGGCGTGGCGGAGAGTGCGGTGCGGTGACGTGGGACCGAGCGGTGCCTTGATCAGGCGGGCGAAGGTCGGTTCGACGACGAGCCGGTATCCGAGGCGGTCGGCGAACATCGACTTCAGGGCCGGGGCGTGACACCGAACGAGGCCGAAGGTCTCCCGATCGGTCGCGGCGGTGACGATCGGCTGTTGCAGCAGCGCCCGTGCGGCGTCCCGCCGACCGGAGACGTCCCCGGACACCGCGCTCGCGTACGAGGTGCTCACGGCGCCACCGCACTGTGGTCGAGCGATGTCGTGACCGACATGCGCAGCGAGAAGCCGTGCACGGTGAGATCGCCGTCGGGGGAGTGCACCACGGTGTCGGCGCCGGGCTCCGCCGTCAGCGACAACCCGAGATCGGGATCGTCCACATGCATCGGACCGTCGGTGGTGCGGTGGCCCGCGAGCGCAGCGGCGAGGACGTCGAGCAGGATGTCGCGCGCCTCCGTCGACAGGTCCGCTCCGTGCAGGTCGCCCGCCGCACCCAGTTCGGCGACGGCGTCG
The DNA here is from genome assembly GCF_053764735.1 of Rhodococcus sp. 5G237. Classification (NCBI taxonomy): domain Bacteria; kingdom Bacillati; phylum Actinomycetota; class Actinomycetes; order Mycobacteriales; family Nocardiaceae; genus Rhodococcus; species Rhodococcus sp. 5G237. The sequence goes on along the minus strand of NZ_JBSNCD010000003.1, from coordinate 79,889 downwards.
GAGCGGCGGCGCGACTCGCGCCGGGCGAGTTCGTCGGCCCGGACCCGGCCGGGCAGCGAATCGGGGAGTCGGCCGACGGCCCCGCGAGACGTGTGGTCGCCGCGTTCGCGCAACGACACGGGCACGACGACGGGATCGGCCCGCCACCACGACGTGCCCGCACCCACTCGCGGGTCGGTATCGTCGGGGCCGAGCAGCAGGTGCCGGCTCGGGAAGGCACCGAAGGTCGCGGCGAACAACCGGTGGGCCTGTTCGTCGGACGATTCGGTGAACCACCGGGCCAGGCGCAGGAGATCTGCGCGGTGCGAGAAGCCCGACGTGCTCGTGGTGATCCGCCGAGTGCGCACGAGCAGCCGGTTCAGCGCCGCCGCCGCTGCCTCGCGCATGCGGCGCGGGCCGGCGTCCTCGGCGTACCACTGCGCCAGTTCGTTCCAGTCGGTGCGACTGCGACCGGGCGACCGGCCGGGCACTGTGTTGGTAGGCACTGTGTTGGTAGGCACGGTGTTCGGCAGGCCGGACTCGCGCAACGCGGCGATCAGGGAGTCCAGACGCGGCCTGATCCGGTCGAGCCTGCCGGCGACGAGAGGGGCGAGACGCTCGACGTCCGAACCGATGACGTCGACGTAGTCGAGGAGCAGGTTCTTGGTCTCGGCGTAGTCGTCGACCACCCCGGCGCGTTCGTGCTCGGAGGAGTGTCCGAGACGGCCGGAGTGCTCGAGACGCCTCAGGATCTCGGCGAGGTGCGCATAGAAGTCGGCGACGCTGTCGGTGAACGACCGGTGGTGCGAGAACAGGGCGGTGACGTGGGCGGCCAGTTCGTCCCGGTCGAGCACGCTCCCGTCGTCCACCAGCAGCTCCTCGATTCGGGCGAGTCCGTCCGCGACACACCGGAGCGACTCGCGTGCCACGCCGCGCACGTCGTCGGAGGTGGAGAGGAGCCTGCCGGTCTCGCGGTGCACCCGCAGCCCGGCGGGTGTCGGCCGGTACCGGGCGAGGCTCTCGGTCGAGGCGGTCTCGGGGGCGCTCCGCCGGTGGGAACCGCCGCCGGTGCCACCGCCGCCGGTTCCGCCGCTCGTGAGCGCGAGATTGCCCCACCGGACCAGGCTGCGGCACCGGGCGGCGACGACCGTGATGTCGAGCGCCACGCCGCGCCGCGCACACGAGACCGCGATATCGTCGGTGGACAGATCGGCGAGCAGGAGGTCGGTGAAGCAGTCCATCACCGCGAGGTACTCGTCCGCTTCGTCGGCGACGAGATGACGGAACAGGTCGCGACCGATGTGTTCGCCCATCCGACCTCTTCTCCCGAGTGCTGACGCCGTACGGACAGACAGGCTAGCCCGGTGAACGCCGAGCGGGGTGGGCGAGTTCACCGGGTGCGCGCACGGGCTGTGAAGAGACAGACCGGGAATCGGCAGGACACCGCGCGGATTCGTGCCGTGCCTCACTCGCGTTTATAGTTGCCCTGTGCAACACAATCGGCAGGCCCGGCGGCCGTCCGCGGACGGCGTTGCCCGCGTATACGAGGAGTTCGTGCTTCTCGTGCGCTTCCTGACGTCCGGAGCACGAGCGCAGGACAACGGACTCTCGCTGGTCCAGCATTCGCTTCTCGGCTTCATCTCCCGAAATCCGGGCTGCCGCGCCACCGACATATCCGAGGTCTTCGGTGTCCACCGCTCGACCGTGTCGCGCCAACTGCGTCACGCCGTCGATGCGGGCTGGGTCGAGGCGGGGACCGGTCCGGCACGTGCCGGACATCCTCTCCGGCTCACCGACCACGGAGCGACAGTTCTCGAAGGTGCGGTCGTGCGTCGTCTCGATGACGTCCGCGCCGGCCTCGAGGGCTGGGACGAGGACGAACTCGAACGCTTCGTGGATCTCCTGCGTCGCTTCCGTGCAGGAATCGATTCCGACGACCGGACTCCCGACCAGAACGATGGAGATTGCAGTGCGTGAGTACTCGACCCCGGCCCCGTTCACCATCGGTGACGACGAATCGGTCGTCCACACGGTGTTCACCCATGCGGAGAAGACTCCGCACCGCGTGATGTACTCCCGGCCGCAGGGTGACGACTGGGTCGCGGTCACCGCGCAGCAGTTCGCCGACCAGGTGAAGGCCGTCGCCAAGGGCCTGATCGCCAACGGTGTGCAGCCCGGTGATCGTGTCGCGCTGCTCTCGGCCACCCGCTACGAGTGGTCGCTGTTCGACTACGCGATCTGGACGGCCGGCGCGGTGTCGGTACCGATCTACGACTCCTCGTCCACCGAGCAGATCCGCTGGATCCTCCAGGACTCCGAGGCCGTCCTCGCCGTCGTCGAGACCGCGCGGCACGAGAAGCTCTTCGTCGACATGCCCGACACCCTCCGTCGCATCCTGCAGATCGAGGACGGCGCGGTGAACACGCTCGCGGCCGACGGCGCCGACGTCGACGACGCCGAGATCACCACGCGCCTGGCCGGAATCCGTTCCAGCGGCCTGGCCTCCCTCGTCTACACCTCGGGAACCACCGGGCGGCCCAAGGGCTGCATGCTCACCCACCGCAACTTCCTCGCCGAGGTCCGGTCGATCCTCACCTCGGACGTCGGTATCGTCGCCAAGCCCGGCAACCGCGGCCTGACCTTCCTGCCCCTCGCGCACGTGCTGGCGCGCGCGGTGTCGCTCGCGCTCTTCGAATCCGGCACGGCGCAGGCCCACTGGGCGGACTTCTCGACCGTCTCCGCGCAGTTCGCCCGGTACTCGCCGAACATCATCCTCGGTGTGCCGCGCGTCTTCGAGAAGGTGCGCGACGCGGCAGCGGGCAAGGCGGCGGCCGGTGGACCGGTCAAGGCGGCGATCTTCGATTTCGCGGAGCGCACCGCCATCGCCTACAGCGAGTCGCTCGACCAGGGCGGCCCCACCCTGACGCTGAAGGCCAAGCGCGCCGTCGCCGACAAGCTGGTCTACTCCAAGCTGCGCGAGGCCATGGGCAACGAGTGCTGGTACGCGATCTCCGGCGGCGGTGCCCTGAGCCCCCGCCTCGGTCACTTCTTCCGCGGCGTCGGCGTGCCGATCTACGAGGGCTACGGCCTCACCGAGACCACGGCCGCACACAGCGTGAACACGCCCGGCGCGCAGAAGATCGGCACCGTCGGACGTCCCATGGGCGGGAACTCGGCGCGCATCGCGGACGACGGCGAGATCGAGCTGCGCGGCATGGTCGTCTTCGACGGCTACTGGCGCAACGACGAGGCCACCGAGGGAGCGTTCCACGACGGCTGGTTCCGCACCGGCGACCTCGGCTCGCTCGACGAGGACGGCTACCTGTCCATCACCGGGCGCAAGAAGGACCTCATCATCACCGCCGGCGGCAAGAACGTCTCGCCCGGGCCGATCGAGGACCGCATGCGGTCGCACACCCTCGTCTCCCAGGCCGTCGTCGTCGGCGACGGACGCAGCTTCGTCACAGCCCTGGTGACCGTCGATTCGGACGTCTTCGAGAACTGGAAGACCGAGAACGGAAAGCCCGCCGGCGCGACGATCGCGGACCTGCGCCACGATCCCGCGCTACGCGACGCGGTGCAGACCATCGTCGACGACGCCAACACCCTCGTCTCGCACACCGAGGCGATCAAGAAGTTCGTCATCCTCGACCGCGATCTCACCGAGGAGTCCGGTGAGCTCACCCCGACGCTGAAGATCAAGCGCAACGTCGTCACCGAGCGTTTCGCCCACGAGATCGACGCCCTGTACGCGAAGTGATGCCCTAGGGGTGCGTACTCGAGCCGCGGCCGCCGATCCGACATCCGGATCGGCGGCCGCAGCCTTCGTGTGATGTCACTCCACCGGTGAGGTGTCTCCGGAGACCGCACGGGCCAGTCTCGCGAATCCGTCGTGGTCGACGAGATCCTCGACGAGCACGACCTTGCCGCGGGCATCGGCGAGCGGAACCCGCCAGTTCGGATACTCGTCGACGGTGCCCGGCTGGTTCTGGCTGCGTCGCTCACCGGTCGCATCCGCCAACGAAACACCCAGCAGCGCAGACGGACTCGCCGCGATCAGCCGGTGCAGTGCCTCGACCTGGCGATCGACGTCGGTCTCGCCTTCGTCGAGCAGACCCCGTTCGACCGCGAGCGCCAGAACGGAGTCGCGTTCGGCGGCCGCATCGGTCAGTTCGGCGTCGAGGTCGCCCTCGAGCAGACCGAGCTCCGACCGCAGCCGGATGTGGTCGCCCGCCAGATATCCCGCCGTGGGCGCGAGGTCGTGTGTGGTCACCGAGGTCAGGCACAGGGGGCGGTAGGTCTCCGGCCCGCGCGGGGAGTCCTCGTCGCGTTCGAACCACAGGATCGACGTCCCGGCGATGCCGCGCTCGGCAAGATACTCCTGCACCCACTCCTCGAAGACCCCGAGGTCCTCACCCACGACCACGGCGCCGGCGCGATGCGCCTCGAGCGCCAGGATGCCGACGAGTGCCTCGTGGTCGCTGCGGACGTACGCGCCGTCGGCAGGCGACATCCCCTCCGGCACCCACCAGGTGCGGAACAGTCCCAGGATGTGATCGGCCCGGACACCGCCCGCGTGCCGCAACGCCGAGCGCACCACATCGCGGAAGGGGATGTATCCCAGCTCCGCAAGACGATCCGGCCGCCACGGCGGCTGATTCCAGTTCTGACCGTTGCGGTTGAAGTCGTCGGCGGGGGCGCCCACCGTGACGCCCGACGCCAGCGCGTCGCCCAGTGTCCAGGCGTCGGCGCCGTGCGGGCCGACACCCACCGCGAGGTCGTGCACGATGCCGATATCGGAACCGGCTGCGAGCGAAGCGGTTTGGGCGTTCGCGAGCTGCTCGTCGCACAACCACTGCAGCCACCGGTGGAAGTCGATCCGCGAGGCCAGTCGCTCGCGCAACCGGGCGACCTTCGGGTCGTCGGGGCTCGGGGCGCGCGACGCCCACCGGTCGGCGCGGTCGCCGAACTTCTCGTACAGCGCGCACCACAGCGCGAAGTCGTCGAGCGCCTGCCCACCCTCGGCGCAGAACGCCTCGTACCGTGCGCGTCGAGCGGGGCCGAGTGGCACCCGGTACACGCGCTCGAGGACGTCGAGTTTCGCGCGGAAGGTCGCATCCCGGTCGAGACGCCGTGCCTTCCGGTTCGCCTTCGCCGCGCGCTGCGCGTGCTCGTCGAGTTCCTTGCGGTGTTTCGCGGGGAGGTAGGCCAACTCCGGGATGTCCTCGATACGCAGGTACAGCGGGTCGACGAAACGCCGCGACGACGGCAGGTAGGGCGACGGTTCGTGCGGCGGCACGGGCTCGGCCGCGTGCACGGGGTTGATCAGGACGAAGTCGCCGCCGTAACCGGCCGTGATCGCCGCCAGATCGGCCAGGTCGGCGAAATCACCGATGCCCCACGACCGGCGGCTGCGCACCGAATAGATCTGGGCCGCAAGACCCCAGCGCTTCTTCTCGAGCAGCCGGTCGGCGGTGGACAACCGGCGCGGGGTCACGACCAGGACCGCGGTGGTCTCGATGTCGTTGCTGCGGGCGTGCACGACATGCCAGCCGAGGGGCAGTCGAGGAACGGCGAAGGTCGCGCGGCCCACGAGCCGGCCGTCGACGGTCCGCGGGTCCACCCACACGTCGAGCTGCTCGACGTCGACCTCCGCCCCGTCCTCGGCAACGACCCACACCGACACCGGGTCGCCGTGCGGCACGTGCACCGGGAACGTCCGGTCGTCGCCCTCGACGACCACGAGCGCGGGCGGGAGCATGCAGCGCCACGGGCGGTCGTCGAAGTCGGCGATCGATGCCACGACCTCGTCGTCCGTCCCGGCCGGGACGTCGAGCGCGGCGAGTACGCGCCGCAACGTCTCGTCGGAGACATCGTGGTCGCGTCCACCCCATCCCGTGTAGGTGGTGGTGATGCCGTGCTTTCCGGCCAGTTCGCGCAGCTTCGCCGAGGACGTCACGGTCCTGAATCATGCCAGCAAAACGACTCGGGGGCAGCGCGCGGAACATATGGTCGACAGCGTGACCGCTCTCGACATCGCGCACGGCGACATCACCACCATCGCGGTGGATGCGATCGTCAACGCCGCGAACTCCTCCCTGCTCGGGGGCGGAGGAGTGGACGGTGCGATCCACCGGGCGGGCGGCCCGGAGATCCTCGCGGCCTGCCGCGAACTCCGCGCGACCTCGCTACCCGACGGACTCGAACCGGGCCGTGCGGTGGCGACTCCCGCGGGGCGTCTCCCGGCGCGATGGGTGATCCACACCGTGGGCCCGGTGTGGTCGGCGCACGAGGACCGATCCGGGATCCTGCGTTCGGCGTACCGCAACAGTCTGCTCGTCGCGCAGGACCTCGGCGCCCGCACGGTGTCGTCCCCGCTCGTCTCGGCCGGCGTCTACGGCTGGCCGCTCGACGACGCCGCCCTGCAGGCCGTCACCACCATCCGGGAGACGCAGACGGATGTGGAGACCGTCGTACTCGTCGGCTTCGACAACGCCGCTGTCGACGCGCTCCGTCGCGCCGTGTCCCGAGCGGGATCAGCTCAGGAGTAATCACCGAAGCCGTCGAAGAGGGTCGGTTCGTCGGGGTTGTCGAACAGTGCGGGCTGCTCGGGCGACGCCTCACGGCCGGCGCTCGATCTCGATGCGCGCGATCCGGCCGAGTCGGTGCCCTCGCCCTGTTCGAGGAACTGCAGGGCCTCCGCGAGCGAGCGGCTCGTCGCCTCCCATTCGAGTGCCCGAGCCCGTGCCTCCCGAGCACCGTCGGTGTTGAGCGCTGCCTCGCGGGTCTGCGACTCGCCGTCCCACCACACCTGCAGTTCGGTGCTGATGGTGAGGAACCGCCGCAACTGTTCGGGATTGCGATCGCCGATCGCCGCGACGGTGCTCGCGGCGACATCGGTCGCGCCGTCGAGATGGAAGTCGCGCACCGCGAGCAGGGCCACCGGCAGATCGTCCTCGGCGTCGGGTAACTGCGAGACGTCGCCCCAGGGCGGATCGGTCGCACCGCCCGTCGCCCCGTCGAATCCCTGATCGCGCAGCAGCGAGCCACCGATGTGGGTGGCGAACGAACTGTCGACGGTGTCGAGGAACTGAGTGATGGTCTCGAGCGATCCGAGCAGGTGCGCCGGGGCGAACGGCGCGGCCGGAACACGGTCGACGATCGCGAGGCGGTCGTCGACCAGCACGAACTTCAGGTGCGGCCACCGGCGGTTGAGGTCGACGCAGATCTCGGCGGCCCGCGTGCGTCCGGTGATGGAATGGACGATCGGTGCGAACAGGTCGACGGTGCCGCCTCCGGGGCCGACACCGACGAACACCAGCACTCCGGCGATCCGCAGGACGAGATCGCCGTCCTCGTCCCAGGCGGGCAGATCGTCGATCCGCTCGTGCAGGGTGGATTCGATCAGTTCGCGCACATGGTCGTCGCCGGTGGGGACGACCGCGAGCGGGACCTCCGGGGCCTGGGTGCGGTCCGCCTGGGGTGTCTCGGGCACGAGGAACGAGGTGAGCTCGGTGACCGAGCGCTCCGTTCCGAACGTCTCGGCCCGCAGGAAGAGGGGGTGGGGAACACCCCACACCGAACGAAGTGCACGCACGGCGATGACGGCGAGCTGATCGGCCCAGCTGCCAGGACGATCGATCCAGAACGCCGGGGATCCGCCGTCCTCCGGATCGTCCGGTCCGCGGGAGGGCGCCTGCAGCCCGAGTTCGAGGAGCATCTGCTCGTCGACCGGGGTGAGGTGCCGGTCGGGGGCGAGGTGTGCGTTGGACGGGACCTCGCAGCGGACGAGCCGGTCTCCCCACGCGTAGAACTGCACGCACGGCCCGGCAGGGCCACCGGCCTCGTCGGTGAAGGGTTCGAGGACCAGGCCGTCGCCGTCGCACATGGCCGCGACATGGTCGGCCAGGCGCGTGCGGAACTCGCGCCAGGCCGCGTCGACGTCCTGGTCGAACCGGGTCTGCGCGTCGGCCATGATCGGACCCCCTTCTCTGTGCGGTCGAGCCGAGAGAAAGACTAGTCGCCGGCACCGACAGGCATTCCTCCGCTGGGTCGCACGAGCGACGGCTTGCCCAAGCACACGGTTCTCGGCCTGCGACGGCCCGCCGAGGTGTTCCGATCCCGGTGAACGAAACCGTGTCGATCCGTCCGGAGGTGCCCGACCATCGACGCATGATCGACGCCATCATCCGTCTCGTCCGGACCCTGCCGGCCCGCATCCCCGCAGGACGGTCGGCCGATCCGTCCGTGTGGCCCGTCGTCGTACCGGCCGGAACACCCGAATGCACCACGGATGCCGTGGCGGACTATGCGATCCGGGTCTCGATATGACCGTGCTCGCCGGGGCGGGCTCGAGGGCAATGGCGTCGGGAGGCGGGTCTCACCGCAGTTCACGCACGAAGCGGCCGATTTCGGCGAGCGCGCGGCCGCTCTCCGGGACGATCCCCGCCGCGGCCTGGAAGACGTGCACCTGTTTCTCCCACACCTGGAGTTCGGTGGAGACGCCGGCGAGTTGCAGCCGCCGGGCCATCAGCTCGGCGTCGACGTAGGTCATCTCCTCGGATCCGGTCTGGATGAGTGCGGGAGGCATCTCGGACAGGTCGAGATCGACGGGGGAGGCGACCGGCTCGGCGCCTTCGCCACCGAGGCGCTCGGCGCGATCGACGAGGGTCGACAGGACGCCGACGGCGCGTCGTGGGAAGACGGCGCACCGGTGCGAATTGGGATGGTCGAGCTTGCCCCGCGGGTCGAGATCGGTGAGGGGTGACAGGGCGACGGTGCCGGCCGGACGGCCGATGCCGAGGCGTACGGCTTCGTGGGCGACGGCGAAGGTGAGGAAGCCACCCGCGGAGTCCCCGGCGATCACGACACGCTCGACCGGGTAGCCGTGTGCCACGAGCCAGCGCAATCCGTCGAGCCCGTCCTCGACCGCGCGCCGGATCGGATGGCGGGGCAGCATGCGGTAACCGACCGCCAGAACCGGCGCGCCGGTTGCGGCGGAGATGCGGGAGACCAGATGGCGGTGCGTGGTGAGGCCGCAGCACAGGAACGCGCCACCGTGCAGGTACAGGACGGCCGTGCCGTGCCGGCCGACCGGCGGTGCGGCGCCGGGCGCCCACAGCAGTTCCGCCCGGCACGTCGGGAGATCGACCCGTCGACGATGCGTGCCGGGCACCGGCACGAGAGGGAACGCGAGGTGGTCGATCGCCGACGCCGGCCAGGGGAGAGTCGGGGCGTACGACCACGCCTCGATGAACGGCCGCACGGTACGACGCACGGAGAAGGACAGGGCACGGGACTGAGTGCTCACCCCCGCGAACTCGCGCGTCGTGGCGCGGTGCGCGGGCAGAGGGAGCAACTCGGCGTGGGCGACGCTCACGACCGGTACCTCCTCGGTCTGCCCGGAGTCGTGGTCGGACCCGGTCGGGGTGGCTGCACGGACTTCGGATTTACGAGGATACGCCCGTTCATCCAGGTCGCGAGGGTTCGCGGAGCAATCGTTGTGGTCCTGGTCTCAGGGTGATGATTCCGGGTGAAGGTGGGTTCTCGGCGATGTACCTTCTGTCAGGTACCGGCAGTGCAAAAAGTTTTCCGGACCTTCTACACATTCCGTACTTTTCGGGCCACACTGACTGTATGTTTCGACTGCGGCGCGCGGCCCGGCGTCGCTCCTGGGGGACGAACGAAGGCGAGATGTTGCGTAAATTCGACGTTGCAAGCATGAGTGCCGACGAGATCACCGCGGAGAACCTGCCCCGGATGGTGGCGGACGCCGCGGCATGCGAGCCCGACCGGATCGCCGTGGCGCACGGCGTGGACACCACCACCTACGCCCGGCTGCACGACGAGGTCGTCAAGCTCGATGCGGCCATGGGGATCCTGCTCGGAAAGGCCTCGCTCGTGCCCATCGCGCTCGCGACCGTCTTCCCGGCGCTCGCCGACTCGGCGCGCGGCGACCTGCGCGACGTACTCGACGCACTCGTGATCGATCTCGTCGACTGTGTGGCCCCCGAACCTCTCTCCGCAGCCGGCTGACAACCGACCCGGCATCCACCATCATCGAATCGGTAGGTCGACGAACGAAGTGAACGGTACTGCACGGCGGTACCGACCGGGGTGGGAGGCCACGTGGAGGACGACACGCTCACCGTCGCCTGCAAATACGGCGAGGTCCGCGGATATCGCGACGGCGGGGTCTACGTCTGGAAGGGCATCCCGTACGCGGCCCCGACCGGTTCCCGGCGGTTCCGGTCGCCGTTACCACCGGAACCGTGGGACGGCGTCCTCGACGGCGCACGATTCGGACCGATCGCTCCGCAGAGTCGGCAGAGTCCGATCGGGATCGAACCCGAGATGACGTTGAGCGAGGACTGTCTCTCGCTCAACATCTGGGCGCCGCCGCCCGACGGCCGCCGCCGCCCCGTCATGGTCTGGATCCACGGGGGCGCCTACATCATCGGATACTCGGGTCAGAAGATCTACGACGGCCGAATCCTGTGCGAGAGCGGCGATGTCGTGGTCGTCACGATCAACTACCGGCTCGGTGCGCTCGGTTTCCTCGATCTGTCGTCGTTCTCCACACCCGATGCCACCTTCGAATCCAACGTCGGTCTCCGGGACCAGATCGCCGCCCTCGAGTGGGTGCGCGACTGCATCGCCGACTTCGGGGGCGATCCGGACTGCGTCACGCTCTTCGGGGAATCGTCCGGTGCGGGGTCGGTCACCACACTCATGACGGTCCCGAAGGCCGAAGGCTTCTTCCATCGCGCGATCGCCCAGTCGCCGCCCGCCACCTCGGTGTACGGCAGCGAACGTGCCGCGACGGTCGCGCAGCGCTTCCTCGAGATCCTCGACCTACCGCCGTCCCGAGCCGCCGAACTGCTCACGATGTCGACCGACACACTGGTCGAGGCGTCGGAAGTGCTCGTCGCCGAGACCCCCACGAAGGTGCCGGGAACGCTCGCCATGACCCCGGTCGTCGATCGCGACCTGGTGCCGAAGTATCCGGTCGCTGCCTTCCAGAAGGGGCTGTCGCACCGGATCCCGCTGATCATCGGCTCGAACAAGGACGAGCCGTCGATCTTCCGCTTCATGAAGTCGCCGTTGATGCCCGTGAACGATACGGCCGTGCAAGCGATGTTCAAGGCGCTGGCCGACGATCGGACGGATCTGCCTCCCGAGCGTCTTGCCGAGATCGTCGCGGCGTATCCCGACCTGCCCAAACCCGCCGGAGCGATGGCACTCTCGCGCGATGCCGGTTTCCGGATGCCGGTGCTGTGGGTCGCCGAAGCGCACAGCGCGCATTCGCCGACCTGGGTGTACCGCTTCGACCACGCCACCCCGATGCTCAAGGCTGCGCGGATCGGTGCCGGGCACGCAACCGAATTACCTTACGTATTCGGTAATTTCGGCACCCTCGGTCGGGATCCGACCTTCTGGCTCGGCGGCCGCAGGTCCGCCGGGGAGGTCTCCGGGCGTGTGCAGCGGCGCTGGCTCGCGTTCGCGCACCACGGCGTGCCGGCGGCGCTGGACGGCTCGAAGCACTGGCCGCAGTACGAGGTGGAGGAACGTTCGACCCTGCTCATCGACTCCACGGACAGGGTCGAGTCGGATCCGGACGGCGAGATGCGCCGGGTCTGGGGCAGTCAGGTCATGGCCTTCACCTGAGCGCATCCCGAAGCGCCGAGCACATCTGCAAGTACCGGCGGTACACCCTTCGATGACACATTCCGTGCGTTGATCCGGTTGAACACGTGTGCAACGCTTGAAACGTGCGTTCAACCGTCGCCGGTGAAGACCTCACCACCCGTGCACGGATCCGCGACGCCGCGATCCGGTGCATCGCCGCGTACGGCGTCGGCGTGCCACTACGCACCATCGCCGCAGAGTGCGGCGTCAGCGCTTCGCTGATCGTGCATCACTTCGGATCCCGCGCCGGATTGAAGGAACACTGCGACCGGTACGTGCTCGACGGGATCCGGCAGGCGAAGAGTGCCGTCCTCGACCCGCAGGCCGGGCCGGCCGCGCTGAACGACCAGATGGAGCACATCGAGAACTACGCGACCACGGTCGCCTATCTCTTCCGCACCCTCCGGGCCGGCGGTGCACCCGCCGCCGACTTCCTCGACCGACTCGTCGCCGACACCGAGGCATATCTCGAAGAGGCGGTGGCTGCCGGAACCGTGCGGCCCAGCCGGTTCCCCTCCGAACGAGCACGCGCCCTCATCTCGTTCAGCGTCGGCGCCGTGCTCATGGACCTTCCGGGTCCGGACGAGTATCTCGATCTCGAGACGTTTCCTGCCAGGCTGCGTTCCTACACCGAGCGCCTCATGCTGCCGATGCTCGAGCTCTACACCGAGCCGTTGCTGACGGACTCGACGCTCCTCGAGGCATTTCTGGCAGCACGGAAGGCACCCCCCGACTCCTGACGGAGGAAAGATGGACACCCAGATCATCGAAATCCGCGACGTCGTCAAGACATTCGGAACCACGAGAGCCCTCGACGGCTTCTCGATGACCGTCGAACGCGGTACCGTCGCCGGATTCCTCGGACCGAACGGCGCCGGCAAGTCCACAGCGATCCGCGTGCTGCTCGGAATGCTGCGTGCCGATTCCGGCACCGTCCGCGTCCTCGGACTCGACCCGTGGACCGACGCCGTCGCGATCCACCGCCGGCTCGCGTACGTGCCCGGCGACACGAACCTGTGGCCCACCCTCACCGGTGGCGAGATCATCGACGTCCTCACCCGCATCCGCGGGGGCGAGGTCCGCACGCGTCGTCGCGCCGAACTCCTCGAGCGGTTCGAACTCGATCCGACGAAGAAGGCCCGCACCTATTCGAAGGGCAACCGGCAGAAGGTCGCACTCGTCGCCGCACTCGCATCGGACGCCGAGCTCTACCTGCTCGACGAACCCACCTCGGGTCTCGACCCGCTCATGGAGGCGGTGTTCACCGACGAGGTGCGAGGGCTCCGCGACCGCGGCGCGACCGTCCTGTTGTCCAGCCACATCCTCGCCGAGGTCGAGAAGCTCTGCGACACGGTGACGATCATCCGGGCCGGGCGCGACGTCGAGACCGGCACCCTCGCGCAGTTGCGGCACCTGACGCGCTCGTCCGTGCGGGCCACCACGAGTGCCCCTGCCGAGCGACTGGGCGGGCTCTCCGGGGTCCACGACCTCTACGCCGACGACGGCCGGCTCGCGTTCGACGTCGACAACACCGCCCTCGCCCCGGTCCTGCAGGAACTCGCCGGACTCGGCGTCGAGAACCTCACCATCACGCCCCCGTCGCTCGAAGAGCTGTTCATGCGGCACTACGGCGACACCTTCGACACCGGTGACGGGAACGGCGCCGGTGCGGTGGAGGAGGTGTCCTCACGATGACCACGACGACACCGACAGCTGTACCGACCCCGAGCGGTACCTCCGCGACGTCCGCGGCACCGTTCACCGGGCTCGGCACCCTGCTGCGGCTCTACCTGCGGCTGGACCGCGTGCGCATCACCGTCTGGACCCTCGCGCTCGCCTTCACGGTGTGGTCGACCGTCCTCAGCCTGGCCGCGGTCTATCCCGACGAGGCCTCCCGTCAGGCCCGTGCTGCCCTGCTGGAGAATCCGGCTGCCGTACTCATGACGGGCCCGGCCTACGGGATCGACAACTACACGCTCGGGGCGATGACCGCGAACGAACTGAGCCTGACCGTCTTCGTCGCGACCGCGATCATGAGCATCCTGCTCGTCGTGCGGCACACCCGGGCGCAGGAGGAATCCGGCCGGCTCGAACTTCTGCGGGCGCTGCCCGTCGGGGCCTATGCTCCGCCGGCGGCCGCCCTGATGCTGGTCTCGGTCGCGAACCTCATCGTGGGCACCGGTATCACCGTCGCGCTCATCGCAGGCGGGCTCGATGTCGTCGGCTCGGTCGCCTTCGGTGTGGCCTCCGCCGTCACCGGGGTGCTCTTCGGTGCGGTCGCGGCAGTGACCGCCCAGTTCGGCGAACACTCCCGCTCGGCCACGGGTACCGCGCTCGCAGTGCTCGCTGCGGCCTTCTTCGTCCGCGGCGCCGGCGACATCATCGAGTCGACCGGCTCGTGGCTGTCGTGGCTCTCGCCGATCGCCTGGGCCCAGCAGACCCGGCTCTACGTCGACGAGCGGTGGTGGCCGCTGTTGTTGTCCGTCGCCACGACGGTCGTGCTGCTCACCGTCGCCGTCGCACTGTCGCGGCGCCGCGACCTCGGAGCCGGACTGCGGGCACCGAAACCCGGACCCGCCGAGGCAAATTCCGCGTTGCTCGGTCCGGTCGGTCTGATCCGCCGCCTGCTGCGCGGAGCCTTCGTGGGCTGGCTGACGGGACTGGTCCTGTTCGGCGTCGCGATGGGCGCTCTCGCCAGCTCCGTCGAGGACCTCATTGACGAGATGCCGCAGGTGCTGGACATGGTCGGCGTGGACCCCGACGCCCTCACCGCCTCATTCTCCGGGATGATGCTGATGTTCCTCGCTCTCGGCGCCACCGCCTTCGGTGTGTCCGGCGTGATGCGGATGCGCAGCGAGGAGGACGGTGGACGTTCCGGTCTCGTGATCGTCACCGGAACGGCGCGCAGCGCATGGCTGTTCGCGGCACTCGGCGTGATCGTCGTCCAGTTGGTCGTGGCGCTGCTCGTCTCCGGTGCTGCGACCGGACTGGGGGTCGCGCTCGCGGTGGGCGACTGGGGGTGGATGCCGCGGATGATCGCGGCGTCCCTGGCCTACGCGCCGGCTGCGATCCTCGTGGTCGCCGTGGCGTTCGCGCTGCTGGGCTGCGTGCCGCGTGCCACCGGGCTCGTGTGGGTGCTCGTGGTGTGGATGGTGTTCGTCGCGTGGCTCGGCGAGATGCTGAACCTCCCCGACGAACTCGTCGCACTGTCGCCGTTCTCGCATGTCCCGCTGGTGCCCGCAGAGGGGGTGACGGTGATGCCGCTGATCGTCCCGGCGGTTGCGGCGGTGCTGCTCGTCGCAGCGGCGATCGTCGGTTTCCGCCGCCGCGACGTGCAGGTGTGACGGATCAGTTGCGGTATTCGGGATGTTCGGAGACGAACTTCTCGACGTACGAGCAGGACGTACCGATCTTCAGTCCCTGCTTCCTGGTCTCGTCGAGGGCGTGCTTCACCACGATCCCGGCGAGGCCCTTGCCGCGGAACTGCGGGTCGGTGACGGTGTGGTCGAAGTCCCGCAGGTCGCCGTGCTGCGTGTAGTCGGCGTAGGCCGCGAGGTCGTCGCCGAGATAGAGCGCGAAACGGGCCTTGTCGGCGTCGTGCTCGATCCGGGGTTCGGTGCCGTCGATGTTCTGCGTCATGATCTCACCGTACTCGGGGCGTGACCGGGAGGAGTGTCGACGACGATCGCGTCGTCGTCGGTCAACGCCACGTGTTCGACGTCGTGCTCGCGCAGGTAGCGCAGGGTCTGCCGTATCCCGTCGTCGGCCAGCAGCGAGTCACCGGCGTGCGGCACGATCGCGTGTTCGACCCAGCCGAGTCCGTCCCACACCACCGGGACACCGCAGGTCGCGGCGACCTCGTCGGGGTCGTCGGAGAACTCGATGCCGCGCAGCGACGGTGTGGCGACACAGGCCCCGGCGCTGTAGCCCCCGTACACGAGACGGTTGTCGCTCACCAGATCCGTGAGCACGGTATCGCCTCCGCTGCGGGCCAATTGCGCTCGCAGGACGAAAGTGTTGCCGCCGCGCACCCACACGGACGTGAAGTCCGACAGGCGCCGCCGGAGCGAGTCGGGATCGTCGAGGTGATCACGTAGATCCACCTCCTCCGGTTCGAAGCCGAGCGACCGCAGCGGGCCCATCTCGCTCGTGACCGCCGCCGTGCGGGCCGAGGCGGGCCACGCGTCGGCGGCGTTCGCGATCACCGCGATCCGGCCCGGCGTCGTCAACCGGACGAAGGCGTCCGGATCGGTGCCGAACCGGTAGGAGGACAGGAACAGCCGCACGACGTCAGATCGTGAACGCGAGGTTGTCGACGATGCGGCGTCCGACCTCGGTGTCGCCGCCGAGGGAGATCTCCTCGATCCGGTCCTCGGCGCGCACGCGTCCACCGGCGAGCCGAACGAACAACCCGGAGTCCATCGCGATCGTGGTCGTGACCGGTTCGGACAGGGCCGGCACCTCGGTGGCCCGTCCGTGCACCTCGATGTGGATGGTGCGCGCGAGGGGACCGGTGAGTTCGAGCGTGATGCGCGCTCCCTCGGGGGCCTTGCCGCGCTTGCCGACGATGAACGGAACCGCACCGAAGACCTCCGCGGATCCGAGTTCGGCACGCGGGCCGCCCTCGCTGCCCGTCCTGCCGAGCGCGTCGCAGATGTCGAGTTCGTGGAGCCAGCAGTCGAACACGCGGATCCGCATGAAGCGCCCGTACGGTGCCGGCCCGACGGGAGTGTTCGACTGTTTCCCGAAGTCCTCCTGGGTCATCGCGCCGAGTTGCTCCGTGCGCAGGGCGACGATCTCGCGGTACCGCTCGAGCACGTCCGCGCCGGGGACGGGACGCAACGACTCCACCCACAACTCGTTGAAGGCCGCGATGTCGTTGCGCACGTGGTCGAACGAGCGCACGTCGCGTTCGACGCGCGGAGCCTCGATGCCCGCGAGCATCGACTCGGTGCCGATGAGATGCGCAGTGATGTCCTTGACGGTCCATCCCGGCAGGCAGGTGGCGGTCGTCCACTCGTCCTCGGTCAGTCCCGCCAGCAGGTCGTCGAGCACGGCGAACTGCTCGAGCAGCAGCGGCCGGATCGTGTCGATCGGGAACTCGGCAGCGGAGGTGTCGGGGGTGGTGTCGGGCTGTGATGTCACTGGTGCTCCTCGGCGGTGAGACGTTCGAGACCGGCGCGGATGATCGCCGCGGTGGTCTCGGGGTCGTGGGGGCGACGGCGGACCAGACCGATACCCATCCGGACACGATCGCCGTTCCAGCGGGGCAGGAGGTGCAGATGGGTGTGGAAGACGGTCTGGAAGGCTGCTCGTCCGTCGTTCAGGACGAGATTGGTTCCGTCGGTGGCGAGTTCGGAACGGGCCATCGCCCGGGCGATCCGTTGTCCGGCACGGAAGACTGCCGCACCCGACGCCGGATCGAGCTCCTCGAGGCGTGCGGTGTGCACGCGGGGGATCACGAGGGTGTGCCCGCGCGCGATCGGTCGGATGTCGAGGAAGGCCACGACCTCGTCGTCCTCGTACACCCGTGTCGCCGGACCGCTGCCGTCGGCTATGGCGCAGAACACACAGGAACTCACCGGGTCACCTTAACGCGGTGTGTCGGCCCCGATCTCCAGTGTGTCGACGAGGGCGGGGAGACCGACGGCAGCAGTGGTGCGCCAGGCATGGTCGACCTGATCGCTCAGATCGGTCTCGCGTGGATCGATCTGCACCACCGGTACGCCGTGACTGCGTGCGAGCGACGGCAGGCCGGCCGCCGGGTAGACGACACCCGAGGTGCCGACGACGAGCAGCAGGTCGGCATCACGCAGGGACTCGGTCGCGGTCTCCCACGGTTCCTGCGGCAACATCTCGCCGAACCACACGACGCCCGGCCGCCCGTCGCCTCCGCATGCGGGGCACGACGGCGGATCGAGACGAGCGACGGGATCCTCCGGCGGATCGGGAAGGTCGACGGCGCGCTCGCACCTGCTGCAGCGTGGGGCGAACAGGCTTCCGTGCAGATGGGTGACCTCGGAGCTTCCGGCCCGCTCGTGGAGGTCGTCGACGTTCTGCGTCACGATCTGCACGTGGGCCGCCCGTGCCCAGTCGGCGAGCGCCAGGTGTCCGGCATTGGGCTGCACCCGGCGGACGAGCGCGACCCGCCACTGGTACCAGGCCCAGACCGTAGCCGGATCGTCCGCCCACGCCTCCGGTGTGGCGAGCGCGGTGGCGTCGAAGTTCTCCCACAACCCGGTCTGCGCGTCGCGGAAGGTGGGGACACCGCTCTCGGCGGACATCCCGGCACCGGTGAGGACGGCGACGCGGCGGGCCGAGCGGGCGAGGTCGAGGACGGGGGCCGGCACGTTCATGTGGCCAGGTTAGGTGCTCGGGTCAGGAGGGATCCGGGATCGGGTGCTCCCTGCCGCATCGCGGGCACGGCTCCTCCTCGGAGGTGAGCATCGCTCCGCAGTCGGGGCAGAGGAGATGGAGCCAGCAGACCGGGTCGCCGCCGAGGTCGTCGTCGTGGTCCTTCTCGCGGTCGTGACTCATGAGAGCCCCTTACGCCGCCTGCCGGACGAGCGCAAAGATGTCGTTCGGCGACGCGGTATCTGAATCGATTCCGAAGTGTTCTGAATCGGTACACACCGTCGATCGGTACACGCGGAACGAATCTGTTTGCACACCGCCTTCTTTCGCTTCGGAGGCCGTTTCCCGGCCCGTTCCCGGGACCGTTTCCGATCGTCCTCCACGCTCTTGCTCACCGGAGGAAAATGGCATTTGTGAGGTGAGCTGCCTCACAAACTTGCGCCATCTTGCTGTTCGGACTCGATTCAGATGATTTCACCAGGTTGCGAGGTCACGGGAGGGCACGGTAGGTCTGCTTAAGCCTTTCAGTGCATGACGGGCCGTCACATGGCCTTCGATAACGCATCTTTCGCCGCCGATCGCGGCACGACGCGCACTTTCATCGACGCAGGAGTCAAGAATTGAGTACCGAAGGATCGAACACGGGGAGCGGAGCGCACCGCCGTCCGACCGTCGGCGTGGTTCGTGAGACGAACGACGGGGAACGGCGGGTCGCGCTCGTACCGAAGATCGTGCCCTCCTTGATCGGCAAGGGGCTCGACGTCGTCGTCGAGTCCGGTGCCGGCCAGGGCGCGCTCATTCCGGATGCGGCTTACAAGGAAGCCGGCGCGACCGTCGGCGACGCCTGGTCCGCCGACATCGTCGTCATGGTCGCTCCGCCGAGCGACGCCGAGATCGCACGCCTGAAGTCCGGTCAGCGCCTGATCGGCTTCCTCGCCCCGCGCAACGCCGACAACCAGATCGGCTCCCTGACGCAGGCCGGTGTCGAGGCGTACGCCGTCGAGGCCATTCCTCGTATCTCCCGCGCGCAGGTCATGGATGCCCTGTCGTCGCAGGCGAACGTCGCCGGTTACAAGGCCGTGCTGGTCGCGGCGAGCGAATCCACGCGCTTCTTCCCGATGCTCACCACCGCCGCAGGCACCGTGAAGCCGGCGACCGTGCTGGTGCTCGGTGTGGGCGTCGCGGGTCTGCAGGCGCTCGCCACGGCGAAGCGTCTCGGTGGCCGCACCACCGGATACGACGTGCGTCCCGAGGTCGCCGACCAGGTCCGGTCGGTCGGTGCCCAGTGGCTCGACCTCGGCATCGACGCCGCCGGTGAGGGTGGCTACGCACGCGAGCTCACCGAGGCCGAGCGGGCCCAGCAGCAGCAGGCGCTCGAAGACGCCATCAAGGGCTTCGACGTCGTCATCACCACCGCGCTCGTGCCGGGCCGCCCGGCGCCGCGCCTGGTGACCGCCGCCGCGGTCGAAGGGATGAAGCCGGGTTCGGTGATCGTCGACCTCGCCGGCGAGACCGGTGGCAACTGCGAACTCACCGAGCCGGGGCAGACCGTCGTCAAGCACGACGTCACCATCTGCTCGCCGCTCAACCTGCCCGCGACGATGCCGGAGCATGCCTCCGAGCTCTACTCGAAGAACGTGTACGCGCTGATCGAGCTGCTGCTCGACGAGTCCGGTGCCCTGGCCCCGGACTTCTCGGACGAGATCCTCGCGGCTGCCTGCGTGACGCGTTCGAAGGAGAACTCCTAGATGTACAACGAACTACTCGCGAACATCGCGATTCTGGTCCTGGCCGGATTCGTCGGTTTCGCCGTCATCTCCAAGGTGCCGAACACGCTGCACACGCCGCTGATGTCGGGCACCAACGCGATCCACGGCATCGTCGTGCTCGGCGCACTCGTCGTGCTCGGTCATCTGCCCGGTGATGCCCACTGGGGCATCAAGATCATCCTGTTCGTCGCTCTGGTCTTCGGCACCCTGAACGTCGTCGGTGGCTTCGTCGTCACCGACCGCATGCTCGGGATGTTCAAGCAGCGCAAGGACTCCCCGGCTGCACAGAAGAAGGGGGCTGACGCCTGATGGGCTACCTCGTCTCGGTCCTGTACATCATCGCCTTCGCGATGTTCATCTACGGTCTGTCGGGTCTGACGGGCCCGAAGACCGCCGTCCGCGGCAACTACATCGCCGCCGTCGGTATGTTCATCGCGGTCGTCGCGGTGCTCATCGACATCCGCCACACGGAGAACTGGGGTCTGATCATCGGCGGTCTGGCCGTCGGCATCATCCTCGGCGTCCCGCCGGCACTGAAGACCAAGATGACGGCCATGCCGCAGCTGGTCGCACTGTTCAACGGCGTCGGTGGTGGCACCGTCGCGCTCATCGCGTGGGCCGAATATCTCGAGTCCACCAGCTTCACGACGCTGGACGACGACCCGACCGTGGTCATGATCGTCGGTTCGCTGTTCGCCGCGATCATCGGCTCGATCTCGTTCTGGGGTTCGCTCGTCGCCTTCGCGAAGCTGCAGGAACTGCTGAACAAGAACCTCGAGAAGAAGCTCGTCGCGTCGGCGAAGCTGTTCCAGCTGGCCAACATCGTGCTCGTCCTCGCGTCGATCGCCATCGCCGTCTACATCGGCATCAGCGCCGACGGTGAGCCGCTCGCCTCGTGGTGGATCCTGGCACTGCTCGTCGCCGCCGGCCTGATGGGTCTGTTCGTCGTGCTGCCGATCGGCGGCGCGGACATGCCCGTCGTGATCTCGCTGCTCAACGCCCTGACGGGTCTGTCGGCAGCAGCCGCCGGTCTCGCGCTGAACAACCAGGCCATGATCGTCGCGGGCATGATCGTCGGCGCCTCGGGCACCATCCTGACCAACCTCATGGCCAAGGCAATGAACCGGTCGATCCCCGCGATCGTCTTCGGCGCCTTCGGCGGTGGCGAGGCGGCCGCAGGTGTGGCCTCGGCGTCGGGTGGCACGGTCAAGGCCACCTCGGCCTCGGACGCCGCCATCCAGATGGCGTACGCCAACCAGGTCATCGTCGTGCCCGGCTACGGCCTGGCCGTCGCCCAGGCACAGCACGCCGTCAAGGAGATGGCGGCGCTGCTCGAGGACCGCGGTGTCGAGGTCAAGTACGCGATCCACCCGGTCGCCGGTCGTATGCCCGGCCACATGAACGTCCTGCTCGCCGAGGCCGACGTCGAATACGACGCGATGAAGGAGATGGACGACATCAACGGCGAGTTCGGCCGCACCGATGTCACCATCGTCATCGGCGCGAACGACGTCACCAACCCGGCTGCCCGCCTGGACTCGACGAGCCCGATCTACGGCATGCCGATCCTCAACGTCGACCAGTCGAAGTCGGTCATCGTGCTCAAGCGCTCGATGAGCTCCGGTTACGCCGGTATCGACAACCCGCTGTTCACCGCCGACAACACGTCGATGCTGTTCGGTGACGCGAAGAAGATGGTCTCGGAGGTCACCGAGGAACTGAAGGCCCTGTAGGCGTTGTAGGCCCTGTAGGCCTGCCGGACCTGTCGCTGCTCCGTCACGGCGCCCACGCGGATCACCGCGTGGGCGCCGTCGGCGTCAGTACGGGAGCCAGCAGTGCGGCGAGCAGCACGCATGCGAGCGGTACGACCATCGCCGTTGTGAGGGAGGTCGCCTCGGCGATCCACCCGATGCATGCCGGGCCGGCCAGGAAACCCAGATAACCCAGACCGACGACGCGGGACATGTTCGCGCCGGGGGATCCCGAATCGAGATTGCCCGCGGCGCTGAACAGCTGCGGGAGGGCACCGGACAACCCCAGGCCGAACAACGCCCACCCGGCGAGTGTGAGGACCAGCCACGGCGACAGTGCCACGGCGCCGATCCCGACCGCGGCGACCAGCGTTCCGTACCGGATGACGGCGGCGCTGCCGAACCGGGCGGTGACCCGGTCGGCGACGAAGCGTCCGATCGTCATGGTCGCCGAGAACGCACCGAACGCGAGCGCGGCCACCGACTCCGGACTGCCGAGCCGTTCCTGCACCTGCAGCGCACTCCAGTCGTTCGCGACCCCCTCGCACAGCATCAGCGCGAACGCCACACCTCCGAGCAGCACCACGCGGCGCGAGTAACCGGCCCGGGGCCCCGGTGACGACGATCGGGTCGGAGGCTCCGTCC
This sequence comes from Rhodococcus sp. 5G237, assembly GCF_053764735.1. Taxonomy (NCBI): domain Bacteria; kingdom Bacillati; phylum Actinomycetota; class Actinomycetes; order Mycobacteriales; family Nocardiaceae; genus Rhodococcus; species Rhodococcus sp. 5G237. Next base: position 57,703 of record NZ_JBSNCD010000003.1, on the reverse strand, counting down.
GGACGAGGCGCGGCCCCGCCCGGCCCACCGCCGCGGCCGCGACGACCCCGGCGACCGCGAGCGTGACCGCGGGACGGACCCCGGCGGCCAGGGTGGCCGCGCCCACCAGCGACCCGGCGATCCCGCCCGCGGAGAACAACCCGTGGAAGGCCGACATGATCGGTCGCCGATACCGCTGTTCGACCACGACCGCCTGGGAGTTCATCGACACGTCCAGCGCGCCGTTCGCGAAACCGAACACTGCGAGAGCGAGTCCGAGCTGCCACGGCGCCGTGGCCAGGCCCGGCCCGACCACCGTCAGGGACAGCATCAGAGCGAAGACGATCGTCGTGCGGTGGCTACCGATCCGGTCGGCGAGCCGACCCGTCACGTGCATCCCGCCCAGCGCCCCGAGGGCGAGCAGCAACAGCAACGATCCGAGCGCCGCGTGATCGATGCCCACCCGTTCCCGGATCGCCGGGATGTGGACGACCCACAGGGCGAGCAGGAAGCCGTTGAGCCCGAAGATCGCGAACACCGCGGAACGGGCGTGCGCGAGCCGGTCCGTCGTCCGTTGCGAATCCACCACGTGGAGGCACGCTACCGAGCGTTCGCGGCCCCTACGTGTCGGCGAGGAGCATGGGCACGGGATCGCCCAGGAACGCGCCGATCGTCGCGAGTGCCCGTCCCGCCTGCTCCCCGTCGACGAGCCGGTGATCGAACGACAGCGACAACGTGACCACCTTCCGGATCGCGAGAGCACCGTCCACGACCCACGGGCGGTCGGAGATCGCGCCGACGGCGAGGATCGCCGACTCGCCGGGATTGAGGATCGGTGTTCCCCCGTCCACCCCGAACACCCCGACGTTCGTCACCGAGACCGTCGAACCCGTCAGCTCGGACGGCGTGGAGCGGCCCGTCCGCGCGCGGTCGGCGACCTCGGCGATCGACCGGGCCAGGCGTGGCAACGACAGGCGCTGGGCCTCCCGGACCACGGGAACCTTCAGGCCGTCCGAGGTCGCGGTGGCGATCCCGAGATGCACGTCGTGGTGGAGCACGATCTCACCCGTGTCGTCGTCCCAGTGCGCGTTGAGCGACGGCTCGTCGGCGATCGCGTGCAACAGCGCGCGGGAGACGATGCTCAGCGCTGTCGGACGGACACCCTCGAAGGCCGGCGACGCGCGCAGGGTCGACACCAGGTCGACGGTGGCGGTCGCGTCGCACGTGAGGAAGACGCTGGCGTGCGGGGCGGTGAAGGCGCTGCGGGAGACTGCCTCGGCGGTCCGCTTGCGCACCCCTCCGACGGGTATCCGCGTAGTCCGTTCGGGGGAGGGTTCAGGGGCGGGTGAGTGTGGTCGTTCGGCGGTGGGTTCGTCGCCGTGTCCGACGGTGCGCCGCACGTCGTCGCGGGTGATCACACCGCCGCGGCCGGTGCCCGTCACCGTCTCCAGATCGACCTCGAGGAGGGCGGCGAGTTTGCGTGCGCCGGGCTTCGCGTCGGGTCGTGCGGGAGGGGGATCGCCGTCGCGGGCACGACCGGCGTCCGCCGAGGCACGGCGGGTCGCGCGTCTGCTCTGCGGGGCGTCGCCGGGTCCGTAGCCGACGAGCACCGACGGTCGGGACGGGCCGCCGCTGTCACCGGTCGGCTCGGCGGGTCCGTCCTCGGTGGCGATCCGCAGCAGGGGCGCCCCGACCGGCACCGTCTGTCCCGGCTCGACCAGCAGTTCCTCGACCGTGCCGCCATAGGGCGACGGCAGTTCCACCGTGGCCTTGGCGGTTTCGACCTCCCCGATGACCTGGTTGAGTTCGACACGATCGCCGACCGCGACGGCCCAGTGCACCCAGTCCGCTTCGGTGAGTCCCTCACCGAGATCGGGGAGACGGAATTCCTGTACTGCGCGTGCGGGATTCGTCATCGGTACGCCTCACGCCGCGAGTGCGCGGTCGACCGCGTCGAGGATGCGATCCGGGTCGGGACGGTGGTGGGATTCGAGTTTGGCCGGGGGATAGGGGATGTCGAATCCGCCGACCCGCAGGACCGGTGCCTCGAGTTGGTAGAAGCACCGCTCGGTCGTGCGGGCGGCGATCTCCGCGCCGATGCCGCAGAAGACCGGCGCCTCCTGCACGACGACGAGCCGGCCGGTCCGTCTCACCGACGCCTCGATCGTGTCGAAGTCGAGGGGGGACAGCGACCTCAGATCGACGACCTCGAGCGAATGTCCTTCCGTCTCGGCGATCTCGGCTGCGCGTAGCGCGGTGGCGACCAGCGCACCGAAGGTCACGATCGTTGCGTCCGAACCGGACCGGACGACCCGCGCGGACGTGAGCGGCAGGTCGGGTGCGGTCTCCGTGTCGATCTCACCGCGTTCCCAGTAGCGGTGCTTCGGTTCGAGGAAGATCACCGGGTCGTCGAGCGCGACGGCCTGCTGGATCATCCAGTACGCATCGGACGGGGTACTCGGGCTCACGACACGCAGACCCGCGGTGTGGGTGAAGTACACCTCCGGTGATTCCGAATGATGTTCGACCGCACCGATGCCGCCGCCGTAGGGGATCCGGACGGTCAGCGGGGCCACCACGGCACCGGCCGTGCGGTAGTGGATCTTCGCGACCTGCGAGACGATCTGGTCGAAGGCCGGATAGACGAAGCCGTCGAACTGGATCTCGCACACGGGCCGGTAGCCGCGCAGCGCCATCCCGAAGGCCGTTCCCACGATCCCGGATTCGGCGAGGGGAGTGTCGATCACGCGACCCTCACCGAAATCCTTCTGCAGGGTGTCGGTGATGCGGAAGACGCCGCCGAGCGTGCCGACGTCCTCACCCATGATGACGACCTTGGGGTCGCGTTCGAGTGCGCGGCGGAGTCCGGCGTTGAGGGCACTGCCGAGGGTCATCGTCGTGGTGGTCATCGTCGCGCCTCCTCCGTGGGGCCGAAACTCGCCAGATACTCGGCGTAGTCCGCACGTTCCTGTTCGACGAGCGGATGCTCGGTGGCGTAGACGTGGTCGAACAGGGCAGCGGGTTCGGGGTCGGGCATCCCGAGTGTGCCACGCCGGAGCCGCATCGCGGTGTCGTCGGCGGCCGTCCGGACCTCGTCGAGGAAGTCGTCGTCGGCGTGCCCTTCGCGTTCGAGCAGTCGTCGCAGCCGATCGATGGGGTCGCGTGCCTTCCACTCCTCGAGATCGGCGGGTGTGCGGTAGCGGGTGGGGTCGTCGGAGGTCGTGTGCGGGCCCATGCGGTAGGTGAGTGCCTCGATGAAGAACGGACCGGCACCCTCGCGGGCGTGCCGGACGGCACGCCGGGTCACCGCCAGGACTGCGAGGACGTCATTGCCGTCGACCTGCACGGCCGGCATCCCGAATCCGGCGGCGCGCCGGGCGAGGGGCACCGGGCTCTGCACGTGGGTGGGCACGCTGATGGCCCAGTGGTTGTTCTGGCAGATGAACACCACGCCGACACCCCAGCTGACGGAGAAGACCATGGCCTCCGAGATGTCGCCCTGGCTCGTGGCGCCGTCGCCGAAGTACACGACGGTGGCGATCTCGGCTCCGTCGAGCTTCGCGCCCATCGCGTAACCGGTGGCGTGTAGGCCCTGGGCTCCGACGACGATCGCCGGGTTGGTGGTGGCGACCGTCTGCGGATCCCACCCGGACAGGCCGCATCCACGCCACAGGCGGGTCATGTCGGCGGGGTCGACGCCGCGGCACAACGCGACGGCGTGCTCGCGGTAGCTGGTGAAGACGTAGTCGTCGGACGCGAGTGCCCGGGCGGAGCCGACCTGCGCGGCCTCCTGACCCTGGAGCGGCGCCCAGAGGCCGAGCTCACCCTGCCGTTGGAGAGCCGTCGCCTCAGCGTCGACGCGTCGCGCGACGACCATGTCGCGGTAGAGCCCGCGCAGTTCGTCGGGGCCGACGTCGGCGACGAGTGGGCCGTACTCGGTGTTGAGGACGCGTCGCCCGTCGGGTTGGATCAACTGGACCGGATAGGCGGTCGGTACAACCATCGGATCACCTCGTCGGTGCGGATCCGGCGTGCCCTCGTGAGGCCCGACCGGATGATGTGTGCCGTACATCACATCATCCGGGCAAATCGCGCGTGCGCAATCGATCAGCTTGCAACCGTGCAGAAAGCACGGTTCCGGGGTGCTCCGAGCTGGCAGACTGCGAAGAATGACCAGTCTGGATGCCACCGATGCGCGTCTGCTGCTCGAACTCACGCGCACACCGCGGGCCACGGGAGTCGAGCTGGCGCAGCGGCTCGGGTTGTCCCGCAACACCGTCCAGGCGCGCCTTGCCCGCTGGGAGGCCGAGGGCGTGCTCGCCTCGTTCGACCGGCGGGTGGATCCGGTCAACCTGGGCTATCCGCTCGCCGCCTACGTGGCCACCCGCGTCGATCAGCACCGTCTCGACGAGGTCGTCGACGAACTCGCACAGATCCCCGAGGTCACCGAGGTCTACGGGTTGACGGGGCAGATCGACCTGTCGGTGAAGGTGGTCGCCCGCGACGCCGACGACCTCTATCGGCTCGCGGGCCGGATCCTGAAGATCCGCGGTGTCGAACGCACGGACATGTCGCTGGTCATGCAGGACCTCGTCCCGCAGCGCACGGCTCCGCTGCTGGCCCGGGCGGCCGGGCGCAGCGGAGACGAGGCCTAGAGCACTAGCGGCCCGCGTTCGGGGTGGCCAACTGGGCGGCGGCCTTGCGGATCTGATCGGGGATCGGGACGGGGCGGCGCGTCTGCGGATCGACGTAGACGTGGACGAACCGGCCGGTCGCCGCGGGGATCAGGGTGTCGTCGGCTTCCCGGAAGATTGCGAGCGAATAGGTGATCGACTGTGTGCCCAGGCGTTCGACCGCCAGCCCGACCTGCAGGCGGTCGGGGAAGGACAGTTCGGCGAGATAGCGGCAGGAGGTCTCGGCCACGACCCCGATCGCGTCGAGTTCGCGGATGTCGACACCAGTGGTGGAGATGAGCCACCCGTTGACCGCCGAGTCGAAGTACGAGTAGTACGTGACGTTGTTGACGTGGCCGTAATGGTCGTTGTCGGCCCAACGCGTCTGCATGGGCCACAACACCGGGAACTGCTCCGGCTCAGGCGGGGCGGCTGGGCTCGTCGGTTGGCGGTTGCTCACGTCTCGACGATAGTGCTCTCCGCACGGCAAATCAGACCAACCCCCACGCCAATTCCGAACCGAGACGCAAAACCCTCGAATCGGACGTGCACAGGGCGTGTCCGCCTGCCGGGGTCGTCCCGGCACGCACGGCGTGTCGCCCCAAAGCCGGAACGGCGTGTGCCGTTCGTGTCAGGATCGGGTCATGTCCGATACCCCCGTTCTTCTCTCCACCGTCGAACTCGCCGAGATGATCGAGCAGGGCAGATCGCCGGTGATACTCGACGTCCGCTGGGCACTCGGCGACAGGCACGGACGGGACCGATTCCACGAAGGGCACATCAGCGGCGCGGTCTACGTCGACCTGGACGAGGATCTCGCCGATCCGCCCGCGCCCGAGCTCGGTCGTCATCCGCTGCCCGACATCGACCGTTTCCAGGCCATCGCACGCCGGTGGGGGATCGACGACGGTGCTCTCGTCGTCGCATACGACGACAGCGGCGATCTCGCCGCGGCCCGCGCGTGGTGGCTGTTGCGCTGGGCCGGGCACTCCGAGGTGCGGCTGCTCGACGGCGGACTGCAGGCGTGGATCGCCGGCGGGCACCCTCTCGCCGCAGGACCGGGTGGTGAGAAGAAGCCCGGCAACGTGACGTTGAGCCCCGGCCACATGCCCACGATCGGTCCCGACGAGGCCGCGACCTACGCGACCCACGGAGTTCTGCTCGATGCGCGCGCCCACGCGCGGTACCGCGGCGACGAGGAGCCGGTGGACCGCCGGGCGGGCCACATCCCCGGGGCGGTCAGCGCGCCGACCACCGAGAACCTCCGTCAGGACGGGTCGTTCCTGCCCGCGGATCAGATCGCGTACCGCTTCTCGAAGCTGGGCGTGAAGCGCACCGACGTCGCCGTGTACTGCGGATCGGGAATCAACGCCGCACACGAGATCGCTGCGCTCGAGATCGCGGGCATCGACGCCGCCCTGTACCCGGGCTCGTGGTCGCAGTGGTCGGCGGACCCGAAGCGGGAGATCGCCACCGGCAGCTGAGCGGCGATCCGCCGGCCGATGCGCAGTTCTCGTCGACGATGCGCGAGATCGCCGACGAGAACTGCACGCCGGAGCCGGCCGTGAATGGGACACCCCGGAGTATCCCGGAGAAACGCCCGGTAAATTAACGCAAATGAAACATTTCGCCCGAGGCCGTACGGCGATCACGGTAGGTGCCGCAGTCCTGGCGACTCTGCTCGCCGCACCGACCGGATCGGCCGCGCCGGTGCCGGCCGATCCGGTACCGTCCCGCTGCGTATCCGCCGCTCCCCAGGCTGAGATCGCTGCGCTGACCGATCCCGCGGGAATCGACACCTTCGACGACGCCCGCACCCGGATCGCCGAGCTGCGCGACCTCCTCACCCGCAGCGACGACTACCGCGGCACGTTCGTGCTGGCCTTCGACGAGATCCTCGAACTCACCGGCCCGACGCTCGACTCCGGGATCTACGACGATCCGGAATGGGCGTCCGCGCTCGCCGTCGAAGTGGTGCGTCTCTACCTGGCGAATCTGCACGAGTACGTGACCGGCGGGTCCCCGGCGCCGCACTGGGCGGACGCGCTCGCGCTCACCGAACAGTGCGACCGCAGTCCCGGTCGCGTGCTGCTCGGCGCGATCGTCGCCCACCTGGTGATCGATTTCCCGGAAGCGCTCGTGACCATCGGATCGATGCCCGAGCACACGCGCGACTTCTACACCTTCGGTGAAGCGCTCGTCGAGGCTGCACCCGTGATCGCCGACGAGTTCGAGGCGGTCTACGGCGTCGACCTCGGCCCGTTCTTCACCGGCTGGTTCGTCGGCGACCTGGTGGGCGATACCGAGACCACCACGTTCATGTTCCAGTCGGCGCGAACGGCCGCGTGGGTCAACAACTTCGGTCTGCAGAACCCCGCCACGCACGACATCACCCGCGTCGAGATGAACGTCGCGGTCGATGCCGCCACCGTGGTGCTCGACGGCCTCGAACAGGGCGGGATCGTCTGACGGCCGAGTCCTCCTCGGTCCCGACCGTTCAGGAACGGGAGTACTCCGAGGCGCGGCGCACCTGCTCGCGCGTCGGGGTCACCCCCGTGTAGAGCTCGAACTGCAGCGCTGCCTGCAGCGCGATGACCTCGTCGCCCGTGATCACCGGGATGTCGTGTTCGCGGGCGAACCGGACGAGCGGGGTGTCCGGCGGGACGGCCACGACGTCGAAGACCGTCGACGCTGCGGCCACGAAGTCGTGGGGGAGTGGCAGGTCGTCCGATTCGGCGCCGCCCGCCATCCCGATCGGAGTGGCGTTGACGATCAGCCCGGGCGCGACGTCGCTCGTGTCGGCGCGCCATTCGTAGCCGTACTTGCGTGCGAGCGGTCGTCCGGTGTCCCCGTTGCGCGCGACGATCGTCCCGTCGGTGAATCCGTTGTGGCGCAGCGCCGCTGTCACCGCCTTCGCCATGCCGCCGCTGCCCACCACCGTGACCGGCAGGGCGGAGTCGACGCCGTGCTCGACAAGCAGGTCGCTCACCGCCTGATAGTCGGTGTTGTAGGCGTGCAGGACGCCGTCGTCGTTGACGATCGTGTTCACGGACTCGATGGCCCGCGCCGAATCGTGCAGCACGTCGACGAGGGGCAGCACGGCTTCCTTGAACGGCATCGACACTCCCGCGCCGCGGATGCCCAGGCCGCGTATCCCCGCCACGGCGTCCTCGATGTTCGCGGGCGCGAACGCCTTGTAGACGAAGTCGAGACCGAGTTCCTCGTAGAGATGGTTGTGGAACCGGGTGCCGATGTTGCTGGGGCGGCCGGACATCGAGATGCACAGCCGGGTGTCCTTGGAGATGCGCTCGAGCATTTCCTCACCGTAGTCCCGACACACACGGAAACATCGATGTTCTCGGACGAGCATGCTGTTCTCGCAATGAAGAATGAGATACTGTCCGATGCATGGGAGACGATCTGGGTGCAGGTGGACTGAGATTCGAACGGGAAGGCGCGATCGGCTGGTGCATCATCGACCGGCCCGCAGCACGCAACGCGTTCACCCCGGCGATGTACTACGGGCTCAAACGTGCGGTGCGACTGGTCAATTCCGACCCCGACCTCGCAGCCCTCGTCATCACCGGTGTCGACGACGTCTTCGCGCCCGGCGGTGATCTCGGCGGTCGCGCCGAACCCGGCGACGATCTGCCCGAGGGCCTCTCGGGAGTGGACGTCGTCCCGTTCCTCACCATCCGCGACAGTCGCGCCCCCGTCATCTCCGCCGTCAACGGCATCTGCCAGGCCGGGGGACTGCTGGTCGCGATGATGTCCGACATCGCGGTCGCCAGCGAACGCGCGACCTTCCGTGTCCCCGAACTCCTCCGGGGCATCCCCGACGCGACCTTCGCCGCCGCGCTGCCCGCGCACGTCGGTCTCGCCGCCGCCCGCGACCTGCTGTTGTCGGCGCGGGTCTTCGACGCCCACGAGGCGCAGCGCCTGGGTGTCATCTCCCGCGTCGTCCCGCACGAACACCTGCGCGAGGCCGCACTCGAGGCCGCCCGGCAAGTTCTGCGCACCGCACCCATCGCGCGCGCCCAGGTCAAGCGCATGCTCAACGAGCGCTACGGACAGTTCGACTACCAGACGATGTTCGGGGCACTCGAGACCTCACCCGAACCCCGCGAAGGGATGCGGGCGTTCATGGAGAAGCGCGAACCCGACTGGATCCCGCGCAACCTCCCCGCCTGAGCGGTGTCACGGGCACGACTCCGTCGCGCCGGTGTCACTGGCACGACTCCGTCGCGCCGATGTCACGGGCACGACTCCGCCGCGCCCACCAAGGCGCGGTGGTCGTCGACCGTGATCGGCAACGCATAGCGCACCGCGACGGTCAGGTACCGGCCGGCGAACCAGCAGCGGTAACCGGGAGCCGGTGGCAGCCACTGCGCCGGTGTGCCGTCGCGCTTGTCGAGGTTGGCCTGCCCGTCGACGGCGACGAGGTTGTAGGTGATGTCGTTCGCGAACCGGCGCCGACGTTCGGCGGGCCATGCGGCGGCACCGAGATCCCAGGCCGCGGCGAGCGGATAGATGTGATCGATGTGCACGGCGTTCGCCTCGGCACGCCGGAACTCCACGCGCGCCCCGGTATACGGATCGTTCAGGACCCCACTCGTCACGACACAGTCGTCGCTACCGGCGCGGAAGGTGGGAGAGGCGAGGTCGCGCGCGAGGACGTTGTTGCGGGTGTCGCAACCGTCGTGCCCGCCGGCACCGGGGTGGTCGTCGGACCAGGCCGGACCGAACACGCATCGCTCGCCCGGGTCGCAGCCCCGCTGATAGCCGGGCACCTTCCGGCGCTCCTCGACCACCGTCACCTGCTCGAGCAGGACGTGCACCTCGGCTCGGGTGGGGCTGCCCGGTACCGTCCCGGACCCCGGTGCGGTGCGGTCCCACAACCAGGACACCGCCACCGCGACCACCACTGCCGCCACCCACCACGTCGCGTTCCCCCCACGCACGCGGCGATCCTGGCATGCCCTGCCGACAGGATCCTCGGGACAGAGCGATACGGAGCGGAGTGATTCAGGGGAATGTGACGACGATCTTCCCGCCGGCGTGCCCGGACTCGACGAGTTCCAGCGCAGCCCCGGCCTCGGCGAGCGGGAAGGTCCGCGCGATGCGCGGCATGAGGACACCACGCTCGACGAGCGCCACGACCTGCTCGAACACCTCCCGGGTCCGGCACCGCGTGATTCCCGAACCGCCCAGATTCTCCGCGCGTACAGGGTCGGCGACACTCACGACCCGTTCCGGCGCCCGCGTCAGCGCGACCGCCCGCTCGAGCACGTTGCCACCGACGAGGTCGACGACCGCGGTCACCGCCCCGCACCGTTCCGCGGTGGCCGCGACTCGCGCGTCGAACCCGTCGCCGGACTCGATCCACAGTCCGCCGCACGATTCGACGAGATCCCGTTTCCCCGCGCTCGCCACGCCGAGCACGGCGGCACCTGCGGCGTGCGCGAGCTGCGTCGTCGCCGACCCGACGCCACCACCGGCACCCAGGACGAGGACGGTGTCCGCGTCGACGATCTCGAGGTGCTCGACGATGTCGAAGGCCGTGCCGGCCGCGACCGGGAGGGTCGCCGCCACCTCGAACGGCACCGACTCGGGCACGAGCGCGGCAGCCCGCGCGTCGACCAGGGTGTACTCGGCGTAGCCGCCGTAGCCCTCCGCGGTGGCCCCGAAGACGGCGTCGCCCGGCCGGAAGCCGGTGTCCGGACCGTCGGCCTCCACCACACCCGCGACCTCCCGGCCGAGGACCGCCGGGAGGTGCACCGTGACGCTGCCTGTGCGCCGTCCGGACCGCACCTTCCAGTCGGCGGGATTCACGCCCGCGGCCCGGACCGCCACGAGGAGCTGCCCCGGACCGGGCGAGGGGACGGGGGTGTCGAACAGCTGCTGTGTCTCCGGACCGCCGTACTCCACGAAGCCGTATGCGCGTGCCATGGGACCCAGCCTGCCATCGGGGTGGGGTGCGGCTGGCACGATAGTGGGCATGTTGCACGGGCTGTGGTCACCGGGATCCGGCCTGATGCTGTGGTGGGACCCCGCCGCAGACCCCGATCCCGACGCGCTGCCGTCTGCGCTGCGCCGGTGGATCGACCGCCCGTTCCGCCATCGCGTCACCATCACCTTCCCCACGGAGACCGAGCCGAGCACGCTGCACGCCGTCGCGGTCGCACCGTCGGACGCAGCCGAGCTCCTGCTGGACATGCCGCGGCGTCCCGGGGGTGTCGGTGGCGACCTGCGCTATCTCGCGCACGTCGCCCGCGGCATCGAGAGATGGGCGCAGGCCGGCCGCGTCGCACCGGAGCTCGTGCGTGTCGAGAAGCAGTGGTGGGCACGGTGGCGCCTGCTCGGCGGCGAGAAGACGCGGGCCTGGTCCGCCGAACTTGCGGCCGCGATGTCTCCCGCGCAGCGGCAACTCGGGCGGCCCGTCGATCTCCTCGACGATCTGTGCCGCGAACTGACCGACCCCATCGTGCGCACCCTCCACGGCTCGTCGACCTCGCTGCACCCCCTCGTCGCCGCGCTGGCCGAGGGCAGTCCCCATCCCCGTGGCACCCAGCGCATGGCCGATGCGCTCGAGGAATGGCGTGCCAGCCTCGCCGGATACGAACCCGACCTCGTGCTGCGCCTCGTCGAACCGGACGACGCCGACGACGGGGTCGGAGCCGACTCCATCTGGCGGCTCGAGGTGTGCCTGCGTCCGGAGGGACAGTCCCCGACGCCGCTGCCCGTAGAGGACACCGACCCGCACCTGCTCCAGATCGGCGTGCGCAAGCTCGGGATCGCGCTCCAGGCCTATCCCCGTCTGCAGGACGTGCCCCGCGATCCCGACAGTCTCGACCTGCTGCTGCCCACCCCGGTCGTCGTCGATCTCGTCGAGCACGGCGCCCGAGAGCTCGACGCCGCGGGCATCGCGGTGCTGCTGCCGCGTGCCTGGACCCGGGTCGATCCGTCCCTGCGTCTGCAGGTCGACTCGTCCGTCGCCCCCGTGAGCGCCGACGACAGCGTCGTCGGGATGAGCGCGATCGTCTCGTACGAATGGCAGCTCGCCGTCGGCGACATGCTGCTCACCCAGTCGGAGATGGAAGAGCTCGTCGCGGCCAACAGCGACCTGGTCAAGCTGCGCGGCAAGTGGGTCCGGGCCGACGCCGAGGCGCTGGCCCGCGCGGCCCGGTACGTCACGGCGCATTCCGCCGAGGATGCGACCCTCGGGTCGTTGTTCGCCCAGTTCACCGGCGACGATGCGCCGCCCGCGGAGGTCACCGAGATCTCCGCGTCCGGCTGGGTCGAGATGCTGCTCGACGGGCAGGCCCACCCCGAGTCCGTCCCCGTGCCGGCGGGACTGAACGCCGAACTGCGTCCCTACCAGCAGCGCGGCCTCGACTGGCTCGCGTTCATGAGCCGGCTCGGTCTCGGCGCCGTGCTCGCCGACGACATGGGCCTGGGCAAGACCATCCAGGTCCTCGCGCTGCTCGCCCACGAACGCGAGTCGGGCCTGCGGAACGCTCCGACCCTGCTCGTCTGTCCGATGTCGGTGGTGGGCAACTGGCAGCGTGAGGCCGAACGGTTCGTGCCCGACCTGCGGGTGCACGTCCACCACGGCGCCCAGCGGCTGAGCGGACCGGCACTCGCCGCCGCTGCCGCCGACCACGATCTCGTGGTGACGACCTACGCCATCGCCGCCCGCGACGTCGCGCAGCTCGCAACGCTGACCTGGCAACGCGTGGTCCTCGACGAGGCCCAGCACGTGAAGAACACCGCAACGGCACAGTCCCGCGCCACGCGCGCCGTGCCCGCGGCGCACCGGATCGCGCTCACCGGCACACCGGTGGAGAACCGGCTCGAGGAACTGCGCGCGATCCTGGACTTCGCGAATCCGTCCCTGCTCGGCAGCGCGGCGTCCTTCCGTGCCCGGTTCGCGGTGCCGATCGAGCGCGACCACGACGCCGTCGCCGCGGCGCGGTTGCGGGCGCTGTCCGCACCGTTCGTGATGCGCCGCGTCAAGACCGACCCCGACGTGATCTCCGATCTGCCCGAGAAGTTCGAGCAGACCGTGCGCGCCAACCTCACGGCCGAGCAGGCCGCCCTGTACCGGGCCGTCGTGGACGACATGATGCGCCGGATCCGCGACAAGGAGGGCATGGCCCGCAAGGGCGCGGTGCTCGCGGCGCTGACCCGGCTCAAGCAGGTGTGCAACCATCCGGCGCACTATCTGGGCGACGGCTCGCCCGTCCTGCGTCGCGGACGGCACCGCTCCGGCAAGCTCGGCCTGGTCGAGGACATCGTCGAGTCGGTGCTGGCCGACGGCGAGAAGGTGTTGCTGTTCACGCAGTTCCGCGAGTTCGGTGAGCTCGTCGTCCCCTATCTCGAGGAGCGGTTCGCCACGACGGTGCCCTTCCTGCACGGGGGAGTGTCCAAGGGCCGGCGCGACGCGATGGTCGACGGCTTCCAGGGTGAGGGCGGACCGCCGATCATGGTGCTCTCGCTCAAGGCGGGCGGTACCGGACTGAACCTCACCGCCGCCAACCACGTCGTGCATCTCGACCGGTGGTGGAATCCGGCGGTGGAGAACCAGGCCACCGACCGTGCGTTCCGGATCGGGCAGCGCCGAGACGTCCAGGTCCGCAAGCTCGTCTGTGTGGGAACGGTGGAGGAGCGTATCGACGAGATGCTCACCGGCAAGCAGGAACTGGCCGAGATCGTGGTCGGGGCAGGGGAGAACTGGATCACCGAGCTGTCCACCGATCAGCTGCACTCCCTGCTCACCCTCGGCGACGACGCGGTGGGGGACTAGATGGCACGGGGCAACGTACGCCGCTACGGCACGGCCCGCCGGATCGACGGCGGCATCGAGGCGCGCACCAAGCGGGGCTCGATCGGCCGCAGCTGGTGGTCGAAGGAACTGATCTCGGCGATGGAGGAGGTCGCCGAGAAGGGGCGACTGACGCGGGGCCGGGCCTACGCGCGCGCCGGCCAGGTGATCTCCATGCGGCTCGAACCCGGCGCGGCCGTCGGCGACGTGCAGGGCAGTCAGCTCACCCCGTTCACCTCGGCGGTGCGGGTGCGCACGCTCGACCAGGAGGCGGTGGGAGAACTCGTCTCGCTCGTCCGCTCGTCGCCGGGCATGCTGGCGCGGCTCGCGGCGGGCATCCTTCCCGAGGAACTCGGATCGGCCCTCCTCCCGCGACGCGCGGGTGAACTCGACTTCGACTGCACCTGCCCCGACGACGGGTGGCCCTGCAAGCACGCCGCGGCCGTCGCCTACCTGCTCGCAGAACACGTCGACGACCAACCGCTCGCGGTCCTGACCCTGCGCGGGGTGGACCTCGCGACGCTGATCGGCGGCGTCGACGATGCGGACGCCGACGACGACGCGGCCGCGGCGCAGGACTTCTACGGCGACGACACCGAGTTGCCCGAGCTGCCCACGGAACGGTTCCGTCCCGCGCTCGAGGACCTCGATCCGATGCTGCTGCGCCGCGCGTTGCGGGCCGGCGGAACCGACGAAGCCGTGGTGATCCGGGGGATCACCGACCTCGAGGATCTCTACCGCCGCATGCGCTGACCTCGATCGGTCGTCGGTGGTTGTGCCGTCCGTCCCCGGGGTATGCCGCCCGTGAAGGTGACGGCTCCGGTCGCGCCACCGACAGCACATGCCACGAGTGGAGGATTCATGCGGACACCGGAAGCATCGTCGACAGCGCGGGAGAACGCCGAGCGTGCGGTCGAGGCGGTCCAGGACGAGGCCGACACCTATCGGAACGGGGAGGATCGACCCCTGGGTGGATATGCGGTGCTCATGTCCGTGTACCTCACCACCGTCGGCACGCTCGGCGTCGTCGCGGCCAAGCGCGGGCGGCCGATGCCGAGGCCCGATGCCGGCGATCTCGTGGTGACCGCGCTCGCGAGCCACAAGATCTCCCGGATCGTGAGCAAGGCGGCGGTGACCAGCCCCGTCCGCGCACCGTTCACGAAGTTCGACGGCCCCGGTGGTCCGGCCGAGGTGATGGAGCAGCCCCGCAAGTCGTCGCGGGTCCGTCACGCCGTCGGGGAACTGCTGGCCTGCCCCTTCTGCCTCGACCTGTGGACGGTGACGGCGATGGTCTTCGGCCGCGTCTACGCTCCGAATCTCACGCGTCTGGTGGCGGGTTCGTTCGCGGCGCTGACCGGAGCCGACTTCCTGCACCTGGCGTACGCGAAGGCGCAGCAGATCGCCGAGGGCTGATCTCGATCCCTCGAGCATCGACCCCTCGCGCATCGACCGTGCGTGAGGGGTGCCGGCCGATCCGGTCCGGTGTGACGGTAGACATACATGGACTTCCAACTATAGGATGAGCGAAGACTTCGGGCCTGCGCCCGTTCGCGCCGAAAATCGCACATCCCACGTCATCGCACACCAGTAAAGGACGGGATCGGACATGAGCGTTCGAGAATTGACCCACTTCGTCGGCGGACAGCACGTCGCCGGCACCTCCGGCCGCTTCGCCGACGTCTTCGCCCCCAACACCGGAGAGGTCCAGGCCCGCGTGCCGCTCGCGGCCGACTCCGAGGTCGACGCCGTCATCGCCAACGCCGCCGAGGCGCAGAAGGTGTGGGCGTCCTGGAATCCTCAGAAGCGCGTGCGCGTGCTCATGAAGTTCGTGTACCTGGTGCAGGAGAACATGGACGAGCTCGCCCACCTGCTGTCGAGCGAGCACGGCAAGACCGTCCCCGACGCGAAGGGCGACATCCAGCGCGGCCTCGAGGTGATCGAGGTCGCCATCGGAGCCCCGCATCTCCTCAAGGGTGAGTACACCGAGTCCGCAGGCGGCGGAATCGACGTGTACTCGATGCGTCAGCCCCTCGGCGTCGTCGCCGGGATCACCCCCTTCAACTTCCCGGCCATGATCCCGCTGTGGAAGGCCGGCCCGGCACTCGCCGCCGGAAACGCGTTCGTACTCAAGCCTTCCGAGCGCGACCCCTCCGTGCCGCTCCGCCTGGCCGAGCTGTTCCTCGAGGCCGGCCTGCCCGCCGGTGTGTTCAACGTCGTCAACGGCGACAAGAGCGCCGTCGACTACCTGCTCGACGACCCGCGCATCAAGGCGATCGGCTTCGTCGGTTCGACCCCCATCGCGCAGTACATCTACGAGACGGCCGCGAAGAACGGCAAGCGCGCACAGTGCTTCGGTGGTGCGAAGAACCACGCGATCGTCATGCCCGACGCCGACCTCGACCAGGTCGCGGACGCACTCGTCGGCGCCGCCTACGGCTCGGCCGGTGAGCGCTGCATGGCGCTGTCCGTGGCCGTCCCCGTGGGCGAGGAGACCGCGGATCGCCTCGTCGCCAAGCTCACCGAGCGCATCGCCGAACTGCGTATCGGCACCAGCTTCGACGAGAAGGCCGACTTCGGTCCGCTCGTGACCGCTGCCGCCCGCGACCGCGTGCACGGCTACATCGCCCAGGGCGTCGAGGAAGGCGCCGAGCTGGTCGTCGACGGCCGCGACTTCGTCCTCGAAGGTCACGAGAACGGCTTCTTCTCGGGCGCAACCCTGTTCGACAAGGTCACTCCCGAAATGTCCATCTACAAGGAGGAGATCTTCGGCCCCGTGCTCACCGTGGTGCGTGCGCGCGACTACGAGGACGCCCTGCGCCTGCCCACCGAGCACGAATACGGCAACGGCGTCGCGATCTTCACCCGCGACGGCGACACCGCCCGCGACTTCGCGGCCCGCGTCGAGGTCGGCATGGTCGGCATCAACGTTCCGATCCCCGTCCCGATCGCGTACTACACCTTCGGCGGCTGGAAGGCCTCCGGCTTCGGCGACCTCAACCAGCACGGCCCCGATGCCTTCCGCTTCTACACCAAGACCAAGACGGTCACGCAGCGCTGGCCGTCCGGTGTCAAGGAAGGCGACATCGAGGGTGCGCACGTGGCCGACACCGACCACTTCGTCATCCCGACGATGAACTAGGCGGTCCATCGATGTTCGTTCTCACCGACGACGACCGGGCGATCCGCGACACCGCCCGGGACTTCGCCACCGAATATCTGGCCCCGAACGCGGTCGAATGGGACCAGAGCAAGCACTTCCCCGTGGACGTGCTGCGCAAGGCCGCCGAACTGGGCATGGGCGGGATCTACGTCCGCGAGGACGTGGGCGGATCGGGGCTGCGACGCCTCGACTCCGTCCGCATCTTCGAGGAACTCGCGAAGGGCTGCCCGTCCATCGCCGCCTACATCTCCATCCACAACATGGTCACGTGGATGATCGACAAGTTCGGCAACGACGACCAGCGCAAGCAGTGGATCCCGAAGCTCTGCACGATGGAGCATCTCGCGAGCTACTGCCTCACCGAGCCGGGCGCCGGATCCGACGCAGCGGCCCTGAGTACCAAGGCCGTTCGTGACGGCGACGAGTACGTGCTCACCGGGGTCAAGCAGTTCATCTCCGGGGCCGGCACGTCCGACGTCTACGTGGTCATGGCCCGCACCGGCGACACCGGCGCGCGCGGCATCTCGGCGTTCATCGTCCCGAAGGACACCCCCGGGCTGTCCTTCGGTGCCAACGAGAAGAAGATGGGCTGGAACGCGCAGCCCACCCGCCAGGTCATCCTCGACGGCGCCCGCGTGCCCGCCGAGAACCTCCTCGGCACCGAGGGCGGCGGCTTCCGGATCGCCATGCACGGCCTCAACGGTGGCCGCATCAACATCGCCGCGTGCTCGGTGGGCGGCGGTCAAACCGCCCTCGACCGGGCGGTCGCCTACCTCGCCGAGCGCAAGGCCTTCGGCGAGCGGTTGCTCGATTCGCAGGCGCTGCAGTTCCGCCTCGCCGACATGCGGATCGAACTCGAGGCCGCACGCACGATGCTGTGGCGTGCCGCCGACGCGCTCGACCGCGGCGCCGACGACGTCGTGGAGCTGTGCGCGATGGCCAAGCGCTTCGCCACCGACACCGGTTTCGAGGTCGCGAACGAGGCGCTGCAGTTGCACGGCGGATACGGTTACCTTGCCGAGTACGGGATCGAGAAGATCGTGCGCGACCTGCGCGTGCATCAGATCCTGGAAGGAACCAACGAGATCATGCGGGTGGTCGTCGCGCGGAGCGTGGTGGCCGCAGCGCAGAACGGAGCGGCATGACCGGGCAGGAACCCGAGATCCTCATCGACGTGAAGGACGGCATCGGCCGTATCACGCTCAATCGGCCCAAGGCCATCAACGCCCTCAACCACGCCATGGTCCTCGAGATGTCGAAGGCCCTGAGCGCATGGGAGAACGACGATTCGGTGCGTGCCGTGCTGGTGCGAGGTGCCGGTGAGCGCGGCCTGTGCGCCGGCGGCGACATCGTCTCGATCTACCACGACGCCAAGGACGGCGGCACGGGATCGCAGGACTTCTGGCGCGACGAGTACATCCTCAACGCCGCCATCGGTCGCTACCCGAAGCCGTACATCGCGATCATGGACGGCATCGTCATGGGGGGCGGCGTCGGGATCTCGGCGCACGGCAACGTCCGGATCGTCACCGAACGCTCGAGCATCGCGATGCCCGAGACCGGAATCGGATTCGTTCCCGACGTCGGCGGCACCTACCTGCTCTCGCGCACCCCCGGCGAGATCGGCACGCACATCGCGCTGACCACCGGACGGATGAAGGCCGGCGACGCCGTCGCTCTGGGCTTCGCCGACCACTACCTGCCGTCCGAGTCGCTCGACAAGTTCGTCGCCGCACTCGAATCCGGCTCGGTCGAGGACGCGCTCGCCGAATATTCGCAGCCCGCACCGGAATCGGCGCTGCTCGCGCAGCGCGAATGGATCGACGCGGCATACTCCGCCGACACCGTCGAGGAGATCGTCGAACGCCTTCGGGCTTCCGACGTTCCGGAGGCACGGGAGACCGCCGACCAGGTGCTCGCGAAATCGCCTGTCGCGCTGAAGGTGACCCTCCGCTCGCTGCGTCACGCCCGGCAGCTCGGCAGCCTCGAAGAGGTGCTGAACGAGGAGTTCCGGGTCTCGACCACCTCGCTGAAGTCGCACGATCTCGTCGAGGGCATCCGCGCACAGGTCGTCGACAAGGACCGCAACCCGCAGTGGTCGCCGGCGACCCTCGCCGATGTCACCGAGGCCGACGTCGACGCCTACTTCCAGCCGCTCGGCGATCTCGAACTCGGGCTCGCCGCTCCCAAGGAGAACGACCGATGAGTGAACTTCCCACCGTCGCCTTCCTCGGCCTCGGACACATGGGCGGGCCGATGGCCGCGAACCTCGTCCGCGCCGGGTACACCGTCAACGGTTACGACCCCGTTCCCGCTGCGCAGGAAGAGGCCACGAAGAACGGCATCACCGTCGCCGAGGCCGCGACCGACGCGGTGCGCGGCGCCCAGGTCGTGATCACCATGCTGCCCAACGGCAAGCTCGTCCTCGACCTGTACGACGAGATCCTGCCCGCGGCCGAGGCGAACACGTTGTTCGTCGACAGCTCGACCATCGACGTCGCCGATGCCCGCGCGGCGGCGGAGAAGGCGCAGAAGGCGGGTCACCGTGCCGTCGACGCCCCGGTCTCCGGAGGTGTCGCCGGTGCCGCCGCAGGCACCCTCGCGTTCATGGTCGGCGGCAGCGAGGACGACTTCGCCACCGCGAAGCCGCTGCTCGAGGCCATGGGACGCAAGATCGTCCACTGCGGCGGGTCGGGCAACGGCCAGGCCGCGAAGATCTGCAACAACATGATCCTGGGCATCTCGATGATCGCCATCAGCGAGGCGTTCGTCCTCGGTGAGAAGCTGGGCCTCGACAACCAGGCACTGTTCGACGTCGCGTCCAACGCGTCCGGTCAGTGCTGGGCGCTGACGAGCAACTGTCCGGTGCCGGGTCCCGTCCCGACCACCCCCGCGAACAACGACTACACGCCGGGCTTCGCGGCCGCGCTCATGGACAAGGATCTCGGACTGGCCGCGAACGCGGTGCGGGCCAACGGTGTCGAGGCCGAACTCGGGCTGCGTGCAGCCGAGCTCTACCATCGTTTCAACACCGAGGGTGGTGGTGGACTCGACTTCTCCGCCATCATCACCGACATCCGAGACCGCTCGACCGCGAAGGACAGCCAGTGACCGATTTCGAGACCATCCTGCTCGACCGCAAGGGCCGCGTCGGCATCGTCACCCTCAACCGGCCGAAGGCGCTCAACGCCCTCAACAGCCAGTTGATGCGTGAGGTCGTCGCCGCCGTCGAGGAACTCGACGCGGACGACGAGATCGGTGCGATCCTGCTCACCGGCTCGGAGAAGGCGTTCGCCGCCGGCGCCGACATCAAGGAGATGGCTCCGAAGACCTTCGCCGAGGTCTACGCGGAAGACCTGTTCTCGCAGTGGGATCGGCTCTCGTCCGTCCGCAAGCCGATCGTCGCTGCGGTGTCGGGTTACGCGCTCGGCGGCGGCTGCGAACTGGCGATGTTGTGCGACTTCATCATCGCGTCCGACACCGCCAAGTTCGGTCAGCCCGAGATCAAGCTCGGCGTCATCCCGGGCATCGGCGGATCGCAGCGCCTCACCCGCGCCGTGGGCAAGGCCAAGGCCATGGACATGTGCCTGACCGGCCGCAACATGGACGCCGAGGAGGCCGAGCGCGCCGGACTCGTCTCGCGCATCGTTCCCGCCGCGGACCTGTTCGACGTGGCGCTCGAGACCGCGACGACCATCGCGTCGATGTCGCTGCCGGTCGCGATCATGGCGAAGGAGGCCGTCAACCGCTCCTTCGAGACGACGCTGGCCGAGGGCGTGAAGTTCGAGCGCCGCGTGTTCCATTCGACGTTCGCCACCGCCGACCAGAAGGAAGGCATGGCGGCCTTCGTCGAGAAGCGCGCGCCGGAGTTCAAGCACGCCTGATCCGCACCACCCGTACACGACGAAGGGCCGCCCCGAACGGGGCGGCCCTCCTCGTTTCTCGGCCGTCTCTCGCGCCTCACCACTTGGAAGGCGCACCGCCGGTGTCGAAATCGCCGGCGTCGTGCCGCATCGTCGCGATGATGCGCAGCAGTGTGTCGATATGCTCCTCGGGAATGCCGGGCCGGGCGAAGACCTCCGTGTTGAGCTTCTCGGTCGCCTGGATCGCCAATGCCCGTCCCTCGTCGGTGAGTTCGATGAGAGTGGCCCGTCGATCGCTCGGATGCGGGGTACGCCGGACCAGTCCGGCCTTCTCGAGGCGGTCGACGGCGTTGGTGACGCTGGTGGGGTGCACCTGCAGGCGCGCACTGGCCTTCGCCATCGGCAACGCCCCTGACCTGGTGAAATGCAGCAGCGTGAGCAGTTCGTAGCGGGCGAAGGTCAGGCCGAAGGGCTTGAGCACCTCCTCGACCCGCGCCATCATGATCTGCTGCGCCCGCATCACCGAGGTGACCGCGGCCATGCCGTCGGCGACTTCGCCCCAGCCGTGGGCGGTCCACTGGCGGTGGGCTTCGGCGATGGGGTCGAGGGGGAGTGGTGCGGGCATGCCTCCATCATCCCACGGACGAACGCGCAGGTAGCCAGGGCACACCGGTTTCCGGTGCCTTTCCTGCCGGGTTCAGCGGTACGCGTAGTCGCGGAAACGCTCGTCGACCTCGCCCACACTCAACCCGAACTCCTCGAGCGTGTACCGGTGCGCGGGTTTCCTTGCCCCGCTGCGGCTTTCTTCGTGCAGGTCGGCCATTGCGCGTTCGGCCTCCGCGGTGAACGGCAGACCGAACCGGTCGTACAGGCCGCCGACGGTGCCGAGCGGATCGGCGACGAAATCCCGGTAGTCCACGTCGACGAATCGGGCGGGATCGTGCCGGCGGCGCACCTCGGTGAAATGATCGAAACCCCGTGCCCAGAGGTCGAGCTGGCTGCGCCCGATCGTCTCACCGACGAACGCGTCGGACCATCCCTCGGTGGCCTGTGCCGCGAGGCTGCACACCGACGGGATCACGGTGCGCGGATCTCGATGGGTGACGACGACGAGCGCGTCCGGATACACCGTGAGCAGTTCGTCCAGTGCGAACAGATGACTGGGATTCTTGAGCACCCACCGCTTGTCGGCGTCCGGCAGTCCGATGAGCTGCAGGTTCCTCCGGTGCCGGGCATAGGCCGCGGTCCAGTCCTGCTCCGCGAGCCATTGCGAATAGGTGGGCAGGTGGGCCAGGCACTCGTAGGAGATCGAGCGGAACGACTGGCGCAGCAACTGCCAGCATTCCTCGACCTCGGCGGCCGACATGTAGTGCACACCCATGAATTCGGGATGCTCGACGTGGTGCTGTGCGAATCCGGCCTCGATCCCGGCGAAGACGGGGTTCTCCGCCCAGGTCTCGCGAGGAGGTCGCGGTTGCGGCATCTCGGTCAGCCACATCTCGAGCCCCTGATGGGCGGGATCCGCGGCGAGCAGGCGGTGCAGTGCCGTCGTGCCGGTGCGGGGCAGGCCGGTGACGAAGATCGGCCGGGTGATCGGGACATCGGCGTGCTCGGGATGGGCGGCCCAGGCCGATTCCGAGAGCAACCGCGCGACGAGGGCGCCGCGCAGGAAGACCCGTGACATCTTGCTGCCGAGCGGGGTGAGCTTCTCGTCCCGTGCATACGATTCGAGCAGGACCTCGAGCCCGTCACGGTAGTCGTCGTCGCCGAAATCGGTCAGGCCCGTCAGGCGGGTCGCGGAGGCGTGCAGATCCTCGACGGTGCCGACGGTGGTGCGTTCGCTCATGTGCTGTCCCGTTCAGTGGTGGTATTCGCCGCAATTGACGTCGAGGCACTGGCCGGTGATCGCCGACGCCATCGGCGAGGCCAGGAAGATCACCGCATCCGCGATCTCCTCGGTGGTCGGGAGACGCTTCAGATCGGAGGCGGCGGCCGTGTGCTCGTAGATCTGTTCGACGGTGGTGCCGTACTTTCCGGCCTGGTGTTCGAAGTAGCCCTGCAGGATCGGACCCCAGATGTAGCCCGGCGCAACGGAGTTCACGCGGACTCCCTGCGGTCCGAGTTCGGTCGCCAGGGACTGCGACATCGCCAGCAACGCCGACTTCGCGAGTTTGTAACTGCCATAACGTTCCTGGGAATGCCGCAGCACCATCGAATTGATGTTGACCACCGCGCCGGCCGACTCGGCGAGGGCGGGGGTGAACAACTGTGTGAGCCGCAGCGCGCCGAGGACGGTGAGTTCCACGCTGTCCCGGATCTGCTGGAAGTCGGTGCGAGCCAACGGCTTCATCGACGGAACGGAGAAGGCGTTGTTGACGAGCACGTCGACACGCCCGAACTCCGAGACCGCCGTCTCGACGAGTGCGGCGGCGGACTCGTCGTCGGTGATGTCGGTGGGCACGACCAGTGCCCGGCGGCCCGTGCTCTCGACTTCCGCTGCAACCTTCTCGAGCCGCTCCCGGGTCCGGGCGGCGAGCACCACGTCGGCGCCGTGTTCGGCGCACCGCAGCGCGAGCGTGCGCCCCAGTCCCGGACCGACACCGGAGATCACGACGACGCGGTCGCGGAGCAGTCCGGCTGCCGCGCTCATGCGAGCATCCGATCGGCGACGCCCCGCTGGCGGTCCGCGATGCGCTGCGCCCAGGCCTCGGGGCTGATGCGGTTCGAATCGTGGAAGGGCAGGACCTCGCCAAGTCGATCGAACGGCACCACCGCGGCCGTCGGGCCGTCGGCCGCGGTCAGTTCGCGATCGAGGCGCTGCCAGCGGAACTGCAGGATCCCGCGGCTGCGGCCGAGGGTCTCGACCCAGTTGGTCAGCCCCGGATCGCGGGCCGAGACCACGATCCGGACCATCCCGTCGGGATCGATCTGCGCCTGACTGTTGTTCAGGGAGGTCTGGTGGTGGATGTAGTCCAGGGAGATGTACCAGAGGCTGCCGATCTGGAAGCCCAGATAGGGCGCGTCGCTCGCCGGGAGGGTCAGGACCATCGCCTCGTCGTCACCGAGTTCGTAGTGCCCGACGGACGAGTACTGCGTGTCCAGACCACCGGGGGTGCGGCGCGGCTCGGTGACTGTGTTCACCGGCAGCTTCAGGTAGAACCACTCGGGGAACTGCAGCCAGGTCTTCACCCGCGAGACGAGCGCGCGACCGGCACGTTCGTAACGGGTGACCACGTCCTGGTGGGTGGGCTCGGGTGCGGGGGTGCCGAGGCTGTCGAGCCGGTGGATGCTCAGCATGCCGCGGCGCTGCGTCCAGTCGCTGTAGACCTCGCGGACCACGAGCTGCGACGAGCCGGGCGCGAGCGGGAAGTAGTTCCGTTCCGGGTCTCGTGGGCCGGGTCCGAACCGCACCTCGAAGGTGCCGTCGTCGGCGATGGTCAACGCGCGGTCGTCGAAGGCCGTGACGTTGCCGGGCACCTCGGCGTCGGTGTAGTTGCCGGCCAGCACCTGGAAACTGAGGTCGCAGGTCGTGCCGCGGCGCCCGGTGACGACATATTCGGCGTCGTCGCGGATCGACGCGCCCCAGTACAGGGTGTCGGGATTGTCGAGGCCCATCTTCGCGTAGGGGCCGGTGCCGGTGACGAAGACCGGATGGGATCGGCTGTACGCGAAGGTGGCGTGGACGCACGCCGAGATCCCGCCCGCCAGATATCCGTATCCCTCGACGAGGTCCTGTTCGGTGCGGATGTGCGGGGCGGTGGCGACGAGTTTCTCGGCCTCGGCTATCGCCGCGGTGAGCGGATCGGTGAGCACTACGATCTCCTGTGGTCCAAATATGTACCGCTGCGGTAGTCTTCCGTTGCGCCGAGAGTAGAACGTGTTCCAGGGAGGGTCAATGGCTCGTCGCGAGACCGAGACGCTCGGGGAGCCGACCGCCGGGGCGGGAGCCGCCCGCCGGTCGCCGCCCACGGAACGCGTCGTGCAGGTCCTCGACCACCTCGTCGCGCGACCCGGTGTCCGGTTCGGGCTGTCGGAGCTGGCGCGCGAACTCGACCTGAGCAAGCCCACCTGCCTGGGCATCCTCACCGTGCTCGCCGACGCCGGCTATCTGATCCGCGACCCCGTCGACAAGACCTACGGGCTCGGTCCGGCGCTGATCGTCGCGGGACGCGCCGCCCAGCGCGGCTTCGCGTCCGGGCCGGTCGCGCACCGGCATCTCGCCGCGCTCGCCGAGGAGTTCGGCGTGATGTGCTCCGCGTCGGCGGTCGTCGGCGACCGGATCGCGGTGCTCGACGTCGTCGGTGGCCACGGCACGGCCGCGGCGGCGCGGGTGGGGGAGGTGTATCCCTTCGCGCCCCCGGTGGGGCTGATGTACGTGCTGTGGGACACCGACGAGCGTATCGAACAGTGGCTGCGGCGAGAGCCGACCCTGCCCGTGACCGTCGACCGCGACGACCTGTGGCGGATCGTCACCGAATGTCGCCGGACGGGTTATCTGGGCGAGTCCCTCACGCCCGGCGGCCGTCGCCTGTACGCGCTCATGGCGGGGGTGGTCTCGCACGACCTCGCGCCCGAGATGCGGGAGATGCTAGCGGAACTCGTGGCCAGCCCCGGTGAGCGCGTGCTGCTGCCCGACGCCTTCGCTGCGGGGGAGAAGCGGGCGGTCAACCTTGTGGCCGCCCCGGCCTACGATCCCGACGGCCACCAGTCGCTCGTGCTCACGCTGCACCTCGAGCGGGAGGTGGATGCCGCCGGGATCGAGCGGTGCGGTGCCGCGCTGGTGGCGGTCGCGGATGCGATCACCGCCGATCTCGGCGGACGTCGACCGGCGCGTTGACGGACGGTTGCGGGGACCGCCCGTTGACCTGGAATTGAAACTCGTTCTACTGTTGCGGAGAAAACTTCGACCGCGTCGGTACACATATGTACCGCGCCGGGTGAGAGGGGCACGAGTGACCACGGTGCCACCGCAACGACCACCGATCTACGAACTGCCGCTGCTCGGTGCGCTCGAGGCCGAGTCCGTGCACATCTTCCGCGAGGTCGCCGCGACCTTCACCCGTCCCGTCCTGCTGTTCTCGGGCGGCAAGGACTCCGCGGTGATGCTCCATCTCGCGGCCAAGGCGTTCTGGCCCGCGCCGCTGCCGTTCCCCGTGCTGCACATCGACACCGGGCACAACTTCGACGAGGTGATCGACTTCCGCGACCGCACCGTCGAACGGCAGGGGCTGCGGTCGATCGTCGCTTCGGTGCAGGACGACATCGAGGCCGGGCGCGCCGTCGAGGACGACGGACCGCACGCGACCCGCAACCGGTTGCAGACCGGAACCCTCCTGCGCGCGTTGCGGGAAGGAGGATTCGACGCCGTCTTCGGGGGCGCCCGCCGCGACGAGGAGAAGGCCCGCGCGAAGGAACGCATCTTCAGTCTGCGCGACGAGTTCGGGCAGTGGGACCCGAAGGCGCAACGACCCGAACTGTGGCAGCTGTACAACGGCCGGCACCGCCGCGGCGAACACGTGCGGGTCTTCCCGCTGTCCAACTGGACCGAACTCGACATCTGGCGCTACATCCGCGACGAGGGTGTCGACCTGCCGTCCCTGTACTACGCCCACCGGCGACCGGTGATCGAGCGCGACGGAATGCTGCTCGCGCACACCCGCTTTCTCACCCTCCTCCCCGGGGAAACCCCGCGCGAGAGCCTCGTCCGGTTCCGCACCGTCGGGGACGCGACGTGCACCGGCTGCGTCGAATCCGCTGCCGCCACCGCGGACGAGGTGATCACCGAGGTCGCCGCCAGCCGGGTCACCGAACGCGGCGCCACGCGGGCGGACGACCGGATCTCCGATGCCGGAATGGAAGACCGCAAGAGGGAAGGGTATTTCTGATGTCCCACCTGCTGCGCATCGCCACCGCCGGCAGCGTCGACGACGGCAAGTCCACGCTCATCGGTCGATTGCTGTTCGACTCGAAGGCCGTCTTCGAGGACCAACTCGAGGCGGTGACCCGCACGAGCCTCGACCGCGGTGCCGACCGCGCCGATCTCGCCCTGCTCACCGACGGCCTGCGCGCCGAACGCGAACAGGGCATCACGATCGACGTCGCCTATCGCTATTTCGCCACGGCGCACAGAACATTCGTCATCGCCGACACTCCCGGTCACGAGCAGTACACGCGCAACATGGTCACCGGGGCGTCCACCGCCGACCTGGCGCTCGTCCTCGTCGACGCCCGCAACGGCATCGTCGAGCAGACCCGCCGGCACGCCTTCCTCGCGTCGCTGCTCGGGGTGCGGCACGTGGTGCTGTGCATCAACAAGATGGACCTGGTGGACTGGTCGAAGAGCCGGTTCGACGAGATCTGCGACGAATTCCGGAACTTCGCGGCGAAACTCGACATGCCCGACCTCGCCTTCGTTCCCGTCTCCGCGCTGCACGGCGACAACGTCGTCTCCCGCACCGTGAACATGCCGTGGTACGAGGGCACTTCGCTGCTGCACCATCTCGAACAGGTCCACATCGCGTCGGACACCAACCTCATCGACGCGCGACTGCCCGTGCAGTACGTCATCCGCCCGGGCGAGGGCGAGCACCGCGACTTCCGCGGCTACGCCGGAACGGTCGCCGCCGGCGGATTCGCGCCGGGCGACGACGTGGTCGTTCTCCCTTCCGGTTTCGGAACGCGGGTGCGGACGCTGTGGGGGCCGGGCGGAACGGAACTCGAGCACGCCTTCGCCGGTGCGGCGGTGTGCGTCGAACTCGAGGACGACCTCGACGTCGGACGCGGCGACATGCTGTGCCGCCCCAACAACCGTCCGCTCGTCGGCCACGAGATCGACGCCATGGTGTGCTGGTTCGACGAACGCTCCGCCCTCGACCCGGACGCCTGCTATGCCCTGCTGCACACCACGCGCTCGACCACCGCGCGGGTCGCGCGGCTGGACTACCGTCTCGACGTCAACACCCTGCACCGCGACGAGGCCGCGACGACGCTCGGTCTCAACGAGATCGGCCGCGTGCAACTGCGGACGCAACAGCCGCTGCTGTTCGACCCCTACCGGCGCAACCGCACCACCGGAAGCTTCGTGCTCGTCGACGAACGCACCGGCAACACCGTCGCGGCCGGGATGATCACCGGCCCGACACTCGCCGACACGGCGGTGGTCTGGCACTCGGCGGCGGTCTCACGGACCGAACGGGGGAGGGCCGGGGCGACGGTGTGGCTCACCGGGCTGTCCGCCTCCGGCAAGTCCACCCTCGCCGTCGAACTCGAACGACGACTGCTCGCCGAGGGCATCCCCGCCTACCGCCTCGACGGCGACAACCTCCGGCACGGCCTCAACGCCGACCTCGGGTTCGGTCCGGAGGACCGCGCGGAGAACGTCCGCCGCGTCGGTGCGGTCGCCCAGATGATGGCCGACGCCGGACTCGTCGCGATCTGCGCGCTCATCAGTCCCTACCGTCAGGACCGCGACCGCATCCGCCGGCAGCACGAGGAGGCCGGAATCCGCTTCGTCGAGGTCTTCGTCGACACCCCGCTCGCCGACTGCGAGGCCCGCGACCCGAAGGGCATGTACGCGCGGGCACGTGCCGGTGAGATCACCGGTTTCACCGGCGTCGACGATCCCTACGAACCACCGTCCGATCCCGAGCTGGTCGTGCGCCCCCACGACGGCACGCCTGCCGTGCAGGCGGGCCTCGTCGTGGAATTGTTGAGGCCATGACGCACGACAACAGCGACGACGCTCGACCCGCGGCCGAGAGCGACGACGCCCGGCTCGCGGCCGAGACGGCTTCCGGCGCAGGTGAACTGCTGCTCACGGTCCGCGCCATCGAATCGGATGCCCTCACCGGGCGCGAGCTGGGCCGGCGCGGCGACCACGCCGCCAACACCTACATCCTCGAACGGCTGGCGACCGCGCGGCCCGGCGACGCGGTGCTCTCGGAGGAATCCGCGGACGATCCGGCCCGGGTCGGCGCCGACCGCGTCTGGATCATCGACCCGCTCGACGGGTCGAAGGAGTACGGGATGCCCGACCACGTCGACTGGGCGGTCCACATCGCGCTCTGGGAGGCAGGACGAGGGCTCACCGCCGCCGCGGTCGCGCAACCGGCGATCGGCGTCGTCCACAGCACCGCAGATCCGGTCCCGGCGCCGCGGCCGGCCCGCCGTCGCCCCCGCATCGTCATCAGCGGGAGCAGGCCGCCCGCCTTCGTCTTCGATCTGGCCCGCGATCTCGGCGCCGACCTGATCCGGATGGGTTCGGCCGGTGCCAAGGCCATGGCGGTGGTCCGCGGGGAGGCCGACGCCTACATCCACGCCGGCGGTCAGTGGGAGTGGGATTCGGCGGCGCCGGTCGCGGTCGCGCGCGCCGCGGGTCTGCACTGCGCGCGGATCGACGGCAGCGAACTTGAATACAACCGGCCGCACCCGTATCTGCCCGACCTCGTGATCTGCCGCGCAGACTGGGCACCGGAGGTGATGTCCGCGCTGGCCGCGCACGCCACCGGGCCGACCGACAGCCCCCGCGCCGCGATGGCACGCGCATACATCCGATCCCTGGTCAGCCACGACGCGTCCCACGTCCGGCTCGCCGAGGACGCCTGGCGGGTCGAGAACGGGGAACGCACCGGCGACAGCGGCATCGAGATCCGCGACCGCCTCGAGAACGGCCCGGAATACCGGCCCATCCGCCGCGTCCGCGACCTGCAGTTCCGCGAATGGCACCACAGTGTCGTCGCGCGGTTCGTCCTGGACATCGCAGCAGGTCCGGGCGCCGAGACGTCGGTCGCGGTGACCGAGCACTTCGACATCCCGGCGGGGGAGATCCGGTCGATCGTGGCGATCATCGAGCCCGCGCAGGGTAATAGTTGAATTCATTGTTGTAGCTTTCGAACGAAAGTCACCATGATCGAGAGGCATCACCATGGCCGAAGCGCGTGATATTGGGGACGGCATCCACGTCGTTCCCGTCCCGGTGGCGGACCTGCCCGTCGGCGACACCCAGGTCTACGTGATGGAATCCCCGCGCGGCGTCGTCCTCGTCGACGTCGGCTGGAACGACGACCGGTCGTGGGCGGCGCTGCAGGACGGCCTGGCCACGGCGGGCCTGTCGGTCACCGACGTCGAGGGCGTGGTGGTCACCCACTTCCACCCCGACCACGTCGGGCTCACCGGACGCATCCGGGAGGCCTCCGGGTGCTGGGTCGCGATGAACGAGGCCGACTTCGCCCACCTCGAGGTCATGCTCTCCGACGACGACCGCCGTCCCCAGGAAGCCGAACTGCTGCGCCGCGCAGGGGCACCCGAGGACGCGATCGAGGAGTCGCTCGCCACCCTCGTACCGGCGATCGGCCGTCCCGACGCGCTGCCCGACCGCAAACTCGGTGCCGACGAGACGATCCCGCTGACCGGGCGGTCCCTGCGCACCGTGCTGACCCCCGGCCACACCGCCGGCCACGCGTGTTTCCTGCTCGAGGAACACGGCGTGCTGTTCAGCGGCGACCACGTCCTCGCGACCACGACCCCGCACGTCGGCGAGTTCGATTTCCCTCTGCCGCAACGCGACGCACTGGGGGAGTACCTCGACTCGCTGCGCGCGGTCGCCGACCTGCCCGTGCGACGCGCACTGCCCGCGCACCGGCGGCAGATCGACGACCTGCCGAACCGCGTCGGCGAATTGATCGCCCACCACGACCAGCGCCTCGACGATCTCTACGACGCGTTCGGCGACGAGGAACTCACGCTGTGGGAGGCCACCGCCCGCATGCGCTGGTACCGGCCGTGGGACGAGACCCCCCTGCACGGCAAGCGGATGGCGCTCGCAGAAGGCTCGGCGCACGTCCGGCAGCTCATCGAGCGGGGACGGGTCCGACGCGTGCCCGGTGCGGAACCCGCCCGCTTCGCGCGCGTGCAGACCCGATGAGCCCCGACGAGCTGATCACCGAGTTCTGCCGTCGCTGGGCCGATCCCGATCCTGCCGAGCTCGCGGCCTTCTTCGCCGAGGATGCGGTCTTCCACAACATCCCGATGGAACCGATCCGCGGCCGCGCGGCGATCGAGGAGTACATCGCGGGCTTCGTGACGTCCTTCGGGGCCATCGACTACCGCATCCACCACCAGGCGGTCTCCGGCAACGTCGTGCTCAACGAACGCACAGATGTGTTCACGATGAACGGCCGGATGATCGAGCTGCCCGTCACGGGCGTCTTCGAGATCGTCGACGGGAAGATCGCGGCCTGCCGCGACTACTTCGATCCCACACCCTTCACCACCGGAGCCTGACCGGCCCTGGGACACCGAAGGCCCCTGGAACACCTTGAAGGCCCCTGGAACGCCGAAGGCCCCGCTTCGTGAGAAGCGGGGCCTTCGTGGTGCCCTCGGCAGGATTCGAACCTGCGACTTCTTGCTCCGGAGGCAAGCGCTCTATCCCCTGAGCTACGAGGGCATCCGGACCACCGGATGACCGGAGGTGCGGGAGTTAGCCTAGCGCATCGAGCGCTCAACTCCACATCGCCAGGTCAGAGCCGGTTTTCGGCCCGGAGTCGCGGTTTCACCCGCGCGGAGGCTCAATTGAGGGGCAGCGGTTCGGCGCCGCGCTCGGCGAGCAGCGACCTCATCAGATCCGATTCGCCCTGCTGCGTCGCGACCATCGTGCCCGCCAGATTGCGCACCGCCGAGATGCTCGCGTACTGCTCGCCGTACTCCATCATCGGCAGACCCCCCTCGTGGTGGCGCAGCATCAGCTGGAGGAAGAGCACGTCCAGTTCGGGGCCGCGCGCGGCCCGGAGATTCGCGAGATCCTCGGAGGTCGCCATCCCCGGCATCAGGTGCGAGCCGTCCGAATTCTCGGACTCGGCGGTCGCGCCGTGAGCACCGTGGCTGTGACCCGTCTCCGTCTCGGTCATCCACTCCATGTACTCGCCCGTCGGCAGCGCCGGCTGTCCCCACAGCGACAACCAGCCCTGCATCTGACCGAGCTGGTTCTGCTGGGTGGTGAGGATGTCGTACGCGATGGTGCGGATCCGATCGTCCTCCGAATTGGAGACCGCCACGGCGGCCATCTCGACGCCCTGGTCGTGGTGCACGATCATGTCCTGCGCGAATCCGACGTCCACCGAGCCGGCCTCCGGCGCCGCCTGCGCGGAGTCCTCGAAGGGGATCCGGGACAGGAACCCCGCGAGGAAACCGACAGCGACAGCGGCGACGGTGAGCAGCACCAACAGCAGCCGGTTGTGCCCACCGCGCTCGGAGGTGGAGATGTCCGAGGTGGTCTCGCTCATCGTCAGCTCCCGGCCGGTGCCTGCTGCATGTCGCCGGCGGTCTCCGCGTTCATCGGCACCGCGTCGGGGCCGGGCTCGGAGGCGTCGAAGGCCGGCGGGTTCGCCGGATCGAACGAACCGGGGATCGTCGAGCAGCTCGCCCCCACCTCGGGGTAGGTGTACTGGTTCAGGCGCAGCGCGCTGATGAACTGGTCGATGCGTTCGTCGTCGACGCTGTCGACCTTGAGCTGGTGACCCCACGACTGCAGCGCGATCGGGGCGTCGAGGCCCGGGTAGGGCGACATCAGCGTGTAGGTGCGGCCGTCGACCTTCTGGCGCAGCGTGTCGACCGCGGCGTCGTCGAGCAGATCGGGGTTGTAGGCCACCCACACGGCGCCGTGCTCGAGGGAGTGGACCATGTTCTCGGTCCGGACCGGCTGCTCGTAGACCGTGCCGGTGCAGGTCGCCCAGACGGAGTCGTGGGGGCCACCGAACGGCGGCGACTGGTCGTACGCGACGCGCTGACCCGGCGCGACGTGCACGCCCGCCGGATACTCGATCTTCAGCACGCCCTCGATGTCGTCCGACGGGTCCTGGTTGGACTCCGACGGCGTCCACGCCGACATCTCCTGCTGGTTCTGGTACTTCGGGATCAGGCTCACAGCGATCACGGCGACCAGCACGACGACCAGGGCCACGCCGCCGATCGTCAACCACGGGATCTGACGCTGCGCGGGGACCCCGCGAGCGCCGCCGCTCTTCTTCTTGGCGGCCTGAATGGCCTTCGACGACTTGGCTCCGGTCTTCTTGTTACCGGAGCCGCCACTAACCGAACCGCTGGGCATCGCTGTGTGCTCTTTCGACGGGTGGACAGGCGGACGCGCGCCCATCGGGCGCACAAACACCCCCAACTCTACGGGCGTGCTCTCGCGCGGTGCCCGGAGCTGCCGGTAGGGGGAGCGTCGGCGCCGCGATCGACCAGCCAATAGGATGGACACCTGTGACTCCCTCCGACCTTGCTCAGCTGCTCCGCGGAACCGCCGCCGGTGTCCTCACCGACCGTGGTCTCGACGCGTCCGTTCTTCCCGAGACCCTCACCGTCGAGCGCCCGCGCAATCCGGAGCACGGCGACTACGCGACCAACGTCGCGATGCAGGTCGCGAAGAAGGTCGGCGTCAATCCCCGCGAACTCGCCACCTGGCTCGCCGAAGCCCTGACCGCCGCCGACGGCATCGACTCCGCCGAGGTCGCGGGCCCCGGCTTCCTCAACATCCGGCTCGCCGCCGACGCCCAGGGAGCGATCGTGGCGAAGGTGCTCGCCGAGGGCGCCGCCTACGGCAACGGCAGCGACCTCGCGAACACGAGGATCAACCTCGAGTTCGTCTCCGCCAACCCCACCGGCCCGATCCACCTCGGTGGCACCCGCTGGGCCGCGGTCGGCGACGCGCTCGGCCGCATCCTCACCGCTCAGGGCGGCGAGGTCACCCGCGAGTACTACTTCAACGACCACGGTGCGCAGATCGACCGCTTCACCCGGTCGCTCATCGCCTCCGCGCTCGGACAGCCCGCCCCCGAGGACGGCTACGCCGGCGCGTACATCGTCGACATCGCCTCCTCCGTGCTCGAGCAGCGCCCCGACGCCCTCGAACTCCCCGAGGACGAGCGGCACGAGACCTTCCGCTCGATCGGCGTGGACCTGATGTTCGCGCACATCAAGCGCACCCTCCACGAGTTCGGCGTCGACTTCGACGTGTACTTCCACGAGAACTCCCTCTTCGAGAGCGGAGCGGTCGACAAGGCCGTCGAGACCCTCAAGGCGTCGGGCAATCTGTACTTCGAAGACGGCGCCTGGTGGCTCAAGAGCACCGACTACGGCGACGACAAGGACCGCGTCGTCATCAAGTCCGACGGCAATGCCGCCTACATCGCCGGCGACATCGCCTACTTCCAGGACAAGCGCTCGCGCGGCTTCGACCTGTGCATCTACATGCTCGGGGCCGACCACCACGGCTACATCGCGCGCCTCAAGGCCGCCGCGGCGGCCTTCGGCGACGACCCCGACACCGTCGAGGTGATGATCGGCCAGATGGTCAACCTCGTCCGCGGTGGCGAGGCCGTGAAGATGAGCAAGCGGGCCGGCACCGTGATCACCCTCGACGACCTCGTCGAGGCGATCGGCGTCGACGCCGCGCGCTACTCGCTCGTGCGGTCGTCGGTGGACCAGAGCATCGACATCGACCTCGAACTGTGGGCCAGCACCACGAACGAGAACCCGGTCTACTACGTGCAGTACGCCCACGCGCGGCTGTCGTCGATCGCGCGCAACGCCGCCGATCTCGGCCTGACCACCGAGGGCGCCGACTTCGCGCTGCTCACCCACGAGCGCGAGGGCGACCTGATCCGCACCCTCGGCGAGTACCCCCGGGTGCTCGCGAAGGCGGCCGAACTGCGCGAACCGCACCGCGTCGCCCGGTATCTCGAGGAACTCGCGGGCACCTACCACCGCTTCTACGACGCCTGCCGGATCCTCCCGCAGGGCGACGAGGAGGCCGGCCCGCTGCACACCGCGCGACTCGCGTTGTGTGCGGCTGCGCGTCAGGTCCTCGCCAACGGCCTCGGCCTGCTCGGCGTCAGCGCCCCGGAGCGGATGTGAACGCGCATCCGGCGGGACCGCGCCACGCACAGATCCCGCACGCCCCGAACCTGCCCGAACGGCCCACCGATGCCGCGGCGCTCAACGCGCTCGCTCCGCACGTGTGGCCGCGCAACGCGTCGCGCGGCGAGGACGGCGTCATGCGCATCGCCGGCATCCCGGTGACCGAGCTCGCCGAGAAGTACGGCACCCCGCTGTTCGTCGTCGACGAGGACGACTTCCGTTCCCGCTGCCGGGAGATCGTGGAGGCCTTCGGTCCGTCGGCGAAGGTGCACTACGCGTCGAAGGCGTTCCTGTGCAGCGAGATCGCGCGGTGGGTCCACCAGGAAGGGCTCTCGCTCGACGTTTCGTCCGGTGGTGAGCTCGCCGTGGCCCTGCACGCCGGCTTCCCCGCCGGGAAGATCGCGATGCACGGCAACAACAAGTCCGTCCGCGAACTGCAGGCCGCCGTGACCGCCGGGGTCGGGCACATCGTGCTCGACTCGCTCGCCGAGATCGATCGGCTCGACGCGGTCGCGGGTGAGGCCGGTGTCGTCCAGGACGTGCTCATCCGGGTGACCGTGGGCGTCGAGGCCCACACCCACGAGTTCATCTCCACCGCGCACGAGGACCAGAAGTTCGGGCTCTCGCTCGCCGGTGGCAACGCCATGCAGGCCGTGCGCCGCGTCTTCGCGGCCGACAATCTCCGCCTCGTCGGTCTGCACAGCCACATCGGCTCGCAGATCTTCGACGTCGACGGCTTCGAACTGGCCGCCCACCGCGTCATCGGCCTGCTGCGCGACATCGTCGCCGAGTTCGGTGTCGACAAGACCTCGCAGATGAACATCGTCGATCTCGGCGGTGGTCTCGGCATCTCGTACGTGCCGAGCGACGACCCGCCGCCGGTCGCCGATCTCGCGGCGAAGCTCAACGACATCGTCCGCACCGAGTCCGCGCTCGCCGGGCTGCCGACCCCGACCCTCGCGGTCGAACCGGGCCGTGCCATCGCCGGACCGGGCACGGTGACGCTCTACGAGGTGGGAACCCTCAAGGACGTCGAGGTCGGTTCCGGGCACGTCCGCCGCTACATCAGTGTCGACGGCGGCATGAGCGACAACATCCGCACGTCGCTGTACCAGGCGGAGTACGACTCGCGTCTCGTCTCCCGGGTGAGCGACGCCGACCCCGTGGTCTCGCGTGTCGTCGGCAAGCACTGCGAGAGCGGCGACATCGTCATCCGCGACGCCTGGATGCCCGCCGACGTCGCAGCCGGTGATTTACTGGCGGTCGCGGCGACGGGTGCATACTGCTACTCGATGTCGAGCAGGTACAACCTGCTGCCTCGCCCCGCCGTCGTGGCGGTCAAGGACGGTGTCTCGCGCGTTCTGCTGCGCCGCGAGACCCTCGAAGATCTGCTCAACTTGGAGGTTTCGGAGTGACCAGTGCAACGGCGACCGATGCTTCGGGCCGGCGTCCGGTGGGTGTGGCGGTTCTCGGGCACGGCACCGTCGGTGCCGAGGTCGCGCGGATCATCCGCGAGGACGCCGCCGATCTCGAGGCGCGCATCGGTGCCCCCCTCGAGCTGCGAGGAGTCGCCGTGCGCGACGCCTCCCGCGACCGGGGTCTTCCCGCGGAGCTGGTCACGACGAACGCCGAGGCGCTGATCCGCCGCGACGACGTCGACATCGTCGTCGAACTCATCGGTGGCATCGAACTGCCCCGCAAGCTCGTGCGCACGGCGCTCGACGCCGGCAAGTCCGTCGTCACCGCCAACAAGGCACTGCTCGCCGCCTACACCGGCGAACTGGCCGAGGTGGCCGAGGCCCGCAACGTCGACCTCTACTTCGAGGCGTCCGTGGCCGGTGCGATCCCGGTGATCCGTCCGCTGACCCAGTCGCTCGCGGGCGACAAGGTCAACCGGGTCGTCGGCATCGTCAACGGAACCACGAACTACATCCTTTCGGCCATGGACGAGACGGGCGCCGATTACGGCGAGACGCTCGCCGAGGCGGGCCGCCTCGGATACGCCGAGGCCGATCCCACCGCCGACGTCGAAGGCTTCGACGCGGCCTCGAAGGCGGCGATCCTCGCGTCGATCGCCTTCCACACCCGCGTGACGGCAGCCGACGTCTACCGCGAGGGCATCTCGTCGATCACCGCCGCCGACCTCACCTCGGCGCGCGCGCTCAACTGCACGATCAAGCTGCTCGCGTTGTGCGAGCGCGTCCCGTCCGCCGACGGCAAGGACCGCGTGTCCGCCCGGGTCTACCCGGCGCTCGTGCCCCGCGAGCATCCGCTGGCCTCGGTCAACGGCGCGTTCAACGCCGTCGTCGTCGAAGCGGAGTCCTCGGGCCGGCTCATGTTCTACGGCCAGGGTGCCGGTGGCGCCCCCACCGCCTCCGCCGTGATGGGAGACCTCGTGATGGCCGCCCGCAACCGGGTGCAGGGCGGTCGTGGTCCGCGTGAGTCGAAGTACGCGCAGCTGGAGATCGCGCCCATGAGCGACATCCTCACCCGCTACTACGTCAATCTGAAGGTCGCCGACCGTGCCGGCGTGCTCTCGGCGGTCGCCGCCGAGTTCGCCACGCGGGGCGTGAGCATCGCAGCGGTCCGTCAGGAAGGCGCCGGCGACGCTGCCCGTCTGGTGGTACTCACCCATCAGGCCACCGACCGTGCGCTGGCGGATACCGTCGCAGCGCTCGACAAACTCGAATCCGTGATCGCTGTGACCAGCGTCCTGAGACTGGAGGGATCCGCCGAATGAGCGCGGCCGAGAAGAACACCACCCCCGTGCACACGCCGTGGCCGGGCCTGATCGAGGCATACCGTTCGCGCCTGCCGATCGGTGACGACTGGAAGACGGTCACGCTGCGCGAGGGTGGCACGCCGCTGCTCCCTGCTCCGCGTCTGTCGGAGATCACCGGCTGCGAGGTCCACGTCAAGGTCGAGGGTCTCAACCCCACCGGCTCGTTCAAGGACCGCGGTATGACCATGGCGGTCACCGAGGCCCTCGCGACCGGCAAGCAGGCCGTGCTGTGCGCCTCCACCGGCAACACCTCCGCATCGGCCGCCGCCTATGCCGCCCGCGCCGGTATCGGCTGCGCGGTGCTCGTGCCGCAGGGCAAGATCGCGATGGGCAAGCTCGCCCAGGCCGTCATGCACGGCGCGAAGATCGTCCAGGTCGAGGGCAACTTCGACGACTGCCTCGAGCTCGCCCGCAAGACCACCGCGGAGTTCTCCACCATCGGTCTGGTCAACTCGGTGAACCCGGTGCGCATCGAGGGCCAGAAGACCGCGGCCTTCGAGATCGTCGACGCGCTCGGCGATGCCCCCGACGTGCACATTCTGCCCGTCGGCAACGCCGGCAACATCACGGCCTACTGGAAGGGCTACAGCGAGTACGCGGCCGACGGCCTCAGCACGCGCCGCCCGCGCATGCTCGGCGTCCAGGCGGCCGGTGCGGCACCGCTCGTCCTCGGCCATCCCGTGAAGGATCCCGAGACCATCGCGACCGCCATCCGGATCGGTGCCCCCGCATCGTGGAACGGCGCAGTGGCCGCCAAGGAGGAGTCGAACGGCGCGTTCCGCGCGGCGACCGACGAGGAGATCCTCGAGGCGTACCGGCTGCTCGCGAAGTCCGAGTCGATCTTCGTCGAGCCGGCCTCGGCCGCCTCCATCGCAGGTCTGCTCGCCGCGAGCAAGGAGGGCTGGCTCGAGCGCGGCCTCAAGGTCGTGTGCACCGTGACCGGCAACGGTCTCAAGGACCCCGATACGGCCCTGCGCGACGTGCCCGTGGTCGAGCCCATCCCGGTCGACCCGGTCGCGGTCGCCTCCGCGCTCGAGTTGGCCTGAGTTGACCGCCACGCCTTCCTCCGTTGGGAATCAGGACATGACGCAGACGTTGCCCGTGGGGCTTTCGGTGACGGCACGGGTTCCCGCCTCGAGCGCGAATCTCGGCCCCGGCTTCGACTGCCTGGGTCTCGCCCTCGGTCTGTACGACGAGATCACCGTCACCACAACGGCTTCCGGGCTCGACGTGAAGGTGGAGGGGGAAGGCGCCCAGGAGGTTCCGTGGGGACCCTCGCACCTCGTGGTCCGTGCCGTCGAGCGCGGGCTCGAGGCCGCCGGTGTGTGGGCGGACGGACTGGACGTCGTGTGCCACAACGTCATCCCGCACTCGCGTGGCCTGGGATCCTCCGCCTCGGCGGCGGTGGGAGGGCTGGCGGCGGCCAACGGGCTCGTCCGCAAGATCGCTCCCGAGCGCGTCCTCGACGACGAGCAGCTCGTGCAGCTCGCCTCCGAGTTCGAGGGCCATCCCGACAACGCCTCCGCGAGCGTCCTCGGTGGGGCAGTGGTGTCGTGGACCGAGGCCGAAGTCGACTCCGAGCAACGGACCTACCGCGCGGTGAACCTGCGTGTGCACCCGGACATCAAGGCATACGCCTTCGTCCCGTCGGTCCGTTCGTCCACGGCCCACACCCGGGGCCTGCTGCCCGAACTCGTCCCGCACCGGGACGCGGCGTTCAACGTCAGCCGGGCGGCTCTCGCGGTCGTCGCGCTCACCGAGCGACCCGAGCTGCTGATGCCGGCGACGCAGGATCTGCTCCACCAGGCCCAGCGGGCACCCGCACTGCCGCTCACCACCAAATGGGTGGCCGCACTGCGCGAGGCGGGCATCCCCGCCATTGTCTCGGGTGCCGGGCCGACGGTGCTCGCGCTCACGACCTCCGCGTTGCCCGACGAGCTGCGGGCCGCCGCCGAGGCCGACGAACTGACGGTGCTCGACCTCGAGATCGCCGAGGGCGTCCAGGTCGACTGAGTCGACGCGCGGTGCTGGGGGACCGACGGATGGTGCCGGATGGGGGTCGACGGGTGGTGCAACACACACGTCCCATCCGGCACGGCGATTCTTGCTCTACGTACAGATCGTCGCTATTCTGTGGGGTGTCCGCACGTCGTGCGTATCAGTCGCCGGATTCTCCAGGGCAATCACTCCAGCTCCATCGGGGCGTCGAGCCTGGATCGATCCTCACCTGCTCCCGGATCCGGGAGGGGGACAGACCGCACCTACCGGATTTCGGTGTGGTGGCGGACGTGCCGACCGTTCGTTTTCCCTGAACTCGTACGGCAAATCCCAGCTCAGTGGACGAACTGATCTGCGGGACGAACCCTCTGCTGCGCATGGAGCGAGCGAGGGAAGGAAGGATCTCCGTGACAGATACGGACCTGATCACTACACCTGCTCTCGACATTCCCGAGGCCGGTAGCCGGACGACCACGCGCGGTCGCCGCGGAGCAGGCCTTTCGGGCATGGTGCTTGCCGAGTTGCGGACTCTTGCCGCCGAGCTCGGAATCAAGGGCACCTCCGGGATGCGCAAGGGTGATCTCATCGCTGCGATCAAGGAGAAGCAGGGAGGCGGCGGCGCCGCACCTGCCGAGCAGCCTGCAGCCGAGAAGACCGCTGCCCCCGAGAAGACCGAAGCAGCAGCGAAGACCGAGACGGCCGACAAGCCCGAGGGAGCGCCCTCGCGTGGCACCCGCGGTCGCCGTGGCCGTGCCGCCGCCGACGAGACCGCCGCACCCGAGCAGAAGGCCGACGCCGAGCCGGCCGAACAGAAGGCCGACGTGAAGTCCGGCGACGAGGGCTCGCAGGAGAAGCCGCAGGGCGGCCAGACCCCCAGCGGCGACAACGAATCCGACGGTAACCGTCGCGGCCGTGGCCGTCGCGGACGCCGCGGTGGCGACAACGCCGACCAGAACCAGCAGGCCGAGGGCGCCGACGCGTCCGAGGACGGCCGTCAGGATCGCGACTCGCAGCGCGAGAAGAGCCAGGATCGCGACTCGCAGCGCGAGCGTGGCCAGGACCGTAACTCCGGCGACGGCTCCTCGCGCCGCGACCGCAACCAGGGTGATCGCAACCAGGGCGACCGTAACCAGGGTGATCGCAACCAGGACGCCGGCGATCGCGACGGCGGTAACCAGGGTCCGCGCCAGGGCCAGGACAACCGTGGGGGAGACGACGAGGAAGGCGGCCGCGGTCGCCGGGGTCGTCGCTTCCGTGAGCGTCGTCGTGGACGCGACCGTGGCGAGAGCGGTTCGGACTCGCGCGAGCCCGAGATCCGCGAGGACGACGTCCTGCAGCCGGTCGCCGGCATCCTCGACGTCCTCGACAACTACGCGTTCGTCCGCACCTCCGGCTACCTCGCCGGCCCGAACGACGTGTATGTGTCGATGAACATGGTGCGCAAGAACGGCCTGCGCCGCGGCGACGCCATCACCGGCGCCGTGCGGGTTCCCCGCGAGGGTGAGCAGGGCAACCAGCGTCAGAAGTTCAACCCGCTGGTCCGCCTCGACACCGTCAACGGCCGCGAGGTCGACTCGGCCAAGCGCCGCCCCGAGTTCAACAAGCTCACGCCGCTGTACCCCAACCAGCGACTGCGCCTCGAGACCCAGCCGAACATCCTCACCACGCGCGTGATCGACCTGGTCATGCCGATCGGTAAGGGTCAGCGCGCACTCATCGTGTCGCCGCCGAAGGCCGGTAAGACCACCGTCCTCCAGGACATCGCCAACGCGATCGCCGTCAACAACCCCGAGTGCTACCTGATGGTCGTGCTCGTCGACGAGCGTCCCGAAGAGGTCACCGACATGCAGCGTTCGGTGAAGGGCGAGGTCATCGCCTCGACCTTCGATCGGCCGCCGTCGGATCACACCTCGGTCGCCGAGCTCGCCATCGAGCGTGCGAAGCGTCTCGTGGAGATGGGCCAGGACGTCGTGGTGCTTCTCGACTCCATCACCCGTCTCGGCCGCGCGTACAACAACTCGTCGCCGGCATCCGGACGCATCCTCTCCGGTGGTGTCGACTCGACCGCGCTGTACCCGCCGAAGCGTTTCCTCGGTGCTGCCCGCAACATCGAGAACGGCGGATCGCTCACGATCATCGCCACCGCGATGGTCGAGACCGGTTCCACCGGCGACACCGTGATCTTCGAGGAGTTCAAGGGCACGGGTAACGCCGAGCTCAAGCTCGACCGGAAGATCGCCGAGCGGCGCGTGTTCCCGGCGGTCGACGTCAACCCGTCCGGTACGCGCAAGGACGAACTGCTCATGAGCCCCGACGAGTTCGCCGTGGTGCACAAGCTCCGCCGCGTGCTTTCGGGCCTCGATTCGCACCAGGCGATCGATCTGCTCATCGACCGGCTCAAGAAGTCCAAGACGAACATCGAGTTCCTCATGAATGTGGCGAAGACCGCACCGGGGGCACTCGACGACTGACGTCGGCGCCCCGGGGAATTTCTTCCCGGGGCCCTACGTTTGGCATAATCGACAGGCTCAGTCCGGCTCCGGTTCACGTCTTCGACCCGCGAAGGCGACCCGGCGGCCATGAAAGGGACACCATGAAGGCAGGAATCCACCCCAACTACGTGACGACGACCGTCGTCTGCGGTTGCGGTAACACGTTCGAGACGCGCAGCACCAAGGAGTCGGGACGTATCAACGTCGAAGTCTGCTCCAACTGCCACCCGTTCTACACCGGCAAGCAGAAGATCCTCGACACCGGTGGACGCGTCGCGCGCTTCGAGGCTCGCTACGGCAAGCGTGCGCCGAAGAAGGCCGCTTCCGACAGCTAGCTGTCACGCCGACGCCCGGTACTGCCCTCGTGCAGGCCGGGCGTCGGCTTTTTCATTGCAAGGATCGAAATCAGAGCGGAGCACACTCATGGCGGGTCAGACCAAGCCGTCGGCCATCGACGACATCCTGGCCGAACACGCGGGTCTGGAGCAGCAACTGTCCGACCCGTCGCTGCACGACGATCCTGCGGCAGCGCGTCGGGTGGGTAAGCGGTTCGCCGAACTCGCCCCCGTGATGTCGACCTACAACGCTCTGAAGCAGGCCCGCGAGGATCTCGAGGCGGCGCGCGAACTCGCCGCCGACGACTCGTCGTTCGCGTCCGAGGTCGACGACCTCGAAGGGCAGGTCGCCGAGCTCGACCGCTCGCTCACCGACCTGCTCGCTCCGCGCGACCCGCACGACGGCGACGACGTGGTCCTCGAGGTGAAGTCCGGTGAGGGCGGGGAGGAATCCGCCCTGTTCGCCGGCGATCTCACCCGGATGTACACGCGCTACGCCGAACGTGCCGGTTGGCGCGTCGAGGTTCTCGGTGCCACCTACTCCGATCTCGGCGGTTACAAGGACGTCACGCTGTCGATCAAGTCGCGGACCGACGTGCGCGACGGCGTGTGGTCCCGCCTGAAGTTCGAGGGCGGCGTGCACCGCGTTCAGCGTGTGCCCGTCACCGAGTCGCAGGGACGCGTGCACACCTCCGCGGCCGGCGTCTTCGTCTACCCGGAGCCCGACGAGGTCGAGCAGGTGCAGATCGACGAGAGCGACCTGCGCATCGACGTCTACCGGTCGTCCGGCAAGGGCGGTCAGGGCGTCAACACCACCGACTCGGCCGTGCGTATCACGCACCTTCCCACCGGCATCGTGGTGACCTGCCAGAACGAACGTTCCCAGCTGCAGAACAAGGCCCGCGCGATGCAGGTCCTCGCGGCGCGCCTGCAGGCCGCGGCCGAAGAGGCGGCCGAGGCCGAGGCATCGGCGGGTCGCGCGAGCCAGGTCCGGACCGTCGACCGGTCGGAGCGCATCCGCACCTACAACTTCCCCGAGAACCGGATCACCGATCACCGCATCGGCTTCAAGTCCCACAATCTCGACGCGGTGCTCGACGGCGAACTCGACGCGCTGCTCGACGCCCTGGGCGCTGCAGACAGAGAAGCCCGGCTCGCGGCGGAGTAACCGCGAACCGGGCTCGTCGGCAGGATCAGGCAGGAGTGTCGTTGCCCTCGTCGCCCTCACCGGTCTCGCCGCCCCCGTTGTCGTCGGGTACTGGCGCCGGCGGAACGTTCGTGAGATCGACGCCCGGCAACAGGAAGCAACCCTGGCCGTCGGCGTTCTGATGGGCGCCCCAGACTGCGCTGACGACGAGTCCGTCACCGGTCTGGAGAGCGACCGCGGGCTCATCGTCGTCGATTGCTTCCGGAAGCACACCACCGCCCAGCTGCAGCGTCCTCAGGTTCACCCAGCTGATCTGGCCTCCGCCGCTGCCCTCCTGCTCGATCTCGTACTCGATCCCCGCAGGCGCCGCGTCCTCCTCGGCGAGAGCGGTCTCCGTGTCGACCACGCCGATACCCGCCGGGCATCCGATCGGGATCGGCTGGAAGTCGATGGGCTCGGCACTCGCAAGAGCAGGGGCCGCCAATGCGGTCGCACCCGCAGCGGCAAGAACGGTGATTCCACGCACAGTCCGCGTCTTCATGGAGCAATCCCTTTCTGTCGATGAAACCGACCGGAAGGTATCGGTCCTCGTTCGGGTGCCCACCCCGCCGTGCCGTCAATCACGTTGTCGGAAACACCCTCGATGTCCGGTACGGGTGTTCTGCGTGCAATGCGAGGGCTACCTCGGCGTAGTGCAGGTACGAGGTCGTGGCACGCTGTAAGGCGTGAGCCGTCAACCTCTGCGCCTGGCCATCATCGAAGCGGCATCGGTCCTCGAGGAAGCCGGAGTCCCGAGTCCTCGGGTCGACGCCGAACTTCTCGCAGCGCACCTGCTCGGCATCGAGCGCGGGCGACTCGGTCTGGTCCCGCTCGTCGATGCCACGACCATCGACGCCTACCGCTCGATGGTCGAACAGCGGGCGAAGCGGATTCCTCTGCAGTACATCACCGGCACCTCGCCGATGGGGGAGATCGACCTGGCAGTGGGGCCGGGGGTGTTCGTCCCGCGGCCCGAGACGGAACTGCTGCTCGGGTGGGCGCTGGCCTTCCTCGAACGCCACGGCAGCCGCAACCCGGTCGTCCTCGACCTGTGCACCGGATCCGGCGCGCTGGCCCTGGCGATTGCGCATGCGCGTCCCGACGCCGAGGTCCACGCCGTCGAACTCGAGGCGAAGGCCCTCGCCTGGGCGCGTCGGAACGCCGAGACGCGCGCGGAGGAAGG
The DNA here is from genome assembly GCF_053764735.1 of Rhodococcus sp. 5G237. Taxonomy (NCBI): domain Bacteria; kingdom Bacillati; phylum Actinomycetota; class Actinomycetes; order Mycobacteriales; family Nocardiaceae; genus Rhodococcus; species Rhodococcus sp. 5G237. The sequence continues at coordinate 13,314 of NZ_JBSNCD010000003.1, read as the reverse complement.
GGACACCCCGATCCGGCTGTACCAGGGCGATGTCACCGACCGCATGCTGCTCACCAACCTCGAAGGCAGCGTCGATCTGGTGGTCGCCAACCCGCCCTACATCCCGGAAGGGGCCGACCTCGAACCCGAGGTGATCGAACACGATCCGCACTCGGCGCTCTTCGGGGGAGCGGACGGACTGTCCGTCATCCGGCCGATGGTCTCCAACATTGCGCGGTGGTTGCGGATCGGGGGAGCGGCAGCGGTCGAGCACGACGACACGCACAGCCTGCTGGTCGCTGAACTGTTCGAGCAGCGTCGGGTGTTCGGCGACGTCGTGCGGCACCCCGACCTCGCCGGGAAGGCCCGCTTCGTGACCGCGCACCGTGTTCCCACGGCGGTGGAAGCCGACCGCATGAAGTCGGTACGGTCTGCGGCGGACGGCTGACGGGCAGGACCCGTCCGGTGCCGAGTGCGGCCGAAGTGGAAGGATGAGCGCGTGAGCACCGTGTACGACTGCAACAACGAAGCTTCGCGCGCCGCCGGACTCAACGCGGCGCGTGGCGCACTCAAGGCCGGACGACTCGTCGTCGTACCCACCGACACGGTGTACGGCATCGCTGCCGACGCCTTCGACTCCGACGCGGTGACGGCGCTCCTGCGCGCGAAGGGCCGCGGCCGCGACATGCCGGTGCCGGTCCTCGTCGGCTCCTGGACGACCATCGACGGTCTCGTCGCCTCTGTGCGTCCCGAGGCGCGGGAGTTGATCCGCGCGTTCTGGCCGGGCGGGCTCAGCCTCGTGGTGCACCAGGCGCCGTCCCTGGCCTGGGACCTCGGCGACACCCGCGGCACCGTCATGCTCCGCATGCCGCTGCACCCCGTCATCCTGGAACTGCTGCGCGAGGTCGGTCCGCTCGCGGTCTCCAGCGCCAACGTCTCCGGCCGGCCCCCTGCCACGAACGTCACCGAGGCGCGCGAGCAACTCGGAGCATCGGCGAGTGTCTATCTCGACGGTGGCCCGGCGGAGCACGGAGTCGCATCGACGATCGTCGACCTCACGGGCGACCGCCCGCGCATCCTGCGCGAAGGCGCGGTGACGGCCGAAGCACTCGCGGAGGTGCTCGGCGACGATCCCGAGCGCCTTCGGTCCGGCGGGGAGTAGCGGCGGAGGAACGGAGCACGTGACTGCAGCCGACACCACCGCCGTACTGCTCGCCCAGGCCGGGCGCGGCGCCGGCGTTCCCATCCGGGAGCTTCTCCTCGTCCTGCTCACCGCCGCGGTGGTGACCTTCCTCGCGACCGGTGTGGTGCGGATCCTCGCGCTGAAGTTCGGAGCGGTCGCCGTTCCTCGCGACCGCGACGTGCACGTGACCCCGACCCCCCGGATGGGTGGGGTCGGCATGTACATCGGCCTCGTCGCGGGAATTGTCTTCGCTCAGCAATTGCCTGCTCTGACAAGGGGTTTCGAGTACACCCCGGATATGGGGGCGGCGCTCGTCGCGGCCTCGATCATCGTCGTCGTCGGCATCGTCGACGACCGGTGGGGACTCGATGCGCTCACCAAGTTCGTCGGCTTGATCGTCACCGCGGCCGGCGTGCTCGTGGTCATGGGCGTGAGCTGGATCGTCATCTACGACCCGTTCAGTGCCTCGACACTCGTGCTCGACCAGCTCCAGGGCGGCCTCATCACCGTCGCCGTCGCCGCGGTGACGATCAACGCGATGAACTTCGTCGACGGGCTCGACGGACTGGCGGCCGGACTGGGGCTCATCGCCGCACTCGCGATCTGCGCGTTCTCCGTGGGGCTGCTGCTCGATCAGGGCGGCGACGTCTCCGCCTACCCCCCGGCCCTCATGGCCGCGGCCCTCGCCGGCGCCTGCCTCGGTTTCCTGCCGCACAACTTCCAGCCCGCCAGGATCTTCATGGGCGACTCCGGGTCGATGCTCATCGGTCTCATGCTCGCCGCGATCTCCACGAGCGCCTCGGGCCTCATCCCGCTCAGCGCCTACGGTTCGCGCGACCTGCTCGGTCTGCTCTCACCGCTGATCCTGGTCGGTGCCGTGATGTTCATCCCGATCCTCGACCTGCTCCTCGCGATCGTGCGGCGCACCCGGGCCGGCGTCAGCCCGTTCAGCCCCGACAAGATGCACCTCCACCACCGCCTGCTGCAGATCGGGCACTCGCACCGTCGCGTGGTGCTGCTGCTCTACCTGTGGGTCGGCATCCTGGCCTTCGGAGCCGTCGGTTCCTCGCTGCTCGACCGGCGGGCGGTGGTATTGATCCTCGCGGGTGGTCTCGTGTTCGCCCTCGTGGTGACCGCCGTGCCGTCGCTGCGGCGGCACGACGAGTCGGGGGAGACGCCGCCGGAGCACTCCCGAGAGGTCGGTTAGGCTCGGATATCGTGACGAACCCGGATCATCCCGAACCCGACCACGGTCTGCCCTCGCTGCCCGACCCGATCGCGCCGATGCGTGCGGCCGTGCGGTACGGAGCCCTCGGTCTTCTCGCGCTCGCCGTCGTGGCGTCGGTGATCTCGGTGCTCGTCGCCGGGATGCCCGGCCTGTGGGGTGCACTCATCGGAGCGGCTGTCGGCGGAGGGTTCATCCTCTTCACCGCACTCGGCGTTCTCCTGACGTCGAAGATGCCGGCGATGACCGCCGGAGCCGTACTTCTCGGCACCTGGCTGCTGAAGCTGATCCTCGCGATCGTCGTGATGGGTTCGCTCGACTCGCTCGACTTCTACAACCGCAACGCGCTCGTCCTCACCATCGTGTTCGCCCTGGTCATCGTTCTGGGAGCCGAGACCTACGGGGTGCTCTCGCAGCGCGCCCTGTACGTCGATCCTCAGGCGTCCTCCGGATCCGACAACGACGATCGGTAGTAGTACCGCTTGTCCATAACCCCCCACGTAGGAACCCACCTACGCACTGTCGTAGAGCAGTTGGTAGGGTGAGTTCTACGAAAGTGACGCTGCCCGCATCGGGTTCGAAGAGGGTGCGCAGTTGTGACTTCGTAGGCGGTCATGTTCAAATGGCCGCCGAGTCGACGAGAGTCGCCGACACCGGCAGGAAGCGGGACCGTTCACGCGGTTCGGACCACTGGCGAATACGCGAGCCGACCTGGTCGACTTCTGGATCGTCAATGTCCGATCGAACCGCAGACGGCATGCCTGCGGCCGACTACGGGAGAGAGCGCTGAGCGTCACCACCTTGGCAGCCGGAGAATTCCACGCGCCGTCACTAGCTGATTTTTTCCCACCGGCAGTCCTGTTCGAAGGCACCCCCTTCGAGATGGACCGGCTGATGCTCATCCGCGTCGCCGTCGCCCTGATCGTCGCGCTGTTCTTCTTCTTCGCGCTGCGGAGTCCGAAGATCGTGCCGCGGGGCGTGCAGAACGTCGCCGAGATCATGCTCGACTTCGTCCGGATCCATATCGCCGAGGACATCCTCGGTAAGGAACAGGGACGCCGGTTCCTCCCGGTGATCGTCACCATCTTCTTCCTGGTGGTCGGTCTGAACCTGACATCGGTCATCCCGTTCCTCAACATCTCGTCCAACGCACGAATCGGCATGCCGATCGTGCTCGCGGCACTCGCCTACATCGTCTTCAACTATGTGGGCATCAAGAAGTACGGATTCTTCCGCTACGTCAAGAGCAGCATCGTCATCCCGAACCTGCCGCCCGCTCTCCACGTGCTGGTGATCCCGATCGAGTTCGTCTCGACGTTCATTCTGCGGCCGTTCACGCTGACCATTCGTCTCATGGCCAACATGCTGGCCGGTCACATCATGCTCGTGCTGTTCTTCAGTGCCACGCAGTTCTTCTTCTTCGATTCCGACGGCTTCATGAAGGTGTTCGGCATCGGTTCTCTCATCGGCGGAATCGCGTTCACCTTCTTCGAGCTCCTGGTGATCGTCCTGCAGGCCTACATCTTCGCGCTGCTCACCGCGGTGTACATCGACCTGGCCCTGCACGCCGAAGAGCACTAGCTCGACGAACGGCACGACCCACATCTACACAAAGACTGACTCGGTTGCCGACTCCCGGGGCCGAGCCACAAGAAAGGGAATGGAACACCAATGAGCGTTGCGCTTCAGGCAGCAGACGTCCTCGCCCAGGAGACCACGATCTCGGGTGCAGGCGCCATCGGCTACGGCCTCGCCGCCATCGGCCCCGGCATCGGCATCGGCATCGTCGTCGGCAAGGCGATCGAGGGCATGGCTCGTCAGCCCGAGATGGCCGGCCAGCTGCGCACCACGATGTTCCTCGGTATCGCATTCACCGAGGCCCTCGCGCTGATCGGCATCGTCGCCGGCTTCATCTTCTGATCCGACGATCACAATGGCTGACAGCATCCTGATCCTCGCGGCAGAGGAAGGGGAGACTCCCAATCCTCTTCTCCCCGCGACATACGACATCGTCTGGTCGCTGGTCGCCCTGATCCTCGTCGGATTCGTCTTCTGGAAGTTCGTGCTTCCGATGTTCCAGAAGGTGCTCGACGAGCGTTCGGAGCTGATCGAAGGCGGCATCAAGAAGGCAGAGGAAGCTCAGGCGGAGGCTGCGGCCGCGCTCGAGCAGTACCGTAGCCAGCTCGCCGAGGCCCGCACCGAGGCGGCGCAGATCCGTGAAGAGGCCCGTGCCCAGGGCCAGCAGATCATCGCCGACATGAAGGCGCAGGCCCAGGAGGAGAGCGACCGTATCGTCGCCGCCGGTCACAACCAGCTGCAGGCCCAGCGCCAGCAGATCGTGGCCGAGCTGCGTAGCGATCTCGGACGCAGCTCCGTGGATCTCGCCGAGAAGATCCTCGGCGAAGCGCTCGCGGACGACGTGAAGCGTGCCGGCTCGATCGATCGGTTCCTCGACGAACTCGACTCCCTCAGCGCTGACTCTGCATCCGGAAAGTGAGCACCATGTACGCAGCAAGCCGTGAGGCACTCGCTCATACGCGTTCCGCGTTGCAGTCCGCCCTGGGCTCGGGTGCCGCGACTGCCGCTGCGGCTCAGGCCGGTTCCGAACTCTTCTCGGTGGTCGAGGCGCTCGACAGCCAGCGGGCCCTCCGGACCGCGCTGGCCGACGCCTCGGCCCCGGCTGCCGTTCGCGAGCGGCTGGCCGAGCAGGTCTTCGGCGGCAAGGTTTCGGCCCAGACCCTCGCGACCGTCAAGGCCGCAGCGGGGCAGGACTGGTCGGCACAGTCCGACCTGACCGGCTCGCTCGTCCAGCTCGGCCGTGAGGCACTGCTGAAGGCGGCGGCGGACCAGGACCAGCTCGACACCGTCGAGGACGAACTGTTCCGCCTCGGTCGCATCGTGGCCGGCGACCCCGAACTCGAGCAGACGCTCTCGGATCGCAGCACCCCGGCTTCGGCCAAGCGTGATCTGCTGACGCGCCTGCTGTACGGCAAGGTCACCGCGGTCACCGAGGCGCTGGCGGTCCACGCGGTCGGTCGGCTGAGCACGTCGCCGGCCGAGACGTTCGACGAGTTGTCGGCGCTCGCCGCGGCCCAGCGGGACCGTGCCGTCGCGCACGTCCGCAGCGCGGCACCGCTCGATGCGAAGCAGGAGGAGCGGCTCACCGCGACCCTGACCCGCATCTACGGGAAGCCTGTGACGGTGCACGTCGAGGTCGATCCCGAGCTTCTCAGTGGATTGGTCGTCCGGGTGGGCGACGAGGTCATCGACGGTAGTGCCGCGGGTCGACTCGCTGCAGTGCGCAAGAGCCTCACGTAGTCCACTACCGAACACACACATAGATCTTTTCGAAGACCAGATACCGAGAGCAGGAAGAACATGGCGGAGCTGACGATCTCCTCCGACGAGATCCGTAGCGCGATTGACAATTACACCGCGAGCTACTCCCCGGAGGCCTCCCGCGAGGAGGTCGGCGTGGTCGTCGACACCAGTGACGGCATCGCGCACATCAGCGGTCTGCCGTCGGCGATGGCGAACGAGCTGCTGGAGTTCCCCGGCGGCGTCCTCGGTGTGGCCCTCAACCTCGAGGCCACCGAGATCGGTGCCGTTATCCTGGGCGACTTCCAGACCATCGAGGAAGGCCAGGAAGTCAAGCGGACCGGCGACGTTCTGTCGGTGCCGGTGAGCGACAACTTCCTCGGCCGCGTCGTGAACCCGCTCGGTCAGCCGATCGACGGCCTCGGCGACATCGAAGCCGATGAGACCCGCGCCCTCGAGCTGCAGGCCGCGACCGTGCTGGAGCGCCAGCCGGTCGAGGAGCCGCTGCAGACGGGCATCAAGGCCATCGACGCGATGACCCCGATCGGCCGCGGCCAGCGTCAGCTCGTGATCGGCGACCGCAAGACGGGTAAGACCGCGGTCTGCATCGACGCGATCCTGAACCAGAAGGCGAACTGGGAGACCGGCGACCCGAAGCAGCAGGTCCGCTGCATCTACGTCGCGATCGGCCAGAAGGGCTCGACCATCGCGGGTGTCAAGCAGGCACTCGAGGAGAACGGCGCGATGGAGTACACCACCATCGTTGCGGCTCCGGCCTCCGACTCCGCCGGCTTCAAGTGGCTCGCCCCCTACACCGGTTCGGCCCTCGGCCAGCACTGGATGTACCAGGGCAAGCACGTCCTGATCGTGTTCGACGACCTGACCAAGCAGGCCGAGGCCTACCGCGCCATCTCGCTGCTGCTGCGTCGTCCGCCGGGCCGCGAGGCATACCCCGGCGACGTCTTCTACCTGCACTCGCGTCTGCTGGAGCGCTCCGCCAAGCTCTCCGACGAGCTCGGTGGCGGCTCGCTGACGGCCCTGCCGATCATCGAGACCAAGGCGAACGACGTGTCGGCCTACATCCCGACCAACGTCATCTCCATCACCGACGGCCAGGTCTTCCTCGAGTCCGACCTGTTCAACAAGGGTGTCCGCCCCGCCATCAACGTCGGTATCTCGGTTTCCCGAGTCGGTGGCGCCGCCCAGACCAAGGGCATGAAGAAGGTCTCCGGTTCGCTGCGTCTCGAGCTTGCGCAGTTCCGTGAGCTCGAAGGCTTCGCCGCCTTCGCCTCCGACCTCGACGCCGCATCGAAGGCTCAGCTCGAGCGCGGTCAGCGTCTCGTCGAGCTCCTCAAGCAGGACCAGTACGCGCCCATCGCGGTCGAGGACCAGATCGTGTCGATCTACCTCGCCGGCGAAGGTGTCTTCGACTCGGTTCCGGTCGAGGACGTGCGTCGCTTCGAGGCCGAGCTCCTCGAGGATCTGCACCGCAACGCCGCAGGCGTCTACGAGCAGATCGCCGGTGGCAAGGCCCTGTCCGACGAGTCGATCGAGGCTCTCACCGCCGCGACCGCCAAGTTCAAGGAGGGCTTCATCGCCTCCGACGGCAGCCGTGTCGTGAACGAGGCAGAGGCCGAGGCCCTCGGTGCCGACGAGGTCCAGCAGGAGCAGGTCTCCGTCAAGCGCACCACCGTTCGCAAGTGAGCGGGGAGTCCATGACCCAGCGTCCAGTGAAGGGAGTGTGATCGACGAATGGCGAACTTGCGCGAACTGCGCTCGCGGATCAAGTCGGTCAACTCGACCAAGAAGATCACCAAGGCGCAGGAACTGATCGCGACGTCGCGTATCACGAAGGCCCAGGCCCGAGTGGCAGCGTCCAAGCCGTACGCCGAGGAGATCACCAAGGTGCTCTCCGAGCTGGCGAGTGCGTCGGCCTCGTTGGATCACCCCCTGCTCAACGAGCGCGAGAACCCCAAGCGTGCCGCAGTGCTGGTCGTGACCAGCGACCGCGGTATGGCCGGCGGTTACAACTCCAACGTCCTCAAGGAAGCCGAGGAGCTGCGTCAGCTGCTCCTCAGCGAGGGCAAGGAGCCTGTGCTGTACGTGATGGGCGGCAAGGGCCTCGGCTACTACACGTTCCGTGAGCGTGAAGTGGCCGCTGCCTGGACGGGCTTCTCGCAGGACCCCCGTTACACGGACGCCGCGAAGGCGAGCCGTCACCTGGTCGAGCTGTTCATGGCGGGTTCGGGCACCGAGGTGCCCGCCCCGAACGGCGAGGGCACCATCGAGGGCGTCGACGAACTGCACATCGTCTACACCCGCTTCGTGTCGATGCTGACCCAGACCCCCCAGGTTCGCAGGATGGCTCCGCTCGAGGTGAGCATCACCGAGGACGAGATCGACCTCGGCGAGGACATGCTCACCGACGGACGCCGCGCTACGGACACCGAGGGACCGCAGGCCGTGTACAACTTCGAGCCGGAGGCCGGAGTTCTGCTCGAGGCTCTCCTGCCGAAGTACATCAGCACGCGCATCTACGCGTCGCTGCTGGACGCGGCGGCCTCCGAGTCGGCAGCCCGTCGTACCGCCATGAAGGCCGCGACGGACAACGCGACGGAACTGGTGAACACCCTCAGCCGTCAGGCGAACCAGGCCCGCCAGGCCCAGATCACCCAGGAAATCAGCGAGATCGTCGGCGGTGCCGGTGCGCTCGCCTCGAGTGCAGGAAGTGACTGAACCACAATGACCGCAGCAGTAACCGACAACAACGCCGGTGCGGCGTCGGCCCTTGCCGGGCGCGTCGTCCGCGTCATCGGCGCCGTCGTCGACGTGGAATTCCCGCGTGGCGCCGTGCCCGAGCTGTTCAACGCCCTGCACGCAGAGGTCACTCTGCCGTCCGTGGCGAAGACCCTGACCCTCGAGGTCGCGCAGCACCTGGGTGACAACCTGGTCCGCACGATCTCGATGCAGCCCACCGACGGCCTGGTGCGTGGCGCCCCCGTCAGCGACACCGGCAAGCCGATCTCGGTTCCCGTCGGCGACGTCGTCAAGGGCCACGTGTTCAACGCGCTGGGCGACTGCCTCGACGCGCCGGGCACCGGCCGCGACGGGGAGCAGTGGGGCATCCACCGCAAGCCCCCGGCCTTCGACCAGCTCGAGGGCAAGACCGAGATCCTCGAGACCGGCATCAAGGTCATCGACCTGCTGACCCCGTACGTGAAGGGCGGCAAGATCGGTCTGTTCGGTGGTGCCGGTGTCGGCAAGACCGTTCTGATCCAGGAGATGATCACCCGTATCGCGCGTGAGTTCTCCGGTACGTCGGTGTTCGCCGGCGTCGGTGAGCGCACCCGTGAGGGCACCGACCTCCACCTCGAGATGGAAGAGATGGGCGTCCTCCAGGACACCGCCCTCGTCTTCGGCCAGATGGACGAGCCGCCGGGCACGCGTATGCGCGTCGCTCTGTCGGCCCTGACGATGGCGGAGTACTTCCGCGACGTCCAAGGACAGGACGTGCTCCTGTTCATCGACAACATCTTCCGCTTCACGCAGGCCGGCTCGGAGGTTTCGACCCTCCTCGGCCGTATGCCGTCGGCCGTGGGTTACCAGCCCACGCTGGCAGACGAGATGGGTGAGCTCCAGGAGCGCATCACCTCGACGCGTGGCCGTTCGATCACCTCGCTGCAGGCGATCTACGTGCCCGCCGACGACTACACCGACCCCGCGCCGGCCACGACGTTCGCTCACCTCGATGCGACCACCGAGCTCTCGCGTCCGATCTCGCAGATGGGTATCTACCCCGCTGTGGACCCGCTGACGTCGACCTCGCGAATCCTCGAGCCGGGCATCGTCGGTGCCGACCACTTCCGGGTGGCCAACGAGGTCAAGCGCATCCTGCAGAAGTACAAGGAACTGCAGGACATCATCGCCATCCTCGGTATGGACGAGCTCTCCGAAGAGGACAAGGTCACGGTCGCCCGTGCCCGTCGTCTCCAGAAGTTCCTCGGCCAGAACTTCATCGTCGCCGAGAAGTTCACGGGTCAGCCGGGTTCGGTCGTGCCGCTCGCCGACACCATCGAGGCCTTCGACCGCGTGTGCAAGGGCGAGTTCGACCACCTGCCCGAGCAGGCGTTCAACAGCTGCGGTGGACTCGACGACGTCGAGGCTGCAGCCAAGAAGATCGCCGGAAAGTAGGCCACCGTGGCTGAGATGAGCGTGGACATCGTTGCCGTCGAGGAGCGTGTGTGGTCCGGATCGGCGACTCTCGTCACCGCCCAGACCACCGAGGGCGAGATCGGCATCATGCCCGGTCACGAGCCCGTGCTCGGCCAGCTCGTCGAGGGTGGCGTCGTGTCCGTCAGGACCGCGGACGGTGAGCGGATCGTCATGGCCGTCCATGGCGGATTCCTCTCGGTGACCGCGACGACGGTGACGGTGCTCGCCGAAGCCGCCGACCGCGTGGAGGACATCGACGTCGAGGCAGCCAAGTCGACTCTGAACGATGCAGATCGTGACGAGTCGGAGATCGCAGCGGCCCGCGGCCGCCTGCGGGCTGTCGAACGAGCCTGATCGTCGAACAACGAGAAGCCGCGACGGAGCCGACGAGCAGTGTCACCTGGATTTCTGATTCTCAATATCCTTGTGGTGCTGCTCGCGGTCTCCGTCGCGGCTTTGTTGTACCGCCTCTTCACCCTGCGCGGCGGGGGTACCGCCGCCATTCTGCGAGTGATGCCTCAGAACGAGGGTTCCGGCTGGAGGCACGGAATCGTTCGGTACGGCGACGACACACTCGCTTTCTTCAAGCTTTCGAGCCTTCGGCCCGGACCCGACGTACGCCTGACCCGTCAGGGCATCGATGTGCGTTCGCGGCGCAAGCCGGAAGGCAGTGAATTCGACATCATGACCGAGGACATCGTGATCCTCGATGTGATCGATCGCGACGACTCCTACGAGATCGCGCTCGACAGCGGCGCTTTGATGGCCTTCATGTCCTGGGTCGAATCCAGGCCGGACGGCCGGTCGCAGCGCCGCCGCCCCCTCTAGAGGGACTTCCTCACGCGCCCGCCCCCGGCTTCCACAGCACGTCGCCGTCCGGGTTCGCGATCCGGCACAGGATGAAGAGCAGATCCGAGAGCCGGTTCAGGTACTTCGCCGGCAGGACGTTCGTATCGTCCGGAGCCGCGTCCACCGCTGCCCACGCCGACCGTTCCGCACGTCGTGCGACCGTCCTCGCGGTGTGCAGCAGAGCAGCCCCCGGCGTGCCGCCCGGAAGAATGAACGAGTTGAGCGGTTCCAGCTCCTCGTTGAACTCGTCGCACCATCCCTCGAGCCGGTCGATGTACTGCTGTGTGATCCGCAGCGGCGGGTACTTCGGGTCCTCGACCACGGGCGTCGACAGATCGGCGCCGGCATCGAAGAGATCGTTCTGGATCTGACGTAGCACCGGGACGAGCCGTTCCGGGAGCGCTCCCAGTGCGAGCGCCACACCGATCGCCGCGTTGGTCTCGTCGCAATCGGCGTAGGCGACCAGACGAGGGTCGTTCTTCGAGACGCGCGAGAAGTCGCTGAGTCCCGTCGTTCCGTCGTCTCCGGTGCGCGTATAGATCCGTGTCAGGTGGACTGCCATGAGCGTCACGGTACCGGCTCTGCTCTTCCTGCGGACACGCCCGTTACGCTGTGTCGTTGTGAGTGAACGCTTTCTTGTCACAGGTGGGAACCGCCTTTCCGGCGACGTCGTCGTCGGGGGTGCCAAGAACAGCGTCCTCAAGTTGATGGCCGCGGCACTGCTCGCCGAGGGCACCACCACGATCACCAACTGCCCCGACATCCTCGACGTGCCCCTGATGGCCGATGTCCTGCGTGGACTCGGCTGCGAGGTCGAACTCGAAGGCGACGCCGTACGCATCACGACGCCTGCCGAACCCGAGTACCGCGCCGACTTCGCGGCAGTGCGGCAGTTCCGGGCGTCGGTCTGCGTACTCGGCCCGCTGGTTGCACGCTGCCGCAAGGCGATCGTGGCGCTGCCCGGCGGCGACGCCATCGGCTCCCGTCCGCTCGACATGCACCAGGCAGGTCTGCGACTGCTCGGCGCCCACTCGTCGATCGAGCACGGATGCGTCGTCGCGGAAGCGGACGATCTGCACGGTGCCACCATCCGTCTGGCGTTTCCTTCGGTGGGAGCGACGGAGAACATCCTCATGGCCGCCGTCCTCGCCAAGGGGGACACGACCATCGACAACGCGGCCCGCGAACCCGAGATCGTCGACCTGTGCAACATGCTCGTCCGCATGGGGGCGCGAATCACCGGTGCGGGCAGTACGACGCTGCGGGTCTCGGGAGTCTCGTCCCTCCGTCCCACCGAGCACCGGTGCATCGGCGACCGGATCGTTGCGGCGACGTGGGGGATCGCAGCAGTGATGACGCGGGGCGATATCGCCGTCCGCGGCGTCAATCCGAAGCACCTCGCTTTGGTGCTGGACAAGTTGCGCAGTGCCGGCGCCGAAGTCATGCCGTTGGCCGACGGATTCCATGTCGTGCAGAAGGAGCGGCCCCGTGCCGTCAACTTCGCGACGCTGCCGTATCCGGGATTCCCCACCGACCTGCAGCCCATGGCCATCGGTCTCGCGGCCATCGCCGACGGGACGTCGATGATCACCGAGAACGTCTTCGAAGCACGGTTCCGGTTCGTCGAGGAGATGGTGCGTCTCGGTGCGGACGCCCGCACCGACGGTCATCACGCGGTCGTGCGGGGAGTGGAGCAGTTGTCGAGTGCTCCCGTGTGGGCATCGGACATCCGTGCCGGCGCAGGTCTGGTGCTCGCCGGCTTGTGTGCGGACGGGGTCACGGAAGTGCACGACGTCTACCACATCGACCGTGGTTATCCGCGGTTCGTCGAGATCCTCCAGGAGCTCGGCGGAACCATCGAGCGGGTGGGTGTCGAGGAAGGCCGACTCCTGTCGCACTAGGGAGAATCCCTGGTCGGGCCCTGTGTCCGGCGTCACCGGAAGCGATTTCCGTCCGGTCGGCGCTTTTCGGGGACATCCACCTGGGCTTTCCTCGAGGGTTACCCCCTCTGACCAGGCGATTTGGCAGGCAGTTGATCCTCGCGTAACTTAATCCAGGTCAGAGCGACACGGACACCGACCCGGGCCGAGAGGAACGGGACAACGAGGTTGGACGAAGGCGCCTGAACTTGGTTACGAGCCCCCGATTCTTCTGGTAAGGTCGGTGGCCCCGGAGGTCGAAGAGACCTCCTGATGAACAGTCACCCCGGAGTGAACGAACCGGAAGGTTCGGGATCGATGGTGTGTGCGTGTTCTTTGAGAACTCAACAGTGTGCCGATGAATGTCAGTGCCAATATTATTTGGTACTCCGCTCCATCAGTTTGGATGGGGTGGGTATTTGCTGATCGTCTCATTCTTCCGTCTGGGATGGTCAGTGTTTTACAGCTAGTTTGAGTTTTTATGCTAGTGATTTGACTCTTTTGTCTTTGACTGATTGCCCCTTCGGGGTGATTGTGAGTCTTCAACGGAGAGTTTGATCCTGGCTCAGGACGAACGCTGGCGGCGTGCTTAACACATGCAAGTCGAACGATGAAGCCCAGCTTGCTGG